>JAIUPO010000025.1 GCA_020160805.1 Actinomycetota bacterium | reverse complement strand
ACCTCGATCACCACCTCCCCGGCCGCGTCGGTCAGCACCGTCTTGGCGCGGGTGCCGTTGCGGATGTTCTCCGCCCCACCCTCGGGCGCGCGGTGCTTGACGTGACCAAGGTGGTCGGTCAGCTCTTCTTCCAGGGCGGCCTCGAGCACGGTCGCGGTGATCGACTTCAACAACCCCTCCGGGCCGGTGATGTCCTCACCCCGCTCCCTGGCGGCCTTGACCAGCTGCGCGATCGCCGCCCTCTCCGACGGTGTCGCGGTCGACGACGAGCGGCGTCTCTTGGCGTCCTTGGGCATCGAGCCCACGCTCGTGATTGTCTCGGTCATCAGTGACCAACCTTCCCGCCAACCCACGTTGGCGTGTCAGGTCAGAACCACCGTTCGGCGGACAGTCCCGGCGCCGAATGGCGCGGCCAAACCCTGCGATGCGACGGCCGTCCGCCACGAGGTTGCGCCCGCTGGCGAATGGTCGCCGTCAGTGCGCACGCACCACTGACCGGCATCCCCAGCGCGCACGGTTGCACACCGACGCATTCGCGAAACGGCCCCGACCGGACCATCGCGGCCTACGCTGGTCGGGTGCGCTACCGGTCCTGGTCGGCAGCCGGCGTCACCGTCTTCGCCGTCGCCGGCACCGGCACGGTGTCCTTCGCGATCAAGGTCGCGAACTCGGCGAGGCCCGGACTGCTCGGCTTCGCCGTCCAAAGGCGCACCCCGACCGGGACCTATCGGTACGTCACCGGATTGAAGGTGTTCCGGTCCTTGGTGCCCGATCCTGAACCCGGACGGGCCTATTCGACGAATCAGCACCCGATCCAGTCTCTCGTCTGGGACGACTTCACGGTGACGCCGGGGACCTCCTACGACTACCGGTTCATTCCGCTCCGCGGCCGACCGGCGAGCCCACGCCGCGGCCGGCCGGCGGAACTGAGGGTCACCACTGAGCCGACAGCCTCGCCCACGCACGAGATCCATGCCAACCGAGGGGTGGCCTCCAGCCAGGCATACCAGCGCCGCTTCGGCGGCCTCTCGCCTGATGCTCAGCCGACCGCTGCCAAGCGGCAACTCGCCCTCGATTGGCTCAGCCGGGATCTCGACGATGCCCTGATAGCGGTGATCCGCTCGACCGGCCCTGGTGACACGCTGCGGGGGGCCTTCTACGAGTTCGGCCACCTCCCGGTCCTGCGCGAGTTCGCGGACGCGGTCGCGCGCGGCGTCGACCTCCGTCTCGTGCTGGACCTGAAGGTCAATGAGCATTGGGAGAACCAGCGCCAGCGCGACGGGAGCATCAAGAAGGTGTTCGTGCGCAGTGCGCCTCGGCTGGCGAACCTTGAAGCGGTCACCGCGGCGGGGATCCCGATGACGGCGATCGTGCCGCGAGAGGCGCGCCGAAACGCCATACAGCACAACAAGTTCCTCGTTGTGCATCGGGCCGGGGTGCCGGCCGAGGTGTGGACCGGTTCGACGAATCTGACCCTCGGCGGCATTCACGGCCAGGCGAATGTCGGTCACCTGATCAAGGACCCCAGCCTGGCGGCGACGTTCCAGGCGTACTGGGATCTGCTGGCCGCCGACCCCGGTGGCCGGATCACGGACAGCGCCAGCGAAGTGCGGACCCGCAATGCCGCCTTGCGAGCGGCTGTCGCGGCGATGTCGCCGGTTCCGGCCGGGCGCGGCGAGATCGCCCGAGGCCAGACAGCGATTTTCAGCCCGCGCAGCGGCACCGCGCCGCTCGATCTGTATGCGGACCTGCTGACCGGTGCCAAGCGGCTCGCCTGCGCGACCTTCGCCTTCGGGATCGCGCGCCAACTTCGGGAGGTGCTCGCCCAGGGCGACACCTCCAGCCCGCTGCGCTTCTTCCTGCTGGAAAAACCGGACACCAAGTCAGCGCAGGTCAAGCTCGACAGCAGCCGCAATATCTATCAAGCCTGGGGGAGCGAACTCTCCGACCCCCTCGGCCAGTGGGTCGTGGAGACCACCACCCGGCAACTCGGCCTCAACCGGCACGTCGCCTTCGTGCACACCAAGTTCCTGCTCGCCGACCCGCTCGGTGCGGACCCCATCGTCGTCACCGGGTCGGCCAACTTCTCCTCGGCCTCGTGTCAGGACAATGACGAGAATATGGTCGTCATCCGCGGGGACCTGAGGGTCGCCGACATCTACTTCACCGAGTTCAACCGACTCTTCTTCCACTACTACTTTCGTTCGGTCGTGGAGCGTCTGGATCAGCCCGACGATGCCGGGGCGCGCGCAGCCGGGCCGGCATCGCTGGATCTTGTCGAGGACGACTCGTGGCTGCTCAAGTACGGTCCTGGGTCGCTGCGCAGCAAGCGGGCCGAGGCATTGGTCACGATGGCGGGCGCGGTCCGCACCGGGGCGCGACCCACCTGACCCTGGTCGGGATGTGGGATGGTCGTCGGCCACGAACTGGCACCGCGCGGCAATGACCAGGCGAGTCTGTCGCGCGCCGCGTCCATGGATCAGGGGGTCGGCGTCAAGTGAAGAACCCGCGCGACCACGGCCTCCCTCACCTTGGTGGGGACCATGCGCATGAGCACGGCATCCTGCGCCCAACTATCGTGAAGGTCGTAGCGCGGCGACGGTGACGTCGACTCAAGGGCGCTGACGATTGTTGCCACGACGCGGCGCATCGGGATCCCCCGCTCGACGCTGGCGACGGACTTCGCGAGGACGATGCGCACGGGCTCGGCATACACCTCCAGCGACGGGGGACGTCGGAGTTGCTGCTGGATCTCGTCGGCCATGGGCGTGCGAACCATCCCCGGGGCTACGGCGGAGACCCGGATCCCGAGCGGCGCGAACTCCATCCGCATTGCGGCCGTGAGGGCCTCGAGTCCGAATTTGCTCGCCGAGTAGGCACCTGTGAAGGGCAGGGTGCGAACCCCGCTGGCAGAACTCATGTTGACGACCCGGCTGCCTGGGCCGAGGACGGGCAGCATGGAGCGAGTCACATTGTGGACGCCCACGAGGTTCACGGCGAGAACGTTGCTCAGCGCGGCACCGGAGAGGTCAACGAGGGGTCCGTTGACAATCACTCCAGCGATATTGCACACCGCTTTGAGCTTTATCCCGGCAAGGTTCTGGCCCACGATCGTCGCCGCAGCCTGGGTGGATGCCTCGTCACGGACGTCCAGCACGATGGGCGTCACGCGGCGAGCGTCAAAGGACTCGGCCAAGCTGGATTCCTCGGCATCGTTGTAGGCGCCGGCGAACACGTGGTACCCGCGGTCAAGGACCGTCAGCGTGAGCGCACGACCGATCCCGGAACCGGCGCCAGAGATGAAGGCGCTCGAGGTGTAGTCGGGTCGAGCATCCGTCAGCCGACGGGCAAGTGCTCCGGGCGGCGAGGTCATGCCGCCACCGTCGACGGCGCGGACCGATGCCCCAGGCCCGGAACACCGCCGCGCCGACGCCACCGTCGAGGACGCCTACTCCTGCTGCGCCACGGCGCCCTTCCCCAAGGAGCAGTTCGATGACCGCCTCAGCCACCGCACAGGCCAGCCCGCACGCCATCGCCGTCTCACCCCTGGCCAGGCGCGAAGTACGCCACTACGCGCTGCATCCCCTCTTCTGGGTGGGCACCATCCTGTTGGCCGCCCAGGTGCTCGTGAGCACCGTGAGCGGCGAGGGCGGCATGAGTTCGACGCTGACCATGATCGCGCCGGCGGCCCTGCTCGGATTGCTCGGCCTGATCATCATGACCAGCCTGGCGAAACGCTCCGACCGAGCCGCCGCAGCCGCCGGTGCCCCCGTGGTCCCGGAGCGGGTGCGCACCCGAGCGCTGGCGACGGCCATCCTTGTCCCGGGCACCGTCGCCCTCGTCTGGTTCGCCTGGGCGGTGATCTACTTCTTCAAAGATCCCCGGACAGCTTCGCCTCCCCCCACGGACCGGTCTCCACGGCATACGTCCTCGCCGTGATCTTCGCCCTCGGTGTCGTGCCCGCCGCCGGCGGCCCCCTGCTCGGTCTCCTGCTGTCCCGATGGCTCCCGCAGCGGGGTATGGCAGCGCTCGCCCTGGTCCTGGTCGTCGTGGTCTCGATCCTCATGCAGGGCAACTTCGAGTCCACCTGGAGTTGGAAGGCGTTCTGGCCGTGGACCTATTGGTATGGCCCGCTCGGCTGGTCGAGCGGCACCGGCACCTGGGTTGCCACCCCAGGCTCGCCCGTCGCGTGGATCGGCTATCTCGCCGCCTTGTGCGCCCTGGGCCTGCAACTCGCCATCGTCCATGACCCCGAGTCCGATCGTGCGCGTCTCAAGCGCGGCATCGCGATCACCCTCGTGGTCGCGGCCGTGGCCCTCGCCCTCACCCTGACGCTCGGACTACCCGATGCCTACGTCAACCCGAATCCCGGTCCCGAACTCTGACATGTGGCGCTACAGCCGCGCGGCGCTCCCCTGGACCCTCGTCGGCGTATGCGCGGTCATCCTGCTCGCGCTCATGGCCCTGGTGGAGTACCAGCCCTTGCCGCTGTGGCCGCTGCAGGGAACGGCAGTCGGCGTCGTCGCAGCGGCCACGGCATGGTGCCTCGACGAGCCGGCCGCCGGAGTCGTCGACCCGACACCGCACACCATGGCCTGGCGCACGACCGCCCGGCTGCCCGGCATCCTGACCGTCCTGGCGGCCTGGTCGGCCGGGGCATGGTGGGCGCGCGACAGTCTGCTGGATCACCCGTGGACCGTCTTCGTCCAGGGCCCGGCCGCGTCCGCGCTGGCCGCCTGCTGGGTCATCCGGGCCCGCTTCGCCGGCCAGTCCACGCCCGGTGGACGGTTCGCTCTGGCCGTCATCCCCCTGGCGACGGCGTGGGCCCTTGTGCGCCCCTTCGACAGTCGGCTCCCGGTCTTCCCGTATGGTCTGGTCGAACTGGTCGGCCGCGTTGTGGATGTGGAGTCTCGCGGGACTGGCGTCAGCTGCCGCAGCCGTGCTGCTGCTGGCCCGTGACGGCCGCCTGAGCGTGCCGGCCGGGCGCGGGAGGGAACGGGCTCGGTCGGGGGTGCCAGACTCGGGGGATGAGTGAACGCGAACCGGGTGCCCCGCTGGCGCGCACCGCGAAGGATCTGGTCGACACCGCCATCGCGCGCGTCGAGACCATCCCGCTGGCATCGGCCGAAACCCTGCTGGACGACCCGGACGTCCTGATCGTCGACATCCGCGACGTGCGGGAGTTGGAGAAGCTGGGTCAGATCCCTGGCGCCTATTCGGCGCCTCGCGGGATGTTGGAGTTCTGGATCGACCCGGCCACCCCGTACTACAAGCCGGTCCTCGACGACGGCCGCAAGCTGGTGCTCTATTGCGGCTCCGCGTGGCGCTCAGCGCTCGCCACCGCCGTGCTTAACGATATGGGCCGCACCGATGTCGCCCACCTCGAGGGCGGCTTCACCGCATGGAGCAAGGCCGGGCTGCCCGTCGAGCCCCACCAGGCTCGGCGCGGCTGAGCCGAGCGGCGGCCAACGCAAGAGGCCCGGCGCTTTCGGCCCACAAGGGTGAGCGGGCGCCATACAGTCGGCCCATGACGACTGACGCCCCCGAGAACAGCACCGGCGAGACCAGCGACGTCGACGCCAACCCCGCCGCCAAGATCGCGCCCGCGCGCATCGCCCACATCGTCTTGTCCGAGTCGTTCGTCGAACACCACGGCCCGGAGCACGTGCAGGCGTATGTTGACGCGGTCGTCGCAGCCCAGGTCGACGCGCAGACGATGGACGAGGACGCCGTCGCCACCCGCATCCGTGAGCGCCTCGACGCCGTGGGCCTCGCGATCCCGGACGAGTCCTATCGCAACCTCGCCAAGCAGGTGCACGACAGCACCGGCGTCGCGATCAGCACCGATGGCGGCGAGGTGCTGCATGGCGACCCGGCGGTCTCGGCCGATGTCCACGAGCCCGATGTGCGCGGCACCGATGACCCCGACGACCCGGATCGGCCCTTCTACTCCTGACGCTTACCGGCAAGTAGGTCTGAGCTTTGGCACCACATATGGGGCCAAAGCTCAGACCTTCAGTTCGCCCAGGCGCGGGCGTTGCGGAACATCCGCAGCCAGGGACTCGGCTGGTCGAGCGGGCCGTCGGTCCACGACATTTGGATGTTGCGCTGGACGCGCTCGGGGTGCGGCATCATCGCGGTGAATCGGCCGTCCGGGGTGGTCACCGCCGTCAGCCCGTCGGGCGAGCCATTGGGATTCCCAGGGTATGCCGTGGCCACCGCCCCGGTCGCGTCGACGAAGCGCATGGCTCGGTGGACCTGCTCGGGGTCGCCTTGCGCGGAGAAGTCGGCGAATCCCTCACCATGCGCCACCGCGATCGGGAGCAGTGAGCCGGTCATCCCCGCGAAGAAGAGCGAGGGTGAGTCGAGCACCTCGACGAGGGACAGGCGGGCTTCATACTGCTCGGACTTGTTGCGGGTGAACCGCGGCCACGCGTCGGCGCCGGGGATGTGCTCGGCGAGCGCGGCGAACATCTGGCAGCCATTGCAGATGCCCAGACCGAAGGTGTCCGCCCGGGTGAAGAAGGCGTGGAAGGCGTCCGTCAGCTCGGGATGGAACAGGATCGAGCGTGCCCAGCCCTCGCCGGCCCCGAGGGTGTCACCATAGGAGAAGCCACCCGCCGCGACCAGGCCCGTGAAGTCACGCAGGTCCGCGCGGCCGGTCATCAGGTCGGTCATGTGGATGTCGTATGCCGTGAACCCCGCCGCGTCGAAGGCGAAAGCCGTCTCGACATGGCTGTTGACGCCCTGCTCGCGCAGGATGGCGACCTTGGGTCGGGCACCAAGATTGAGGTAGGGCGCCGCAATGTCTTGCGCTGGATCGAAACTCGGCTGCACAACCAGACGACTCTCGGAAGAGCCCAGGCGGGCGAGAGCGGAGTGTTCCTCGTCCGCGCACTCGGGGTTGTCGCGCAGTGCGCTGATCCGCCAGGAGACCTCATCCCACGCCGCCGCGAGATCCTGCAGCGACTCATCGAGGAGCGGGCCGGCCGTGCTCGACACGCTAACGCGCGGCTGGTGATGGGTCGCGCCGAGCACGTGGACGAGATCGCCGAGTCCGTGATCGCGCAGGATCGCGACGGCTTCGGTGGCGCGCTCGGATGGCACGGCGAGGACGGCGCCGAGTTCCTCGGCGAAGAGCGCGGCGACCTCACCGCCGGGCGAGCGCCGCACCAGGGGCGCCAGGTCGATGTCGATGCCGATGCCGCCCGCGAAGGCCATCTCGCAGATCGCGGCCCAGAGTCCGCCATCGCTGCGGTCGTGGTATGCCGCGACAATTCCCTTGTCCCGCAGGCTATTCAACGCATCGACGAGGGCGACCAATCGCGCCGGGTCATCGAGATCGGGCACCGTCGCGCCTAAGGCGTTCTCGGTTTGGGCGAGGATCGAGCCGCCGAGCCGGTGCTTGCCCGCGCCGAGGTCGACGAGGATGAGCACCTGGTGTTCGCCCGCCGCGGGCGTGAGGGTCCCCCGAACATCGGGCAGCGTCGCGAAGGCCGTGACGACGAGCGACACCGGTGACGTCACGGAATGCTGGACGCCGTCGTCGCCCGCCCACTTGGTGCGCATCGAGAGCGAATCCTTGCCGACCGGCACGCTAATGCCCAGGGCCGGGCACAGTTCCATCGCCACGGCCTGCACGGTGTCATAGAGCGCGGCGTCCTCACCCGGCTCCCCGCACGCCGCCATCCAGTTGCACGATAACTTGATGCCGCGCAACGAGATTGGCGCCGCCAGCAGGTTGGTGATGGCCTCTCCGACCGCCATCCGTCCCGACGCCGGAGCGTCGAGAGCAGCCAGGGGCATCCGTTCGCCGGTGGCCATCGCCTCGCCCTCGAAGCCGGTCAGGTCCGCGAGAGTGACCGCGACATCAGCGACCGGCACCTGCCACGGGCCGACCATCTGATCGCGATGGGTCAGCCCGCCGACGGTCCGGTCCGCAATGGTGATCAGGAAACGCTTGCTAGCCACGCTCGGGTGGCGCAGCACGGCATAGGCCGCCCCCCGGAGATCGACCCCGGAGCCGTCGAAGTCATCGCCCGACCGATCCACCCGCGCGACATCGCGCGTCATTCGCGGCGGCTTGCCGAGCAGCACCTCCATCGGCATATCGACGGCGAACTCCTCGCCGGGCTCGCCCTCGACGTCAAAGCTCAGGCGCAACTGGCCGTCCGAACGCGCCTGTCCGACAACGGCATACGGGCAGCGCTCTCGCTCGGCGAGCCGCCGGAACAGCGGCAGCGACTGGGGCGCGATGGCCAGGACATAGCGTTCCTGGCTCTCGTTGCTCCAGATCTCCTTGGGCGAGAGCCCGGACTCGGCCTGCGGCACCAGGTTCAACTCGAAGCGGGCGCCGAGCCCGGCATCGTCGACGAGTTCGGGGAAGGCATTAGACAGCCCGCCCGCTCCCACATCGTGGATCGCCAAGATCGGGTTGCCCTGGCCGAGCGCCCAGCAGTGGTTGATGACTTCCTGCGCTCGACGCTCCATCTCGGGATTGCCGCGCTGCACCGAATCGAAGTCCAGCGCAGCAGTATTCGCGCCGGCCGCCATGGACGAGGCTGCCCCACCGCCCATGCCGATCCGCATACCCGGGCCTCCGAGTTGCACGAGGAGGCTCCCCTCGGGGAAGGCGATCTTGTCGGTCTGACCGGCATCGATCGTGCCGAGTCCACCGGCGCTCATGATCGGCTTGTGGTAGCCGCGGCGGACACCATCGACCTCTTGCTCGAAGACCCGGAAGAAGCCGCCGAGACCTGGCCGCCCGAACTCATTGTTGAAGGCCGCTGCTCCGAGCGGCGCTTCGATCATGATGTCGAGAGGCGTCGCGATATGCCCGGGCGCATCGGCTTCCCTTGTCTCCCAGGGCTGTTCAGCACCGGGGATTCGCAGGTTCGACACCGCGAAGCCGGTCACGCCTGCCTTCGGCTGCGACCCACGACCGGTGGCGCCTTCGTCACGAATCTCGCCACCGGCTCCGGTTGCCGCGCCGGGGAAGGGCGAAATGGCCGTCGGGTGGTTGTGCGTCTCGACCTTCATCAGCACATGCACTTCGCCCTCGCGGGCGGCATACGCGCTGGGACCGTCCGGGCCACCCTCGGGCAGCCACCGGCTGCGCACCGAGCCCTGCATGATCGAGGCATTGTCTTTATACGCAACGATCGTGCCCTCGCCGGCCACGCGTTCGGTGTGCCGGATCATCCCGAACAGCGAATTCGGCTGCGGCACACCGTCAATGACGAAGTCCGCGTTGAAGATCTTGTGCCGGCAGTGCTCGGAATTGGCCTGGGCGAACATCGTCAACTCGGCATCGGTGGGATTGCGACCCAAGCCAGTGAAGGCTTCGACGAGATAGTCGATCTCGTCCTCCGCCAGCGCCAGGCCGTATGCCTCATTGGCCGCCTCGAGCGCCGCGCGGCCGTGTCCCAGCACATCGATATGCGCCATCGGCTCGGCCTCGCGCTCGTCGAAGAGCGCCGCCGTCGCGGCCAACGAGGGCAGCGCGGTTTCGGTCATCCGGTCGTGCAGGATGTCGGCGCAGGCCGCCCACTCATCCTCGGTGAGCGGCATACCTGTGAGGAGATACTCCGTCGCCCGCTCGACCCGCACGATCGGAACACCGCAGTTGTGGACGATATCGGTCGCCTTGCTCGACCACGGCGAGATGGTGCCGAGCCGCGGGGTGACGACGACAAGCGTGCCCGCGGAGGCGGGCGGGCCGGCATACGGCGGGCCATAGGTCAGCAATCGCGCGAGGGTCGCCGCGGCCTCGCTGGTCAGCGGCCCCTCACTGGCGACCGTGTGCACATAGCGCGCGGCGACGCCGCTCACGCTGGGGGCGGCGACGACGAGCCGCGCGAGCAGGGCGCGGGCGCGGAAGTCCGAGAGGGCGCTGCCGCCGTCGAAGGTCGTCAGGGTCAGGTGGGTCGAGCTCACCGGGCGTGCTCCTGGTCGGGCCGGACGGGCATACCGCCGATTCTCTCAGGTGGCGCGCCCGCCAGGGTCACGGGACCAGGACTCCCGCCGGGTAACAGAAGTCGTCTCCTCCCGGGCGAGTGAGCGTCGAGGAGGTGAGCCGGGCGCCGGTGGCCGCGTCATAGGTCTGCAGCACAAAGGTATTCGGATCGCCGCCGTCGTCACCGACCAGCGCGAGCCTCCCGCCCCGGACGGTGAAGCCGAGGATGCCGGCGTCCAGGTCATAGCCGGTCACGGCGGAAGTGGCAAGATCGACCCGCGAGATGTGCCGCAGACCGTCGATGGCGCCATAGGCGGGATTGATGAAGGTGTGGCCGACATAGAGCGTGTCGCCCTCCATCGTCAGCAGGTAGGGCGTGTTCGCGCCGAGGTAGATGCGGCGCTCGGACATCGTCGCGGGGTCGAGGACGACGAGTTCGTGGCCCGGCCGGTCGCCCTCGTGGGTGGCAGTGAGGGGATAGATGAGTCGGCCGCCATGCACGATTGGCGAGCCGGTGACGAACTCGCCGCCGGGGAGGGGCTGCTCCGAGACCACGGTCAGGGTCTCGGCATCGAGCGTGATAAGCCGCGATGTGGCCTGGCCGGGAGCAGGTTGCGTGATGCCGAAGAGTCGAGCAGGGGATCCGTCGCCGCTGCGCTGGAGCGCCAGAGTCGTCACGACCTGGCCGGGGAGTTGGCGCTCGGCGAGTGCCTTGCCCTGCCGATCGCTGCGGGTGATGTGGGCGACCCCGTTCAAGACGTATGTCGTGTAGAAGCTCGCGCCATCCGCCACCAGCGAGAGCGGGTTCACCACGCCGGCCAAGCGGATCGGGGTGGCCGTGCAGTCGGTGAGCGAGAAGTCGACAACATGGGCCTGGTCCTTGCGGACGTCGCCGACGGACAGCATGAAGACGTGGTCGCCGACCCGCTGACCGTTGACTTGGCCGGGGTAGAGGCCCTTGATCTTGGCCGTGGCCACCACCGCTTCGGTGTCCTGGACCTGCGCCACGAACCGGCTCGGCGCGGCATCCTCGCTTGACCACGCCACGATCGGCGCGCTCGGGCACGCCGCGGCCGCGGCGTCGGCCTGGCCCGAGGTGCTGCAGGCGGCCAGGAGCGGCGCAGCCAGGAGGGCGGCGAGTGCGGCGGTGATTGCGCGGTGCATGGGGTCGTCTCCTCGTCGGTGGCTACTCCTCGAAGTAGACCGTCGAACCCGCCGGTCGCGCCTGAGCACGAATGCTCAACCGGCCGCTGTGGCCCCCCGCGCCTGCGCGATGAGTGCCCCTAGCGAGCGCCGTTGGGCACCATCCGGGGCGAAGTTCTCGGGGGCCAGCCACGCGTCATACGCACCGGCAAGGGTCGGCCACTCGCTGTCGATGATGGAGAACCAGTCGGTGTCGCGGTTGCGGCCGCTATAGACCATGGCCTGCCGGAAGCGGCCCTCATAGGTGAAGCCGAGGCGCGCGGCCGCCGCCCGGGACGGCTCGTTGAGCGAGTCGCACTTCCACTCGTAGCGGCGATAGCCAAGATCGTCGAAGATGTGCCGCGCCATGAGGATGAGCGCCTCGGTCGCCGCGGTCGTGCGCTGCAGCGCGGAGGAGAAGACGATCCCGCCAACCTCCACGACCCCATTTGCCGGGTCGTTGCGCAGGAAGCTCGCCACCCCGAGCCCGGCGCCGGTCGGGCTCAACACCGCATGCGGCGCCGCGGCCGGTCGGTTGAGTTGGTCGACCAGGAAGCCCTCGAAGGCCGCGCGGCTCATGTCCGGTGGGTATGGGTAATAGGTCCAGTTCCGCGGGTCCGAGGCGGTGACCATCGGGCCATAAAGCAGGTCGGCGTGCGCCGCCGTCAGCGGCTCGAGCCGCACGTGGCGGCCCACCAGGGTCGTGGGTATGACGCTCGCTCGCCCCTCCCAGCCCGGCACCGCATCGCCGATCGGCTGGCCAAAGTCGTTGTGCCTCATGGTCGAACCGTAGCCGGGGCCTCGCGGTTGCGACACTAGGTGATGTCCCGGCGGGCGTAGCCCCACCACCCCGCGGCGAGCAGGACAGCTGCGACCAGACACTCCACCACGACGGGGGTCCACGACATCGCGTCGGCAGGCAGGCGCGGCAGGTAGCCGAAGGGCGTGGCGTCGAGCAGGCGTTGCGGGAAGCCGAGCACCCCGCCGATCCAGTTGACGACGACGGACCACGCGGTCACCGCCCACGGCAACCAGCGCAGCCGCGGCGCCAGACCGTGCACCGCCACGGCGAGCGCCACGATGAGCAGCACGCCCGGCGACTGCACGAGCCCCGCCCCGGCCAGCCGCGCCAGCGCGCCCGGGTCCCCATCGCGCACCGCCTGTGGCACTGCCAGCAGGACGGCGCTCACGACGACGAGGGCGACGGGGACGAGGAGGGCGGGCACGGCATACGCCCTGAGCAGGGCGGTGCGGGAGGTGGCGGTCGAGAGCACCAGTTCGGCTCGGCCGCTGTCCTCTTCGCGGCGCAGCCGGTCGAGCAGCGAGAGCCCCACGAGCGCGATCAGCACGATGAGGATGCCGAGCATCGCGACATAAAAGGCATCGCTCAGCAGCTTCGCGCCGCCTCCCATGCGCCGGAAGCGCTCGGCCAGCGTGCGGTCTTCAGCCACCTGGTCGAAGACGTTGGACAGCGTGCCGATGACCAGCGAAAAGATCCCGAAGCCGAGCACGCTCCACAGCACGCTGCCGCGATCGAGGCGCCACGCGAGCGCGCCCGCAGACCGCAGGCCCGCCAGCGCCCCAGCCGGCCCGGGCTTGGTGGCCCGCAGACCGGCGCCGAAGTCCCGACGCGATTCCAGCGTGATCGCCAGCGCCACGAGACCCGCGCTGACAACCAACGGCACGATGAGCACCCACCAGCGCTCACCGGCATACGGGCGGACATAGGGCGCCCATTCCACCGGCGAGAGCCACCCGAGCCGGCGCAGCCCGGAGCCCTCCGACGAGCCGTCCGCGAGGGCGCGCAGGAGGTATGCCGCCCCCACCGCTCCCATCGCCATCCCTCGGGCGGTCCGCGCCGATGAGGTGAGTTGCGCGGCGACCGCACCGACGCCGGCGAAGACCACACCCGTCGCCGCGATCGCAAGGCCCATGGCTAGCGAGCCGGTCAGCGGGGTGCCGAGCCCGGTCATCGAGCCGGCGATGAGCAGCCCGAGGAGGAGGCAGGCGCCGGTCGCGGTCAGCAGCGCCGCGGCGAGCGAGGCGTGCCGACCGATGGCGCCGGAGCGCAGCAGTTCGGTCCGGCCGGCTTCCTCCTCGGCGCGGGTGGCGCGCAGCACGCCGAGGGCGGCCATGATCGCCGCGCACGTCGCGACGAAGCCGCCGACGCGCCACATGACGAAGCCGCCGACCTGCAGCAGGTCGTAGGGCGGGCCGAGAATCGCGCGCATCGTCGGATTGCTCGCCAGTCCGACGGCGACCTCGCGGCCGGCCGCGTCGTCGGAAATGATCGCGCGGTATGCGGATGCCGTGGCGGGCAGGAAGCTCCACAGCACGAGCACCCACACGAGCCAGAACCATCGGTCGGCCCGCAGCGCGCGCCGCACGAGCAGGCGGGTTCCGGTGAGCGACATGCGGGTCATCGGGCGCCGTCGTAATGCTGGAGGAAGAGTTCTTCGAGCGTCGGCGGCGTCGCTGTGAGGGTGCGTATGCCGTGGCTCGCCAACTCCCCCACCACCGCCCCGATCTGGGTTTGGTCGGCCAGGAGGGTGACGCGATGACCGTCGACAGTCACATCGTGGACCCCGGCACGTTGCGCGAGAGCCGTTGGCGGAGAGTCGAGTTCACAGACAATCTGCGTGCGGCTGAGGTGCCGCAGGTCCTGCAGCGTGCCGCTCTCCACGACCTTGCCGGCGCGGATGATGCTCACGTGATCGCAGAGCGTCTCCACCTCCGAGAGGATGTGGCTGGACAGCAGAACGGTCTTGCCGCGCTCGCGGGCGGCACGGACATACTCCGTGAACACCCGCTCCATCAGCGGGTCGAGACCCGACGTCGGCTCGTCGAGCAGCAGCAGGTCGACATCACTCGCGAGCGCCGCGACCAGGGCGACCTTTTGCCGGTTGCCCTTCGAATAGGAACGGCCCTTCTTGGTCGGGTCGAGGTCGAAGCGCTCGATTAACTCCGCCCGCCGAGCGGTGTCCAGCCCCCCACGCGCGCGGCCGATCAGGTCGATGATCTCGCCGCCGGTCAAGTTCGGCCAGAGGGCCACATCGCCGGGGACATACGCCAGCCGCCGGTGCAGTGTCGCGGCCTCCGCCCACGGGTCGCCGCCAAGCAGGGTGGCTCGGCCAGAGTCGGGCCGCAGCAGCCCAAGCAACACCCGGATCGTTGTGGACTTGCCGGACCCATTGGGGCCGAGGAAGCCGTGCACCTGTCCCGCCTCGACCGTCAAATCGAGCCCGTCCAGGGCGCGCGTGGAGCCAAAGATCTTGACCAAACCAGCGATATCGATGACGGCACTCACATACCTCATTCTGCGCCTGACAGGACGACTCGGCGCCAGAGCTACTGGACTGATCAGAGACCCGTGTCTGAGGTCGCCGATAGACTGGGGAGCCTGAGGAAGGAGGGTGGCCATGGCCACAAAGACCACCGACAAGCTCACAGCATCGGAGATCGAGCGCGGGTTGGCGTGCATCGACAAAGGGCAGCAACTCGCAGGTCACTTTCCCGACGCCGAGGACTTAGACCGCGCCCGCCGCATCCTGTCCGGCGAACTGACGCCAGAGGCTGCCGAAATGGAGCTTCACGCTGCTCTGGGTCGGATCGTTGCGGAGGAGCGGGCCACCACGAATGGCTCCTGACGACCGCTACACGATTCCCGGTAGCGGCGGAGTCCTGAGAAACAAGCTGGGGCTGACGACTCGATCGAGCGTTGATCGGGCCATGAATCGGGCAGCAACCGTGCGGTGGGCCGTGCTGATGTTAGAGCCCATCCCTGATGTGCTCGACCTGACCTACTTGTGCTCAATCCACAGTCGTTTGCTGTCGCCGGTGCTGGACTGGGCGGGCGAGCTGCGCAAGGAAGGCGACGAGGTCGGCGCTGGCGGGACGTCCGTCGTGTATGCGCTCTCTCGGTTCTATCGCAAGGGTGTAGACGAGGTCTTCGAGCTGCTCGCGAGCGAGGACTATCTGCGGGGCCTGGACCCCGACGTGTTCGTCTCGCGACTTGCCGAGCGGTGGGGTTATCTGACCATGACCCACCCGTTCCGGGATGGCAATACCAGGTCGCAGAGCGCCTACTTCGACCGGCTCGCTAGTCGTGCCGGACATCCAATCGATTGGCAGCAGATCGATGTCGCCGCCCTCCGCATGCTGCGACTCGGCGCCATGACTGGGTCGGCTCAACCGCTAGCGACCTACCTGCGTGAGCGACTCGTCGACCCGAGCGCGCTCGCGCCGTCGTCGTTGAGCTTTTCCGATGCGCTCAACCCGCCCCTCAACGAGTAGCCACCCATGCGACCGACCCGCCGCCAGCGACGAGATCGGGAAACACGCCGAGGAACGGGTGTCGTCGTGGGCGTGTTTCCCGAACTCGTCGGTGGGTGAGCGCTGGGTGCTGCGCCGCGAACTGTGATCGCCGAGGTCGAACTGCTAGCGTGCTCTCACAGACAGGGGAGCGCCACCAGGGCGCTGAGAGTGCGCGCGAGCGCAGACCCTCGGACCTGATCCGGTTCGCACCGGCGTAGGGAGTCGGGATTCTCCTCGGCAACAGCCGAGCCCTCCGAAAAGGAGGACACGACACATGACCACCACGCGTATGCCGCACGCCGCCCTCGCGACGAGGCGCACCACCGCGCGCGCGACCCTCGCCACCACCCTGGCCGTTGTCGCCCTCGCGGCCTGCTCCTCGGGCTCGACCAAGACCACCTCAACGACTAGCACCGGCACCACCTCGAGCAGCAGCTCCGGCGAGACGACCGAACCGACGCGCGCCGACACCCTCACCGTGCTCACGCACGACTCCTTTGCCCTCAGCGATGAGGTCAAGGAGCAGTTCGAGAGCGACACCGGCATCAAGGTCGTCTATGTCGCGCAGGGCGACGCGGGCAGCCTCGTCAATCAACTCATCCTCACCAAGGACGCCCCGCTCGGCGATGTGGTCTTCGGCATCGACAACACCTTCGCCTCCCGTGCGGCGAAAGCCGGTGTCCTAGAGCCCTATTCGGACCCGGCCCTGCCCGATGGCGCTGAGGCATTCAACGCCGAAGACGGCCATCTGCTAACGCCGATCGACTATGGCGATGTCTGCGTCAACGCCGACAAGGGCTGGTTCGAGAAGAAGGGTCTGAAGATCCCGGCGTCCCTCGACGATCTGGCGGACCCGGCATACAAGGACCTGCTCGTTGTGGAGAATCCGGCCTCCTCCTCCCCCGGACTCGCCTTCCTCGCGGCCACGGTCGGCGCCAAGGGGCAAGACGGCTATCTCGCCTATTGGGAAAAGCTGAAGGCCAATGGCGTCAAGGTCGCCAAGGGCTGGACCGAGGCTTACACCGGTGACTTCTCCGGCTCCTCTGGCAAGGGCCCGCGCCCGCTCGTCGTCAGCTACGCCACCTCGCCGGCCTTTGAGGTCGACAAGGGCGCCACCGCCTCGCGCACCGTGGCACTGCTCGACACCTGCTTCCGGCAGGTGGAGTATGCCGGCGTCCTCAAGGGCTCCCTCAACGAAGTCGGCGCGCAAAAGTTCATCGACTACCTGCTCACCCAGGGCGTCCAGAGCGAGATCCCCGAGCAGATGTATATGTACCCCGTCGACAAGGCCGTCGACCTCCCCGCGGATTGGGTGAAGTTCGCGCCGCTGTCCGACAAGCCGATCAATGTCGACGCCACCACCATCGGTGACAACCGCGAGGCGTGGATAAAGGCTTGGACCGCAACGGTTCTCGGCTAATCGACATCACATGAACCCGACATGACCACGACCACCCAGCCCGCCGCGCCCACGCACGATCCAGGCACCTGGGGGCGCACCGGGCACGCGCTGGCCTGGCGGGCGGGGTGGACGCTCGCGGTCGTCATACCCCTGGTCTTCCTGGCGATCTTCTTCGCGTGGCCGGTCGCGGCGCTCGTCGCGCGCGGCTTCTCCTCGGACGGCACGAGCACGCTCGGCGCGGTGGCCGAGGTGCTCGGGTCCGCCCGCACCTGGCGGATCCTGCGCACCACCCTCACGCTGGCGATCCTCGGGTCGGCGGCCTCAGTGGTGCTCGGGATTCCCGGGGCCTATTTGCTGTATGCCGTGCGCTTCCCCGGCCGCGGCCTGCTGCGCGCGCTCGTGACGGTGCCTTTCGTCCTGCCGACGGTAGTTGTCGGGGTCGCGTGGGTGGCGGTGCTCGGCCCGTCCGGCCCCCTCGCCGGGCTGGGGCTGCAGGAGAGTCTGCCGGCGATCGTGCTCGCGCTGGTCTTCTTTAACTATGCCGTCGTCGTGCGCACGGTCGGCGGGTTATGGAGTCGGCTAGACCCGCGCGCGGTCGAGGCTGCTCGGTCGCTTGGAGCGAGCCCGGCGCGGGCTTTCCGCACCGTGACGCTGCCGGCGTTGATGCCGGCCATCGCGTCCGCAGCGGCCCTAGTTTTCCTGTTTTGCGCCTCCGCCTTCGGCATCATCATGGTGATGGGCGGAGTGCGATACAGCACCATCGAAACCGAAATCTGGTATCAGACAACCCAATTGCTGGACCTGCCCGCCGCTGCGGCCCTGTCGATCACGCAACTGGTCGTCGTCACCCTGGCCCTGCTCGCGACATCGTGGACGAGTGCGCGGCAGGAGCGCGCGCTGCGCTTGCGCGGCGATGCCTCGTCGGAGCGCCGGTGGGTATGGCGGCGGGACGCCTTCGCGACGCTGGTCACCGCGGCCGTTGCCCTGGGTGTGCTGGCGTTGCCGATGGTGACATTGGTGGTGCGCTCGTTGCGGTCGCGGGACGGCTGGACGCTCGAGCACTATCGCGCGCTCGGGACGACCGTCGGCCGCTCGCTCCCGGTGCCGGTCTGGGTGGCCATCCGCAACTCGATCGTCGTGGCGCTGCAGGCGACGCTCATCGCCCTGGTGCTCGGCGTGCTCGTGAGTCTGGTCGTCAGCCGACGGCCACGCAAGGCAGCGGCACGGCGTGGATTGCGGCTCCTGGACTCGGTTTTTATGTTGCCGTTGGGGGTATCTGCCGTGACGGTCGGCTTCGGGTTCCTGATCACATTGAACCGGCCGCCGCTCGATCTGCGGCAGTCGATGATCCTCATCCCGATCGCGCAGGCGATCGTCGCCCTGCCGCTCGTCGTCCGCTCGATCCTGCCGGTGCTGCGCGCCATCGACCCGCGCCAGCGCGAAGCCGCCGCAACCTTGGGCGCCGCCCCGGGGCGGGTCCTTCGGACCATTGATGGCCCCTTTCTGCTGCGCGGCGTCGGGTTGGCCGCCGGCTTTGCCATGGCGACCTCGCTGGGTGAGTTCGGCGCGACCTCCTTCCTCGCGCGACTCGATCGGCCAACGCTGCCGGTCGTGATCTTCCGGCTCATCGGACGCCCAGGGGAAGCCAATTTCGGTGCGGCACTTGCGGCTTCGGTGCTGCTCGCCGTTCTGACCGCAACCGTCATGGTGATCGCGGAGCGTGTCCGCCCGGACACAGCGAGCGAACTATGAGCTTGGGCAACCTCGGGTCAGGACTGGCCATGCGCGATCTCGTCGTGCGCTTCGGGAACACCACCGCCGTCGATCATGTCGACCTCGATCTGGCTCCCGGGGAGATCCTCGCGCTGCTCGGTCCGTCCGGCTCCGGGAAGTCCTCGCTGCTGCGCGGCATCGCCGGGCTCGAGCCGCTCGCGGGCGGCCTCGTGGCCTGGGATGACGTCGACCTCACGACTGAGCCGGTGCATCGGCGCGGGTTCGGCGTGATGTTCCAGGACGGGCAGCTCTTCCCGCACCGCGATGTCGGCGGCAATGTCGCCTACGGCATCGAGCATCTCTCGCGGGCCGAGCGGGCCCACCGGGTGGGTGAGCTGCTCGACCTCGTCGGGCTCACGGCATACGAACGGCGCGCGATCACCACCCTCTCCGGCGGGCAGGCGCAACGGGTCGCCCTGGCGCGTTCGCTCGCGCCGCACCCGCGGCTGCTGCTGCTCGACGAGCCGCTATCCGCCTTGGACCGCGCCCTGCGCGAGCGCCTCGTCGGCGTGCTGCGCGACACGCTCAAGGCGACAGGCACGACGGCGATCTATGTCACCCACGATCAGGACGAGGCCTTCGCCGCCGCGGATCGGGTGGCGGTTATGGACGCCGGGCGGGTCCTGCGGATCGGGACCCCGCGGGAGGTATGGCGTGACCCCCGCTCCGAGACGGTCGCCGCGTTCTTGGGTTATGCGCCGATCATCTCAGCGCAGACCGCGCTCGCCCTCGGCTGGCCCGACGGACTGGGGTATGCCGCCCGCGTCGCCCTGGGGCCCGATGCCTTGCGCGTCGCGGACACGGGCGCGACGGTGGCGGTGGTCGAGCAACTCGACCGGCGTGGGCATACGGCCGTGCTCGTGGACCTGCCCGACGGGCACCGCGCGACGCTGCGCTCCCCGGTGCATGTCGAGGCCAGGCACCTCGCCGTCGCCCTCGATCCGGCGCACTGCGCGGTGCTGCCCGGCGAGGCTGACGCAGGCTAGCGGGGGACTTCTCGTGGTAATGCTCGCGACGGGCATTGGATAGGGTCGGCTTCATGATCTCGGCGGTCCACACGCTTATCTACTCCGACGACGCCCCGGCCACGCGCGCCTTCTTCCGCGACGTCCTGCAATTGCCCTTCGTCACTGACGACAACAACGAGGGCTCTGACTGGCTGATCTTCAACGGCGGGCCGTGCGAGATCGCGATGCACCCGACTTCGGGCGAGTTCGATGGGGAGTCCTTCCGAGCTCCTCGTCACCACCAGATCTCGCTGATGGTGGCCGACGCCGAAGCCACCGCGGCGACCCTGCGCGAGCGCGGCGCGACGATCCTCAATGGGCCGCGCGATATGGGCTTCGGCATTGGAATGGAAGTCGAAGTCCCCGGCACCGACGCGATCCTCTTCTACCAGCCGAAGCACGCCACCGCCTACGACAAGTGACCCGCCCGGTGCGCGGTCCTGCCGTCGCTTTGGTTGCGGGCGTTCGAGGCTCGCGGGTGCCTACTGCGCGCCGGCGTTGCTCATATAAAGATCCATCAGTTCGCCCTTGATCCGGCCCCGGTCACTGACCTCGTGGCCGCGGGAGCGCAGCCACCGGCGGGCCGCAGCCAACTGCTCGGGATCCACCCGCGTCCGGCCGGCCTTGGGGGTGGCGGTGCGCTGGCCAGCCACGCGTCGGCCCTTGGCGGCATACGGCTGCAGGGCATCGCGCAGCGCCTGAGCGTTGCGCGGGCCCAAGTCGATCTCATAGCCGATGCCGTCCAGCCCAAAGCGGATGGTCTCGCTCGCGCCCGTGATGTCCTGACCGTCGAGATCGTCGATCCACTCGATGATTTCGCGTGTTGCCACGGTCAACCCTCCCCGTCGATTGCCTGAGCTGCACCGAATGTCGTATCCGGTACGTCGATTACCGGCTATTAGCTTAGCCGGACTTCGCGACGTCACGGACTCTTAGCAGGTTCGCGGATCGTCATGAGCGGGGATGACGATAACGTGCCCACCAGCTACAGGTATGCCGCCGCCGAGGGCTCCGTTGAGCGTGTGGCGGGTGCGCGGAAACGTAGACCTGTAGCCCGTCGGGACGATGCGACACGGCAAGCACCGCGTCACGCCGCGCGGGGGCGGGCGGGCGGCATAGTCGGGGTTGGGATGCGCGGGGTGACGGAGGTGACGGGGCGGCTGACTTCTTCGGCCTCGTGCTCCAGCCAGAGCGGGACGGCGGCGAGGGCGGACATCAGGGCGACACCGGTGGCGGTGAGCAGGACGAGGGCGATGGTCAGGAGCGTGTTCATGTCCTTGAGCCTGCCGCCGCAGGTATGCCCGAGTCGTCAGTCGCCAGTATCGATCCCGACGATTTCAGCCGCCCTCGGGTATGAGGCACCTCAGACTTCCGGCTGAGCCGACGCCGCCTGCAGGTGTCGAATGAGGTGCAGGATTCGGCGCCGGTGCCGACTCCTGCACACCGTTCTCCCGAGACCCAGAACTCTTTACGAGCCCACCCCCGTGTGTCAGGGTGCCGTGAAGCGCAGCGGCACTACCACGGCAGGGCGGATCGGATGAAGACCGTGACCAACACGTCGATGGCGACTCGAGCCCTCTTGGCGCTGGCCCTCATGCTGTCGGTGTTGATGCCCACCCAGGCGCGGGCGTACGAGCGCGAGCCAAACGACACGATGGCGACCGCGAGCCCGGCCCCTGTCGGTCCGGTGGCTGACGACGCGCCCGCCCAGATCGCACCAGCCGGGGATGTCGACTGGTATTCCTTTGTCGCAGAGGGCAAGTGGCTCGGGGTTTACACCGCTCAAATCCTTGACGTCGAGAAATCGCTGTCCGCCGGCTTCAGGGTGACGGCATATGACGCATCCGGCCGCCTCCTCGCGACCTCCTTCCCGGGCAGTTCAACCGTCGTCGACACCGTCGAGGTTCCAGCCTTCACGGCGGGCCGCTACTACCTCAAGGTCGAATCCGCCGACCGCACACAGACGGGCGGCTACTACCTGCGAATCTGGTCGCAGTTCCAAGATCCCGCCTGGAATCTCTCCGGCGATGTCGAACAGAATGGCACCCGGTTCATCGCCAAGCAGGTCCCCATCGGCACGGCGATTCGCGGTCGATTAGATGAACCAGCACCCAATTATCTGTCCCGCGCGGACGCTGACGTCTTCTGGATCAACCCGGCGAAGACCTCGACCTATGCCGCAACCATCACCTCGACAACGACCTCGCTGCGCATCCGGACGCTCGACACCGATGGTTTCCAGACCGATGAAAACACCTGTGCGGCAAGCGTTCCCTGTCGATTCGACGTGACTGCACCGGCCGGCAAGCGCAGCTATATCGAGGTGACGCCAGGCTCACCAAGCGGCTTCGGCTATTACGCCGTCTGCCTGCGCGCCCCTGGCCAGTGGTGCGACGACAGCCCGGTCGACCGACTCTGGGGTGCCGATCGCTATGCCACCTCGGTCGCGATCGCCCAACAAATGCTCGGCGAGGACGTCGGTGGCGACACCATCGTCGTGGCGTCCGGGGAGGTCGTCACCGACGCCCTCTCCGTCGGGAGCCCCGCCAGCGGGCTGGGCCCACTCCTGCTCGTCACACGCGACCGCATCCCCGCTGTCGTCGCGAAAGAGTTGCGGCGCATCGGCCCGGCCCGCATCGTCCTCGTGGGCGGCCCCAACACCATCAGCGCCGACGTCGAGAATCAACTCCGGGGATATCTCGACCCACGCTTCCCTAATGCCAGCCTGGAGCGCTGGTGGGGTGCCGATCGCTATGCGACTTCGGCGACCATCTCGACTCAAAGCTTCAAGCCAGGGGTCGAGATGGCCTTCATCGCCTCGGGTCAGGTGTATGCCGATGCGCTGGCTGGTGCGGCCGCGGCCGGGCGCAATGTCAATGGCCAGCGTCGGGATCCGGTGCTGCTCGTCGACGACGACCGCATCCCGAGTTCCATTGCGGCAGAACTGCGCCGGCTGAAGCCCGGGCGGATCGTCGTGCTCGGCGGCCCGAACACCATCCGCGACAACGTCCTGGCGGACCTGGCCGCATACACCAGCGGAAGCGTCGAGCGCTGGGCCGGCTCGGATCGCTACAGCACAGCCGCGACGATCTCTCGCAATGCGTATGCCGTCGGCGAGGCAGGTGAAGTCTTCATCGCCTCCGGCGAGGTTTTCAGCGATGCGCTGGCGCTCGGGCCGATGGCCGGCCACAGCCCGTACCCCATCCTGCTGGTGCGTTCCGACAGCATCCCGTCCAGCACGCTCGCCGAACTGCGCCGCCTCCACCCGCGAAGGATTCATCTGATCGGCGGGCCAGCGACGATCAGCGATGACGTGCGGCTCCAACTAGAGGCTTTCGCCGGCTACTCCTAGCCTGCGCTCCGGCGCCAAACCGAAGCCGCGTCAGGCCGACGCGGCGGGGAGTGTGAAGCCGTATGGCAGTTCGAGCCGATGCCGTTCCAGCAGAGCGGCATCGGCGAGCAGGTCGCGGGTCGCACCGTCGGCGGTGATCACGCCATCGGCGAGAATCACCGACCGCTCACACAGCTGCAGCGCGTAGGGCAAATCGTGGGTGACCATCAAGACCGTCACGCCGAGCGAGGTGATGATGTCCGCCAGTTCGCGGCGCGAGGCGGGGTCGAGATTCGAGGACGGCTCGTCGAGGACGAGGATCTCCGGCTCCATCGCCAGCACGGTCGCGACGGCGACGCGACGGCGTTGGCCGAAGGAGAGATGGTGGGGCGGGCGATCGGCATACTCCAGCATCCCGACGGCCCGCAGCGCGCTCTCGACGCGCTCCTCGATGACCGGGCGCGGGAGGCCGAGGTTGGCGGGCCCGAAGGCGACGTCATCGCGCACCGATGGCATGAACAACTGATCGTCCGGGTCCTGGAAGACAATCCCGACGCGGCGGCGGATCTCTAGCAGGTTCGCGTCCTCGACCGGCAAACCGGAGATCGCAACGCTGCCGCGACCAGCGCGCAGGATGCCATTCAGGTGCAGGACCAGGGTGGTCTTGCCGGCGCCATTGGGCCCGAGCAGGGCGACCCGTTCGCCCGGGTGCACGTGCAGGTCGACGCCGAAAAGTGCTTGGTGGCCATCGGGATAGGCGAAGGCCACGCCGCGCAGATCAAGGACCGGGGTGCTCACGCGCCCATCCTCACCCACGCTGCGAGCGCGACGAGCAGGGCGGCACTCGGCAACGCCAACGCGCGCGCCCACTCGACCCGCGAGGCGGCGAGCTCGGCGGCGAAGGGGAGGCGGCCGGCATACCCCCGCGACAGCATCGCCAGATGCACCCGCTCGCCCCGCTCATAAGAACGCATGAAGAGAGCCCCCACTGTCGCGGCCAGCACCGGCCATTGCTTGACGGACCGGGCGTGAAAACCGCGCGATTCGCGGGCGACTTTCATCCGTTGCAGTTCTGCCAGAACGACTTCCAAGTATCGGAACATGAAGGACGCAATCTGCACGAGGGGTTGCGGCATGTGCAGCTTGTCGAGCGCCCGCACCAGATCACGCGGCTCCGTCGTCGAGCCGAGCAGCACCGAGGCACCGACACCGAGCGTGCCCTTGGCGAGCAACGCCCAGGCGCCCCACAGGCCGGCCTCGGAGAGTCGGAGCGGGCCCACGTCGACGCGCGGCCCCGTCGCGATGAGCGGCATGAGGAGCGCGAAGACGACGAACGGGATCTCGATCAGCATGCGCCGCCCGAGGTATGCCGTCGGCACCCGGGAGGCGGCCATCGCGAGGAGGAGCAGGACGGCATACGCCGCGAACGCCCAGACCTGGGTGCGCGGGGTGACGACGACGCACGTGACGAAGATCAGGAGCGCGACGAGCTTGGCGTGCGCGGGCAGGCGGTGCAGCGCGGAATGCCCGTGGAAGTGCAAGAAGTGGCCGTGTCCGGCGCCCACGTCAGTGGCTCGAGCGGCGACGCAACAGGCGCGTCAGGGCATACATCACCGCGCCGACCAGCACGACGCCGAGCACCCCGGCGAGGCCACCGGACAGGCGCGCGTTATGGACGCCCTGGACGCCATAGCCCGCCACGGGCGAGCCATCGCTGACATGCGAGCCGGCGCTGTCGGCGAAGCCGAGCTTGTGCGCGACGAACTCCAGGCCGTCGGGGTGGCCGGAGGCATAGAAGCTGATGATGCCCGCGAGGACAAGCGAGACCGCCAGCCCGACAAGGACCAGGGTGCGGGTGGAGATGCGCTGACGCGAGGTCGTCGTCATGCCAGCGCCCCCGTCCGAACTTCTAGATCGTGAGTGCTTGCGACGAGATCGCGCGCGCCATAGACAAGGTCGGGTCGGGTTGCCGCGATGGAGGCGACGGCGAGGAAGGTGATCGTGGCCTCGCCGAGGCCGATGAGGGTATGCCAGCCGATCATCGTCGCGGCCAGCGTCGAGAACTCGATCGGAGCCTGCCCGCCGATGGCGAAGAGCACCGAGAAGGCGAGCGCTGCGGCGGGCACGGAGACGAACGCGCCGATCGCGGCGGCGAGAGGCACGCTGCTCGTGCGGCGCGGGAGCACGGCGCGAGCGGCGCGGAAGACGGCATACCCCACCCACACCCCGACGAGGCCCATCAGGGTGATATTGGTGCCGAGAGCGGTGAGGCCGCCGTCGGCGAAGGCGAGGCCCTGGATCAGCAGGACGACGGTGAGGCACAAGGTTGCCGTGAAGGGCCCGACGAGCACCGCTGCGAGCGCGCCGCCGAGCAGGTGTCCGGAGGTCCCGGCGCCGACGGGGAAGTTGAGCATCTGGGTGGCGAAGACGAAGACGGCCACGAGTCCCGCGAGCGGAGCGGTGGCGTCGCTGAGTTCGCGCCGGGCGCCGCGCAGGGCCAGGCCGACGCCGGCCGCCGCGATCGCGGCCGTGGCCAGCGAGGTCGGCGCGTCGAGGAATCCGTCGGGCACGTGCATACCGCCAAGGTTACTGCAACTAATTCGCATTAAGCCGACCGCGGGTCGCACGGCTCTAACGCCCGGCTCTAACGCCCGACCTACCTCCTGGTACTGGTCGCGATCACGACCAGTACCAGGCGGTAGCTGCGGCGATAGCGGTAGGCGGTGAGCGTCAGTCGATCGGCGGAAGCATGCCGGCCGCCGGGTCGATCGCTCGGTCGATGATGCCCGCGCGCAGCAGTGCCGGATAGAAGCGGTTCCCGGGGTGGGCGAAGTGCGTTTCGGTGGCCGCCGTCCACAGGCCGGGGTTGATTCCGACGAAGAGCAGCGCCAGGCCGGGACTGAGCAGATCCGGCACTTCACGGTCGCGGAAAGCCTCCAGGTCGGCCCGGCTCAGGTGTGGCATAGCTCCCATCGTCCCTGCTCGCCCAGCCTGGGCGTCGTTACCGGGATGTGACATATGGCGGGGGTTCTCGGTACCGTGAAGGTCAGTCCCCTCGAAAGGCCTCCCCCCTCTTGTCTTCCTTCTCTGTCGCTGCCCGCCGCCCCGTCGGCCTGCTGCGCGCTCCCGGCGCCCTTGCGCTGAGCGCCGCCACCGCGCTGTCCGCCACCGGCTTCGGCGTGGCCGCCCTCACCGGCGCGCCGAGCGCCGACGCCGCCACCGGCGCCGCTGCCCCGGCCCCGTCGCTGGCCGCGGTCGCCCTCGCGCAGGCGCCCGAGCGGGCCCAGGTCGGACGCGCGTCGCGTGCCACCACCCGTGCCGCCATCCCGCAGGCTGCCGACCTGCCTGCGCCGGTGAGCTTGGCCGCGCGGGCCGGGGTGACGGCATACACCGTGACCGCGGTGGCGAAGCCGAAGCCGAAGCCCGTCGTGGTGCCGCCCGCGACCACCAGCGCGGCCGCCTCCACCTCGTCCTCGGCGTCCACCAGCGCACCCGCAGCCCCGAGCGCCGGCGGAAGCACCTCGACGTATGCGGGCGCCGGCGCCGCCCTGGGGCTCGGCCCGGCCGCGTCGGCGGTCTACTCCGCGATCCGCTCGACTTTCGGCATCACCAATATCGGTGGCTACCGTCCCGGCGGCGACGACCACGGCTCGGGCCGCGCGGTCGATGTCATGATCTCCAGCTCCGGGCAGGGCGACGCGGTCGCGGCCTACGCGATCGCCAACATGGGGCGCCTCGGCATCTCGTATGTCATTTGGCGCCAACGGATTTGGCTCGCCGGCTCCGGCGGCTGGCGCGCGATGGAGGACCGCGGCTCGATCACGGCCAACCACTACGACCACGTCCACATCTCCGTCCACTGACGCACCCGATGGCTGCCGTCCCCGACACCCCCGTCTCGCCGGCAGTCAAGGCGAGCCCGCTCGACCTGCCGGCTGAGGCCACAGTCGGCGAGGCCTTCCGGCGGTGCTTGGACAACTGCTTCACTCAGCTCGCGGGCAATGAGGGGCTCTTCGTCGCCGAGCGGCATCCCGACAACCTGCACCAGACGCGCGTTTCGTGGCGTCGTGCGCGAGCGACCTTCTCGCTATTCCGGCCCCTGTGGCGCGGCGACGAGACCGCCGAGGCGCTGAAGGTGCGGATGCGCGAGATCGTCATGCCGCTTGGGCCGGCGCGAGACGCGGATGTCCTGCTGCGCCGCGCCGTTGAGGAGGGCTTGCCCGCGCGGGTGCAGCGCGCTTTGCGCGGCCGGCGGCGCCGGACGTATGCCGTGGCCGTCCCCCTTCTCCGCTCGCCCCAGTGGGTCGAGATGAAGGCTGATCTGCACGCCTGGCTCGACGCTGCGGATTGGCTCGACGACGCGCGCGAGCTGCGCGATGCGCCCGCGCGCACTCTCACCGATGGGGCCCTGCAGAAGCGCTATCGCCGCCTGGAGGCGGCCGGCGCGGACCTGCTGACAATGCCCGCCCACGACCTGCACTTGGTGCGGATCGAGGGCAAGAAGTTCCGCTATGGCTGCGAGTTCTTCACCAGCTTGTATGCCGATTCCCCCGGCTCCCCGCCCGCCGAGTTCGCCATCGCGATGGGGGCGATGCAGGACGCTTTCGGCGCCGCCAACGATCACGCCACGGCCGCGCATATCCTTGCCGCCCATGGCTTTTCGCCGGCTCTGCTCGGGCCGATGTATGGCCGGGCGGAGTGCGTGACGGCGTGGTCCGATGTGATGGCGCTCGACCCCTTCTGGACCACGGGAGCCACGGGGACTTCCTGAAGTCGGGCGTCTGATCCGTGCCGCCTTGTCGTCCTAAAGTGGGCCCGTGAGTGCGCTGCGGACGATCCGCGCGCGAGTATTAGCCGTGGTGCTCGGCGCCTTCACCATCGTCATGGTGCTTGGTCTTGCCGCACTGACGATTGTGCTGTTCGGCACCCTGCGCAACCAAGCGGGATCCACGGCGACGGCGAGCGTGAACTGGCTGGCCGAGGAGTTGGCCCAACGATCCCCCGCGACGATCGTGCGCGAGCACGCGCGCGACGATGCCCCCGAACGCGTGATCCAGTTCCTCGACCCTGAGGGGCACGTCTCGCGGCGGTCTTCGTTCTCCATCCCGGCCCAGGGTGGCGCTCGCTTCGGCGACCTTCTCGGCAAGCTCACCGCCGGCGTCCTGATCATCACGGCCCTCGCCGCGACCGGCTCCATCGTCTGCACCGGCCACACCGGCGCCAAGGCGGCCTGGGCCGACCAGGTCGCCGCCACGAACAACGTCGCCACGACTGGCGGCGACTGAGCGCGTGGCCGCGCGACCCCGACCCCGCGCGGCCACGCACCTCCCCAGGCGAGTCGGCGGCCCCCTCCCAGCCGCCGACTTGCCCGGCCCCCGAACCGACCCCGCCCTGTGGTCCTAACTCCTGGCCTACCGCCTGGTATTGGTCGCGATGATGACCAATACCAGGCGGTAGGCCAGGGGTTAGCTCCGTCGTCAGGCGCGGGGCGCAGGGTTCCACTCCGACTGGGGCGGGCGTCATACAGTGCTGCGTATGACGGCCCGCACCTTCGCGTCCCCCGACCTCCCGACAGCCCCAATCGTCGCGGCCGGACTCATCGGCGGATTCGCCGTCGCCGATGCGACGGGCATTCGTCCGCTCGGTGGGGTCGTGCTGGCGACCGCAGGCCTGTTCGCTGGCGGAGTCTGGTTGCGCCGCAATGGCGCTGGCGTGGCGGCGGGCCTTGGGCTCACCTATCTGGCGGCCTTCGCCGGCTCGCATCCGTTGGCCAAGCAGATCGGCGCCTGGCCGAGTGTGGCCGCGGTCAGCGCGGTGGCCGCGGGGGCGGCATACGTCCTGTCCGACCGGCGCTGACCGGCGCCGGCGAGCGCTACTCGACGCTCAGGTCGACCTGAATCTCCTGGGCCAGCGCCTCGAGCGCGGAACGCACCGCGGCGGCGTCGCCTTCCCTCGGCAAATGCGCGGCGATATGAGCCTCGAAGAGCTGGCCGCCGGCCATGGGGGCCTCGCGCGTAAGAGTGGACATTTCGTCGACGCTGACGCCATGCGCGGCGAGCACGCCGGAAATCTCGCGGACGATGCCGGGCCGGTCATTGCCGAGCAGCTCAATGCGCACCTGCGGGGTGCCGTCAGCAGCACTCGCGAGCGTGGCCTCGTGCACCGTCACGTCGAGCAGACCGGCAATCGGCGCGAGCGCAGCCCGCAGCCCGTCGGCCCGCTCTTCGGGGACGGCGACCACGACGATGCCGGCGAATTTGCCTGCCAGCTCGGCAAGTTGGGATCGCTCCCAGTTCCCGCCATTCTCCGCAACCACATCGGCCAACGCCTTGACGAGGCCGGCCTGGTCATCCCCGATCACGGTCAACACGAGAGTCTGCACGCTCGGCAGCCTATCGGGCGGCATACGCTCCTGACATGCCCGAACCGACGCGCTGGGTGACCGACACCAAGGACGGCCACTCCCAGTGGTATGTCGATCGCTTCCGAACGATGGCCGCTGAAGGGGCTGATCTGGTCGGGGAGGCGCGGCTGGTCGACGCGATGGTGCCGCGCGGCGCGCGCATCCTCGACGCCGGCTGTGGGCCGGGTCGGCATGGCGGGTACTTGCACGGCCTGGGACACACCGTGGTCGGGGTGGACGCCGATCCGGTGCTCATCGGGGCGGCCACGGAGGACCACCCCGGGCCCACCTGGATCGTCGAAGACCTCAGCGAACTTGATCTGTCCGCGCATGACATCGTCGAGCCATTCGACGCGGTCCTCGCGGCGGGGAATGTCATGGTCTTCGTGGCGGCCGGCACGGAAACCGCTGTCCTGCAACGACTGTGCGCGCATCTCGCGCCGGAGGGATTCATCGCAGTCGGCTTCGACACCGGACGCGAGCTCTCCCTAGCCACCTTTGATGCGGCGGTCACGGCGGCCGGTCTGCGGCTCGAGCACCGCTTCTCGACCTGGGATCTGCGTCCCTGGCGCGACGACGCCGACTTCGCCGTGTCGATCCTGCGGCATGCCTAAGCCGGCGCGGTCAGCGGCCGAAGAGTTTGCGGAAGAAGCCGCCTTCACTGGGCTCGTCGGCGTGGCCGAGGCACTGCTGCGCCTTGGGGACGCCGCGCATGACCTGGTCCACGTGCTGGCCGCAGCCGGCCCAGGTCGTCTTGCCGCATGTCTTGCACACCACAGCTCGGCACATGGCCTAGTCACTCCTTGAATTGGGTGGACCGCAGCGGGCGCGATCACAGTCTAGCCAGCATACCCCATGGGGTATATCAGGCGAGCGAAAGGAAGAGTTTCTCCATCGATCCGACGTCCATCTGATGGCCCTCCGGATCGGCGATGCACTGGCGAAGGCCGAGGGCAATGACGGCGAAGCCGGCGCGGTCGATCGCCTTGGACACGGCCGCCACCTGGGTGACGATGTCCTGGCACTCGCGGCCGTCCTCGATCATTTTGATGATGCCGCCGATCTGCCCCTGCGCCCGCTTGAGGCGCTTGAGAATGGCATCCATGTCCTGCGGGTCAAGCTCCACGACATCCTCCCGGTGGCTGGCTGATCTGAGGTGATATTACCCCCGTGGGTATGCCGAAATTCGCCTCCGGACCGGTCGAATGTGACTCCCACAACAACCCTCGGGAATAGGGAAGCCTCGCCTCACCTCCGTGGTTGCCACAGACATGACTGCGAGTGTCACGAGCACCCCCGAACGCCAGGTCAGCGGCCACAAGCCCCGCGTCGTCATCATCGGCTCCGGCTTCGGCGGTCTGTTCGCCGCCCGCGCGCTCAAGCGCGCCGATGTCGACGTGACCTTGATTGCCAAGACCAGCCACCACTTGTTCCAGCCGTTGCTGTATCAGGTGGCCACCGGAATCCTCAGCCAAGGCGAGATCGCGCCGTCCACCCGCGAGGTGCTCTCGCGGCAGAAGAATGCGACCGTCGTGCTAGGCGAGGTCACCGACATCGATGTGCAGCGCAAGGTCGTCACCGCGGATCTCCTCGAGGACTCTTTCGAGGCGCCCTACGACCACCTGATCGTCGCCGCCGGTGCGGCCCAGTCCTGGTTCGGGCACGACGAATTTGCCCAGTTCGCCCCGGGTATGAAGACCATCGACGATGCCCTAGAGCTGCGCGGGCGGATCTTTGGGGCCTTCGAGCTCGCTGAAGTGGCTGCCATTGAGGGCCGCACGGAGGATGTCGAAGCCCTGATGACTTTCGTGGTCGTCGGCGCCGGACCGACCGGCGTGGAGATGGCCGGTCAGCTGGTCGAACTCTCGAATCGGACTCTCGCACAGGACTTCCGGCACATCAGCCCGAAGGATGCGCGCATCATCCTGCTCGATGCCGCCCCGGCCGTCCTCGGAAGTTTCCACACGAGCCTGCAGACCAAGACCAAGGCCGCGCTGGAGAAGCTCGGCGTGGACGTCCGCCTCGGCGCCATGGTCACCGATGTCGACGAACTCGGCATCACCGTCAAGTCCACCGGCCGCGATGGCGAGCCCTTCGAGGAGCGCATCCCCGCCGTCACGAAGGTCTGGGCGGCCGGCGTCGCCGCCAGCCCGCTGGCCAAGCTGCTCGCCGACCAGGTGGGCCTGCAGGTGGACCGGGCGGGCCGCATACCCGTGCTCGACGACCTCACCCTGCCGGGGCACCCGGAGGTGCACGTGGTCGGCGATATGGCGAGCTTGAAGAACCTGCCCGGCGTCGCGCAGGTCGCGATCCAGGGCGCGCGGCACTCGGTCAAGGAGATCAAGAAGGCGCTGGCGGGGCAGCCAACCGGTGCGCCCTTCGAGTACTTCGACAAGGGCTCGATGGCGACCATCTCGCGCTTCCGCGCGATCGCCGAGATCAAGTCGATCCGCCTGACCGGCTTCCTGGCCTGGCTCGCGTGGCTGGGCGTCCACCTGGTCTACATCATCGGCTTCAAGTCGCGCCTGACCACGCTGATCAGCTGGTTCGTCAGCTTCATCGGCCGCGGCCGCGCCGAGCGCACGATCACCGGCCAGCAGGTCTTCGCGCGTCGGGCGATCGAGCGTCTGCAGGAGCTGGAGTCGCAGCAGGCCGCTGCCGAGCAGCAACGTCGCGCCTCCTGACGCCTTCCTGACACTCGTGGCAAGTCCCGCAACCCCATCGCAGCCCCCTAACCCCGTCGAGTTCGGGAAACACGCCGAGCGCGCACCCCTCGCGCCGGCGTGTTTCCCGAACTCGATGGGTATGCCGGAACGGTCGCCTGGCGTACTGGATGCACTAGGTTAGGTAGGTAGGTACGTACCGACAAGGGGGCTGCCATGACGACGATGAGCGCGCGCGAGTTTAACCGTGATGTCAGCGCGGCCAAGAGGCACGCAGCCCATGGCCCAGTCGTCATTACCGATCGGGGTGAGCCGTCGTTCATCCTGCTCTCGATCGCGGAGTACCGCAGGCTGATTGGGGCCGGCGGGAGCCTCGTTGATCGGTTGAGCATGGACGACGATCTCGAGATCGAGTTCGAGCCCGTTCGCCTTGACCTGACCGTCCCCACGCTGTGAGCTATCTGCTCGACACGAACGTCGTCAGCGAACTCCGCAAGCCCCGGGCACGGGCCGATGGAGCCGTGCGCGCCTGGGTGGGAGCCAGGGAGGCGTCCGACCTCTATCTCTCGACCGTGACCATCCTTGAGCTTGAGGTAGGAATTGCGCGGTTGAGTCGACGCGACGCGGCTCAAGCTGCTCGGTTGACGCTCTGGCTTGAGGATGAAGTCCTGGATGTGTTCTCCGGGAGGATCATGGCGATCGGCGTGGCCGAGGTGCGACGCGCGGCGTGGCTCCACGTGCCCGACCCGCGACTCGAACGCGACGCGCTCATCGCCGCCACCGCCGCCGTGCACGGGCTGACGGTTGTGACCCGCAATGTCTCCGACTTCATACCCATGGGTGTGCCCCTCATCAACCCATGGAGTTACGCGACCTGACGAGACCCCTCCCAGCACCCAACCCCCGTCGAGTTCGGGAACACGCCGATGCACGCCTCCCAGCATCGGCGTGTTTCCCGAACTCGACCGCGGACGGGCCACGGGTCTCGCGCTCAGGCCTCGTGGATCGGCGTGCGGGGCAGTTTCTTGACCCGCCGCGGCCGGCGGGCCGGGATCATCGAGCGCATTTCCTCCAGCTTGCCGAAGCACAGCAGCCGGTCCCCATCCTCGAGCGCCAGTCCCGGGCGGGGGTTGGGTATGACGCGCGGCCCGCGATGCAGGGTCAGGACGGTGACATCCTTGTCGCGCAAACCCGACTCGGCGAGCGGCCCGCCGACCAGCTCGGAGGCGGCGTGCACGACAATCTCGGCCACGCCATACCCCCGGGACACGGTCAGGCGCTGGCGCACATCAATCTCGGGGAAGGCGACCTGGTTGTCGATGAAGTCGATGATCGCGCCGGCGATGTCGAGTTTGGTGGCGCCTTCGATGCCTTCGAGGCCGGGTGAGGAGTTGACCTCCATGACCAGTGGCCCGTCCTGACCCTCCAGCATGTCGACGCCGGCGACGCGCAGTCCCATGATCTGCGCCGCGCGCACTGCCGTCTCTTCGTATGCCGGATCGAGCGTGACCGCCTCCGTGGACCCGCCGCGGTGGACGTTAGAGCGGAACTCATCGCCCTTGGCGACCCGGCGCATCGCCGCGACGACCCGGTCGCCGACGACGAGGGCGCGGATGTCGCGGCCCCGGCTCTCGCTAACGAAGCGCTGGATGAGGACGTTTTGCCGGGTGCTCTGCAGCGTCTCGATGATGGCCTCAGCGACCTTGAGCGACGGGGCGAGGATGACGCCGATGCCTTGGGTTCCTTCGAGCAATTTCAGGACCACCGGGGCGCCACCGACGCGCTCGATGGCCGGGATGACATCGGCGCGATCACGGACAAAGGTGGTGGGCGGCATACCAATGTTGTGGCGCGAGAGGATCTGTGTCGCGCGGAGCTTGTCGCGCGAATTGGCAATCCCATTAGCGGTATTCGGCGTATACACGTCCATCTGCTCGAACTGCCGCACCACGGCGGTGCCGAAATAGGTCACGGAGTTGCCGATACGCGGCAGGATCGCGTCATAGTGCGACAGCGGCCGTCCGCGGAATTGCAGATCCGGCTCGGCCGTCGAAAGGTCGATCGCGAAGCGCAGCGTGTTTAGCACCTTGACCTGGTGGCCGCGGTCGAAGGCGGCGGTGCGCAACCGCGCCGTCGTATAGGAGCGTGGGGCGCGCGACAAGATCGCGAGTTTCATGCGGGGCTTCCTGCGAGGATGGGCGAGTGCTCGAACCGGACCATCCTTCCACCGTCGCGGGCTGGCGCGAATGGGTCTCATTGCCCAAGGCGAAGGTTCGCTGGATCAAGGCCAAGCTCGACACCGGCGCCAAGTCCTCCGCCATCCATGCCTTCGATATCGAGCCATTCGAGCGCGGCGGCGCGGAGTGGGTCCGCTTCGCCATCCACCCCTGGCAGCGTCGCGACGACGAGGCGATCGTCGTCACCTCCCCGATCCTGGACCGCCGGATCGTGCGCAGCTCCTCGGGACACGAAGAGGAGCGCATCGCGGTCCCCATGGTCGTGCGCTTGGTGGGTCGGCGGATGACCGTCGAAATGACGCTGTCGAAACGCGACGAGATGGGGTTCCGGATGCTGCTCGGACGCGAGGCCCTTTCCCAAGGCTTCCTCATCGACCCCGCCCAGTCGTATGCCGGGCCGCGCCCCCGCCGCGCGACCCGCCAGCGCAACTGGGGGCGGTGACCGATGCCGCTGCGCGAGTCCTTCCCCATCGGTGGTGTCCGTATGCGAGCCGGCACCACCCGGGAGTTGAGCCTGCCCATCACGCGGATGGTCACCGGGGCGGAAGTCAGCGTGCCAGTCCGGATTGTTCACGGCCGCGAGGACGGTCCGGTCGTGTGGCTCACGGCCGCGACGCATGGCGACGAAGTCGTCGGCATCGAGGTCATCCGGGAAGTGCTGACGTCGTTGTCCCCCAAGACTTTTCGCGGCACCCTCGTCGCCGTGCCGATCGTTAATGTGCTCGGGTTCATGGCCGGTGACCGCTATCTGCCCGACCGGCGCGATCTGAACCGCTCCTTCCCCGGATCGGCCCGGGGCTCGCTCGCCAGTCGGATTGCCCACTTGCTGATGACCGAGGTGATCCGCAAAGGGAGTGTCGGGATCGATCTGCATACCGGCGCCTTCGGACGCACCAACCTGCCGCAGGTCCGCGGCGACCTGGACGATCCTGAGACCCGTTCTCTGGCAGAGGCTTTCGGGGCTCCGGTGATGTACCACGCCAAGTTGCGCGACGGCTCACTGCGCGCAGCGGCCCGCGAGGTCGGATGCCGGGTGCTGCTCTATGAGGCCGGCGAGTCGTGGCGCATGGACGACTGGGCGGTCGCGGCAGGCGTGGCCGGCGTGCGCCGGGTGCTTGCCGCCCTGAACATGATCGATGGCGCGGACGCGGTGCCGGACGGCGCCAATCAGGAGTGCCGCACCAGCGGCTGGGTGCGTGCCCGCAATACCGGGATCTTGATGCTCGATGTCGACCTCGGTCAACATGTCAGCATCGGCCAGCGGCTCGGCGTCCTGACCGACTCCTTCGGCAAGACCGTGCGCCTGGTCCGCGCCGACCGCGCGGGCATCGTCATCGGCCGCGCCCAAACCCCCCTCGTCAACTCCGGCGACGCCCTCGTCCACATCGCCCAATAGCGCGGCGCTACTGGGGCTGGGATGTCACCCATTTCTCTCCGGATGCCGAAAGGTTGAGGTTCACCCCGCCTAGAAAGTGGGGTGAACCTCAAGTTTCCGGCATCCGGAGAGAAATGAGTGACGCGTGTGACTGGGCCCGCGCCGTCGCCGGGTGGCGCTAGCCGTGGTACCAGTCGGGGCCGATGACGGCGGGGGCGGCGTCGCGGGGGACGGAGGTGTATGCCGGATTGGGGCGGCGGTGGAGAACGTCGGTGAGCTTGTCGAGGCGCTCGCAGGCGGTGCGGACGCCGGCGGCGCGGCGGTCGGCATCGAAGCGGCCGACGCCATCGCCCCAGATCGCCCGGCCGGCCATGAAGCCGCTGCAGCCGTGGCGCACGCCGACCTCGACCTGCTGCAGGAAGCCATCGAAGGTGACGCCCGCAGACAGGAGCACCCAGGTGCCGGCGCACGCCTCGGCCAGGCGCGCGGTCGCCGCATCCGCCTGCTCGCCCTGAGCGGCCAGATCGACGGGGAACTCGACCTTCATGATGTCGGCGCCAGCCGCCTTGAAGATGGCCGCGGACGAGATGACGCTCTCGGTGCGCTGCGCGCGGATCGCCGGATCAGTGGGGTCCTCCCAGGCCGCGGGATACCACAGCGGCTCGACGACGAGCGGCAGATGCAGGTCGTGGCAGCGGCGGGCGACATCGGAGACGATGGCAACCTTCTCAGCGACCGCGTCCTCATCGAGGTGCCGGTGGAAGACGACCAGTTTCGCCGCGTCGATGCCGAGGTCGGCGAGCCGCTCCGGACCCCACCCCTCCTTCAGCGCCAGGCGCGGCTCGAAGCCGCCCGAATCTGGTTGGTAATACAGCGCTTCCAGCCCCGACAGGATGCCGACATCGCCCGGGACGGCGCCGCTGACGATCGCCTGCCCGACCGATGACCGAGGATCGAGCAGCACCGAACTGGCGTGCCCGGACATCGCCGCAATCAGGTCGAGCTTGGAGTCGACGACCTCCGCAAAGTCCACCCGCGACAGGTCCGCGTCGAAGAGCAGGTCGTAGTTCTCCGGGTGATCGATCGCCGCCGTGCGGATCAGGCCGTCCCGGTCACAGATCCGAGAAAGGCGCCGCTGGAGGCCGACATCGGGGGTGGTGGTCATGTCTGCCAGTCAACACCAGGCGTCGCTAGATTGGCAGGGTTGACCACGGGCGTTGACCCACGACTGTTGACCTTGGGCGCAGGAGGAGGACGTATGCGGGTGCTGGTCGCCGGGCATCTGTGCCTGGACTTCATCCCGGCCCTCGATGATGACCCCGGGCATGACCCTGGCGCGCTCTATCTCATCGGGCCCATGCAGGTGCGGCTCGGGGGCGCTGTGCATACCACCGGCGCCGCACTGGCCGCGTTGGGGATCGATATCCTGCTCGCCGCCGCCAGCGGCAACGACTCGCTCGCCGGAGTGCAACGAGAGTTGTTGGCGCGCAAGGGACTCGACGCCTCCCGCATGGTCGAGGTGGAGGGGGCCACGTCATACTCCATCGTCTTGCAGCCCCCCGGGCAGGATCGCACCTTTTGGCATCACACCGGCTGCAACGACCTCTTCGACGGGACGGCCCTCGAGCTGGAGGGCGTTGACCTGGTGCATATCGGCTACCCGAACCTGCTGCCCGCGCTCAGCGCCGAGGACGGTATGCCGTTGCGTCGACTCTTCGAGGCCGCTCACGCGCGCGGCGTGGTCACCTCGGTCGATCTGGCCGTCGAGCCGACCGTCGCACCCGCCGATCGGGCCGCCCATGCCGCGCGCTGGCAGCGCTTCCTGGATGTGACAGCCCCCGCGACCGACATTCTCACCCCGAGCATCGATGACCTGGAATCCGCCGTGCACTGGGGCCTGGGGCACGGCAGGGAGGCGCTCGCGGAGGCGGCGCGGCGTCTAATCGGCCTCGGCGCGGCGGTCGTGATGGTCACCGGTGGAGAGGCTGGCCTGCACGTCGCGACCACGGCAGATGCTCAGCGTCTCGCCGAGCTCAACCCGCTCGCCCACCTCGACCCTGGCCTCGCGTTGCACATCGATCCGGTTGTCCCAGAACGGATTGCCGGCACCACTGGCGCGGGTGACACGGCGACAGCCGCCCTCTTGGCAACCATCCTCGACGGCGGGTCGCTGCGCGCAGCAGGCGAGCGAGCGGCATACCTCGCCTCCCGGCATATCGCGGGCCTGCCGGTCGCCTGAGGGGCCACGTGTCCCGGATCTCATCGATCACCGGGAACCCAGGGCGAGCGCGGCTCGCTTAGTCTGGAGATCCCCATGGAGACTCTCCTTTCACTGCTGGCCGGTGTCGTCATCGTCCTGGTCATCACCCTGGCCACGGGATATTTCGTCGCGCAGGAGTTCGCCTATCTCGCCGTCGACCGCGCCCGCCTCACCGCGCGCGCTGCCGCCGGCGACGCCGCCGCACAACGCACGCTCGGCATCACCCGACGCACCTCATTCATGCTCTCCGGCGCCCAACTGGGCATCACGGTCACCGGGCTGCTGGTGGGGTATGTCGCGGAGCCCCTCATCGGCGTCGCGCTCGCCGATGTCGTGGAGCGCGGCGGAGTCAGCATGGGCATCTCGCTGGCGCTGGGAAGCATTGTGGCGCTGCTCTTTTCGACTTTCGTTCAGATGCTCTTCGGGGAGCTCTTCCCCAAGAACTTCGCCATCGCCCGCTCGGAGCAGGTAGCCGACCGACTGGCCCGCTCGACCCGCATCTACCTAACTGTGCTGGGGCCACTGATTTGGATCTTCGACCGTTCAGCGGAGTTCTTCCTGCGGATGCTGCGCATGGAGCCGGTGCACGATGTGGAGCACTCAGCGACCGCCATCGACCTGCAGCATGTCGTCGAGCAGTCCCGCGAGCGGGGGTCGATCAGCCCGGAGTTGAGCGCGCTCCTCGATCGAATCATCGACTTCCCCAACCAGGATGTCGAGCACGCCCTGATGCCACGCTCACGGGTCGATGTGGTGCGCGACGACACCACGATCGGCGAGGTGCGCACGCTCATGGCAACCGGGCACACGCGCTATCCCGTCCTCGACCAGGACGACCGCATCCTCGGCGTTGTGCAATTGATCGACATCCTCGGGCCGAGCCCATCGGCCGTCGATCCGGCTGCGTCGGTCACGAGCATCATGCGTGACGCGCTGGTTGTGCCCGCATCGATGCGCCTCCCGGCAGCTCTTCGCGAACTCACTGCTCAGCACGCCGAAATGGCTTGTGTTGTCGACGAATACGGGGGTTTCGCCGGCATCCTCACTCGGGAGGATCTGGCGGAAGAGGTGGTCGGCGAGCTCACGGACGAGCACGATCCGGACGAACCGGCATATGTCCCCAAACCCGACGACGGCATCTGGATCGTCGGCGGCGATGTCCATCTCGATGAGATCGAGCGGGCCCTGCATATCGACCTGCCAGCCGCGGAGCACGAAACGATCGCCGGCCTCGTGGTCGCGGAACACGGGGCACTCCCCCAGATCGGACAGACCGTCGACATCACCCTGCCGCCCGCCGTCGAAGGAATCGCCGAGGAGGCACCCAGAACTCTGCGCGTCGAAATCCTCGAGATCGACCACTATGTGCCAAGCCGCTTGCGGCTCACCTTGCCCGAGACCGGTGATCCCCGATGAGCGGCAGCGTCGTCCTGGTCGTCACCATGGCGATCATCGCGCTCTCGGCCTTCTTCGTCGCCGTCGAGTTCGCGCTCATGGCGGCGCGCCGGCACCGGCTGGAAGAGAAGGCGGCAAACTCGCGATCGGCCCGGGCCGCGGTCCGCAGTTCCGGTGAGCTGACACTGCTGCTCGCCGGTTCGCAACTCGGCATCACCGCGTGCACGCTGGCCCTCGGCGCCATCACTAAGCCCTGGGTGCACCACGCGATCACCCCGTGGCTGGAGACGCTGGGGATGCCGCACGGCAGCGCCAATGTCGTCTCCTTCGTTCTCGCCCTGTTCATCGTCACCTTCCTGCACCTGGTCATCGGCGAGATGGCGCCGAAGTCCTGGGCCATTGCCCATCCCGAGTTCGTCGCGACAACCCTGGCCTTGCCGATGCGGGCCTTCATGGTCGTGACCCGCCCGATGCTGCGCGTCCTCAATGGCGCGGCCAATGCCCTGGTGCGCCGGCTCGGGGTGCAGCCGGTCGACGAACTGAGCATCGCCGGCGACCCCCAGGCCCTGCGCGCGCTGGTCGAGCATTCGGCGAATGTCGGTGCGCTGGAAGCGAGTTACAGCGCATCCATCACCCGTGCCCTCGTCCTCGGGGAAATCACGCTGGGCGATGTGCTGCCTCAGGGCGGCGGCATTACGGCCGTCTCGGGGTCGGCGACGGTAGCGGATGTCCAGGAGGCGACCCGCCGCAGCGGTCACTTGCGGGTGGTCATCCGAGACGGCGATGCGGTGCGCGGTGTGGTGCATGTTCGCGACACCTTGGGCGTCACGGACCCCGGTGCCTTCGCCGCGCCGCTGGCCCGCCCGGTGCTGGAATTGGACCGGTCGACCCTTGTCCACGAGGCCTTCGCCCAGATGCGCGAGGCGAGCACGCAACTCGTCGCTGTCCGCGCCGGCGGCCACCTAGTCGGCGTTGTGACCCTCGCGGATATCCTCCCCAGCTTGCTTCCCGCTGGCTAGTGCGGCGTCGTCGGCGCCGAACTCAGGTCCCGCAATAGGTCACGTGCTGGCGCGTGAATTCGGCTGGCCCGGGCTCGGCCAGCTCGGCCCAGTCCGCCCGCTCGTCAAAGGGTGCGCGCACGGCGGTCAGGAGCCGGTCGTATGCCGTGTGGTCACCCGCCTCGGCGTCGGCTAGGGCCGCTTCGACGAGATGGTTCCGAGGGACATAGATCGGATTGACGTAGTCCATGGCATCGGCTGCGGCGCGGGGATCGCCCGGCACCCGGGCCGCCCAGCGCTCCAGCCAATCCTGTTGCACTCCAGGCACGTCGAGCATGGGTATGCCGCGCAGCCACCGCGCCAGGAAACGCCATGTGGTGGTGTAGTCGGCCCGCGCGGCGGCCATCCCGGCGAGCAAGTCGTCGATGAGTTCGGCATCACCGGGCTGGGCATCCCCGAGCGCGAGTTTGGTGCGAAAGAGCCCACGCAGGGCGTCACCGTGACGGTCCGCGAACGTCTCTAACAGCGAGGTTGCTTGTGCGACAGCCTCGTTCGGGTCCTCAGCGATCAGCGGCAGCAAGGTCTCGGCGAATCGGCTGAGGTTCCACAAGGCGATCGGCCCTTGATAGCCGAAGCGATAGCGGCCCGCGGTGTCGATCGAGGAGAAGACGGTGTCGAGGTCGTAGGCCTCCAGCCATGCGCACGGGCCGTAGTCGATGGTCTCGCCGGAGATCGACATATTGTCGGTATTCATCACGCCATGGAGGAAGCCAACCGCAGTCCAGTGGGCCACGAGCCGAGCGTGCTCCTCGATGACCGAATCCAGCAGGGCGACAGCGGGATTCGACGATCCGGTGAGCTCGGGATAGTGGCGAGCCACGGCATACTCCACCAGCTTGCGGAGCAACTCCTCGCGCGCCTCGGGGATCACCGAGCGCGCCACCAGCTCAAAGGTGCCGACCCGTAGGTGCGATGCGGCCACCCGCGTCAACACGGCGCCCTGACGCATCGTGCCGTCGCGGAAGACGAGGTCACCGGTGGTGACGGCGGCGAGCGCGCGCGTCGTGGGGATGCCGAGGGCATGCGTTGCCTCGCCGAAGAGGTACTCACGCAGCACCGGACCGAGGGCGGCCCGGCCGTCGCCACGACGCGAATAAGGCGTCTGCCCAGACCCTTTCAGGCCAAGATCGCGCAGATCGCCTGCGGGAGTTCGGATTTCCCCGAGCAGAACGGCTCGCCCATCACCCAACAGAGGCGAGAAACCACCGAACTGGTGACCGGCATAGGCCAACGCAACCGGCTGGCTGTGCGGGAGGACCGAGCGCGCGCCGAGCACGGACAGAGCGTTCTCGGTGTGCAGCCAATCCGGCTCGATCCCGAGTTCTGACGCGAGCGCGTCGTTCGCCAACAACAGCCGAGGCACCTGACCCGCACGCAACGGCGGCAGCGACGGCTGCCAGGGGCTGACCAGTTCCGGCAGGGCGGCGGCATACCCAGCGAGCAGGGTGGGGGCGGTCATCCTTCCACGGTAGCCGCGGCCCGGTGAGCACCAGGGCGCGGATGCCGCATCGTTCACCTGCGTCACCTTTGACCGGGGCTGGGGAGTTCTTGTCGTTGCTAACGACCGCCCTACCGCCTGGTATTGGCCATGATCGCGACCAATACCAGGCGGTAGCTCGGGTGTTAGCTCGGCAGTGGTGAGTGGGTATCCGGCGCGCCGCGTCGCACCCGCACACGATGGCGTTATCTATCGCTTTCTAGCGTTTCTGAGATAATTCTGAATATTTCAGAATCGGCGGTTCGCGAGGGGGTTGACGACGCGCAGTTGCGGGAACCACGAGAAGTCCCGGTCCACCGACCACAATTCATCGACGCCATGGGCGAGGCAGATCGCGGCGATGCGGGCATCGTGGATCTTGGGTCCGGTGATGCCGGATGTGCTCACAAGGTCCCTCAGCGTGGCGAAGTGATCGGGTCCTTCCGCAAGGAGGTGCACATCCGGCATATCGAGGAGTGCCTGCGCAGCCCTGATCGCCTGGTCCCCGGGAGTTGGCGGACGGTAGATCCGCTGGTGGGTCACCACGGCCAGGAACTCATGAACGCACGGCCACGGGATCGCGCAGCCAGCGCGACCCGTGACAGCTTGCCGCAGCGCGGCGGCGGCCGCTGAATGGTGCGGCGAGTCGACCCGGTGGGCGTAGACCAACAGATTCGTGTCGAGCGCGATCATTCCGACATGCCGTACGAGCGCGCGATGGCATCTTCGGGGGCCAGGTCGACGACAAGCCCGTCACCGGCGAAGGTGGGAAAGGCAAAGTCGATCGGCACCACCGTGGTGCGGCGCTGAATCTCATGACGTAAGCCACTAACGACCAAATCGCGCAGGGTCGAACCCTCAGCCCGTGCCAAGGCTTTCGCGTCCGAGGCCAGGGCGTCCGGCAGATCGATCGTCGTCTTCATACTGCCCACTGTACTCCGTGACCCGTATACCCATATTGGCGAGACTCTCGACGCAGGCGTAGCGTGAGGTCGAGGGGAGAATCATGTGGGCTGACCGGTTCTACGCGTCCGATTCACGCAATTCCCAGCGACTGCGCGCGATGTATGCCGGTGGCGCAGGCAACCGCACAGCGCGGCGGTTCGCTCGGCTTTGGGCCACGGTTTTTGGCTGGGGCCTGCAGCCGAAACGCTGGGTCACGCTGGAGGTCGCCGGCCGAGCGACTAGACAGCCGCGGCAGTTCCCGTTGGGGATGGCTGATCTGCGCGGGCAGTGGTACCTCGTCTCCATGCTCGGGGAGTGCGCCTGGGTCCGGAATGTGCGGGCCGCAGACGGTCAGGCGGTCCTCATCCGCCGCGGCCGGCGTCCGGTGCACCTCGTGGAGGTCCCCGTTGCTGATCGGGCACGGATCATCCAGCGATATCTCGCCCAGGTCCCCGGGGCCAGGCCGCACATCCCCGTCGCCGTTGACGCGTCGCTGGCCGACTTCGAGCGCGTTGCTGGGAGTACCCCGGTCTTCGCCGTTCACGATCGCGTCGGCTAGGCCGATCTAGTGTTCTTTCAATAGCACAGCAGAAAGCGGCATCGCTCATGATCTCGATCACGAGCCACGTCGTTCATTAGCCAACTATTTGTATAGTCGCCGACATGACTAAGGCTTCGCCCTACCCGCACCTGCTTGAGCCCCTCGACCTGGGGTTCGTGACGCTCCCGAACCGAGTCATCATGGGGTCGATGCACCTCGGGCTCGAAGAGACGCCCGGTGGCTTCGAGCGGATGGCCCAGTTCTATGGCGACCGAGCGCGCGGCGGCGTCGGACTCATTGTCACCGGCGGCATATCGCCGAATGAAGCCGGTCGCCCGGGGCCGGGCGGGGCGATGCTCACCAATGACGACGAGGTCGCCCAGCACCGCATCGTCACCGAGGCCGTGCACGAGGCTGGCGGCCGGATCGCGATGCAGATCCTGCATTTCGGGCGCTACGCCTATCACCCAGATGCGGTGGCGCCCAGCCCGATTCAGGCGCCGATCGCACCTTTCCCGCCAAAGGAGCTGACCGCCGAGCAAGTCGAGCAGACCATTGCGGACTATGTCCGATGCGCCACCTTGGCGAAGGAGGCTGGCTATGACGGCGTCGAGATCATGGCCTCCGAGGGTTATCTGATCAACGAGTTCATCGCGCGCCACACGAACAAGCGCACCGATGAGTGGGGCGGTTCCTACGAGAACCGGATGCGCTTCCCGGTCGAGATCGTGCGCCGCGTCCGCGAGGCCGTGGGACCCGAGTTCATCGTCATCTATCGCCTTTCCATGCTCGACCTCGTGCCCGACGGTTCCACCTTCGAGGAGGTCGTCCAGCTGGCCCACGCCGTCGAAGCCGCTGGGGCAACCATCATCAACACCGGCATCGGCTGGCACGAGGCCCGCATCCCCACCATCGCCACGCCGGTCCCGCGCGGCGCCTTCGCGTGGGTGACCAAGAAGCTGAAGGGGAGCGTCCGCATACCCCTCGTCACGAGCAACCGGATCAACACCCCGGAGAAGGCAGAGGAACTTCTCGCGGACGGCTTCGCCGACCTGATCTCGATGGCTCGCCCCTTCCTCGCGGATCCCGATTTCGTCCGAAAGGCCGCCGACGGGCTGCCGCAGGCGATCAACACCTGTATCGGCTGCAACCAGGCCTGCCTCGACCACACCTTCTCCTTCCGGCCGACGTCCTGCCTGGTCAACCCGCGCGCCGGCCACGAAACGCTGCTGCAGATCACCCCAACCACCGCCCGCAAGCGAGTCGCCGTCGTCGGTGCGGGCCCGGCCGGGCTCGCCGCTGCCCTCACCGCCGCGCAGCGCGGTCACGAGGTCACGTTGTATGACGCCGCCGACCGCCTCGGCGGCCAGCTCACCGTGGCGCGAGAAGTCCCCGGCAAGCAGGAGTTCGACGAGACCATCCGCTACTTCGACTATCAACTGGGCGAGCAGGGCGTCGAGCGACGCCTCGGCACCTGGGTCAGCGCCACCGATCTCCAGGGGTATGACGAGGTGTTGGTCGCCACCGGGGTCACCCCGCGCATCCCGGACCTGCCGGGTGTCGACCACTCGAGCGTCGTCGGCTACCTCGAGGTGTTGCGCGGCGAGGTCGAGGTCGGCGAGCGCGTCGCAATCCTCGGGGCCGGTGGCATCGGCTTCGATGTCGCCGAGTTCCTGACGGACGGCGGCGAAGACACCAGCCGCGACATCCCCGCCTTTCTCGCGAGTTGGGGCGTCGACGCGGCGCACTCGACCCCCGGTGGCCTCGTCCCGGCGACCCCACCACAGTCCCCCCGGCAGGTCACGCTGCTGCAGCGCAAGTCCTCCAAAGTCGGTGCGGGACTTGGCAAAACGACCGGCTGGATCCACCGCACCGAACTCCAGAAGCGCGGCGTCCGGATGGTGGCAGGGGCGGCATACGACCGGATCGACGACGAGGGGCTGCACTATCTGCTCGACGACGAGAAGCTCGTCCTGCCCGTCGACACGATCGTCTTGTGCACCGGCCAAGAGTCCAATCGAGGGTTGTATGACGACCTGCTCGCCCTCGGCGTGAGCGTGCACGTCATCGGCGGCGCCGATATCGCGGCCGAACTGGACGCCAAGCGCGCCATCGATCAAGGCACCCGCGTCGCGGCGAGCCTGTGAGAACCGTTGGGAGAGAATGACAATGACTGCCTTCCGCGATGCTGTTGAGGCGCGCGACCTCGACGCCGTCGCCGACCTGCTGGCCGATGATGTCGTCTTCCACAGCCCGGTAGCCCACAAGGCCTATCCGGGCAAAGCGATCACCGCGGCGATCTTGCGTCATGTGATCGAGGTCTTCGAGGACTTCCACTATGTCCGCGAGCTCGGTGACGCTGCCGGCCACGCGTTGGTCTTTGAGGCGAAGGTTGCTGGCCTGGAGCTCACCGGCTGCGACTTCCTCGTCACCGATGCCGAGGGCAAGATCACCGATTTCATGGTCATGGTGCGTCCGCTGCGCGCCGCGCAGGCCCTGGCCGAGGCTATGGCGGACCGTTTGCCGGCGATCCTCGCAGAGGCCGCGGCGGCCGGCGCCTGATGGCCCTGCAAGAGGCGATCCTTGTCGCACTGACGCATGGCGAGGCGTCCGGATACGACCTGGCGAAGGCCTTCGACGTCAGCGTCGCGAACTACTGGACGGCCACGGCGCAGCAGCTCTATAAGGAGCTGGACAAGATGGCCGAGGACGGTCTGGTGGCGGCACGCGTGGTGGAACAGGAGCGGCGACCTAACAAGAGAATCTTCTCGATCACGCCTGCCGGACGTCGGGCTCTGCATGAATCCACTACGCGCACACCGAAACCCACGGCGATCCGCGACGAACTCCTCGTGCAGGTCGAGGCGATCGACCACGGCGACACCGATTCCATCCGATCCGCCGTCGCCGCGAAGCTGCACGCGAGCGAGGACAAGCTTGCGCGCTACGAGCGACGCCGGGCCACGATGCTCGACGGGGCCGACGAGGCGGCATACCTGCGCACTGCGAACCGGGTGGGCCCCTATCTCACGCTCACCCGAGGCATCGCCTTCGAACGCGAGAACATCGCCTGGTGCCGCTTCGTCCTCGACGCCACCGCCTGAGAGGCGTCGCCCCCCAATTCTCTCCGGATGCCGGAAAGTTGAGGTTCACCCGACTTTCTAGGCGGGGTGAACCTCAACTTTCCGGCATCCGGAGAGAAACCAGTGACTAGCGCCGCAGCGTGAAGGTCGCGGAGTCGGTCTGGCCGGTGGCGGGGACCGTGACGGTCACGGTGTAGGTCCCGGTCTTGGTGGGCAGGCTGCCCGTCTTGAGGTTCCACTGCCAGACGCCGGCCTTGTTGACCAGCGTGCCGGTGGCCACGACGGTGCCGTTCTGGGTCACGGTCGCGACAGGGGCGATGCCGGTGGCCGGGGCGCCGGAGCAGTCCGCATACGCGATCTTCACTGGAACCGTCGAGCCCGACTTGACCACGACATTTGTGCCAGGACGCAGCGGGGACTGCAGCCCGGTCGTCGCATAGGCCCGGGCCACGGAGGCAGCCGCCGAGCCAACCCCGCCATCGTCATCGGTCACGGAGACGCTCGCGGCATAGCTGCCGGAGTGCGCGTAGTTGTGCGTCACGGTCAGCGGGCTGGTGGCCGAGGTCACCGTGCTGCTGGTGCCATCGCCCCACGCGATGACGGCCGTGTGGGTGTCCGCCGGCGCCGGGTCGGTGAAGGTCACCGTGAGCGAGGCCGTGGTCCCGCACTCGAGCAGCGCCGACGAGAAGCTCGCCGTCACGCTCGGGGCGACATTGCGCACCGCGACGGAAACGCTTGCGGTGGAGCTGAGCCCACCGGCATCCGTCACACGCACCGAAACATTCGCCGTCGTCGGACCATCGAGCCCCGAGGCGTCGAAATTCACTGTGCGACCATCGGTTTCGAAGGTGCCGTCACCATCCAGGTCCCAGGCGTATGCCAGCGCGTCCCCAGCATTTGGGTCGCTGCCGCTGGCCGTGAGCTCCAGCGATCCGCCCTCGTCCACGGCATACGGACCGCCCGCGTCGACACTCGGCGCGGCGTTGGGGTTCAGGCCAACGAGCACGGGGTCGTGGTCCGAGACCCGGAACATATCGGGGGCATACAGCGAGTCGATCTGGAAGGCGGTCTTGAAGTTGGTGTTGTAGTCCAGCACCGACGGCTCGTCGGCGTTGATGTGGAACTCCGCCGCACCCGTCACCTGGCTGCCCAGCGACGCGCTACCGAAGGCGTGGTCGAGATAGCCCCACTGACCGTCGAAGACGTAGGAGTAGGCCTCGTCACCGAGGAAGCGGTTGATGAGGTTGGTGTATCCCGCCTCTTCGATGACCTGGATCGGCCGCTCCTTGGCGTAGGAGTTGTAGTCACCCAGGAGGACGACATCGGGGTCACCGGTGCCGGTCGGGTCGCTCGCGAGCCATTCGGTCAGCGCCCGAGCGGCATTGGTGCGCACGATGGCGCAATTGCCTTGTCCGTCCAGCAGATCCGGCGTTTCGCAGGCCGAGCCCTTGGACTTCAGGTGGTTGATATCGGCGATGAAGACGGCACCGGTTTCGTTGACCTGCCACGCCTGCGCGAGGGAGGGTCGGTTGCGGGCCGTGGTGTCACCGCCATTGACGAAGGCGTCGGTGTTCAGCGCAGCCGTCGTGCCAGTCGGCGTCACAACACCTGGCTTGTAGAGCATGCCGACCTTGATCGCGTCGGTGCCCAGCGCGTTGACCTGACCGGTGCCAGCGTCGACATCCACATAGGCATAGGTGCCGTCAGCGGTGGCGGCGTTGAGGCGCCCGACGAGATCGGCCAGCGCACTGGTCGGGCCGTAGCCGTCGTTCTCCATCTCGTTGACGCCGATGACATCGGCATCGAGCGTCAAAATCGCCGCCACGGTCTTGGCGCTCTGCCGGTCAAACTCGACCTGGTTGTCCGCGCCGCGGCACTCCATCGTCATACCGCCCACGCCACCGGTGCAGGCGGTCGTGCCGAAGGTGTTGAAGTAGTTGAGCAGGTTCATCCCGGCCACCTTGACCGTTCCGCCCACTGCGGGCGCGGACGTCGGACGGGGGTTGGCCGCGACGAAGTCGATGCCGCCGCCGAGCGCCTGCAGCGGCCGCAGGCGGTAGGCATTCGGGCTCGCGGAGTTGCCGCCCCAGGTGTAACTCAAGACGCCCATCGCACCGGTCGCCGTGTCACCGCCGCGCAGGGTGTTGCTCGCCGACAGCGGCTGCCCACCCCGGGCGAAGACGATCGGGTCGGGGTTCTGCGCCTGCGTCGCGTCATCGACGATGATGCGGTTGAGGTTGTTCGCCGCCTGCATCGCCACGGCATCGGGTCCAGGGGCCACGACATTGGTCGGCTGCTTGAGGCGGCCACCCGAGCTGAGGACCACCTGGCCGAATCTTCCGAGCTGGAAGTGCTCGGTCACCGAGAGTTCCTGGGGGAAGCGGACGAGCATCCCTTCATACGCCTCGGGTGCGTCCGCGGAGGCGAAGGGCAGCGAAATATCAACGGGCGCAACGGTTCCGGTGCCGCACTTGAGGATATTGGTGGAGCTCACCGAGATCTGGGTCTGGCCCTGGTTCTCGCCCGCATTGCCCGTCACCCGAACGACATCGCCGAGGCTGACCGAGTCGAGGTTTGAGCCATTGAAGACGAAAATGCCGTCAGAGGTCGCGGCGTCGCCGTCGCCGTCGGGGTCCTGCAGGTAGAAGCCGCGCAGGTTCGGCGAGGCCCCTTCATAGTCACCGACAACGACACCTTGCGTGGTGCGCGTGCCAGTCAGCGCGGCCGATGCGCCGGAGCCCTGGATCTCCCCGATGCGTGTGTAGGGCAGCGTGCAGGGGTCGCTCGCCACGACGGTGAAGCTTGTCGTCACATCCGCCGCGAGCGTGTCCGGCGGGTCGTTCGTGTCGACATCGCTGACCGCAGCCGCCGAGACGGTCGCGGTGCAGGAGGCCCCGGTTGCCAGGTTGGCGTCGGGGGTCAGGGTGTATGCCGTTCCCGAACCGGAGAGGGTCGCCGCCACCGGAGTGCCATCACAGAGCAGGGATATGCCGCCCGCCGCGACCGTCACAGCCTCCGAAAAACTCACGGAGACAGCGGTGTTGATGCCGACGCCGGTTGCTCCATTGGCCGGCGTGATCGAGGTGACGGTGGGAGCTTCTTCCGCCGGAGGGGTGCAGGTCGCGCTGTGGGATCCGAGTCCGTCAAAGGTGTCGGTGGCGAAACCGTCCCATTCGGCCGATGGATCAAAAGCCGTGGTGCCGTCGGTGCGGCCGGTGCAGATCGTCGCCTTGCGCCGCAGCGTGTTGTCCGCGGTGCTCGCGAGACCCGTGCCCCACTCCGTGCCGGGGTCAAAGCCGATTTGGCCGAAGGCGTCCAGCACTGTGGAGCCCTTCCGCAGGGTGACCGCATCATCACCATTGAACGTCAGCGAACCGCTGGTCTGATCTGCCGCGGCGAGGATCGTCGCATTCGCGGACGTGTTGGCGAGAACGAAGGCGTCCCCCGCGGCCAGCGTGCCGGTCAGGTTGATCGTCGAACCAGCGGTCGCGGCGCCATTGGAGAAGATCTGCACCGAATAGCCGCCGGCCGCGAGGTCTACCGGCGCCCCGGTGCCATTGAAGATCTCGAGAGCCTTGTTATTGGACGAGCCCTCGACATACTCCGAAATCAACAGATCCGAGGCGGTCGCCGCGTGCGCGGCCGGGGCGAGCACGGCCGGAGCAAGGAGCCCCATCGCCGAGATGACGGTTCCGGCGAACAGCCGCCGGACGGGTCGATGGGACGGGCTAACGGGCATACAAGGACCTCCACACTGCGGACTGTGGGCCCACCATGACGCAGCGGGCGGGTTGCCGCAACCGCTAACAGGGAGGTTTTTTTCCGGCGCGTCGATGAACAGTTCCCGCGCGCGCCAGACGCGGCGGGTGGCTCAGCTCAGCCGCTCGATGATCATCGCCATCCCCTGACCACCGCCGACGCACATCGTCTCGAGTCCAATCTGCTTGTCGTGGAAGGCAAGTGAGTTGACCAGCGTCGAGGTGATGCGGGCACCGGTCATGCCGAAGGGGTGGCCGACGGCGATGGCTCCGCCATTGACATTGAGTTTGTCCATCGGAATCCCGAGCTCGCGGGCGGAGCCGAGGACCTGCACCGCGAAGGCTTCGTTGATCTCGGCGAGGTCGATGTCGTCGATCGTCATGCCGGCAAGGGCGAGGGCGCGGCGGGTCGCCTCGATCGGGCCTAGACCCATGATCTCGGGCGAGAGCCCGGACACGCCGGTGGAGACGATGCGGGCCAGCGGCGTGAGGCCGAGTTCGGCGGCCCGAGTGGAACTCATGATGATGACGGCTGCGGCGCCGTCGTTGAGCGGGCACGCATTGGCGGCGGTGATCGTGCCATCGGGGCGGAAGACCGGGTTGAGACCGGAGACGCCTTCGAGGGTCACGCCCGCCCGAGGGCCGTCATCGGCGCTGACCACGGTGCCGTCGGGCAACGTGACGGGCACAATGTCCTTGGCCCAGAAGCCATTGGCGATCGCCGCCTCGGCGAGATTCTGGCTGCGCACGCCGAACTCGTCCTGCTCCGCGCGGGTGATTCCCGTGGCCTGCGCGACGTTCTCCGCGGTCTGCCCCATCGCGATATAGATGTCCGGCAACTCGCCGCTCTCGCGCGGATCGGTCCACGCCGGCGCCCCTCCGGCGGTGCGGGTCGCGGTGCGCGCGACGGCATCGGCGAAGACCGGATTCTGCGGCCCGGCATCGGCGAAACCGGCGGCGAAGCGGCTGACCGTCTCGACGCCCGCCGAGATGAATGCGCGACCTTCGCCGGCCTTGATGGCGTGGAAGGCCATCCGCGTCGTCTGCAGGCTGGAGGAGCAATAGCGGTTCACCGTGACGCCCGGCAGGGTGTCGAGCCCGGCGAGCACGGCGACGACGCGAGCCATATTGAAGCCGCCCTCACCAGCCGGCTGGCCGCAGCCGAGCATCACGTCATCGATGGTCCGCGGGTCGAGTTCTGGGACCTTGGCCAAGGCCGCCTGCACCATTTGCACGGTGAGGTCGTCAGGCCGCATCGACACGAGCGAGCCCTTCATGGCGCGCCCGATGGGCGAGCGGGCGACGGAGACGATGACGGCTTCGGGCATGAGAATCTCCTGATCCAGGCGGGTGAGGTATGCCGCCCACTCTCGCACGGCATGCCCGGCCCGGTCCGTGACCTCCGGCGTGATGTGCGCGACCCGGCCGGGCGGCGTACCCCTGATCGGCGGGGCGCGTGTCAGGCGCGCACGACCTCCACGCCCGCGGCATCGGTGATGGCGCGGGCGTCGTCCGCACTGAGGCCGGTGTCGGTCACGAGCACGTCGATATCGTGCAAGGTCGCATACCGAAAAACCGATTCACGGCCGAACTTCGAGTGGTCGGCGAGCAGCACCCGCAATCGGGCGGCGCCGACGAAGGCCGACTTGACCGCCGCCTCCGCCTCGTCCGGCGTTGCCAGCCCGTGGTCGAGCGAAAAGGCATTCGTGCCGAGGAAGGCGACATCAACGCGCACCGCCTCCAGGCTGCGCAGCGCCCACTGATCGACACTCGCCTCGGTCTCGCGACGCACCCGGCCGCCGATGATCGTCAGCCCACCAACGCGCGGCAGCAAGGTGGTGGCGATCGGCAGGGAGTTGGTGATCGCCATCAGCTGCTCGCTCGGCGGGAGCAGCTGTGCGAGCGCCAAGGTGGTGGTCCCGGAGTCGAGGAGCACGGCGCCCTCATCGGGCAGGAAGGCACGGGCCGCCTCGGCGATGCGCAGCTTCTCCGGACCGTATGCCGTCCGCGCCGCCACCGGTGCCTCGTGGGCGAGCGACTCCACGGGCACCGCACCGCCGTGCACCCGGCGCAGCAGGCCGCGCTCCTGGAGCACAACGAGATCCTTGCGGATCGTCTCGTGGGTGACGCCGAGTCGCTCGGCGAGCCCCATCGCGCTGACCTGGCCCCGGGCGGCGAGTTCGGTCAGAATCTGCTGATGCCGGGTCGCAGCCAGGTGGAGGTCGACGTTGACCGCCCGGCTCATAGGCGCACCACGACCTTGATCTCGCGCCCGCTGCTGGAGGCATCAAAGGCTTCCCGCGCCTGCTCGAGGGGGAACTGCGCAGTCACGAAGTCCGCGCCCTTGACGGCACCGGAGCGCAGGATCTCGATCGACTCGGCATAGTCCTGCGGGACATAGGTCGCGCAGCCCTGGATGCGAACCTGGTTGTCCTGCACCACGATTGTGGGGATCGTCAGGTCGGCGGACGGGACGCCGACGATCCCGACCGTTCCGCCCTTGACCGCGAGGCGGATGGCCGCGTCGAGCGTCGATTGGATGGCGACACAGTCGAACACCACATCGGCGCTCTCGCCGAGTGCCTCACGCACCTGCTCCACGAAGTCGCTCGCCAGCGCGTCCACGACTGCGTCGGCCCCGCGCTGCTGGGCGATCTCTCGTTTGGCGGGCAGTGGGTCCGTGACGACGATGCGCTTGGCTCCGTGATAGCGGGCAACGGCAAGCATCAGCAGACCGATGGTGCCGGCGCCCATGATGACAACGGCCTTGCCGTCGAGCGGACCGCAGATGCGCCCGGCGTGAACGGGCGTCGACAGTGGTTCGATGAGCGCGGCAGTGATGTCATCGAGTTCGTCGGGGACCAGGTGCAGTCGGTCGGCGCGCACGACGAATTCGTCGGCCATCCCGCCCTGTTCAAAGCCGCAGCCGAAGAACTGGAGATTCTCGCAGAGGTTCTCCTGGCCGCCGCGACATTGCTTGCACTCCCAGCAGGGGAGCGTGGGTTCGACGGTGACGCGATCGCCGACCGTAACGCTCTCGACGCCCTCGCCCAACTCGGTGACGATGCCGGTGGCCTCGTGCCCCGGCCAGTAAGGCATCGGGATCAGCGGGTGTCGGCCGTGGAGGGCGTGCGTGTCCGATCCACAGACGCCGATGATGGTGCTGCGCACGCGCACCTGGCCGGGTCCCACCGTGGCGGGTGCCTCGGTGCGGATCTCCAGCTCGTTGACGGCGGGGACGATGACGCGGCGAATCTCGTTCATGGCGTGCTCTTTTCGGTTGGGGTGGGCGAGACGGAGAGTTGGGTGACTGTGATGCCTTCGGTCCCCCGGGATCCGGGCTGCGGGTCGACGGTGGTGGGGCACAGACAGGCGGAGCGGCCCCAGGCGAGCGCGCGGGCCATCCGTTCGGCAGGTGTTCCGGCCGAGCTCAGCCAGCCCGCGAGGAAGGCATCACCGGCGCCCGCCGTATTCACGGGGAGGAGCACAGGTCCGGTGCCGTGCAGGACGCTTTTGCCATCGGTGTGGATGGCGCCGGCGCTGCCCATGCTGACGAGCAGGTGTATGCCGTGTTGCTGCGCTAGCGACCGCGCCAAGGCGCCGACCGTGGACACATCGTTGGTCGTTGAGATGTGCCCAGGGCTCAGCTCCGCGAGCTCAATCTCGTTGGGCGCCAACAGATCCGCGCCAGCCTCCAAAGCCTCTCGCAGCGCGGCACCCGAGGCATCAACAGCCGTGCGTATGCCGCGGCCCCGGGCCAGCCGCACCAGGTCGCCGATGACGTTGGCCTCGGTATTGGCCGGGAGTGAGCCGGCAATCACGAGCCAGTGCTCCCCGTCATAGAGGTTGGCGAGCGTCGAGTCGAGCTGCGCGAGAACCTTTTCCAGATCATCATTGGTCAACGGGGTGCCCGGGCCGTTGACCTTGATCGTCCGTCCTTGCGGCAGCAGCAGGCTGGTGTTGATCCGTGTCTCGCCGTCGACGGGGATGCCCACACGATCAACCCCCTCCGCCTCCAACAAAGCCGTGAGATGGTCGCCGGTCGCGCCGGCCGTGGGCAATACGGCGATCGTGGGCACCCGGGCGGCGTGTAGGTCACGGGAGACATTGACGCCTTTGCCGCTCGCCTCGACGCTGCTCGCGGTGGTGCGGTGCACATCGACCGAACCCAGCGTTTCCTCGGCGAGCTGGTAGGTCAGGTCGAGACTCGGGTTGAGCGTCAGCGTGACGATCATGCGGATCCGCCGGCGACGAGGGTGGCCAGGCGCTGAGCCACAGCGGCGATCTCGGTGCGTCCCGGGGCGATGTACTTGCGCGGGTCGACGACCTTGACGTCCTGATCGAGCACGCCTCGCACGGCGCCGGTGAAGGCGACATTGAGGATGGTGCCGATATTGACTTTGACGATGCCGGCCTGCACGGCGGCTTGCAGGTTGTCGTCAGCCACGCCCGAAGATCCGTGCAGGACAAGGGGAACCGGCACGGCGGCGGCGATCGCGGTGATGAGATCGAGGTCCAGCGCGGCCGTTCGCTCGACCATGGCGTGCGAGCTTCCCACGGCAACCGCGAGGGCATCCACCCCCGTCGCCTCGACATACGCCGCTGCCTCCTGCGGATCGGTGCGCACACCGGGGGCATGGGCGCCATCCTTGCCTCCGACCTTTCCCAGCTCCGCCTCGACGAAGAGTCCGTTGGCGTGGCCCCAGTCGGCCGCGGCGCGCGTGGCGGTGACATTGTCCGCATAGTCCAGATGCGAGGCGTCGAACATCGCCGAGCTCAGACCGGCGGCGGCGGTCTGGTGCAGGAGCGCCACATCCTCAACGTGGTCGAGGTGCACCGAAATGTCCACCCCAGCCGAGCGAGCCACTTCGATCGCCGCTGCCGCGATCGGGCGCAGGCGGCCGCCGTGAAATTTCACGGCGTTTTCGCTGATCTGCAAGATGACGGACACGCCCGCGGCTTCGGCGCCGGCAACGATGCCTTCGGCGTGCTCGAGGGTGATGACATTGAAGGCGGCGACTCCGCGACCCGCGGCGGCGGCGCGTGCGACGAGTTCGGCGGTTGTGGCGAGCGGCATACGAATCTGCTTTCCGGACAGAGGGATTCGAGCAGGTGTGATCAGGATGGGCAGGGCACGGAGTCGAGGTCGGACCAGAAACCGGCCGCGATCCCGGCGAGCAGCGCGGCGCCGCGACAGCCGGCTTCCGAGGTGCGTGGCAGCAGATAGTCGCCGAAGTTCTCGCGCTTGGCTGCGCGGACAGCCGCACTATTGGTCCAGCCGCCGGCGACGACGAGATCGGCACGCGGGCCGGAGGCCTGCGTCAGCCGGGCACTGAGCGCGGCGGCCTGTTCGGTCACGGCGGCAGTGGCAGCGCGCCAGATCTCCCCGGGCGTCGCCTTCTCGTCGATCGTGACATCACCGGCGCCGGGACCGAGGCGCACCGCGCCTGGGAGGTATGCCGCCACGCCCGCCGCCGCGTCCAGCGCGGGCATCCCGTCGCGATCGACGCCGAGCGCGGCGAGCACCTTGCCGAGGATGAGCCCGCCCTGGGTGGCCCCCAGCAGACACCAACGGCCGGGGGCGGCGTGGCGTCCGACCGTGACGCCGTCGCGGGTCAGGGCGAGCACGGTCGCGTCCGGCAGACCCGGCGCGCTGGTGCGCAGCACGGCCTCTGCCGTTCCGGCAGAATCGAATTCGTCACCTGGGCGGTGCGAGCCGAGCCCGACGGCGGCCACCTGGTGGTCGTGGCCAGCGACCGTGAGCACGGCACCATCCAGCGCTGAGAGGGGGCCGTTGGCGCTGACTCGGCCAGCAGGGGTGCCCGCCTCGACGATCTCCCCGAGCAGGCTCGCCGGCGCGCCGGACCAGGCGAGCGACTCGGCATACGGCTGGCCCGTGTGCAGATCCAGCCAGCCGGTGCGCGAGGACAAGGAGGCCTCGCTGACCGCCGCACCGCCGAGATCGCGAACGATCCATTCGGCGATGTTGTAGCGGCGCACGGCGGCGCGCGTTTCCGGGTGGTGGGTTCGCAGCCACCGATGCTTGGTCACCGCCCACTGGGTCCACAGGGGCAGGCCGGTACGGCGCGAGAACTCCTCACCGCCGAGGTCGTCGATCAGTTCCGACAGTTCCACGCCGTCCCGGGTGTCATGCCACGCGATGATGTCGGCAAGCGGCCGGTCGCCGGCATCCGTCAGGACTCCCGACTCGGCCATGCTGGCGACGCCGATGGCGGCGACCTGAGCATCCGGCAGCTGCGTCAGTGCGTCGGCCAGCGCCGCCCGAGCGGCGCCGGTGATCGTGCCTGCGGTGGTTTCGGCGCCGGTCGGGACCGACGTCCAAGCGGTCGGCGCGCGCCCGACGACGAGTTCCACACCCTCGGGGGTCATCAGCAGCGCCTTGACCGAGGTGGTGCCGGCGTCGACACCGGCGATCACGGTCCGTCCCATGTGTCCCCTACCCAAATCATTGGATTACGTTGGGTTTACTTGGGGATAGTAGTACCGGAACCCGGCCTCTTCGTCAAGCGCTCTGCGCGTGAGGCTTGTTCGCGCCCCGCGCTGGCTCAGACGGAGTCTTGGGGGGTGTCCTCACCGCTGGCATCGTCGTCGCGCACGACATCGAGTTGCACCTTGGCCGCGAGGGCGGCGATGGCGCCGATCGCGGCGAGGACCGGCGAAGCAAGAGCCAGAACCCCCGCGCCGGCGACCCCGAAGTTCATCGGGATGCTGAGCATCTCGTGGCCGTCCTCACCGCGCACGACGATCTTGCGCGTCTTGCCGTCCGCGACCAGCTTCTTGACGGTGCCGACCAGTTGATCGCCCGCCACCTCGATCTGGTCGACAAACTCACGGCCCTTGTTCTTCGCCGATTCCGTCATGACATCTCCCCTTGCTCGCGTGGTCACCGGGCGGAACGCCCGCACCACTAGCATGCCGGTTTTTCAGGCGTCAGTGGTTCGGCTCGGCGGGTCCATCGCCATACCGTGGCGCACACCCCAGAGAACGGCCTGGCTGCGTGAGGTCACGCCCATCCGTCGATAAGCCGAGCGGATATACGACTTCACGGAGTTGATCGACAGGAAACACCGAGCCGCGATGTCCTTGTTCGACAGGCCGCGCGTGATCAGCGCGATGATCTCGGCCTCGCGCTCGGTCAGTCCCTCGGCCTGACCTGGCCAGCCGCGCTTGCGCGTGCTGGGCCCGCTGGCCTCCCGATCACCGGCCGCACGAGCGTCCGCATCGGGGTGATCCTGACGCACCTGCTCCCCGCCGTGGACGCGCTCGATGGCTTCCACGACCGCGAGGGCCCCGGTCGCCTTGGACACGAACCCATCGGCTCCAAGGAGGAAGGCGTTCTCGACGCGATCGGGCTGCCCGCCCCAGGAGTAGACGATGACCTTGCCAACCGCCGGGCTAGCGATGACATCGGCGAGTTCTGCCTCCTCGCCCCGGGCGGGGGCAAAGGTGTCATAAAGGGCGACATCGACCCGCCGTTCGACGTCGGTGCGCACATTGCACTCGACCACCTCGACTCGGCCGGGATAGTCCGCGAGCATCTGCGCCAAACCGCGAACGACGATCTCGTAATCATTGATGATTGCCACCGTGATGGGGGAGCTTGCTGGTTGAACCATTCGGCGAGCGTAAGCCGTGGATCGCTCACGCCTGCAAGTGTTGACCTGTGATTATGCGATTTTCAATCGCCTGCGGACTCTCCTGCTGGACTATCTCACCCCCTAGGGTGAAGCGGCCGAATCCGCGTCCGGCTTGCCCACGCGACCCCACGCCTTCAGGGCCGCAATATTGCGCACTACCAAGGAGCCCTGCCACTCGCGAGAGGCCACCTCCCACTCCTGCGGGAACCAGCCACCCCAGTCCCAGAAGGGCTTCCACGAGCCATCGGCCTGCTGGGTGCGGATGACGTGATCGATAGCGATCTCCACCTGCGGGGCAACGACCCTGGCCAGTGGGTGCGTCGGGCTCGGCGCCACCCACAGCGGATGGATGCCATATGTCGTGAAGTCGGCCTCGGTGCGCATGATCCGCTGGGGCAGGACTTCGGTGAGGTATGCCAGCAGCTCACCTCGAACCGCGTCTGGCACGGCCGGCTCCCCCACCAGGTGGGCGGCCGCGTCGTGCGCATTGACTTCTTCGGCAGCAAAGCCGGCGCCGGCAATCGCGCGGGCCTGGGTGCCGAGGCGCGCCAGCAAGTCGGCATCGGCGCCGGCGTCAGCCGCCTGCTGCGGCGCGGCAGCGGCATACCTCCACAGATGCGCCGTGATCGCGAGGCCGGGGTTGGCGAGGAAGCCGTTGAAGGTCTCGGCCAACTGGCCGGGCTCGCTCTGATCCCACCAGGGAGCATGCGGGGCGGCCTGGGCCTGCGGGGGGAGGAACGGCCATACGACCTGATCGGCGGCATTGGTCTGCGCGTGTTGGACCAGCCAGGCACAGGCGCCCGCGGAGAGCGGATGATCGCCCGGCGCACCATGCATCCGCAGGATGTCGAGGGTGGTGAGGGTGGCCAGGACGCTCGCGGCGGGCGTGCGAGCATCCGACTCCAGCGCCCGCCCAAAGCCGCCACCCTCGACCTGGAAGGCGGTCAGCTCACCGGCGACGTCCTCGAGTGAGCCGCCGTCGACCAGGTGCGCAAAGCGGGCCCGCTCCAAGCGCCGCGCAGACCGCAGGACAACGGAGCGGGCCCGGTCCAGGGCGTCACGCGTCAGCATTTCCATGGCTCGAGACTTAGCCTTAGGCAAAGTGGAGACCGGTGGCGGCGATGGCGATGACGAGGAGAGTCGACAGCCGCCCTCCGCCCGGGTGAGTGGGGTCGGCACGCAATTCACCGGCGGTGGGACCGCCCCAACGGCTGGC
>JAIUPO010000024.1 GCA_020160805.1 Actinomycetota bacterium | reverse complement strand
CACCCCCACTGCGATTCCGACCACCGCCCGCGTCAGGCAGCCACCCCCCAGGGGTCCGATTGGCCGGTTAACAGGCAGGCGCCGAGCGGGCCGAACTAGACCGGCTACGTCGTGAGGTCGCCGAGCTGCGGATGCATCGGGAGTTCCTGAAAGAAGCAGCGGCCTTCTTCGCCACCGAGAACTCGAACCCGAGCAAGTCACGACCCCGACCTGGGCCTCAGTCAGCGAGTTCTTCCGGAAGTTCGGCCACCTGCAACGCGCACCACGGACTCACGTCGCGTTCGCCGGAGAGCACCTGTGAACGGAACGCGGCCCAGTCGTGCCACTCGATGGCGGCGACCTCAGCCGGGTCGGGGCTCAGGTCGTCCGGCTCGGTGCAAACGGCGACGTAGACCGGGCAGACCTCGTTCTCTACGATTCCGTTGTCCATCACCGCGCGATACCGGAAATCCGGCAGAGCGGGGCGAAGATCGGTGAGTTCGATGCCGAGTTCCTGGCGGGTGCGGCGCCGGACGGCGTCCTCGACCGACTCGCCAGGAGCAGGGTGGCCGCAGCAACTGTTCGTCCACGCACCGGGCCAGGTCTCCTTGTGCAGCGCCCGTTTTGTTACCAGCACGCGTCCGGACTCATCGATGACGTAGCAGGAGAATGCAAGGTGCAGGGGCGTCGATTCGTTGTGCACCTCGCTCTTGGGGCAGGTGCCGACGGCGTTGCCGTGCTCGTCCAGCAGGACGACTTCTTCAATGGTCTGTGCAGTCATCTGCTGCCTCCTGAACTCGGGATACGGAGTACTAGTGCGTTCGGTGCCGGGCTCGGCACAGGTGCTGTGGTGCTGGACGGACGCAGCGTCCGGCTCACCGCGATAGCGACGACGGCGACCAGCCAACCGACAAGCACATCGATGACGTAGTGCTCTGCGGTGAACACGAGAGTCACTGCCATTCCCACGACGTACGTACCGAGCAGGACGCGTCCGCGTCGTCCGACGTGGGGCGCGAGGAACCACGCCGGCGCCGTCACCAACGGGATACCCATGAAGTGGTTCACATAGATGACCGACGCGTGCCGCGTTGGTTCGACCTCTCGCTCGGACGTCGGGGTCACGGTTGAATTCGTCATCGCGCCCGCCGCAGGAGTGGCTCAGTGCGGAAGCGGTTGTATCGCTGAATCGCTATGAACGGCAGGTTGATCGCGATTCCGTACCCGATGAGCACGGCAGCGATCGCGGGCGGGTTCCACAGCACGAACACCGGGCCGCCGAGCATCGCCCACCAGTGGCCGAGTTCGGCGCGGCGGGTCTCGCGAACGAACAGTTCCAGACCGGATTTGTCGAGGGCGGGCAGCTGGCGTTTGCTGACCCCGCCTGCGAACAGTGCGCCGGCCTCCGGCAAAGCGTCCTTCCACCGGTTGATCCGCAGCCGGCGGCGGTACCAGCGTCCGCCCTGCTCGAAGGCGAGTGGCCGCAACAGCCGGTGATCTCGGGCGAGCCACTGCGGGGTGAGTCGGTGGGCTGCGTATCCCGTCGCCGCATGGATGACACCCCAGGCGGCGATGTCGGCCAACACGGTCCAGCCCTGCGGCATGACGTAGTCGAGCATCACGCCCCCAACCGCACGGTCCGCCCGCGCCAGCGCACCGAGCCACGCAGGGTGTTCACGGTGGAGATTGCGAACAACAGGTCGAAGGCCAGGAGGGGCAGCGGGAACAGTGCCCAGGTCCACCAGCGGAAGGACCCGACACGGCGCAGAATGACCCGGAGTTGGAGTGCGAACGCCACCCACGCGACCAGCCATATGCCCGTGGCAAGAGCCTCGTCAGCCGTCCACATGGCGAGCAGTGTGTTCACGGCGACGAGATGGTGGGCGCAGATCCACAGCCCGGTGGCAAGGCCGGCCCGCGGATCAGTGGCGGCTGCACCGGACGCCATGTTCTTGGTCCATCCGGCGACCAGCTGTCGGATCCCGTTGGGATAGCTGCGCATTCGGATCTGCGAACCACCGGCAACGCAGTACACCGTCAGCCCGGCCTTTTCGTAGGCGGCTGCCAGTTCGACGTCGTCCAGGATCTCCCCACGCACCGCTGCGTGCCCGCCCGCGCGCTCGTAGTCGTCTCGGGAGGTGAGCAGACAGGGGCCGAAGGCCATCGGACGTCGTCCGACTCCGGACGCGAACACACCGCTGGCCATCACCGCGACGGCGTTGAAGTACGCCGACAGTTGCTCATAAGTGCGCTGCACCCGGTGGTACGGCTGCACGGAGATCAGGCCGCCGAACCTTCGATGCAGGTCGACGATGCCGCCGAGGGCGCCGGACGCGAGCACCGTGTCGGCGTCCAGGAACAGCAGTAGCTCCGCGTCGGTGGAGTTGGCTCCGACGTGACAGGCCCACGCCTTGCCGGTCCACCCCGGCGGAGGGGTGCCGGGCGAGATCACCTCGACGCCGGCCTCGCGGGCGCGGGCGACCGTCGCATCCGTCGATGCGTCGTCGATGACGAGCACCCGCACCGGGACCGTCGACCGGTCCAAGGATTCGAGTAAGGCCGGCAAGGAGTTCTGCTCGTTGCGAGCCGGAATGATCGCGCACACGTCACCGGCGGCGCTTCCGCTCGCAGCGACGACGCGGAACCGGAGCAACAGCACGTAGCCGGCGAGTACGGCGGCGACGAGCACCACCGCGTACAGCACCTCAAGCATGGTGATCCGCAGGAGTCAGTCGCAGGGGCATCCCGCCGCGCGGATGCACAGCAACGAGCGTCTCCGGCTCCGGCCGCGTCCAGCCCGCAGGCGTGTCGAGCCGATAGCCCGACAACAGTTCGCCGATCACCACGAGCATCTCGCCGAGCGCGAAGTCACGTCCGATGCACAGCCGGGGACCCTGTCCGAACGGGATGTAGCCCGATGTCGGAACGCCCTGTATGAATCGATCCGGCCGGAATTGCGTTGGCTCGGAACAGGATTCGCCTCGTCGGTGCAACAGCCACGGGCTGATGATCGCCAATGTGCCTGCCGGGAGGTCGACGTCACCGACCCGCTCGGCAGCGAGTGAACGCCGGGAGATCGCCCAGGCAGGCGGGTACAAGCGCAGAGCCTCGTCGATGGCGGCACGGGTGATCGGCAGTTGCTCGCGGGGGGTCAACATGGAAACCGGCGAACCGAGCGCGCCGAGTTCGGCGCGCATCCGATCCTGAATCTCGGTGTGCTCGGCCAGCAACATGAGCGTCCAGGTGAGCGCGGCGGCGACGGTCTCGTGACCCGCGATCACCAGCGTGATCAGTTCGTCCCTGATCTCGACGTCTGTGAGCTCGCTGTCGATGAGCAGACCGAGCAGATCGTCGCCGTGAAAGTCGGGCGTCGAGAGCGCGGCGGTCCGGCGTCGAGCGGCGATGATGTCGGTAGCCACCGCGTCGAGTTCCCTTCGCACCGAACGCAATCGGAGGTTCGTGCGGGTCGGCGCCCACTGTGCGGTCGGCAGCACCGATCGACCGAGGCGGACGATGAACTCGGCGGCACCGCTGGATGCGCCGAGGAGGCGTTCGGTGCTGGCGGTGAGGTCGCTGGAGAAGAGGGCACGACCGACTGCGTCCAGGCCGATGCGATGCATCAGCGGACTGACGTCGACGACGGACCCCGAGTGGGCAAGAGGTGTTTGATCGGCAAGGACGGTGCGGGCGGCGTCACGCACCTGCTCGCCGACTGCCTCCAGACGCCGGCGGTGGAAAGCCGGCGCGGCCAGGCGTCGGTGCTCGATCCAGTTGGGTTCGGCGCAGGCAAGCAGGCCGGGCCCGGTCACTCGGGCCAGCGCGGCGTACTGCACGGTCTGCTTGCTCCAGTTGCGAGCTGAGGTCTGCAGCACCTGGCGAACGTGAGCGGGGTCGTTCAGCAACACGGCCGGTGCACCGGGCACGGGGAAGGCGACGGTGTCGCCGAAACGTTCGGTCACCTCGGTCAGGAAGGTGAGCGGGTCACGACGGACGGACCGGAAGGCGCGCGCCATGTCCGCAGAACTCGGCCCTGGCACACCGATATCGGCCGGTTGCAGCGCTTGCAGCCGGGCAGTGAGGTTCATACCGATGCCTTCTCCCGGCGTCCCGACCAGACCCACACCGCGCAACTGGTGAGCACCAATGCGAACCCGAAGACGAGGTCCTCGACAGGTGCGAAGAGAAGGCGTCCACGTCCGAACGCCACGACCTCGGAGTCGCCGATGATGACGTCAGGGTTGTACTGCACGATGCGGCGGCCGGTCAGCCAACCGTTGGTCAGGATCTGGAAGAACACGATGATCGCGTACGACAACCACCACGTGCGGGACGTTGTCAACCGGGTGCGCAGACCCCAGCGGTCGAGAGCGATGCTCGCCACGACACCGAGGAGGGCCAGGACGGTGTACGACATCAGCGTTCCCGTCCGTCGACCGGGTCACGTCGGACCGTTGCGCGAATACCGCCGTGGCGCAGGACTGTTCGGACCCCTTCGAAGGTGATGACGCTGACGATGGGGATGACGACGAAGAAGAGGATCTCCTCCGGTGGCAGACCGCCGATACGCCAGGTCAGGGTCTGATCGGCGTCGAACCACCAGTGTCCGGCGTGGGTCACCAGCACGTCCCAGATCAGGAACGGAGTTCCGGCGAGGACCACGGTGAGCAGCAGCCGGCGCCACCTGCGGCCCAGCTCCAGTCCGAACGCGGGGATCAACGGCAGCGTCGTGCCCAAGCAGAAAACCAGCATCGCCAGGTAGGCGAAGCGTTCGAGACTCATCGACCGTCCACCAGGGTCGGGGAACTGGACCGATCGCCGGTGAGGCGTTTGAGCACGAGTTCGGCGCTGATCAGGCACATCGGTAGTCCGACGCCCGGCACCGTGCTGGCACCGGCGTAGTAGAGCCCGTCCACTTTCGACGACACGTTCGACGGGCGCAGGAAGGCGCTCTGGCGCAGCGTGTGCTCCAGACCGAGCGCGCCGCCGCGCCAGGCGTTGTAGTCGTCGGCGAAGTCGGCGGGACCGATGGTGTGCCGCACCAGGATTCGCTCCCGCAGATCGGGTACGTCTGCCCACTGCGTAATTTGGTCGATGGCCGCATCGACGGCTCGCTCGACCTGCCCGTCGCCGGTGCCGTCCGGGCCGCCGTGGCCGATCTCGGTGTCAGCAGGGACAGGAATCAGCACGAACAGGTTTTCGTGCCCCTCGGGGGCCACGCTCAGGTCGGTCGCCGACGGCTTGCAGACATAAATGGACGCGGGTTCGGGGACGCGCGCAGCTTTGCCGAAGATGTCGCCGAAATTCTGTTTCCAGTTCGCGGTGAAGAACAAGGAGTGATGTGGCAGCTGCGGCATCTCACCTTCCACACCGAGGAGGGCGAGCACCGCACCGGGCCCGGGTGAGCGCTTGGTCCACGCCTTCTCCGGGTGGGTCTGCTGCGTCTCGGGGAGCAGGGTGGTCTCCAGGTGGTGCAGATCGGTCGCACCGACGACGACGTCGGCCTCGATCACGGACGCTGCGCCATCCACGCTGAGGTGCTCGACGCCGGTCACGGTGGGCTTGGTGGACCCGTCGGTCAGAATCCGGGTGACAGCCGAGCCTGTGTGCAACCGAGCTCCATGCTTCTCGGCAAGCGCCGCGATCACGCGGATGAGTTCCGTGAAACCACCCTGTGGGTAGAGCACCGATCCGGCGATGTCGAGCTGGCTCATCAGGTGGTACATGCTCGGCGCGCGATCCGGTGAAGAACCGAGGAAGACCGCCGGGTAGCCCAGGATCTGACGAATTCGGTTGTCGCTGAAGCGATCCGCGACGAACCCTTCGAGCGACTGGGTCAGCAACCGGGACAGTTTCGGACTGCGCCGGATGACGTCGGTGCCGAAGAACGACGCCGTCGAATCGAAGTTGGAGTAGAGGAAGCGGCGCATCGCCATGTCGTACGTGTCCTGCGCCGACGACAGGTAAGCGTCCAGGCTCTTGCCCGCGCCCGGCTCCAGCGACTCGAAGACGGCCCGGTTGACATCGCGGTCCGGACGGACGTCAACGGAGTCGGGGTGATCCTGGAAGAACACTCGATAGCTCGGGTCGAGCCGGACCAGGTCGAGTTCGTTCTCGACGGTGGTGCCGAGAAGCTCGAAGAAGTGCTCGAACACTTCGGGCATCAGGTACCAGGACGCGCCGGTGTCGAACCGGAAACCGTCCCGCTCCAGGCTGCCGACGCGGCCGCCCAGTACGTCGTTCTTCTCCAACAGATCGACGTCGTGGCCCTGGGCCGCGAGCAGACCCGCAGTGGCCAGACCGGCGATCCCACCACCGATGACCACGACCCGTCGCGAACCGGTACTCGCCGTCATCGCAGGTCCTGACGAACGGCATTGCCGGCGATGCGCAGCTTGACGTGTCCGGGCACACGAACCCGTTCGCGTCGGATCTGCTCGGCCGGCGTGGCGCGTAGACGGACGCCGAGTTCGGCGAACATGTCGTGTGCGGCCTGGACGGCTCGTCGGCTGGACTGGGGGAGGTGGTCGATGGCGTTCTGGGCGGCCGCGAGGTCGGCGTCGATGTCGTTCAGGATGCGGTCGCGATCGGCGTCGGTGAAGTTGTCGAGGTCGACCCCGGGGAAGTAGCCACGGTCGAGCGTATCCGTGTCCTGGGCAAGGTCCCGCAGGAAGTTGATGTTCTGGAACGCGGCGCCGAGCCGTCGCGCCCCCGGCGCCAGTTCGTCGTACCGCGCGGACCGGTCCGCCTCGGTTGCCAGGAACACCCGTAGGCACATCAGCCCGACGACCTCCGCCGACCCGTAGACATAACGGTCGATGCTTTCGAGGGTGTGCGGTGCGGGGTCGAGGTCACGCGCCATCGATGCGAAGAAGGGGTCGATGAGGTCATCGCCGATGTCGCAGGCCCGAGCGGTCAGCGCGAAGGCGTGCACGATGAGGTTTGCGCTGTAGCCGGTGACCAGGGACTGACGGACGTCGGCGAGGAGCGCGTGCAGCATGGCCGAGCGCTCGGTGCTGCCCAGGCCCGCATCCGGGTTGTCGACGATCTCGTCGGCGATCCGGACCAGTGCGTACACGTTGCGGACGTGGCCTCGCACCGGCTCACGCAGCAGCCGGGATGCCATCCCGAACGAGCTGGAGTACCGGCGGATCACCAGGTCGGCACCGGCTCGGGCCACCGAGTCGTAGAGCTCGTTGGTGCCGTGAACACTCCTCATGCCGCTTCGCTGTCGTCGAGCAGCAGGGTGAGGCTGTCGGTGATGATCGACGGCAGTTCCGTGGGCAGGCCGAGCGCCGTGATGTGCGCCTGCGCGAGGCGCAGGCGCTCGCGCATCAACCCGGTCACGAACTCTAGGGAGCCGTTCCGGGTCAGCAGGCGGCGCACTTCTGCCAGCTCGGCGTCGCCGAGGTCGCGTCCGAGATGACTGTCGATCTCGTCCCACTCGTCGGTGGAACGTGCGTGGCTCAGCAGCGGGGTCTGCTTGCGGGTGCGCAGATCGCAGGTCGTGCTCTTACGGGTCAGATCCGGATTGCCGAACACACCCAGCAGGTCGTCGGCGAGCTGGAAGGCGACGCCGAGGTGGCGCCCGACGACATCGCACTCCTGCACGATGTCGGGTCCGGCACCTGCGAGCAGCGCGCCCGCCTGCAACGGAAGGGAGAAGGAGTAGGCGCTCGTCTTGTGTTCCGCCATCGCCAGGCTGGCGTCGGTGGATGCCGGTTCCAGTCCGAGCGAGAGGCGGACGTCGGCCAGTTCACCCGCGGTCGTTATCTGCAGCGCAGTGTCGAACAGGTCGAGCAGACGGTTCGTGACGGCGGGGGAGACGCCGCAGGTGGCGATCGCGCGCAACGCGGTGGCCATGGCCAGATCTCCGGCGAGAATCCCTGCGGTGAAGGCGAGTTCGGCGGCTGCGTCCTCGTCCGCGCCGTGCTCTAGAGCCCAGGTGCGGAAGGTGCCACTGACGTTCGGACGGCCGCGACGGATGTCATCCCCGTCGATGACGTCGTCCTGGATGACGAAGGCGGTGTGCAGTAATTCGATCGCCGCACCGACCTCTGCGACAGCATCGTGCTCGGTGCCGTCGAACGTGTCGTGAGCGGCACGGACGAGAGCCGGCCGGAATCGCTTTCCTCCGATGCTCGCGTCCTCGAGTGCGTTCCACAGACGCGTGTGGTCCGGGCTGCTCAAAGCGGCCCTGCTGCGCCCATCCCCGAGCATCGCCGAAAGGGCCCGGTCGGCGGCCGCGGTGTCCCGCCAATGACAGGCAGCCGGCCGAGTACCGGTCTGAGTGGCCATCGAGTCTCCTTGGTCGTGGAGTTCTCAGAGTGGCCGCCGTGCGATCAAGATGTCAAAGCTTTGTCCAAGGTTTCGCACTGCTGTCGCACGCAAGAGGTTAGGTTGAGTCGGTGGCCAATGAACCTAGCATGCGCATCGGGCGCCTCGCCGAACTCGTCGGCGTCTCGAGCGATGTACTTCGCGTATGGGAGCGCCGGTACGGGCTGTTCGAGCCCGAGCGCACGCCCGGAGGATACCGCCTGTACTCCGAGGCCGACCTCGACCTCGCACGCCGGGTGCTCGCCTTGCGGGAGAAGGGCGTGCCGATTTCGGCCGCCGTTACCGCAGTCATCCAGGGCCGACCGATTCGCTCGGCGAGCGCGGAGCAGGCGTTGCGACTGCGCCGCGAACTGGATTCTGCTGCAGGTGAATTCGACGAGTTCACGTTCGTGTCGGTGCTCGACCGCGCTATCGACGAGTTCGGTGTCGCCGATACCATTCACGACATTCTGATGCCGTACCTGCAGCAGGTGGGCACGGAATGGGAAGCGGGTCGGATCAGCGTCGCGCAGGAACACTTCGTCAGCCATATCGTTCGTCGAAGGGTCGGCTCGCTGGCCAGGCTGGTGGACGACGCGGACGCTCCCATCGCGGTGCTGGCCTGCCCGCCCAAGGAGTTGCATGACATCCCGCTGCTCGCGCTCGGGGTCCTGATGTCCGGTGCCGGATGGCGCGTGCGTTACCTCGGCAGCAACACGCCGCTGAAGGACCTCTACGGAGCATGCGAACGACTCGACCCCGACCTCATCATCATGTCGGGCACCCGGCGCACCGTCTTCGAGGCCCGTGCAGGAGCCCTGCGCCGGCTCTCGCAACGCTGGCCGATGGCCATCGGCGGACGAGGCGCGACGCCCTCGGTCGCCGCCGTGATCGGTGCCGACCGCTTGCCCGAACACCTCCGAGACTCAGCCGAATTCCTGCTGACTTCCCGGGATCAATATCGCCGGCCCGCCGCCGGTCAGTAGACACTCCCGGCGTCTGCCGGTCCGTTCACCACGATTCCCCCGGAGGAAGCTTATGAGCTCGTCCCGTCTTGCCCTCAGGGGATGAGGATCGCGCGACCGCGCACGCGGCCGGCGTCGAGATCCGAGATCGCGGGACTGGAAGTCGTCCAGGGCGTACTTCTGCGTGTGCAGGGTGACCAAGCCCCGAGCGGCGAGGGCCATGAGGTCACACAGATCGTTGTACGACCCGACGAGGTTGCCGATCACGTTCTTCTCAGCCGAGATCAGGTCGATCGTGGGGACGTTGACGTTCTCGCCGTAGCCCACGACGTGGTAGTCGCCGGCCGCACGTGTCATCACGATGCCTTCGCTGGTCGAGCCGCCTTCGCCGACGAAGTCGAGCACCACCTCCGCCCCTGAGCCGCGGGTGATCTCGAGGACCTCCTCGACCTGGTTGCCCGCGGCCACCACCCCGTGGTCGGCGCCGAGGTCCAGAGCGAGCTTGAGCGCCTCCGGGTTTCGGTCGACCACCACCAGCTTCGCGGGCGACAGCGCCTTCATGATCTGAATGCCGATGTGGCCGAGGCCTCCGGCGCCGATGACGACGCAGGTGTCCCGGGGCGTCAGCCGCTTCGCCGCCTTCGCCGCTGCGTGGTATGCCGTCAGCCCGGCGTCGGCCAGGGCGGCCACATCGGCCGGCTCGAGCTCGTCGTCGATGAGCACGACGCTGCGCGCCGACGTGCGGAGGTACTCGGCGTACCCTCCGTTCGTGTCGACGCCGGGGAACTGGCTGTTCTCGCAGTGGACGTCGTCTCCGGTGCGGCAGGCGCGGCACAAGCCGCAGGTGATGTGCGGGTGCACGATCACCTTGTCGCCCTCGCGGACGTTCGTGACCGCGGAGCCGACGGCGTGCACCCAGCCGGCGTTCTCGTGGCCGATCGTGTATGGCAGCGCGACGCCGGTCTTGTCCGCCCACTGCCCTTCGAGGATGTGAAGGTCAGTGCGGCACACGCCGGCGCCGCCGATCCGCACGATGACGTCGAACGGTCCCGAGACCTCGGGGACGTCGACCTCGCGCATCTCGGGGTTCTGGTGGTAGCCGACGACCTGAACGGCTCGCATCGTGCTCATGACAGGGGGTCCTTTCGCAGGGAGGTGAGGGGGATGAAGGTGGGGTCGTAGGCCTGGTCGGCACGCTCCGCGCCGTCCGGGCGGTGGACCTGATCGTCCTCGGACCCGGGGTATCGGGTCCGAAGCAGGCCGCGGCAGAAGTGCGCGTTGCCGTCGATCGAGATGCGCGTGGACCGGGCCCGCCGCACGGCGAGGGGTACGTCGTCCGGCGGCACCCCATCGTGGTCGACGAGGACGAGGGCATCCGGATCGAGGGGCAGTCCGATGGTGTCCCGGCGCCTCAGGAGCGCGTCGGTGTGCGGTCCGGGCGGGAGCTCGGCCAGGGTCACCGAGCCCAGCGACTCGACGTCGCGGTCGGGCTCGGCGCGCAGCAGGCCGGTCAGGCACCGCTCCATGGCGGCCGTGTGCGCCTTGCGGTCTAACGTGGTGCGCAGCTCGTCGAGCGAATCCTGCGCCTCGTGGGCGAAGGTGCCGCGGTAGCCGGCGTCGGCCGCGAGCCGGCGTTGATCTTGTCGGAGTCGTGGTGGTCATCGAGCTCGACCACGACCTGCCCGGTCCAGGCAAGCGCCAACCCGGCCGTCCGCGCCCTCTTCGAGGCGCGCTTAGAGGACTGACCCTGGCTGCTCCAGCTGTGGTGTGCTGGCCAGATGGAACGACGCCCGATCGGTCTTGCCGAGGCGCCGCGCCGACGTGCTGCGCACCGGCTATGTGCCCCCGGAGGTGGCCCGGGCCGCGATCACCGTGCCCGGCCGCCTGCCCGAGGTGCGCACCGAGAGCGCTCAGACCCCCACCGGCGCTGCGGGCGTGATCTCAGGGCTGAGTCGTTGTCGCGCACACCCACCGTGGGTGGTGTGCGCGGCGGCTCAGGTGGCGGAGGATGCCGCCCAGAGGTTGATGCCGGAGTCCACGGCGTGCTTGTCGATGCTTTTCAGTTCGGCGTCGGTGAAGTCCAGGTTCGTGACGGCCCCGACGCTGTCCTCCAGTTGTTTCACCGATGACGCCCCGATGAGGGCGGAGGTCACGCGCTCGTCGCGCAGCACCCAGGCGATCGCCATCTGCGCCAGCGTCTGGCCGCGCTTCTTGGCAATCCGGTTCAACGCCGCGATGTGCTTGATCGCCGTTTCGGTCAGCAGTCCTTCGCTCAGCGACTTGTCTTGTGCTGCACGGGAATCCGCGGGAATGCCCTTGAGGTATTTGCTCGTCAGCATGCCCTGAGCCAGCGGGCTGAAGGCAATGCAGCCGACCCCCGTGTCGCCGAGAACGTCCAGCAAGTCCTCCTCGACCCATCGGTTCAGCATCGAGTAGGACGGCTGGTGGATCAGGAGGGGAGTCCCGAGGTCCTGAAGGATGCGCACCGCCTCGGCGGTCTTCGCTCCGCTGTATGACGAGATCCCGGCATACAGCGCCCGGCCCGAGCGGACGATCTGGTCCAGCGCCCCCATCGTCTCCTCGAGCGGGGTGTCGGGGTCGAAGCGGTGGCTGTAGAAGATGTCGACATAGTCCAGGCCCATCCGCTTCAGGGACTGATCGCACGAGGAGATGAGGTACTTGCGGGAGCCGCCGCCCTGTCCATACGGCCCAGGCCACATGTCGTAGCCGGCCTTGGAAGAGATGATCAGCTCATCGCGATAGGGCTTGAAATCGTGCGCGAAGTGCACCCCAAAGTTGCGCTCGGCACTGCCATAGGGCGGGCCGTAATTGTTCGCGAGATCGAAGTGCGTGACGCCGAGATCGAAAGCGCGCCGCAGGGTCGCGCGCTGCCGTTCCATCGGCACGTCATCGCCGAAGTTGTGCCACAGACCCAAACTGATCGCCGGCAAGAGCAAACCGGACCGGCCGACCCGGCGGTACGGCATACCCGTGTCATAACGCCCTGAGTCGGCGAGATAGTCGATGCCCTGCAAGGTCATGGTGCTCCTGTCGTGAGGAAGTCTGGAAGTGCTCAGATGGCTTCGACCGGTGGATAGACCGGCTGCCACATGCGGTTGTAGATCTGCTGGATCGGGTCGGTCAGCGGCTCGCGCGCCAGGCCCTCCCGCTCGGCCTGCTTGGCGACAGCGACGGCGACGGTGGCCGACACCATCCGCAGATCGCTCATCGTCGGCAGCAGCGGGGCGCCTTGCCGGTAGGCGTTGACCATGCTGGCCAACGCCTCGGCCGCCGCCGCGATCATGCCCTCGGTGACGCGCTCGGCACGGCAGGTGGCCACGCCGAGGCCAAGGCCAGGGAAGATCAGCGCGTTATTGGCTTGGGCGATCTGATAGCGGATGCCGTCATAGTCCACCGGCCCGAAGGGGCTACCGGTGGCGACCAACGCCCGGCCATCGGTCCACGTCAGCAGGTCCGCCGGCGTCGCCTCGGCCCGGCTCGTCGGATTGGAGAGCGGGAAGATGATCGGCCGCGCGCAATAGGAGGCCATCTCCTCGACGATGGGCCGACTGAAGGCCCCGCCCCGCGTCGAGGTCCCGATGAGAATCGTCGGCTTGGCGTTGCGGATGACGTCTTCGAGGGTGATGTGGTTCGGGTCCGCAACGGCCCAATGCTCGACCTCGGGGCGGCGGCGGGCATATGGCCGCTGGAAGGGCAGCAATTCCGGCTGGTCATCGACATACAACCCGTTGATGCCGATCGCATAGAACCGGGAGTAGGCCTCTTCCTCGGTCTCCGAGGCCCCCGTGCGCAGCATCGCGTCGCGGACGAGATTGGCGATCCCGACGCCCGCGCTCCCGGCGCCGAAGACGCACACCTTGTGGTCGTCGAGCGCCAGCCCGGTCACGTCGACGGCCGCGAGAATTGCCGCCAGCACGACGGCAGCCGTGCCCTGAATGTCGTCATTGAAGGTGCAGATTTCGTCGCGATATTTCGTCAACATCCGGTGCGCATTGGTGGTCCCGAAGTCCTCCCAATGCAACATCGCATTCGGGAACATCTCCTTGACCGTATGCACGAAGAGGTCGAGGAATTCGTCGTACTTCTCCCCGCGCACCCGGGCGTGCCGCTCGCCGAGATACATCTCGCTGGACAGCAGCCCGAGATTGTCGGTGCCCACGTCCAGGACCACGGGTATGGCGCGGCGCGGGTGGATCCCCGCCGCGGCTGTGTAGACCGAGAGCTTCCCCACAGCGATCTGAATCCCGCCGATGCCCTGGTCACCGATGCCGAGGATGCCTTCGCTGTCCGTGACGACGACGAGGTCGACCTCGTCGGGTCCGAGACCGAAATTATGGAAGGCGTCCGCCATCGCCTCCGGGTGATCGATCGAGAGGAAAACGCCTCTCGGGCGGGAGAATTCGTGACTGAACCGCTCGATCGCCTCACCGATGGTGGGGGTGTAGACGATCGGCAGCATCTCCTCCAGGTTGCTCGTGAGCAGCCGATAGAAGAGCACCTCGTTGCGATCGCGGACACCGGCGAGGTGGAGGTACTTGCCGAGCCGTGTGGTGGTTCGCGTGTACTGCTCATAGACCCGCCGCACCTGGTTTTCCAGGTTGGTCACCTGCGAGGGGACCAAGCCGATGAGGCCGAGCGCCTTGCGCTGCTCGATGGTGAAGGCGGTGCCGCGATTGGTCGTCGGATTGCTCATCACCGCGCGGCCGCGGGCCTTGATCCGAAGCGGCCCGAAGCGGGTGGAGGTGTCCTGCTCGTAGTCCTGGCTCGGCATACTGACAACCCTCTCCTACGGAAGGTGATCTGGACAACATCACGCCACGGCAGTTCTCCGGCACTCACGTGAGCGAAAGCAGGGTGATAACCCCGCTATCTCTCACGTGACACCTGCGGTCCGACGTCAGCCCGGATGGACAGCCCACGGCATACTTTTCGGCCGCGAGGCGCTTTCGCGCGTGCCTTTGCGGCCAATTCGGTCCATGCCTGGAAGGCTTGCGGGTTTCGCTAGCATGGGCGCGTGGTTATGCGGCAACGGAGCGTCCTGAAGTTGGACCCGGCTCAGGTTAAGCAGGCTCGCGCACTGGCGCGCACGGCCGGACGGCCGGTGGTCAACCTGGCCAAACGGCATACGACCGTGTCCGTGGAGCGGGCGACGCTCCGGCTGGCCGGGCTGAGCGGCGCCGATCACGAACTCGTGCCGTGGGTCAACCATCTCGTCGACGCGGTGCGAGCCCAGACCGGGCTGGAGTATGGCGTCTCGCTGCCGGTGTGGGATGCGCTGCGTCGGGGCGTTGCACCCGACCTCGCCACGCTGGCCCAGAAGGCCGCCGGGGGAGCGGTGGACTTCCGGATTCCGGAGGGCAAAGAAGCCGCCACGGTGGGCAAGGCGGCACGCTCGGCAGTCGCCCGCGGCATACGCACCATCGACGCACAGCGCGCGCGGCGCGACAAACTCATTGCGCGCCACGGTGATCCGAAGCAGAAGCCCTGGATCTATCTGATCGTCGCGACGGGGGATATCTACGAGGACATCCCTCAGGCGCAGGCCGCCGCGCGCGAGGGCGCCGACATCATCGCGGTGATCCGCAGCACCGGTCAGAGCCTGCTCGACTTCGTGCCCGAAGGCGCGACGCGGGAGGGGTATGCCGGGACCTACGCGACGCAGGAGAACTTCCGGCTGATGCGGGCCGCGCTCGATGAGACGAGCAAGGAGTTGGGTCGCTACATCCGCCTCACGAACTACGCGAGCGGCCTGTGCATGCCGGAGATCGCGACCCTCGCCGGGCTCGAACGGCTCGACATGATGCTCAACGACTCGATGTACGGCATCTTGTTCCGCGATATCAATCCCATCAGAACCTTTGTGGATCAACGCTTTTCGCGTCAGATCCACGCCCGCGCGGGCATCATCATCAATACCGGCGAGGACAATTACCTCACCACGGCCGATGCCGTCGAGGCGGCGCACACCGTGACCGTGAGCCAACTCCTCAACGAATATTTCGCCAAGGAAGCCGGCCTGCAGGACTGGCAGCTCGGCCTTGGGCACGCCTTTGAGATCAACCCGGACGTGCCCGACAGCTTCCGCCTCGAACTCGCCCACGCGCTGCTGGCCCGCACGCTCTTCCCGAAAGCGCCCTTGAAGTGGATGCCGCCGACCAAGCACATGACCGGCGATATCTTCCGCGGCTATCTGCTCGACGGCTTCTTCAATCTTGTCGGCGCGATGACCGGCCAAGGCATCCTGCTCGTCGGGATGATGACCGAAGCCGTTGTCACACCGTGGATTTCGGACCGCGACCTGGCTCTGCAGAATGTCCGCTATGTCCTCAACGCCGCGGGCGGGTTGACCGAAGACTTCCATCCGCCGCGCGATGGTTTCATCCAGACGCGAGCTCGCGAGGTGCTCGGCGAGTCCATCGGCCTCTTGGAACGGATCGTGGGGGACAGCGACCGGGCCAGCGGCCCGCCGTTGCTCGCGGCCATCGCCGATGGCACCTTCGGAGCGATGAAGCGACCGCCGACCAAGGGCAAGGGCCTCGATGGCGTCGTCGCCAAGGGGCCGGGCTATCTCAACCCGGCCACCGACTTGCTCGAGGAAGGGAGCACCCGATGAGCGCGCGCGACGCCCACGAGGCCCGCCGCCGGCGGGAGAACGCCCAACCCGGCGAGCTGAGTTTGGCCGAGCCGCCGTCGAAGGGTCACGGCCCGATCGTGCGGCCGTATGGCGATACGACCGGCGACGGGATGGTCCAGGTCTCGTTCACCTTGCCCCTGCCCCACGACAAGCGGGCCGAGGGCGCCGCTGTGCGCCTGGCGATGCAGATGGGCATCGAGCCGGCGCTGCTGGTGCACGCCAAAGCCATCGGGCCCGATTTCACCTTCTTCGTCGTCTATGGCCCGGTCAAGCATCTGGTCGACATCCGCGAGTTCGAGATCGTCGAGCGTGAATACGAGCTGCTCTCCTCCAAGGAGGTCAACACCGCGATCAAGAAGCACCTGCGCCGCAAACTCGTGGTCGTCGGCGCCTGCATCGGCACCGATGCGCACACCGTCGGCATCGACGCGATCCTCAATATCAAGGGCTTCGCCGGCGAGAAGGGCCTGGAGTACTACCGCGAGATGGCGGTCCACAATCTCGGCGCGCAGGTGAGCATCCCGGAACTGGTCAACACGGCATACGACCTGAAGGCGGATGCCGTTCTCGTCTCGCAAGTCGTCACCCAAAAGGACGCCCACCTGCACAATACGAGCGCGATGAGCGCCGCCTTCCGGGAGGCCTTCCCCACCGGGCAAGTGCCGCACCTGATCGTCGGTGGTCCGCGCTTTGAGGAGGGCGCGGCCGGCGGCCTCGGGGTGGACCGGATTTTCGGGCGCGGCACCACACCGGGTGAGGTCGCGTCATACCTCATCCACGCCCTGGTCGACCCGACCACGCGCGTCACCCCCACCCCAGCGAAGGCGAAGACGGCATGACATCGGCCCAGGTCGGCATGGAGGTTCTCCACCGCCGCTATGTCCCCTACAGCCACGCGCACTATGCCGGCAATCTCGTCGACGGGGCCTACTCGCTAGCCGCCTTCGGCGATGTGGCGACCGAGATGTGCATCCGCACCGACGGCGACGAGGGCCTGTTCGCGTCCTATAGCGATGTGCAATTCCGGGCTCCCGTGCGCGCCGGTGACTGCATCGAAATCAGCGCCCGGCTGGTGCGGGTCGGCTCGCGCAGCCGTGAAATGGACTTCGAGGTCCGGGTGATCGCCCGGGGCAATCCCTGCCGCGGCGAGTCGGCCGCCGACCTTCTCGACCCGCCGACCCTCGCCACGACGGCGCGCGGCGTGGTCGTCGTCCCTCCCTCGAGCTAAGCCTCCTCGGCCGATGCCTGGGGGGCGGAAGGCGCCTCGGCAAGGTGCATCCGCAGCGCGGTATAAACCTTGCGCACGCCGATCGCCCGCTGGAGGTCGTCCTCGATGTGGTGGAAGAACTCGCGACGGTAGTTCTGGTCGATGACGGCTTGGACGGTGAAATAGAGCCCGGCGAAGCCCGAAAGAAAGACTGCGACCGCAAAGAGTTCGTCGCTGACCAGGTGCAGCGGACCGGTGTACTGCGGCGGCGAGCCCGTCCACGCCACGATGACCGAGGGGCGAATGACGAGCGAGCCGAAGAGGCAGAAGAAGCCGAAGACCACCAACGCGACGAGCACCAATTGGATCGCCTGCGTGATGAAGAGCATCAGCATCAAATTGCTGCGCTGAAGCCGCGGCAGCCGAATGCCCGCCACTTCACGGGCCAGGGTGGGTTCGGCGGCAATCTCCACAGCAGCCGATGCGACGGGGGTGCCCGCGCAGGTCTGCGCCAGCTGGGCGCCATCGACCTCGACGCCGAGCCGCTCGATCTCACCGGCGAAGGATGGCCACAAGAAGGCGACGGCGAGCAGCGTGAAGGCGCCCAAGGCTCCGAGCAGTTGCGGCCGTGACAGCGACGAGGCGACCTGCCAGACCTCGGTATTGATGAACAAGAAGGTGATGAACAGCAACAGGAACGGCAGCGCCCGCGTCACCAAGGGCCGCACCAACCGCCGACTCTCCCAGGCGTGTTGAGCGGCCCAGCCGGCGATCGCCCCGACATCGAAGACCACGATGCCGCGCACCACGGCGACCAGGAAGGCGACCTGCACCCCCACGAGCAGGGCGGTGAACGTGTCTAACCCCGCCAGCTGACCGCACACAAAGGCGGCTGCCCCGACCGCCGCGATGATGCCGCTCCACAGCGCGACGACGCGGCCACCCAGCGCCCGCTGGATCGCCTCATGACGCTGCTCGACAAAATACGGCAGCCCGTTCTCGTCGAACCAGCGCTCGCATCGCGCGACATCATTGCTGCTGAGCATGGGCCCAGCATGACGGAGCCGCTGGTTCCGAGCACGTACCGTTGTCCCGTGCGTCGCGAACCCGCCGGCCCGATCTTGCCGGCCCGCCTGCTCCTTGCCCTGGCGGGCGGCGGGGCCATCGCGCTCGCCTTCCCCGGCACCAATTGGTGGTATGCCGCGTGGCTCGGCTGCGCTCTCCTGGCCGCCGCCGGCTGGTGCGCCTCGTGGCGCACCGGCTTGCTCAGCGGCCTCGTCGGCGGGCTGGCCTACTTCATCCCCACCTTGTCGTGGTCGGGGGTGTATGTCGGGAAGCTCCCGTGGTTCGCGCTCGCGACGTTGGAGGCCCTATATGTCGCGGTGATGCTCGCCGTCATCGGCCCGCTGCAGCGGCGGCTGGTGGAGCGCGGGTGGGAGTGGGCGGCATACGGCATGGTCCCGCTCGGCTGGGTAGTGGGGGAGTGGGCGCGCTCGACGACACCCTTCGGCGGTTTCCCGTGGGTGCGGCTGGCCTTCAGCCAAGCCGATTCGCCGCTGCGCACGCTCGCGGCTTTCGGGGGTGCGCCCCTGGTCACGGCGGGGGTCGCCACCATCGGGGTCCTGCTGTATGCAGGCGCTCGCGCCCTGCGCCGTCGACCGGGAACCGCGGCTCTCGGCATCGCCACTACCCTCGGTGCCGCCTTTGTGCTCGGCGGCATTCCGGTGGGCCGCGGTGGCGACTCGCCGAAAATGGCCGCCATTGGGCTCGTTCAGGGCAATGTGCCCGAGCCTGGACTGGAGTTCAACGCCGAGCGGCGGGCGGTTCTCGACAATCACGTGCGGGAAACCGAACGCTTGGCGAGCTACATGTCCCGCGCTGATCTGGTCGTATGGCCCGAGAACGCCTCGGATATCGACCCGACCCGCAATGCCGACGCGGCGGCGGTCATCAACCAAGCGCGCTCGGCGATCAAGGCGCCGCTGTTGATCGGGGCGATCCTCGATGAGCCGGCGCCCTTTGTCTCCAATGCTTCGCTGCTCTACCGGCCGGGCTCGATGGATCCCGAGCGCTATATCAAGCAGCATCCCGTGCCCTTCGCTGAGTACGTCCCGGCCAAGGACTTCTTCCGCCACTTCAACAGCAATGTCGATCTGGTCCGCGAGGGCATGGCCAAGGGCACCGAGACCGGCTACTTCGAGCTGACCAGCGACTACTCCTCGCCGGGACAGCCCTACACTTTCGCGGCGTTGCCGACGATCTGCTTCGAGGTCGCCTACGACGGCTTGGTGCGCACCTCGGTAACCCACCGGCCGGACGTCCCGAGCGTGCTCGTCGTCCAGACCAATAACGCGACCTTCGGCTATACCGCTGAATCCGACCAGCAGTTCGCCATCTCGCGGTTGCGCGCGATCGAGCACAACCGCAGCGTCGTCCACGTCTCCACGGTGGGAGTCAGCGGCTTCATCAGCCCCAACGGAACGTATGTCGAGAAGTCGTCGTTGTTCACGGCATACGCCGCCTCGTCCAATGTCGAACTTCGGAGCGGCCTGACGATCGCGGACCGAGTCGGCCCAACCCCGGAATATGCCGCCCTCGCCGGGCTGTTGATTGCGTGGGCTGCGACGCGTTGGCGTCGTCGAGATAATGACCAGCAGCCCCTGTCGACCCTCAAGAGCAAGGACCTCGCTCGTGCCTGACACCGCGGCGCCCGACCGTGACCCGATCACTCGGGTGCTGGTGTGCATCCCCACCTTCAACGAGCGCGAAAACCTGCCCACAATCGTCGCCGGGGTTCGTAAGCACGCGCCGGCGGCGGACATCCTCATCCTCGACGACAACTCACCCGATGGCACCGGGGCGATCGCCGACGAGCTGGCCGCAACGGACCCGGCCATTCACGTCCTACACCGGCCGGGCAAGCAGGGCCTGGGGATGGCCTATCTTGCTGGCTTCGATTGGGGTCTGCAACGCAACTATGACGCCCTGGTTGAGATTGACGCGGACGGCTCCCACCAGCCCAAATATCTCCCACAGATGCTCGCCGCACTCGATGATGCCGATCTCGTCATCGGCTCCCGCTATGTCCCTGGCGGGTCGGTCGTCAACTGGCCGGCGAGCCGTAAGGCGCTGTCGATGGGGGGCAACCTCTACATCAGGTTGATTCTTGGGATGGGCGTCGGGGATGCCACCGCAGGCTATCGGGCCTATCGCGCGAGTGCCTTGCGGACCATCGGACTTGAGCATGTCGAATCTGCCGGTTATTGCTTCCAAGTCGACCTCACGGTGCGCGCCACCCGCGCCGGCCTGCGGATCGTCGAGGTGCCGATCGAGTTCGTCGAGCGCGAGATCGGTGACTCGAAGATGAACAACGCCATCGTCGCCGAGTCGATGAAGCGCATCACCGGTTGGGGCCTCGCCCACCGGGCGGGTCAGCTCAAGAAACTCACCGATCGGGAGCCGCAATGGCACGCCCTGTAGGCCAGACGCCCTATGCCGCCCGCTCGCGCCGGCGGCCCTGGCGCACGCTGCTTTTCCTCGCCTTCCTGATCGTGCCGGTGCTGGAGATCGCCGCGATCATCGGGGTCGGCAAGATCATCGGCGGCTGGCCCACGGTCGGGCTCTTGCTGCTCATGTCCTTTCTCGGCACCTGGCTGATGCGCCGCGAGGGGGCTCGGACCTGGCGCGCGCTCAATGGCGCGTTGTCCAGCGGCACTATGCCGTCCCGCGAACTCGCCGACGCAGCACTCGTCCTCATCGGCGGCACCCTGCTGCTCGCACCGGGCTTTCTCACCGACATCGTGGGCCTCTTCTTCATCCTGCCCGTCACCCGCCCGGTCACTCGGCGGCTGCTGGAAGGCGCGGTGCGCGCCCGCGTGCTCGCGAGCGCTGCGGGGCCGCTGGGCGCCGCCTTCCCTCCGGGGTATGCCGCCGGGGCCACCGATCCCGCCGGCGGGCCCGCGAGTCGCGCAGGTCACACCGATGCCGCCAGCCAGACCGTGCAGGGCAAGGTCGTCGAGCGCTAGACTGTAATGCTGGGCCTCGACGCAGAGTCCCTCGTCATGCGCCCTTGACGCCACCCGGTTGTTCCCACCCTTGGTGTGCGCTGCGCTGCGGAACACGCAGCCGTCTGTGGACGTTGACACCGACAGCACTTGCGACGCGCATCCCGCGACGCGAGCAGAACCGAGTATTAGGAGTTCCCCATGGCCGACCGCACATTGCGTGGTAGCCGCATGGTGTCTTTCAGCATGGAGACGAGCGAAAATGTCGTCCCCAGCGAGCGCCAGATCGTCGTGTATGTCTGCCCGCAGGAGCACCGCATCGAGTTGCCCTTCTCCATCGAGGCGGAGATTCCCGCCACGTGGGAGTGTCGCTGCGGTGAGGAGGCCTTGCTCCTCGACGGTGCGGCGCCGGACCGCAAGCCGGTCAAGCCCGCCCGAACCCACTGGGACATGCTGCTCGAGCGCCGTTCCATTCCCGAGCTCGAGGAGCTCCTCGAGGAGCGTCTCGACCTGCTGCGCGCCAGCCGCGGCGAGAAGGCGACCAAGCGCAGCGCCTGAACCACCCGGCATACTTCCGGCACGCGAAGCGGCCCACCCCAACGATGGGGTGGGCCGCTTCGCGTGTGCTCGGCGATCAGATCAATGCGGGCTGGGTGTTGCCAGCCTGGCGGATGCCTTCGCGGAAGTCCACGCGCGAGAGCAGGAATCCGCCGATGACAAAGAAGATGATCAAAGCGATGATCGCCAGGCGGTAGGTGTGGGTGAGTTGGTAGACCACGCCAAAGAGCAGGGTCCCAAACCAGCTCGTGCCGCGTTCCATGGCCTGGTACAGCGCGAAGTACTCCGCTTCCCGCTTGTGGGGGACTAGCTGCGAATAGAGGCTGCGCGAGAGCGCTTGAGAGCCGCCGAGCACGAGTCCGATCGCCACGCCGAGCAGCACGAAGGGGATAAAGGCCTTCTCGGGCACGAAGTATGCCGCCGCGACGATCCCCGTCCACAGGGCCAGCGACCCGAGCACCGTCTTGGATGCCCCCACGCGCGCGGCGATCCGGCCGAAGATCAGGGCGCCGAAGAAGGCAACGAACTGGACGAGCAGGATGAGCGCGATCAACTGCGACTGCTCGAACTTCAGTTCCTCGGCGCCATACAAGCTTGATGAGGAGATGACGGTTTGGATGCCGTCATTGAAGAAGAGGTATGCCAGCAGGAAGAGCATCGTCTGCGGGTGGTGCGCGCGCAGATCGGAGAAGGTGTTGCGCAATTGCGCGATGCTCCCGCCGACCACGCTCTCACCGGCTGCGACAGGCGGCTTCTCGGCATTGCGCAAGTCCCACATGCCCTTGATCGGGATGATCGCGAAGACGGCCCACCACACGGCGGCGCTGAGCATGGATGCCCGCACCGCCATACCTGTGGTCAGCCCGAAGGGTTTCATCGTGACCAGGACAAGGTTGACCGCTAGGAGAAGGCCACCACCGAGATAGCCGAGCGCCCAGCCGCGAGAGGAGACTTTGTCGCGATCGTCGGGGGCTGCGATCTGATTGAGCATGGAGTCATAGGTGACCAAGGAGGAGCCGAGGAAGACCGTCGCCAAAACCATGAGGATAGCCCCGAGTTGCCAGCGGGTGCCGGTGACGAAGAAGAGGCCAGCGGCACTGATGGCTCCGCCCCAGGCGCAGAGGCCGAGGAACTTGGCCGGCCGTTCCATGCGGTCCACGATGGCGCCGATGAAGATGAGCACGATCGCCGAGAGGATCGTCGCGAAGGTCGTCGTATAGGGCGCGAGGGCTCCGGGGGCGATGGGGATGCCGAGAACGTGCAGATTCGTCGCGCAGTCCAGATCACTGTCCTGGCCAGGACAGGCTGCCGCCTTGGCGATCGAGGTGATGTAGGGGCCGTAGAGCACCGTGCCGATCGTGGTCACAAAGGCGGAGTTGGCCCAGTCGTACCAGTACCACGGGCGGATGAACCGGGCATTGGCCGCATAGTCCGGGGAGTCGGTGGGGGCCACCGGCGCACTAGTCATGGCGGAACTGTGGCACAGCCAGGGGTCGGTGCGACATAGGCGCACCTACTCATCGGTAGGAGATTTCCCGTCCGGCCTGATCAGCCGGCGTACTCCCAGTGCCACGGCTCGGGCAGACGACCACCTTGAGCGGCCCAGTCCGGGTGGAACCACCCGAAGAGCGCGGCATTCTGAACCAGCCACAGGTGCGCGGGGGCGCTGTAGTCCTGCACGCCGCCGCACAGGTCAACGGCGCGGCCGAGGCCGTGCTCGCTGGTGCCGGGGGTGGCGGCCCACGGGCCGCGGGCCGCCTTGACGGCGACCTGCTCGGCATACGAGCGGTAACCATCGGTGACGCACAGCAGTTGGCCGGAGTCCTTGGCATAGGCCTTGGACATGGCGTTGAAGGCGGCGGCCGCGTCCGGGACGAGGAATTCGTCGCTGCTGCCGACCATGGGGCACAAGTTTGACGGCGGGATCTGGCCGTTGGGGAAGACGCCAGAAGCATCGGTGCACGGCGTCAGGCGCAGGTCCTTAATCGAGACATTGCTCGCCGCGAGCGCGTCCGTCAGTCGCTCGCTGGCGGCGATCGCGTCGGCATCGCCAGTGCCGAGCAGCAGGCCCGCGAGCGGGCCGGCCTCGGTGACATGCTCGGCGTGTGCCGTGCGCAATTCGTCAAGGGCGCTCTGCTGCTGCTGGACAAACCCTTGCGCCTTCAGCTTCGCCTTCTTGGCCTTGGCCTCGGCCGCCTCGGCCTTGCCCAATTCGGCTTCCGCGTTCATCGACGCCAGCTTCTGCGCGACGGCAACCTGGCGGATGTCATCGACGCTGCGGATGCGATTGTCGGTGAGGTAGTTGAGGTCTTGCAGGGGGTTGGAGGCCTCGGAGGCTTCCTTGGACAGCGCGTCGAGATAGCCGAGTTGCTCGGCGAGCGGGCCACCTTGGGTATAGGCGCTGACGGCCCACTCCCGCAGCTCCGAGCGGGCCTGGTCGAGCCGCTCCTGCAGCGCATCCGCGATGTCCGCCTGGGTCTTGGCCTTTTCACGGGCGTCGCGCCCCTCGGTGGATGCTTCGCTGTATGCCTGCAGGGCCGCGTTCGCCTTCTTGGCGGCCTCCTCGACCTTGGTCATGGCAGCAGCCATGTCGTCGCTGGTCGCCAGAATCTGCTGCCGGAGGATTTCAGCCCGCGCCACCTGGCGCTGGACTTCCTCCGGGGAGAGGCCACCGGAATCGGTGGTGTCCGCCGGGATCGTGACCGTCGTGCTCGGCGTCGGTGAGGATGAGCCGGACTCTGCTGCCTGGGCGTCGGAGCAGCCTAAACCGAGCGTCAGGGACGCCACGAGAAGCACAGGGCCGGTCAGCCGCATCAAACCATCCGTTCGGAAACAGCCATGCTCCGCGGGAGAACGCAGCACAAGCGCTCGCAATCATATCGTGACCAAGACGGTCACAACAGACGATGGCCGATATCCACAGGTAGCACGTGGAAAAGGGCTTATCCACAGATTTTCGAGCCCCACTTCCGATGCCTGCGCACCCGCGGAACAGTGATCGGCATGAGAAAGACAGCGGCCGACGGGGGCCAGATCCCGATGACAGAGCCAGACGCCAACACCGTGCTGCTGCGCGGGCGAATTTCTGGAGTGGAGGACCTGCGCGAGTTGCCGAGCGGGGACAAGGTGCGCACCCTGCGCCTGGTCGTGCCGCGGCCGGCCGGTCGGGGCCGGGCCGCGTCGGTCGACACCATCGACGTCGCCTGTTGGAGTGCCGCCACTCGGCGAGTCCTCGATCGAGTGGGGGTCGGCGACACGATCGCGGTCAGCGGCTCGCTGCGGCGCCGATTCTTCCGTGCCGGCGGGGCGGTGGCGAGCCGGTATGAAGTCGAGGCCAGCAGTCTGCAGCGCCTCGTGGGCGCCGCAGACTGATCACGAGTGAGCCGAGCGACCGCTTGTGCCGGATCGGCCGGCCTGTCAGTCGCTCTCGCTCGGGCGCAGGACGAGCAGCGAGCGACCCTCATGCGGCTGCAGCACGACATACAACGAATGCAGGTCGTCGACCTCCCCAACCGGCGCCTCGGTCATCATGTCGACGACCTTGCTGCCGGGGGTCAGCTCGAGCGACCGGACGCTGCCGGACACCGTTTCGGACGAGAAGTTCAAGACCGTGATCTGGTCTGCGTCGGCCAGGCGGTGAACCAGGACCAGCATGCCCTTGTGCGAGGTGGCGGGGATGTCGACCTGCTCGCCGGTGGCCAGGCCGTGGCGAGCGCGCGCCGTGAGAATGTCCCGCAACTTGCTCGCGAACGAGGTGTCGTCAGCAAGTTGGGTCGTCAATGAGCCATACAGCGACCGGGCCTTGGGAATGCGGGAGGTGGACTCCGTGGCCTCCGGAGCGAAGTCGAGCAGGTCATAGGCGCCGCGGTGGATCCACCGGGTGTCGCCATCCTTGATCAAGGCCGCGACCTGCTTGCGCTCCAACGGCAGAGCGCCGACCAAGTCCCAGCCCGAGAGGGCGAAGACACCTGGCTGCCACGCGTTGTACATCGCCAGCAGCAGATGCGCCTTCTTGATCGCCTCGATGTTCTCCGAGGTGAGCGCGCTCAGGTCGTTCAGGCCAAGTGAGGCGGCGATGATCGACGCCGTCGTCGACGCGATGCCATTGGTCGTGAAGGTGGAGTTATACGGACCGTTGTCACCGGTGAGTTTCTCGGTCAGTTCGGCGCGAATCAGCGTGGCGAGATCGCCCCCGAGAATCGGCTTGCGGCGGAAGCTGAAGGTGTCGCCGGCGTGCAAGGTCGCGAAGTGGACGAGTTCGTAGGTCATCTCGTCGTGGTTCTGCAGCGCATGCACCAGCGAGACGGTGTCAACCCCGATCTCGCGCGCCGCGCGCATCGTCAGCCGCAGGAACTCGGCGTCGCCGGTCGCGAGGGCGTGGTGGTATGCAGGGCGGTTGACGAAGTCGTAGGACAAGTCGGCGCCACGTTCACCCGAGGAGAGGATGTCGTCGATCGTGAGGTTGAGCTCCTGGAAGGTGAAGCCGCCGACCTTGCGAACCATGCTGGCGATCAGCTGGTTCGCTGCCTCGGAGAGAGGGTGGCCTTCGGACCAGGCCGGCCCGCCAGAGGCCGACTTCTCCACGCCGAGGAAACCATTGGCGTCCAAGCGCAGCGCGCCACTGCCGAGGTCGCCGAGGGAGTGCAGGGCGTCGCCGATCACCAGGCGCATGCCCGCGAAGGTCGGGTCGAGCCAGTTCAACGAGGGCTGACCCTCCTTGAAGTAATGCAGGTAAACCCAGCGGTGTTCCTCCCCGTCCGGTCCGAGGACGGGGGCTGTGGCCGACCAGTTCGTCTCCTTCACGCCCGGCTCAAAGAAGATGACGCGCTGAAGTTCGCCGACGATATAGCCCTCGTCGGTCAGTTTCTTCTCGGTCGCCGGGTCGAGGTTGACCGAGTCCTGGCCCTTGGGGACCTTCGGCAGCAGAGCCCAGTCCTTCTGGGGGATCTCGACCATGTGGTAGATGCCCGGGTAGTCGCCAACCTTCATTTCGGCGAGCCGGAAGTCCGCGCCCTTGCCCGTGTGGCCCGGGACGATGTCGTCGATGACGATGCCGCCGTGCGCGGTCGCCACCTCGCACATGGCCCGGAACTCATCCTCGGTGCCGAACATCTCGTCGAACTGCGTCGAGATCCGGTCGAAGTGCCCGTCGACACTCGGCGTGGTCTCCCATCCGCTGATCCCGCCGGCGCGTTTGACCGGCCCGGTGTGCACCGCCGTGATGCCGATCTGCTCGAAGGCGCTCCACAGGCGCTCGTTCCCGAGCGCCCCAAGGAAGGTGGCATCCGGCGCCGTGATCATCGAGATCGGGTATGCCGTGAACCACACCGCTGCCTTCTCGATGGCCGCGCGCGGGTCGGGCGCGGCATAGGGGTTCTGCCACATCGAGCCCTCGCCAGCGAACTTGCGCGCGAAGGTTCGGGCGTCCGCGAGCATCGACTCCGATTCCAGCCACTGAACGTATTCGGGATTGTCGCCACTGGCGGAGCCGGGTTGCTTCGGCTTGCGCTGCCACAGCAGGTCGCGCAGCCGAGCCCGCGGACGCAGACGCGCGGGGCGGGCGTCATACAACTGACCCTCGAAGCTGACCTCCTCGGGGACCGCGTCGCTGGGGTCGAGGATTTCGTCGGGGACTGTGGGGTCGGTCACGGTCCCCAATGGTACGGACCTCGTGATGGTCATCGTGCCGGAGTGGGGACAGGATGCACAACATACCCGTGGGGGTATTATTTCCTCATGCGTATCGTCATCATTGGGGGAGTCGCCGGCGGCATGTCCGCCGCCACCCGAGCCCGCCGTCTCCTGCCCGAGGCCGAGATCGTCGTCGTGGAACGCAGCGGTCACGTCTCGTTCGCCAACTGCGGCCTGCCGTATTACGTGGGAGGAGTGATCGAGCAGCGCTCGTCCCTGCTGCTGCAGACCCCGCAGTCGCTCGCGGCCCGCTTCGGGCTTGACGTGCGCGTCGGTCACGAAGTGGTCGGCGTTGACGCGAGCGAGCGCACCGTCGAGGTGCGCGAGCTCGCCTCCGGAGCCTCCACGACGATGGCGTATGACGCGCTAGTTCTCTCGCCAGGGGCCACGCCAGTCCGACCGCCCATCCCGGGAATCGAACGGGCCCTGACCCTGCGCGACATCGAAGACACCGACGCACTCGCCGCCGCGATTGCTGGCGCTGGCCGAGCTGTGGTGATTGGCGGTGGTTTCATCGGAGTCGAACTGGCCGAAAACCTCCGTCACGCCGGTTTGTCGGTCGACCTCGTCGAGGCCACTGAGCAGGTCCTCGCCCCGCTGGACCCCGAGATGGCCTCGCCGGTGCATGCCCGGATGCGCGAGCATGGGGTCGGTCTCCATCTGCGCTCCCAGGTTGTCGCCATCGACGCCGAGGGGGTCGAACTCCACGACGGCCGCCGACTCGATGCCGACCTCGTGGTGGCGGCGATCGGGGTGCGTCCCGACACTCGGCTCGCCACCTTGGCCGGCCTGATGGTCGGCGAGCGCGGCGGCATCGTGGTGGATGAGCACGGACGCACCTCGGATCCGCATATCTACGCGGTCGGCGATGCCGTGGAGAAGAGCGACGCTCACGACGGCTCGGCGGTCTTGGTGCCGCTGGCCAATACCGCCAACTTGCAGGGGCGCCGAGTCGCCGATGTGATCGCCGGCCGGCCAAGCTCAATGCGGCCGGTGCAGGGCACCGCCATCGTCGGCGTGTTCGGTCTCCAGGTGGCGACAACCGGCTGGAATGAGAAGCGACTGCGAGCCAGTGGGCGGCCCTATCGCGCCATCCATACTCACCCCCTGGATCACGCGGGCTACTTCCCCGGGGCCGCGACCATGTCCTTGAAATTGCTGGTGGACCCTGAGAGCGACGCCATCCTCGGCGCCCAAGGCGTCGGCTCAGCCGGAGTGGACAAGCGCCTCGACGTCATCGCGACCGCCATGCGCGGTGGCCTGCGCGCGCGCGAGTTGGCTGATCTGGAGTTGTCCTATGCCCCGCAGTTCGGCTCCGCCAAGGACGCGGTCAACATGCTCGGCTATGTCGACGAGAACCTCGCGGACGAGGTGACGCACAGCATCCAGTGGCACGAGCTGCCCGCCGCGTTGGCGGGTGGAGCGACGCTGATCGATGTGCGATCGGCGAGTGAGCACGCGGCCGGCGCCATCCCTGGCGCTGTTTTGCTGCCGGTCGATGAACTTCGGAGCCGACTTGGGGACGTGACGAGCAATGACGTCATCGTGCACTGCGCCGTCGGGGTGCGCGGTCATGTGGCCGCCATGATGCTGGCGGCGCCGGGACGGCGCGTTCGGAATCTGGACGGGGGCTATAAGACCTGGGCGGCCGGCACCGGCGAATGATCTCAGACCGGGGGAGTGCCCATCGCGGGCTTGCCCCCGAAGGGGTTGTCGCAGAACAGGATCGACCAATGCAGGCAGCCCAGATTCCACTCACCGAGCTCCTGCTTGTGAGTCACCACGAGCCAGTTGCGGGCGGGGTCGAGCTCCGCGCCCGTGCCGTCAAGGATCGTTGAGCGGTATGCCGGACCGTAGCTTTTGCCGCACCACCAGTCGTCGTTCGTTTGGGCTTCCACAAAGACCGCAGCCCGTGACGACCGTGATCCGACAGGCGTGCCCTCATCGCTGTCGGCCCGGCGCAGGGGAGTGCACCCCGACAGGGGCGACTCGCCGGTCACCGGGTCCCCGACCACACGCTCGGGGACCTGGCCAAGGATCGCGTTCGCTTCCGCGCGGTCGGTCACTGGCCAGGCGCTCGTGGTGACCAGTCGGCACGCTTGGCGGTAGGACTGCACGATCCACCCGGAGTCTGTCGTGGGAAATTCGCAATCCTCGGCGATGAAGGAGATCTCGGGCGGCTTTGGCAACGCGATCAGGTCCCGCTGAGCGGCGCGTTCCGGCGGCAGTTTCTGCGCTAAAGCCGAGGTCAACTCCTTGTTGATCTCGGCGCGCGTGCCGCGCGCCTTGATCCAGCCGACGCCGTTGACCAGGAGATAGGCCGCGACGGCGAGCGCCATCAGTGCACCGATGACTTTGCCGATCGCGGAGAAGAATCGAGCCATGAGGGAACGCTATGTCGCCGTCCTCTCGGCGCAGGTGAGCACGACTACTCGGTTCCCCGCGGAAGCATTAGGTGCAATCTGCCCGAGTTCGGGCAAATTCTTGGAGATCGTCTGTTCATGCCTCATCCTGGACCGTATGCCGGATCGTGAGGTCGTCGAGCGCGTCGCCGCCTCGACGGGCCTGACGATCGGGGAGGCCGAGCGCGTCATCGATGACGTGCTGGCGTGGTACCGCGAATCGGTCGAAGACTTCGTTCGGCGTCGCCACGCCGATCTGCATCTGCACGGAGTGCGCAATGACGTGGCCTTCCGAACCATCCGGAATGAACTCGCGCAGCGCCTCGTGGCGCCGCCCGAACTCACCGAACGCCAAGTCCGTCGGATCATCTACGGCTGAGCCGACACTGCATTCTTTTCGACCATCAGGAGATCGACACCATGTGCGGGATCGTTGCCTATATCGGTGACCAGCAGGCCGCCCCCTTCCTCATCGAGGGTTTGAAGACCCTCGAATATCGCGGTTATGACAGCGCCGGCATCGCCGTGCTCGGCGCCAAGGGGACGACCGCAGTTCGCTCCGTGGGACGAATCCGCGACCTCGAGTCCGCACTGCCCAAGCGGCTCACGGGGAGCGCGGGGATCGGGCATACCCGCTGGGCAACGCACGGCCCGGCCACCGAGGCCAATGCTCACCCCCACCGCAGCACGGACGGGCGAATCAGCGTCGTGCACAACGGCATCATCGACAACTCCGCCATCCTGCGCGACCAGCTGACCGCGGCCGGAGTCACCTTGAACAGCGACACCGACACCGAGGTCGTCGCCCACCTCGTGGCGCGCTCCGAGGCCGACACCCTCGAAGGAGCCGTGCTGGACGCATTGCACAAGATCACCGGGACCTACGCGCTCGCCGTGATCGATGAGGCCCACCCGGACCGGATCGTGTTGGCTCGCAACGGTTCTCCGCTGATCATCGGCGTGGGGGAGAAGGAGACGCTGGTCGCGAGCGATGCGGCGGCGCTGGTGCGGCATACCTCCCATGTCATCCACCTCGACGACGGCGAACTCGCCACGGTCACGGCTGGCGGCTTCCGCACTTTCGACCGGCAGGCGCAGGACACCGGCCGGGAACCGGTCGAGATCGAGGTCGCCGCGGCCGAGTGGGAACTGACCGGCCACCAGCACTACATGTACAAGGAGATGCTGGAACAGCCCGAGAAGGCCGCCGCCGTCATCCGCGGGCGACTCGACGACCGCTTCGCCACCGCCCGACTGAACGGCCTGAACCTGACGCCCAAGGAGTTGCGCGCCTTCCGACGAGTGAAGATTCTCGGCTGCGGATCCGCGTACTACGTCGGGCAGATCGGGGCGCAGCTGATCGAGGATCTGGCCCGGATCCCCGCCGACGCAGAGGCAGCCTCGGAGTTCCGCTACCGCAACCCGATCATCGAGCCGGACACGCTGTATGTCGTGGTCTCGCAGTCCGGTGAGACCGCCGACACCGCCTTCGCCGTCTCGGAGATCAAGCGCAAGGGCGGGACGGTTGTCGGTGTCGTCAATGCGGTGGGCTCGACGATTGCGCGCGAGGTGCACGGTGGCATCTACCTGCACGCTGGGCCGGAGATCGCGGTGGCTTCAACCAAGGCGCTGACGAATATGGCGATGGCGTTCGGCATGCTCGCCTTGCACCTTGGCCGGCTGCGGGATCTGTCCTTCGCCGACGGCGAGCGCATCCTGACCGCACTCAAGCGCATCCCGGACCAGATCCAGGCCGTGCTTGACGACGAAGCGCACATCATCGACCTGGCCAAGCGTCTGGCGAAGACGCAGAACGCCTTCTACATCGGGCGGGTCCGGCAGTATCCGGTCGCGCGCGAGGGCGCGCAGAAGCTGAAGGAAATCAGCTATGTGCACGCCGAGGCCTATCCGACGAGTGAGTTGAAGCATGGGCCGCTCGCGCTCATCGATCCCTCGATGATGACGGTTGCGGTCGTGCCCGACGATGAGTTGACCGACCGCAATGTTGGTGCGGTCCAACAGGTTTTGGCACGCGGGGGAGAGGTCATCGCCATCACGCACGCCAGCGTCGACTTGCAGGGCCTAGATGTGGCCCGGATCGATGTGCCGAAGTCGGAGCCCGAGCTCGACCCGATTCTGCTGATCATCCCGACGCAATTGCTGGCCTATCACGCAGCGCTCACGCTGGGCTATGACATCGACAAGCCGCGCAATCTCGCGAAGTCGGTCACCGTCGAGTAGTCGGACTGGATCGAGGGGCGCCGCGTTGATCGCCTTGTATGTCGTGATCGCCACCGTCTTCTGGTGGGGCTGAGCGACTCCGCGCTTCGCCGCCGGCCCCAGGCCGTGGCGCAATGTCATGTGAGGGCGGGGATAACATCGCATTATGACCGCGACCGACTACGCCCATCCTGAACGCCTCGTGTCCACCCAGTGGCTCGCCGACCAGTTGGCCGCTGGCGCTGCGGGCGCGGGGACGCAGATCGTCGTGCTGGAATCGGACGAGGACGTGCTGCTCTACGAGACGGGGCACATCCCGGGCGCTCAAACTCGACTGGATCACCGACCTGAACGACCCGCTGACGCGCGACTACATCGACGCCCAGCAGTTCGCGGCTGTGATGAGCGCGCGCGGGATCAGCCGGGACACGACGGTGGTCCTCTATGGCGACAAGAGCAATTGGTGGGCGGCCTATGCCCTCTGGGTTCTCAGCCTGTTCGGGCACGAGAACGCCAAGCTGCTCGATGGCGGGCGCGCCAAGTGGATCGCCGAGGGACGGGAGCTGACCACCGCGATCCCGGAGGTGGCCCCGGCGACGGGGGAGGCGGCATACCCCGTGGTGGAGCGGGATGACGCGCCGATCCGGGCCTTCAAGGAGGACGTGCTCGCCCACCTCGGCAAGCCGCTGGTCGATGTCCGGTCGCCGGGGGAGTACTCGGGGGAGTTGCTGCATATGCCGGACTACCCGCAGGAGGGCGCGGTGCGCGGCGGGCATATCCCGGGCGCCAAATCGGTCCCGTGGGCGCGCGCGACCAATGAGGATGGGACGTTCAAGTCGCGGCCCGAGTTGGAGGCGATTTACCTTGCGGAGCAAGGACTTTCGCCCGAGGACGAGGTCGTTGCCTACTGCCGGATCGGTGAGCGGAGCAGCCATACCTGGTTCGTGCTGCATCACCTGCTCGGCTTCGACAAGGTCCGCAACTATGACGGCTCGTGGACCGAGTGGGGCAATGCCGTGCGCGTGCCGATCGAGAAGTGAGCGCGGGGTGACTGCTTCCGCTGGTGGCGGGGCGATGCCGGCGTCGCTCTCCGAGATCGCCGCGGACTTCCTCGACCTCGCGCCGAAGGACCGGCTGCAATTGCTGCTGGAGTTCAGTCAGGGGCTGCCCGACCTCCCCGAGCGGTATGCCGATGCCCCCGAGTCGCTGGAGCAGGTGCACGAGTGCCAATCGCCGCTCTTCCTGACCGTCGAGGTGGGGGAGGGTATACCGCGTGGCGCCCAGCCGGTCTCCCTCTTCTTCTCCGCTCCGCCCGAGGCGCCGACGACCCGCGGCTTTGCCGGGATCCTGCACGAGGGTCTGGACGGGTTGAGTGTCGATGAGGTGCTGGCGACTCCGGAGGCGGCCCCGATGTCCTTCGGTCTCGCCGAGGTCGTCTCACCGCTACGGCTGCGCGGCATGGTCGCCATGCTGAGCCGGATCAAGCGCCAGGTGGAGCTGAAGTCCGGCGCGGCCCTGGGCTGATTTGGCGTAAGCGCCGTTTTGAGCGTGTTCGGTCGGGTTGTGACGGGCTAGGTCGGGCTGGCGTCGGCTGGTTGGCCCGACGAACTACAGGTATGCCGCCCACCTCCGCCCCCGCACGCTCAGCACCTCGGCGCGCGACGACATACCTGTAGTCGGTGGGGACGCGCCATCCGTACGCTGGGTATAACTTGACATAATGTCGCTTATCGGCGCTGCCCGCATCTCACGTCCGCTGCCAGCTAACCCCTGCGCACTACTTGCCCTACATCAGGGTCATACCGCGCTTGGCCGCTGCTCGGTGGAAAGTGATGATCTCTGAGACACCGGCTGCCTGCTCGGCTGAACGCCGAGTGCACGGCGTCATCCGGGGTGAACGATTACGTGGCCACGCAATCGGCCCTGCTGCATGTCTTCGATCCCTGGGCCAAGGCCAGCCAGATCAACACACCGATCGAGTGGCGGCTGCAGATTCCCGGACACCAGGGCGTCGGCTAGGAGCGCGAGATTCTCCGTGGTCGGGCTCGCGAACAGCCAGCCCAGGCGTTGGGTCGTGAACCGATTGACGAGCGACGCGAACAGATTTCGCTCGATCCCGCCGAGCAGCGAACCACCCGCTTCGCCGCCGACGATCACGAGTATGCCGTCGGCGGCGAGGGCGGAGCGCAGTTCGCGGAGCGGGCGGTTGCCGGCGATGTCGATGATGGCGTCGTAGGTATCCGGCAGGTCGGCGAGGGACAACCCCGCATAGTCGACGGCCAGCTTGGCCCCGAGGGAGCGGACCAGATCGCGCTTGGACGCACGGCATACCCCCGTCACGTCAGCACCGAGCTGGCTCGCGAGTTGCACGGCATACGTCCCCACCGCGCCAGACGCGCCGAGGATGAGCACGCGCTGGCCCGCGTGCACACGCGCGCGGCCGACCACGGCAACGTATGCAGTGACTCCCGAGACCCCCAAGGTGGCGGCTATGTCGTCGCTCAGCTGAACCGGTGTCGGCGCGATGGTGGCCTCCTTCGCCACGGCATACTCGGCAAATGCACCGGATGCGGTTCCGAAGACCCGCTCCCCCACGGCACGACCTGTCACGGCTGAGCCGACGGCCACGATGCGCCCGGCGACCTGCTGCCCCAAGACCGCCTGCCGCGGTCGTCGCACGCCGAACGCGAGTCGGGCCAGATAGGGCTTGCCCTCCACCAGGTGGACGGTGGCCCGGTCGAGACCCGCCGCGGCGACGTGGATGAGCACCTCGGTCGCTCCGGGTTCCGGACGATCGACGCGATCAACGACGACACGTTCCGTTGAGCCGTAATCCGATCGGGTTGCCGCCCTCATGGTGCTCGGCAGAGGCTGGGTGCTCAGGTCGGCCCCGGGCGAATGTGCAGTCATAGCCAGAATCCACTCCATACGTTGTAAGTTTTCGGTGGAACCGTAACATTACGTTGTAAGGATCACAAGGACTTCGCAGGAGGATGTATGCCGCCGCGCAAGCTCACTCAGGACGCCGTCATCAGCGCGGGGATGGCCATGGCCGATGAGTCGGGCCTCGACGGGCTCACCATGCGGGCGTTGGCCCGCCGCCTCGGCGTCGAGGCGATGTCCCTCTACCACCATGTCGCGAACAAAGAAGCGCTGCTTGACCTGATGGTGGACCGCATCTACCGCGAGATCGAGTTGCCGCAGGCACGAGGACAGTGGCGGGCCGAGCTACGCCGTCGTTCGCTGTCGGTGCGGGCGGTCCTCCATAGACATCCTTGGGCTTTGCCCTTGATGGAGTCGCGTCACCGGCCTGGGCCAGCGAACCTGGCCTATCACGACGCCAATATCGGCTGCCTGCGGGAGGCCGGCTTCACTGGCCCCCAGGTCGCCTTCGCGTATGCCGTCATCGACGCGTTCGTATATGGCTTCGTTCTGCAGGAGTCGACCCTGCCCTTCGACAGCGGGCCTGAGGCCGCGTCGATGATCGTCACGGATGGCTTCGGGGACGCACTTCGGGGCTATGCACACATGATGTGGTTTGCCGAGCAGGTGATCCTCGCCCCGGGCTACTCCTTCGACCGCGAGTTTGAGCCTGGCCTGGACCTCGTGCTCGATGGCATCGAGCACGTGGTGCTCCGGGGTGCCAGTTGAAGCGAGACGACGCGACGATTGACGAGGTGCAGACCCGACCGCCTCTTCTCAATCCGTCAGCGTCGGAGGTGGCGCGCAGCGCCGCGCGAGGATGCCTGCCCCGGGACCGTGCAGTTCGGCGATCGCGTGCTGGCGCCCCGCCATACCCATGAGCAATGCCTCGCCCGATCCCTCAGCTACAGGGCCGCGGCCTGCGGTCCACCCGAGGTCCGTTGCCACCAGGTGAAGGCCTCTGATTCGGCGCGGGATGCCGGCGGCGAAGGCGACCCGTGCGAAGTTGAGGGCTGGGATGAGTCGGGCCGGCGGAATGGTCCGAGGCAGGTCGAGCGCGCGCCGGATGTCCTGGTGGTGGACCAGCGCATCGAGCAGCCCGACGCGACCGCCAAAGACCGCGGTCAGGCCTCTCGGCGACAGGTGTTGCGCAAGCAGCTCACGAATTTCGTCCGGCGTGAGGTGGGCATTCGCGATTCCGCCGCCCGCGTTGGCTTGATCCAGGCTGAAGGACGCCGAGAGCAGCCTCCTGATCGTCTTCTGCCAGCCCGCGATGTCGTAATCGATCACATGCGCCGCAACGTCACGGACAGACCAGCCAGCGCACAGCGAGTCGGCCGCCCACTGGCGCGCAGTCAACTGGTCAAGCAGTTCCAGCAGATCGGCCCGCTCGTCTCGAACCAAGTGTCCGACTCTCGCCTCCCGCTTCCTCTCCCCCAACGAAGGAAGCACCTCAGCCGACGAAGCGGGTGGGGTCGCCGGCGCCAGCACGGGCGATCACCGGCTCACCCGAGGAGAAGTCGACCACCGTCGTGGGTTCGATGCCGCACTCCCCCGAGTCCAGCACGATGTCGACAGCATGGTCTAGTTCTTCCTTGACCAGCCAGCCCTGGGTCATTGGCTCGCTCTCGCCGGGCAGGATCAAGGTGCTCGAAAGCAGCGGCTCCCCCAATTCCGCGAGGATCGCCTGCACGACGCGGCTCTGCGGAATGCGCACGCCGATCGTTTTCTTCTTTGCGTGCAACAGTTTTCGCGGCACTTCCTTCGTCGCCGGCAGGATGAAGGTGTAGGGCCCGGGCGTTGCCGACTTGATCGCGCGGAAGATCGAGTTGTCGACGAACACGAACTGCCCGAGTTGGGCGAAGTCGCGGCAGATCACGGTGTAGTGGTGCTTGTCGTCCAGGCGGCGGATCTCGCGGATGCGGTCCTTAGCCTCTTGATTGCCCAAGGTCGCGCCCAGGGCATAGCCCGAGTCGGTGGGATAGGCGATCAGGCCGCCGTCGCGCAGCAGGGCGACGACCTGCGAGATCGCCCGCGGTTGGGGATCTATCGGGTGCACATCGAGCAGGCGAGCCATGGGTTCACTGTATGCCGAGCAACTCCACCAGCCGCGCGCCCACCAGGTCCTCCGGATCGTCGATCGCGACGCGTTTGGTGCGCGAAGTCGCCCCACCGACGATGGCGACCGCGCGGGGGCGCACCCCGAACGCGGCGGCAAGCGCACGGCATACGGCCTCATTGGCCCGGCCGTCCACGGCGGGCGCCGACACCGCGACCACGAGGGCGTCCCCGCCGAAGCGGCCCCCCACGCGGGTGCGCGAGGCGCCCGGCCGGACGCGAACGACGAACTGCATAGGGCTCATTGTCGCGGCCTACGCTGGGCCGTGATGGACTGCCACTACTACGACGCCGGCGTATGCCGCTCGTGCACCCTGATGGGCACGCCCTACGAGCGCCAGCTGGCGGATAAGCAGTCGGTCGCCGCGCAGCTTCTCGCGGAGCATGTGGGGCCCACCCGGTGGAGCGAACCCTTCGACAGCCGCGAGTCCGGCTTCCGCAATAAGGCCAAACTCGTTGTCGGAGGGCGGCCTGGTGAGATCACACTCGGCATCCTTGACGCCACGCAGACGGCTGTCGACCTGAGCGAATGTGGCCTGTACGAACCGGGATTGCAGGCGGCTTTCGCGCCGCTGGCCCACCTGATCGAAGACCTGCGGCTGCTGCCCTATGACGTGCGCAAAGCTCGCGGCGAACTGAAGAATCTGCTGGTCACCCACTCCCCCAGCGGCGAACTCATGGTGCGCTTCGTCTTGCGCAGCGAGCGTCAGGCGCAGCGGATCGCCGACGCCGTGCCCGCAATCGGCGACTTCGTTGATGGAGTCACGGTGGTCTCGATCAACCTTCAGCCGGAGCACAAGGCCATCCTCGAGGGTCCGCACGAGAGGGTGATCACGGCGCGGCAGAGCCTGTCGATGGAGTTGGGTCAGGTCCGCTTGCACCTGCGGCCGAACAGCTTCTTCCAGACCAACACCGACGTCGCCATCGGCCTGTATCACCAAGCACAGCAATGGATTTCGCAGGTCGCGCCCGATGTCGTCTGGGATCTCTACTGCGGGGTCGGCGGGTTCTCGTTGTATGCCGGTGCGCCGGGTCGCCGGATCTTCGGCGCCGAGATCTCGGCGGACGCCATCGCGTCGGCGCGGCAGAGCGCGTCGGAGCTCGCTGCGTCCGAGTCGGGTGGGGTCGGGAGCTTCACCTTCGCTGCCGGCGACGCAGCCGTGATGGCCCGTGACGCAGGCTGGCCAGGGCCGGACCTGGTGATCGTCAACCCGCCACGGCGCGGAATCGATGCGCGTCTCGCGGCAGACCTCGAGAGCTCAGGCGCGAGCTTCCTGCTCTATTCGAGCTGCAATCCCGTGACCTTAGCGCGCGATCTGACGCGGCTGCCGAGCTTCCACGTCGAGCAGGCACGGCTGTTCGACATGTTTCCCCAGACGGGTCACAGCGAGGTGCTGGTCCTGCTGCAGCGCTGACGCGTCGCCATATGGGAGAGAAACCCTCCCCTTGTGCCAGAAGCTTTCCGGCACAAAGGGAGGGTTTCCGGCATCGGGCGGGAAACCTACAAACGGCGCCCCAGGCTCAGGAGAGGGCGGCGATGGCGGCGTCGTAGTCGGGCTCGGTGGTGATCTCGGGGACGACCTCGGTGTAGGTGACCTTGCCGTCGGCATCGAGCACGACGACGGAGCGGGCGAGCAGGCCGCGCAGCGGGCCGTCGGTCATCGTCACGCCATAGTCGGCGCCGAAGTCGCTGCGGAAGGAGGAGGCGGCGACGACATTCTCGATGCCCTCGGCGCCACAGAAGCGGCTCAGCGCGAACGGCAGGTCCGCGGACGCGCAGACGACGCTGGTGTTCTCCAGGCCGGAGGCCAGCTCGTTGAACTTGCGGACGCTAGCCGCGCAGACGCCGGTGTCAACGCTCGGGAAGATGTTGAGGACCACTCGGCGGCCGGCGAGCCCGGCCAGGGTCACATCGGACAGGTCCGAGCCGGTCAACGTGAAGTCGGGGGCGGCACCACCTTGCGCGGGGAGGTCGCCGACGGTCTGAACGGGGTTGCCCTTGAATGCAGTCGTAGCCATGGACTCTGTCTAGCACGCCTGCGGCGCCCTGAACATTCCCAGCGGTCCGTCATGAGATTCCTAGCCGGGCCACGCGTCATGCACAGCCGACGCACAAGGACAGGCGGGACTCTCTTCACATCGGCATACCAGCCCCAAAAGGTAGCCGCACCACACGAATTCGCCGTTCAAGGAGAGACCCGATGATCGCCACCCCGCCGGCCACCGTCACCACGACCACCATGGCGGCCCAGGCTCAGGACAGCCTGGGCACCACCTCGACGGGGCGGACGACATACGCCGGATCCGCCCACCGGAGCACCCCAGATCGCCTCACCACGGTCGCCGCGCAAGCCGGCCACTCCCCCGCCGACCTGCCCGTGCTCGTGTTCGTCTGAGTCAGCTAGCCGACGGCGCGTCGACGACCCACCAGGCCGCAAAGGGTGGGATCCAGATATAGCCGTCATCGCCGATGGCGACCTGATGGTCATTGCCCAAGGCGTTGACCGGCTCCCGGAAACCGAGGCTTTCGAACTCCATCCCGGGGAAAGGCCGCCAGTCTTCGGTGACGTTGTAGATCGCCAGCATGGGACCGGCCGCGTGCGCCCGGTGCACAACGAGTAGACCCCGGTCGATGTGCTCGCCATACACGCGCGATTCCGCGCTTGCGTGCAGCTGCGGCAGGCTCGCGCGCACCCGCCCGAGATGCACCAGGCCTTGGAAGATCTTCCCCGCGTCCGTGCGCAAGTCGTGGCGGTCCGCAGCCAACCGCCAGTCGAGCCGGGGTCGGTGCGCCCACCGGTTGTCGTTCTCATGGCCCTTCTCGGCAGCCCACTCCGGATCGTTGGGCGTCCCGAGTTCGTCCCCCGACCACAGCACGGGTATGCCGCCCCAGCCGTAGGCCAGAGCGTGCAGCACGAAGATCCGAGCCAGAGCGTGTTCACGGTCGACATCGGTGCGGGCCGCCGCCAGCCCGGCCAGAGACGCCGCGGTCCCGCTGGTGCGCTTGTCGCCCGTTGCCTCGTTGAATTGGAAGACCAGTCCCCGGCCCCAGGAGCCGGCGACGTCCCCGGCATACCAGTCGGCGAGGAAGCGCCGGTGGAGAAAGCCGTTGAGCCCCAAGGCGGCTGCGTCCCGGTCATCGATCGCCCAGCCGATGTCGTCATGGCAGCGGACGTAGGTGATCCATGTGCCGGTCGGCGGCGTGGACGGCAGGGCACGCAGGGCGACCCGGGCGAGTTCGGTGTCGCCCCCGGCGAGCACCGACCAGCCCTGCACCATGAGGGAGTTGTGGTATGCCAGATCGCTGACCTGGCCGACATGCTGGCCGATTCCGAGGTACTGGATGAGGTCGCGTGGGCCCACGATCGCCTCGGCCTTGAAAACTGTTGCGGGAGCAGCGATTCGGGCCAGTGCGCGAAGCACAGCGGTGAGGTGGTGAACCTCTGGCTGGTTCTGGCAATCGGTGCCCATGCGCTTCCACGTGAACGCGATGGCATCGAGGCGCAGGACCTCGACGCCGAGGTTCGCGAGATACAAGATGATGTCGACGTACTCCCCCAGCACCGCCGGGTTGGCCCAGTTGACATCCCATTGCCAGGAATTGAAGGTGGTCCACACCCAGCCGCCGACCGCGTCATCCCAGGTGAAGCTGCCCGGCGCGAAGTCGGGGAAGATCTCCGGCAGCGTCCGCTCGTAGGCGTCCGGTTGCTGTCGATCGGGATAGATGTAGAAGTAGTCGCGATATGTCGCATCTCCCGCCTGCGCGCGCCGCGCCCAATCATGTTCGCGGGCAACGTGGTTCAGCACTAGGTCCATGACGAGCGACATACCACGGGCCCGCAGGGAGTCGGCCAGGCGTCGCAAGTCGTCGGTCGTGCCGAGGTCGGGACGGACAGCGCGGTAGTCGGCCACGGCATACCCACCATCGCTGTCGCCCTCTCGCGGCTGCAGGAGCGGCATCAGGTGCAGGTAGGTGACGCCGAGTTCCTGCAGATAGTCCAGCTTCTTGCTCACGCCACGCAGATCGCCGGCGAAACGCTCTGTGTAGCAGGCGTATCCGATCATCCGCGGGTCCTGCAACCAGGTGGGTGTCAGCAGGCGGGCTCGATCCAGTCGCCGCAGTTCTGGGTCGCGGTCGCGATATCCGCGCGCGGCCCGACGCACGAGATCCTCGGCAAGTTCCTCGGCCCGCTCCTCGCCATACAGCCGCGCAACACCGGAGCGCACGGTAGGCCAGTAGCGCTCCAATCGCAGCGCGAATTCGTCGATGAGAAAGGGGTCTAGCCCCGCGAGTTCTTCGGAGGCGACGAGCTGGGCAGCGCGCGAGGAGCCAGGCATGCGCCCATTCAAGCACTCGCGGGGCCAGCGTATTTGGTCGCGCCCAAAGCCCTCGTCAGTCGTGCGTCATCTGGACCGGGGCACCGGTTTGCACGGTCCGCGAAACAGTGCACAGCCGGTCGTGCGACATGGCGACAGCTTTGGGCAACATCTCGCGCGCGCGATCGCCGTCCGCGCCGTCCGGGAAGTCGATGGCGAAGTGAACCGCGATGTCCTGCAGTCGATTCCCCTGCTCATCGCGCGCCTTGGTCCCCGTTGCGGTGACCTCGAAGTGCTCCGGCTCCGCGCGCTTGACCGTGATCAGGTCGACGTCGACGGCGCTGCACCCCGCGATGGCGACGAGCAAAAGTTCCACCGGGGTGAAGTCGGTGTTCTCCCCCGAGGCGAAGTCCAAAGTGCCGCCGCGCGCATTCGTTGCTCGGAAGCGGCCCTTCTCGATTCTGCTGAACGTGATCTGGCGGTGCCCCAAGCCGGGGCCGTCGGCGATGACCTCACTCATGATCGAAACGCTATCCGGACCGAGCACCTAAGGTCGGACGTATGAGTGCACCGGCTGCGAGCGGCATACCCACTGGACGGCTGTTCCTACTCCGTCACGGGGAGACCGAGTGGTCCAAGAGCGGGCGGCATACGGGCCGGACGGACCTGCCGCTGACCGAGCACGGGGAGGCGCTAGCCCGGGCCGCAGGCGGTTTGCTCAGTGGCTGCAGCTTTGGCCTGGTGCTCAGCTCGCCGCTGCAACGCGCTTGGCGCACAGCGGAACTCGCGGGTCTCTCGCCCGAAGCAGAGCCTGATCTGATGGAGTGGGACTACGGCAGCGCCGAAGGCCGCACGACCGCGCAGATCCGCGCCGAGCTCGGCCGGCCATGGTCGGTTTTCCTGGACGGCGTCACGCCCGGCGCCACGCCGGGCGAGCAGGTCGAGGAGGTGGCCGCCCGGATGGCGAGGGTGCTGGTCCGCATACAGCCGACACTGCAGACACAGGATGTGGCCCTCGTGGGGCACGGACACGCGCTGCGGATCTTGGCCACCGTTTTTCTGCGGCAAGAAGTGCGGCTAGCTGCCTCGCTTTTGCTCGACGCCGGGTCGGTGAGCGTGCTGCGTTACGACAAGGAGTTCCCGGCTGTGGAGATGTGGAATCGGCTGCCTGGCCTCAACGCTGACTGACTGGTCTCAGATCTCGCGCGGCCACTCATGGACGGGCAGATTCTCGTGAACGTGGCTGATATAGCGCTCGAGCATTGAGCGCAGGGCAGTCGGGCGATCCATGCCCGTCGCCTCGAAGGCCTCGACCATATGAACCTGCCACTCCGCGCCATTGGCCGCGGTGATGCAGCGGCCCTCGATGACGCTGAGATAGCGGTCCCGAACGGCAGCGGAGACGCCCCAATCCGCCAGGCCCTCGTGAGCCATCGGCAGCAGGTGCCGCAGCACGAGTTCGTCCGCGCGCACCTCACCGAAGCCGGGCCAGTAGATGCGCGCATCGATCCCGTCGCGGGCGCATCGCCGGAAGTTTTCCTCGGCTGCGGCGAAACTCATCCGCGTCCAGATCGGCCGCTCTTCGCGGGCGAGCTGGCGCACGACGCCGTAATAGAAGGCGGCATTGGCCATCACATCGATCATCGAGGGGCCCGCGGGCAGCACTCGGTTCTCGACCCGCAGGTGTGGGGTGCCGTTCACGACGTCATAGATGGGCCGGTTCCAGCGATAGACGGTGCCATTGTGTAGGCGCAGTTCGGCCAGAGTGGGGGCAACGCCCTGCTCCAAGAGCGCGATCGGATCCTCGTCCCCGCACTCGGCAAGTAGGGCCGGGAAGTAGCGGACGTTCTCCTCGAAGAGATCGAAGATGGAGGTGATCCAGCGTTCGCCGAAGAAGACCCGGGGGCGGACGCCCTGGTTCTTCAGTTCGATGGATCGGGTGTCGGTGGCCTGCTTAAACAGCTCGATGCGGGTCTCGGCGTGTAGCCGCTGGCCGAAGAAATAGGGCGAGTTGGCTGCCAGCGCAAGTTGCGGGCCGACGATCGCTTGTGCCGCATTCCAATAGTTCGCGAAATCCGCGGGAGCGACCTGCAGGTGCAATTGCATCGAGGTGCACGCCGACTCGGGGGCGATCGTGTCGCTATAGGTATGGACGCGCTCCCCGGTCGGACCCTCGATGTCGAGGTAAATGTCCTCGCCGCGGGCGTAGAAGATCGAGTCGTTGAGCGCCGCATAGCGATTGTTGGCGGTGATCCAGTCGCCCTCGAAATGCTCCGGCATGATCGTCGGCAGGATGCCGATCGGCACGATCCGCGCCTGTGCCGAATGGGCCTTCTCCTCGGCATTGTTCAGCGAGCGGCGCAGGTCCTCTTCCAACTCCAGGGCGGAGTCTCCGGGCAGCGGCCGGGGCCGGACGTTCATCTCGATGTTGTACTGCGCCAATTCGGTCTGGAAGTCGGAGTCGGCGATGGCCGCCAGGACCTCGAGATTGGCGAAGCGCGGCTGGAAGTTGTCATCGACGAGATTGAGTTCGAGCTCCATGCCGGTCATGGGTTTCTCGAACTCGAACTGGCTGCTGGCGAGCATGCGCTCGAAGACGTCGAGGTTCTGACGCACCTTCTCGCGATAGCGCTGTCGTTCCTCGCGGCTGTAGCTCTTGGCTTCGACCTCGACACCCATGGGCACACCCAACCACAGCCCACCCGTCGGGGCCACGCGCGAGCGGCGATTTCTTACCGATTGACCAGAAGGGCGTTTCTCACGCCCTGCGAAACTGCCCAATTGCTCGCCCTCGCCTCTCGGATTGGGGGCGCACCGGCGCAAATGCCGGGGGGCTGTCAGTGCGGCCTCATAGCCTGCTGGGCATGCGCATCCTGCACACCTCCGACTGGCACCTGGGCCGGTCGTTCAAGAGTGTCGGAATGCAGGCCGTGCACGAGAGCGCTCTCGATCAGCTGATCGAGGTGGTGCGCGAGACGCGGGTCGATGCGGTCCTCATCTCGGGGGATGTGTATGACCGCGCGATCCCCTCCCCCGATGCCGTCGCCTTGCTCTCGACCACGCTGGAGCGGCTGGTCGACGCCGGCACCCAGGTGGTCTTGTCCAGCGGCAATCACGATTCGGCGATCCGTCTCGGCTTTGGCGCGGGCTTGCTGCGCCAGGCCGGCGTGCACGTGGCCACATCGGTTGCGGAGGTGGGGCAGCTGGTGCCGATCGCCGACGGAGTGATCGCCCCCATTCCCTATCTCGACCCGATCCTGGCGGCGGGCGCTCTCGGAGCCAGTGAGCGAACCCACTCCGGCGTTCTGGGCGCGGCCATGGGGCGGGTGCGGGCGGCATACTCCGGCGGGCCCCTGGTGGTGATGGCCCATGCCGTCGTCACCGGCGGCGATAGCTGCGACTCCGAGCGAGATATCAGCACCGGTGGACTCTCGGCGGTGCCGGCCTCGACCTTCGCCGGGGCGGCGTATGCCGCGATGGGTCACCTCCACGGCGCGCAGACCCTTGGGGAGCGCGTGCACTACAGCGGGTCGCCAGCAGCGATGTCATTCGGGGAGGCGAACCATCGCAAGACCTGGTCGCTGGTCGAGGTGTCGGGCACGCGGGCGCCGCGCATCGAGCGCATCGAGGTGCCCGTCCTGCGCGCCCTCGCCAGGCTACGCGGGACTTTGGAGGAGCTGCTGACCGAGGTGCGGCACGCGCATGCCGAGTCCGCGTGGTGCTCGGTCGTGCTCACCGATCCGGTGCGGCCGCTGGCCGCCATGGACCGGCTGCGCGCGCGCTTCCCCCACACCCTCGAGTTGGCTTTCGAACCCGAGGGGATCAGCGTGCTGCCGAGCACCTACACCACCCGGGTGCAGGGGCGCTCGGATCTGGACGTCTGCTGCGATTTCGTCGGGCACGTGCGCGGCGGCGCGGGCGTGCATGCGGACGAGCGACGGCTGCTCGAACGCGCGATGGAGGCCTCGCGACGCGAGCGGTGGCTCAGCGAGCACGAGGCCAAAATCGGCGATGATCCGGCGGGTGAGGTGGCGAGCGCATGAGATTGCACGGCCTGCACGTCAGCGCCTTCGGCCCCTTTGCGCAGTCGCAGGTCATCGACTTCGATGAGTTGTCAGGTGCTGGTCTCTTCCTGGTGCACGGCGCCACGGGCGCCGGCAAGACCAGCATTCTCGATGCGGTCTGTTTTGCCCTCTTCGCCGATGTTCCCGGCGCCCGCTCGGCGCGCGCTTTGCGCTCGGACCTCGCTCCACCGGACCTGCTCACCTCGGTGACGCTTGAGTTCACGGCCTCCGGGCGACGCTTGCGGGTGACCCGCAGCCCCGAGCAGGTCCGTCCTAAGCGGCGGGGCACGGGCAGCGTCAAGGCAGTGGCCAGCGTGGTCTTGGAAGAGTTTGCCCATGGATGGCAGGTGCGTTCAACGCGCATCGACGAGGCTGCTGAGGTCATCGCCGATGCGGTCGGGTTGGGGTTGGCCCAGTTTCAACGCATCGCGCTGTTGCCTCAGGGTGAGTTCTCGGCCTTCCTGCGCGCTGATGCTCGCGATCGGCATCGGCTGCTCACGGCCCTTTTCGATGTCACGGCTTTTGAGGATGTCGAAGCCTGGCTGGCCGAGAAGCGCCGGGAGCACGCCAGCGCCCGCGAGGCGGCGGAGCGCGATTTTGGGTATGCCGTGCGCTCCCTCGTCGACCTACTCTCGGGCCTGCCGGGTGAGGCCGTCGATTTGCCTGCGCTGTTGGGTGACCGGGACATCAGCGACCTGGCCGCGACCGAGTGGGCGGCCGTCACGCCGATTCTGAGTGAGCACTTGCGCGGTGCCGCCGTCGAGGCAAATGCTCGCGCGAGCGAGGCGATCACCGCCGCCGATGGCTGCCAACGGGAGCTCGCGCAGGCCGAGACTCTTCTCCGAGCGCGCCGGCGAGGAGAAGCGGCCCAGCAGGAGACGGCCGAGTTGGCCTCGCACGCGAGCGCGATTGCCGAGGCTCGCGAGCGGCTTGCGGCATCTGCCAGGGCGGAGCGTGTTCGTCCGCATCTGCACGCCGCCGACGTGGCCGGCTCGGCTCATCGTCGTGCCGCCGCGGCTCTGGCCCAGGCGGGCGTCTCCTTATCGTCCCTGTCCACCTCGCTGGACCCGACCGATCTGCTGGCCGAGGACGCCGTGGATCGGGGGACCCGGTTGCTCGCGGCAGCGCAGGCGCCGGCTCGCGATCTCGCCAAGACGGCAGCTGAGGTGACTAAGGCGGAGCGTTCACATCGGGACCTTGGGCGCCGAGCCGAGGCACTTGCGAGCCAGCAGGACCAACGCCACCAGCAGATCGCCGATCTGGACCGGGCCCTAGCGTCGGACGAGACCGAGCGAGAACCGCTCGCCGAGGTCATCGCGCGGCATACCGTGATAGCCCAGGCTGTGCAGCTTTCGGGTGTTCTCACGTCGTCCCGGGACGCCGAGACGGCGGGCCGAGAGGAGTCGCTGGCCGCCGAGCGCGCCGAACTCTCCGCGCAACGACGACTGCTCGATCTCGAGCAAGCCCGGCTCGCCGACCTCGCCGCCCAACTCGCCGATGGACTGATCCCCGGCGCCCCCTGCCCGGTATGCGGGTCCGCCGAGCACCCCGAGCCGGCGCAGATCGGCGCGGACTGGTCGCCCGACGCGATCGCGCAGGCCGAGGCCGCCCTGGCCGCCCGGCGGCGCGAGATGCAGCGCATCAACTCCACGCTGGCGGTCGTGTCCGAGCGGATCGCCTCGGCAACCAGCCGGCTCGCCGAACTCGGCCATGCCGATCACTCCCCCGCCGAGTTGGCGAGCAAACTGCGTCAATGCGGCGAGGAGGTTGAGTCGGCCCGGCAGCAGGTGCGCGAGCGAGAAGCGCAGCAGCGGGCACTGGCTGACGCACGGCATACCCAGGAACAGGCGGCCGCAACGCTGAGGCAGGCCGCGATCGACGCCCAACTGGCCAAGGCCGCCACGCGTGACCTGCGGGATCGACTGCAGCAGTCCGTGGACCGCGTCCGAGCCCTCCTCACCGACCATGCCGACTGCCCATGCCAGCCAAGCGGCCCTGTCGTGACCGATCTCGAAGCTCTCGATCACCCCGGCCTAGTGCGCGAACTGACCCGCAGCCACGATCACCATGACCAGGTGATTCGGGAGGTGTCGGCAGTCCGGTCGGCGCGCGAGCGTCAGGCCGCCACCGCCGATGCGCTGCAGGCAGCGGACACCGACCTGCTGGCCGCGCTTCCCGAGACAGGCTTCGCGGACCGAGAGGAAGCCCGTCGAGCACTACTGCCGGACACCGAATCCCAGGCGCTGGAGGCGAGCATCCATGAGCACGAGAGGCGGGGTCATCTCGCGACCGCGACCTTAGCCGAGCCGGACATCATCGCTGCCCTCGCGGCCCCGACGCCCAATCTCGACGCACTAAAGCAGGCGGCCGCGCACCAGCGGGCGCAGGCCCAAAACCTCAGCCGAAGTGCTCATGATCTTGACCGGATCGCCACCTCGTCAACGATTCTGCTCGCCCGGATTGGGGTTGCGGCGAAGCTGCTCGAGCGGGAGCGAGAAGCTCACCTGCGGGTCAGCGCGCTGGCAGAACTCACCGGCGGCACCTCGGCGGAAAACACGCTGCGGATGCGGCTGTCGACCTTTGTGCTGGCAGCCCGGCTCGAACGCGTCGTGGAACTTGCCAATGAGCGCTTGGCCGTCATGGGTGAGGGCCGCTTCCGCCTCGGGCACGACGACTCCCTGGCGGCTCATGGCGCCCGCAGCGGCCTCGGACTGCTGATCCGCGACGAGTGGTCAGGCGTGGACCGCTCGCCGGCGAGCCTGTCTGGAGGCGAATCCTTCATGGCCTCGGTGGCGCTCGCCCTCGGACTCGCCGATGCGGTCCGCGAAAGCGCCGGCGGGGTCGAGTTGCAGACCCTTTTCATCGACGAAGGCTTCGGCAGCCTCGACGAGCACAGCCTCGAAGATGTCATGGCCGTCCTCGACGGGCTGCGCGATGGTGGCCGCGCCGTCGGCGTGGTGAGCCACCTCGCCGAATTGCGTGACCGCATACCCACGCAGCTGGCGGTCCATAAGTCGAGCGCCGGCTCACACGTGGAGCAGAACGGGAACTCCGCGCTCAGCGCCTGAGCCAAGCCGAGCCGACGTGCCGTGGAGACCGGACTCCCCGACGCCGGCTTTCGGGTGCGGCCTATTCGAAGGCCTCCGGCGGCGGACAGGAACAGACCAGGTTGCGGTCGCCATACGCACCATCAATTCGGGCCACGGGCGGCCAGTACTTCGCGGCGTGCAGGCCGGCCGGGAAGCAGGCGGTCGCGCGGTCATACGGGTGCTCCCACTCGCCAACCAACGACTGGGCGGTATGCGGAGCGTGCCGGAGCACGCTGTCGGCGACGGACACCTCACCATCAAGGACCTGCTGGATCTCGCCGCGGATCGCGATCATCGCGTCGCAGAAGCGGTCGATCTCCCCCAGGTCCTCGCTCTCGGTCGGCTCGACCATCAAGGTTCCGGCGACCGGGAAGGACATCGTCGGCGCGTGGAAGCCGTAGTCGATCAAGCGCTTGGCGATGTCGTCCACAGTGACCCCGGAGTCCTTGGTCAGCGGCCGGACATCCAGGATGCACTCGTGCGCGACGAGGCCACCGGCCCCGGCATAAAGCACCGGATAGTGCTCGCCGAGCCGGGCCGCGATGTAGTTGGCATTGAGGATGGCGACCTGGGTCGCGCGGGTCAGCCCGACACCGCCCATCAGCCGGATGTAGGCCCAGGAGATCGGCAGGATGCCGGCCGATCCATAGGGCGCCGCCGACACCGCGGCGCCGGTGCGCCCCTGCTGCGGGCTCGCGGGCAGGAAGGGCGCCAGGTGTTCGCGGACGCCGATCGGTCCCACGCCCGGCCCGCCGCCGCCATGCGGGATGCAGAAGGTCTTGTGCAGATTCAAGTGCGAGACATCGGAGCCGAACTTGCCCGGCCGGGCCAGGCCGACGAGCGCGTTGAGATTGGCGCCATCGACATAGACCTGGCCGCCGGCGTCGTGGACCAGCCCGCACAACTCGGTGATCGTGTCCTCGTAGACGCCATGGGTCGAGGGATAGGTCACCATGATCGCCGCGAGATTCTCGCCGTGCTGCGCGACCTTGTCTTTGAGATCCCCCATGTCGATATCGCCGCCGGGTGCCGTCGCGACGACGACGACCTTCATCCCGGCCATCACGGCGCTCGCGGCATTGGTGCCGTGAGCGCTGGAGGGGATGAGGCAGACCGTGCGGTGCCCCTGCCCGTTGGCGCGGTGGTATGCCCGGATCGCCAGCAAGCCAGCCAACTCGCCTTGGGAGCCGGCATTGGGCTGCAGGGAGACGGCGTCATAGCCGGTGATCTCGCAGAGCCAGCCTTCGAGCTCGGCGATCAGATCCTGATAGCCCGCAGACTGATCGTCCGGAGCGAAGGGGTGCAGATTGGCGAATTCCGGCCATGTCACGGCGACCATCTCGGTCGTCGCGTTGAGCTTCATCGTGCACGAGCCGAGCGGGATCATGCCGCGGTCGAGGGCGAAGTCCTTGTCGGCGAGTTTGCGCAGGTAGCGCAGCATCGCCGTCTCAGAGTGATGGCTGCTAAAGACTGGGTGGGTCAAGAAGTCGCTGGTGCGGCGCAGGTCCTCGGGGATGGCCGCATCGCCAGCGCCGGTGAGCTGCTGCGGCAGACCGAGGGCCACCAGGAGCCGGTTCACAACCTCGGGTGTCGTGGTCTCGTCCACGCTGATGCCCACCAGGTCGTCATCGATCCGGCGCAGGTTGATGCCTTGCTGGCGCGCGGCGGCGACGGCGGCATCGGCTCCGCCGGGCGCTCGCACCGTCAGGGTGTCGAAGAAGGCGTCGGCGAGGACCTCCACGCCACCCGCGATCAGGCCGCCGCGCAGCTGCTGGGCGCGTTCATGGACCGTCCGGGCGATGCCGGTCAGTCCCTGCGGGCCGTGGTAGACGGCATACATCGAGGCCATGACGGCCAGCAGCACCTGGGCCGTGCAGATATTGGAGGTCGCCTTCTCGCGGCGGATGTGCTGCTCGCGGGTCTGCAAGGCGAGGCGGTATGCCGGATAGCCCACCGCGTCCACGGAAACACCGACGAGCCGGCCCGGCATCGTGCGCTCGAGCCCCTTGCGCACGCTCATGAAGCCCGCGTGCGGCCCGCCGAACATCATCGGCACTCCGAAGCGCTGCGCCGAGCCGACGGCGATATCGGCGCCCCACTCCCCCGGCGGGGTCAGCAGGGTCAGGGCTAGTAGGTCTGTGGCGGCGGTGACCAGGGCCTTGGCCTCGTGGGCGGCGGCGGCGAGGGCGGCATACGAGCGGATCGCGCCTCGATCGTCCGGATATTGCACGAGCACCCCGAAGACCTCACGCTCCCCCGCCGCGGCGCGCAAGGCGGCGGGCGAGTCGACCCCGCTGAGGTCCGCGACGACCAGAGGTATGCCGATCGCCTCGGCCCGGGTGGCGACGACGGCGAGGGTCTGGGAGAAGACCCGCTCGTCGATCAACAGCACCGAGTCGTCCTTGGCCCGGGTGGAACGGTGCATCAAGGTCATCGCCTCGGCCGCTGCCGTTGCCTCGTCGAGCAGGGATGAGCCCGCGATGTCCAGGCCCGTCAGATCCGTGACGACCGTCTGGAAGTTCACCAGGGCCTCCAGCCGGCCCTGGGAGATCTCCGGCTGATAGGGCGTGTAGGCGGTGTACCACGCGGGGTTCTCCAGCACATTGCGCGCGATGACGCCGGGGGTGATCGTGCCGTAGTAGCCCTGGCCGATGAGGCTGGTCAGGACCTGGTTCTGCTCGGCATAACCCCGCAACTGATCGATCACTGCGGCCTCGGAGGCGGCCGGTTCGATGCCGAGCGGCGCCTCGGCGCGGATCGAGGACGGGATGGCCGCGTCGACGAGGGCTTCCAGGCTGGGTTGGCCCACGACCCGCAACATCGCCTCGACATCCGCCTCCCGCGGACCGATGTGTCGGGCGGTGAAATCGGGCAGCGGTGTCGTCACCTGAACTCCTTCATCGGATGCTCGTGGGGCCGCGCCGAGCCTATCAATGGCAGCGCCAGCACCCGACGACCCTGCCCACGTGGTCCCGGCTGGTGTAAGGTGGGACCTCTCAGCCGACGCGGGCGGCGCGGCGAGCGCGCAATTCGTCGTGCGGGTGCTCGGCCGGCTCATCCTGGTCGGCGCTCTCCCCAGGCAGGTGCGCCAGGGATCCCTCGACTTCTTGCCAGACCTTGCCGAGCGCAATCCCGAAGACGCCCTGACCGCCTTGGAGCAGGTCGAACATCTCGGTCGGCGAGGTGCATTCGAAGACCGACGCACCATCGCTGAGCAAGGTCACCTGAGCCAGGTCATCGACACCACGCTCGCGCAGGTGCTCGATGGCGAGCCGGATCTGGTGCAGGGAAACCCCGGTGTCCAGCAGCCGCTTGACGACCTTGAGCACGAGGATGTCGCGGAAGCCATAGAGCCGCTGCGAACCGGAGCCGGCCGCCCCGCGAATCGACGGCTCCACGAGGCCGGTCCGGGCCCAGTAGTCGAGCTGGCGGTAGGTGATGCCGGCCGCCTTGCACGCGGTCACACCGCGATAGCCGACATCGCCGAAGGGATTCGACAATTCGTCGAACAATGCGTCCTGGGTCACGGTGGGCATCGCCCGACCGTTCTCCTCGCCAGTCCCGTTCACCGGGTCCCTCCATCTGAAATGGCCGTTTATCTGGATTTGACGGTACGGCGCGGGGTGGGCAGCGTCAACGACCGAGCAGATAACGCTTTCGGCGTGTCGCGCCAGCCTCACTCGTCACATCAGTCACACACGACACTCTCAACCCATAGTCGACATTGAGTCACTAGGGTGTCGATTCGAAGTCTTCCGGCGAGACATGATCGAGGAACTCCTTGAACTTCTCCACCTCGTCGTCCGTCTCTTCCGGCAGCAGGATGCCCGCAGCTTCCAGCAAGCCCTCGGGCGCAACCACCTCGGCACCGGAGCGGATGGCCAAAGCGATGGCATCGGAGGCCCGCGAATCGATCTCTAAACCGCTGTGCAGCACGAGATTCGCGAAATAGACGCCGTCCTCAATGCGCTCGATCCGCACCCGCTCCAGGGTGTCTCCCAGTGCTTCGAGGACATCGATGAGCAGGTCGTGCGTCAGCGGCCGGGGCGGGACCACACCCTGCTGGGCATAGGCGATCGCGGTGGCCTCGGCGGCACCGATCCAGATCGGCAGATGGCGCGCGCCATCACGTTCGCGCAGCAGCACGATCGGGGTGTTCGTGGGCATCTCCACCCGCACGCCGAGAACGTCCAAGGGCTTCATCAGGCCACGCTATCGCGCAGACCTTAGCCCCGACGGGCCAATTCGTCCTTGACCAAGGCGGTATGCAGTGCCAGGCAGGCCAGCGCCACATCTGCCGGTTCCGGGCGGGCGGCCTGCGAGGCGGCATAGTCCACGAGCCCGACCTCGCGCTCGGCCGCAGTCCGGAACAGCCGCAAGTGCCGCGCCTCGATCCCCAGGGCCGCCAATTGCGCGGCAGCGGCGACAATCCGGACGCTCTCACCGACGAAATAGCCATCGCGGTCCGGGCGTAGCAGGCCGTATGAGGTCAGTTCGTCCAATAGCGCCAGCGGCGCCTCCGCGGCCCGGGCCAACTCGGCCCTGTTCAGGCGCGCGGTGGTGCGGATCGTCATACTCCCGGGGTCGGGGAGGTCGGGATCCGCCGCCAGCTGCGGCGGCTGCGGGATCGCGGAGGGCGCGTCCTCGGCCACCGTGAGTCCGCGTTCCATCCCATCGAGCGCGTCACGAATGACCTTCAACGGCCAGAAGCGGTCGCGCTGGGCCGTGAGGATGAAGCGCAACCGCTCCACATCGGCGCCGCTGTAGTAGCGATAGCCGGAGCCGCTGCGCTGCGGCTCCACGAGGCCCTCGGATTCGAGGAAGCGGATCTTGCTGATGCTCAGGTCAGGGAAATCGGGCTGCAGTGCCGCAAGCACCGCCCCGATTCGTTGACCGGCCACGATCAGGCCTTGGCCTGGTGGAACACCAGGCGGAACTTCCCGATCTGGACTTCGTCGCGATCATGCAGATCCGCCTCGTCGACCCGCTGCTTGTTGACATAGGTGCCATTGAGGGAACCGACATCCCGCACGACGAAGTGCTCGTCCTCCCAGGAGAAGACCGCGTGCTTGCGCGAGACGGTCACATCGTCGAGGAAGATGTCGCTGTCGGGACCCCGCCCGCTCGTGACCTGGGCATTGTCGAGCAGGAAGCGCGCGCCGGTGTTGGGGCCGCGCTGGACGATGAGCAGGGCGGTGCCGGGTCGCAGCGCCTCGATCAGCCCCAGATCCTCGCGGGAGAGGGCAGGCTCGTAATCAGCCCAGTCCGGTGCCTCTTGGCCTCCGGTCGGGGGGAGGCGCTGGGTCGACGGATCGAAGCGGAAGGCCTGCGGGCTGTCCGCACCGTCGTCGGGAAGGCCCGTGCCCGGGGCGGTGTCACTCATGTCGCGGCTGTCCTGTCGTGCTCGGGGTGTATGAGGTGGCGGTCAGGCCAAGTTCTCGCGGTATGCGGAGGCGTCCATCAGAGCCTCCACGGCGCTGGCGTCCGCCAGCGACATCTCGAAAATCCAACCCTCGCCATAGGGGTCGGTGTTGATCAATTCTGGCGCGGCATCGAGCGCCTCATTGACGGCCGTGATCGTGCCAGTCAGCGGCGAGTAGAGGTCGCTGACCGACTTGGTGGACTCCACCTCGCCGCAGGACTCCCCGGCCGTGACAGCGGCACCAACGGAGGGCGCACTGACATACACCACATCACCGAGCGCGTCCTGCGCATAGGCCGTAATCCCCACCCGCACGATCTCGCCGTCGCCTGGGCGCACCCACTCGTGCTCGGCGGTATAGCGCAAGTTATCGGGGTAATCGAAATCTGACATGGGGTCTCCGTTCTCGGCGAGGCTGTTCGCCACCCTAATGGTCGATGGCGCTTTGGCGTCAGGGGGACGCGCTCGATGTCGGGACGGGCTGGGGTGTCGCGAAGCGAGGGGTGGGCAGATCGACCACTGCGGTGATATCCACCTGATCCAATGGCGCGATCGTGACATCGCCCCCGAGTCCACGAACCGAGACCGTGACGCCGCCAGGGATGCCCATCGCGGCCGTCATCGTGGCGGGATCGCCGATGGCGAGGATGGAGTATGGCGCGGAGATCCCGGTGCCCGAAACACTCACTCCCGCATCAGAATCGGTGAAATACGTGCTCGCCACGACGCGGACGGGTCCGACCTGCATCACCTCGGCACCGGCGTCACGCAGTTCCTGAATGGCGTCCAGCAAGATGGTCGAGCCGATCTTGCCGTCCGGGTCAGTGATCGTCAGCCGGATGCCTGGGCCGGTCGCGGGCGCGGTGCCCGCCAAGATCGCGAGCGTGTCGGCGCGCTCGCGGGCCAGGGCGAGGGCCTCTTTTTCACTGTCCACGCCACTCGCGAGCCGGTCCCGGGTTCGCTCGAGGTCGCGCAACTCCGTTCCGAGCCGAACGCCTTCCTGGGTGACGGTGTCCAGGACGCCGACGAGGTCTTGCTCGCGCAGGCTCTCCAGGCCGGAGGATCGAGTTTGGTGGACCTGCGTGCTGATGGCAAAGCCGAGCAGGGTCGCGAGGAGCAAGACCAGGACATTGGCCTTGGTCGCCCGAGGGCGGCCCATCCGGGCCAGCCTGCGCCACGCGCCGGCCGATGAGGTCGCCGGGCGCGGGCTCGATCCCAGGTCACTCATGCCGAAAAGAGATGGCGTCGGATGGCCGCCACATTGGAGAAGATTCGTACGCCGAGCACGACGATGACTCCGGTCGACAGTTGCGAACCGACGCCGAGCTGGTCGCCGAGGTAGACGATGAAGGCGGCGACGACGACATTGGACAGGAACGAAACGACGAAGACCTTGTCATCGAAGATGCCGTCCAGGACCGCCCGGACCGCCCCGAATACCGCATCCAGGGCGGCGATGACCGCGATCGGCAGATAGGGCTGCAGCCAGATCGGCACATCGGGCTTGAGCACGATGCCGATGACGATGCCAGCAAGCAGTCCGAGGGCGGGAATCACGATCCATTACCTAGCGGTCGGGCCCGGTCGATACTGACGCGTGTCGCGCCGGGCAGCGAGATGTCATCCTTGGCCGTGACCGAGGTGACGATGCCGAAGTTGTCGCTCAACGATTTCACATAGGCCCCGCCGACGCTTTGAGCGAAGAGCTCCGGCAACTGGTCTGGATCGCCGATGGCCGAGATTTCGTAAGGCGGCGAGATCGGCCGGAAGTTGACGAGGATGGCGGCGCCGGCGAAGCGAATCGGTGAGCGCACCGTGAGGCGCTGGCCGTTGATCGAGATGGCCTCCGCCCCGGATTGCCAGAGCCCATTGACGACGATGAAGACATCCCGCGAGAGGACTTTGCCCTGATCGACCCCGGTGGCCTCCGGATCCGCGGGGCCGGGCCGGTCGGCGAGGCTGACGATCAGTCCGGGACCCTCGACCGCGCTGGATCCGGTGTCGATGCCCAGCCTCTGGAGCCTCGCCGTCAGCGACGCCCCAGCCCCGGCGAGCGAAGCTGCCTCGAGCCCGGCGATCTCCTGCTGCCGGGCGGCGATGGCCCGGCTGCGTTCCTCCACCACATCGCGCCGCTCGGTGATCTGATCGATCAGTTCGGCTCGCACACCCTGCGCCGTCGGGGCGTCCCGCCGCACACTGCCAGCGGCCACGGCGAGCAGGAGGCCGATGAGGATGGCGGTCAACGTCACCAGGACCGTGCCCACGGAGGTATGCGGAGGCTCGCCGGCGGCGACCCGGCGGGCGGCGGATGCGGCATACGACGGATCCAGCGGGCGGGTAAGCATCTCGTTGATCAGCGTCATCGAGGCGTCGGGCCGACGCGTCGATGAGGGGCTGCTCACGCCGGGCTCACCGGATGCAGGGTGCGGGCGCGCAGGTAGCGGCGCAGGGAAGCGGCATACATCAGGCCCGCGAGCCAATAGAGCACGATGCCCCACCAGGCGAAGCCCCACCCGACCGGCCGGGCGATGCTGGCGAGGGTGCCGTCGCCGTCGGCGAGCAGCAAGAGCGGGAAGGCGTAAAGCAGGTTGAAGGTGGCGGCCTTGCCGACGAAGTGCACCGGCATCTCGCGCAGGCCCTTGGTGCGGGCGATGAGCAACAGGATGGTGAGCAGCACCTCACGCGCCAGCAGCACGGCGACCAGCCACCACGGGATGATTTCGCGCCAAGCCAGGCCCAGCAGTGTCGAGAGGATATAGAGACGGTCGGCGACGGGGTCAAGGACGGCGCCGAGCTGCGAGACCAGCCCGAAGCGTCGCGCGATCTTGCCGTCGAGATAATCACTGATGCCGGAGCCCATGAGAATCAGCAGGGCCAGCGTGTCGTGGTGCTCCAGGATCGCCCACAGGAAAACTGGCACCCCGACCAGGCGCAGCATCGAGAGCACATTCGGGATCGTCCAGACCCGGTCCGCCGCCTGCTCGGCCCCCGGTCCATTCGTCACGTGGGAAGCCTAAACGCTCGCGGGGACCAGCCGGTACCTTCGCGACTATGACCGAGCCCATCCTTGCCGTGGACCTCGCCGAATTGCGCACGCGGATCAGCGCCAAGTGGACCGCGTACGACCCCGATGTGATCCCGGCCTGGGTGGCCGAGATGGATGTCATCCCCGCCGAGCCGATCCGGCGCGCGCTCGCGGACTGGATGGCCAAGGGCGATACGGGCTACCCGACATCCGCGGGCTATGTCGATGCCTTCGGCGGTTTCGCCGAGCGCCGCTGGGGCTGGAGCATCGACGGTGCGCGGGCCCGGTTGGCGCCGGACGTGATGATGGGCATCCTGGTCGTGCTGCTCAAGGCGACGTCCGAGGGTGATGCGGTCGTGATCAACGACCCCGTCTATCCGCCCTTCGACTCCTTCCCGCGGTTGGCGAATCGCCGGGTCGTGCGCGCCGCGCTGACGGACGCGGGTCGGCTGGACCTCGAGGCGCTCGGGGCAGCCTTCGATCAGGCGAGCGAAGGGGGGCGGCGGCGGTCCGCATACCTGCTCTCCAATCCGCACAACCCGACCGGCGTCGTGCACACGATGGAGGAGCTCACCGAGGTCGCTCGGCTGGCCGACCGCCACGGGGTCAGCGTCATCTCCGACGAGGTGCACGCGCCCGTCGTGTATGACGGGGCCCGCTTCGTCTCCTATCTCCAGGTCCCGGGCCTGGAGCGCGGCTTCGCGGTGCACTCGGCGGCGAAGGCGTTCTCGCTCGCGGCGCTCAAGGCCGGACTGGTGCTGGCGGCCCCCGGCGAGGACGCGGTGTTGGCGCAGATCGCCCAGGGTCCCAATGCGAGCCTGTCGGGAGTGGTCACGCATACGGCCGCCTTCACCCGGTGCGACGACTGGCTGGACCAACTCCTGCGGGAGTTGGACACCAACCGGCGCCTCGTGCTCGACCTGCTGGCCGCACACGCGCCCGGCATCACGGCGGCGCTGCCCGAGGCGACCTATCTGATGTGGCTGGACTGCCGGGGTGCCGGCCTCGGGGACGACCCGGCCGCCTACCTGCGCGACCACGCGCGCGTCGGCCTCAACTCCGGGCCGAGCTTCGGACCCCGCGGCGCCGGCTTCGCCCGACTCAACATCGCCACCTCGCCGGAGATCCTCACCGAGATCGTGCAGCGCATCGGCGCCTCCCTGCCGCCCGGGCAGTGAGGTTCCCCGGGGGTCCAGTGCGGGTGCCAGGGCTGCCGTAAGTGGTGCTAGCACCAGTTAGCGCGTGGGTGCACACGTTGTACCTGGTGCTGAGCACGCTAACTGGTGCTGAGTCGGCCCGGACTGGTGCTGAGTCCCGGCACGGGCAGTTGCGCCGGGCAGGTCAGCAGGTGGCCGGTTCGACGACGGGGCCTGGGGGCTGGGTGCCGCCGTTGAAGAGGTTGTCGTATGCCCGCCAGTAGGCGGTTGCATTGGGGCTGACCCACGAGCTGGTGAAGTTGTTGCCGGCGATGCGTGCGCCCATGACCCCGCCCACCCCGAGCGACTTGGCCTTGTCGACCGGCAGCAGCGCCCGGTTGCACCGGACGACGATGCCGTTGGCGCTCGTGTCCTTGGACGGCAGGGTCAGCGCGAAGTCCTTCAGGCGCACCCCGAAACCGAGCTGTCGGAAGTTGCGGACCTCGTTGTACTGCCAGACGTTGCCCCACCCGGCCATCTGGTCGTTGTAGCCGATCGCCACATTGGCGACCTTGTTGAACTGGATGAGGTTGTAGCTGGAGTCCACGTCGGTGTTGATGCCGCGGCCGTCCCCCTCGAGGTCGTGGACGACGTTCTCGGCGACGTAGTTGTAGTTGCTGGCGGTGCCGATCCGGATGCCCTCGTGCATGTAGTGCGTGATGCTCGACGGCGAGATCCGGGAGATGTCGTTGCCGCGGATGGTCCAGTGGTCGCTGAACGTCATCAGCCAGAAGCCGGGGCCCGAGCCACAGATCAGGTCGGAGACCTTGTTGTTGCGGAACTGCCCATACGACCCGAGGGAGAGATAGACGCCCCGACCGCGGATCGTGTTGTTCCAGAACTGGATCCGGTCAGCAGACTTCATCTTGGCCTTGCCCGTCAGGGTCCGCAGATAGGGCACGACCAAGGGCGTGGAGTCCGGGTTATTGACACCGCGGCCGGGGACCTTGCGTCGCGACACCCAGTCCTGGGCGAGCACGCGACCGTAGTGCCAGTCGAAGGCCGCGTCCGAGCGGTCGCCGACGATGAAGGCGCCGTTGACGATCGTCAGGCCGCGGAAGATCCAGTCGGTCTCCCCCTCGGCCCGTATGGTGCGGCGCTGGCTGGGCTTGGTGGCCGCGCAGTCGTCGGGTTCCTGCTGGGAGGTGAGCACCGCCTCACCGTCACCGGCGTTGGTCAGGGTGATCGGAGCCGTGGGCGTGCCGGACGTGCGGATGAAGATCTGCTGGTTATACGTGCCCTTGTGCACACGGATCACGGTGCCCGGCTTGGCGAGGTCGACAGCGGCCTGGACGGTGCGCTTCGGGGCGGCAAGCGTGCCCGGGTTGTTGTCGTTGCCCGTCGTCGCGACGTGGATCTCGACGGGGGCCGCCACGGCCTGCTGGCCGCCGAGCAGCGCGATGGGACCGACGGCGACCGCGGCAGCCGTGAGGACGGTGACAGGGGTGCGAGGCATGGTTCTCTTCCGCGAAGGTGCAGGACAACGCGGCACTGGCCGCTGGGGGGCAAAGCCAAACGGTATCGCCTGTGCCGTGGTCGGCGATACGTCCCCCCGTTCAGTCGGCCCTTGGAACCCGTGCCGCCGCGAGCAAAACGCTGCCGAGGTATGCCGTATGGAGCGGTCAACGGCGTCGATGCCGCGAGTTTTGGTCGTCGACTGCCCGGCTCACGGACCCGAGTTCGTCAGCGCAGGTGCTCGAAGGTCTCCTCCGGGCCGCCAGCACATCCACTCGCCGGGGCCCGACGTGCCGGGTGGAGGGTTCAGCGACAAGAGCGCGATCTCCTTATACACCTCGTCGCGGGCCGGATTGATGTGGATCTCGCCGCTGGTGAAGACGATGCGTAGGCACCGAACGCCTCGAGGAGCTCGGCATCATCGCCTCGGTCGGCTCCAAGGGCGACTGCCTGTTAACCGGCCAATCGGACCCCTGGGGGGTGGCTGCCTGACGCGGGCGGTGGTCGGAATCGCAGTGGGGGTG
>JAIUPO010000023.1 GCA_020160805.1 Actinomycetota bacterium | reverse complement strand
ACTTCTCCCGGCGCGAAACCCGCCGCCGGTTGCCGTACTCGACGTCGGTGAAGGAGAGCTGCTCACTGTCCACGACCTCATCATTTCCCGACCCGCCCGGCCGAGCCAGCCACCAGGCCGCACAGTCCTAAAGATCAGCGCTTCCCTAGGGCCGCGACGAGGGTCCAGATCTTGAAGGTCGAACCGGCCTGCATACCCGCCTTCGTGGCGACATTGAAATAGCCGAGGTCGCCCGAGCCATAGGTCCCGCCGCCATAGAGGGCCCGGATGGCGCCGTCGCCCGGGGCGATCGCGGCTAGCCCGACGTGCAGGTCGGTGACGCCCTGCGGCATCCGCGCCGCGACGGCAGCCTTGGCCGCGTCCTGGGCGCGCTTGTCGATGGTCGTCGTGATGCGATAGCCACCGCGGGCCAGGTCGTCATCAGTCAGGTCCAGCTTGGAGCGCAACTCACCGCGCACCATCTCGGAGATGAAGCCCTCGGGTCCAGTGGCCGTGCGCGTTGCGGCGGGCTTGATCGTCGTCGGGAACTTCGCTTTCGCCCGCTCGGCTGGCGTGAGCCAGCCCTGCGAAACCATCCCGTCCAGGACGTATGCCCAGCGTTCCTGGGCGTTGCGCTTCTGGTCGGCACCAAGGCGCGGGTCGTAATACGACGGGCCCCGGATGACGCTGGCGAGGAGCGCCCCCTGGGAGACATCTAGGTTTTGGACGCTGGTGCCGAAGTAGGCGAGCGAGGCCTTCTGGATGCCCGAGGCGCCGCGGCCGTAATAAATGGTGTTGAGGTAGTTCGCCAGGATCTCGTCCTTGGAGAGTTGCTGGTCGATCTTGATCGAGATCAGCACCTCCTTAGCCTTGCGCTGCAGGGTGCGGTCCTGGGTGAGGTAGTAGTTCTTGACGTACTGCTGCGTGATCGTCGAACCACCCTGCTGCGGCCCGCCGCGCAGCCCCACCCAGACCGATCGGGCGATGCCCTTGGGCGAGATGCCGTTATTGGAATAGAAGCTGCGATCCTCGGCGGCAAGGAAGGCCTCCTGAACCGCCTTGGGTATGCGGTCGATCGGCACGATCGTGCGATTGCCGTCAGCCTCCGCGAACCGGTCCAGGACGGTCTTGCCATCGCTGTAATAGATGATCGATTCCTGCTGCAGCACCTGCGGGTTGGGCTTGGGGATGGGCGTCATCGCATAGGCGACGACGAGCCCGGCACCGCCGAGCAGCCCGAGGGTGAACAGGGTCCACAGAGTCCGCCGCAACCACCGCCGCTTGCGCTTGGGTGGCGTGGCCGGGGTGGTCCTGGAGGTGGTGCGAGGGGAGGGCATGGTGGCTTCCGGAGTCGGGGCACGAGGTAAAGGCGCTCCGCGTCGGGCGCCTGATCAGTATGACGCCGCACCCTGACAACGGGTTGCCCCCGCGATCGTGTGACCCCCGCCGCACCCGCCATATGCCGATCGCTCAGCGCCGCTCGAAGACCAAGAGGGTCGTGCCTTCTCGGGTCCGCACGATCAGCTCACGGTCAGCGCCCATCCAGTATTGGTACGCCTGATCCAGCCCCATCTCCACCAAGCCCGGCAGCCCCGGGCAGGCAAAGGGGAGGCTGAAACCCAGCGGTTCGCGATCCGCGACATACCCATCGATGACCAGGGCAGTGCCTTGGCCAGCACAGCCGCTCATAGTCCAGTACCGAGCGGTGTTGCTCGCTGATCCGAAGGAGATTTCTAGCGGTTCGCTCGTAACGGGATACCGGAGGCGCCAATCCTCGCGTAGGTCATCCGCCGAGGCCGGCCGCACCGGCGTGACCGAGGGCGCGTGACCCCATACGGATTCGGGGGGTTGGGTGCTGAGGGTGAGTAGGCCGCTCGCCTCGCTCACAAACATCAGCTCAGCCCGCGTCATCGCGATCTCCCGCACGCTTTCCAGGGTCGCGATCAGGCTCCGCACCGACGGGGGGGCCTTCGCACAGCCCGTGAGCGACGGATCTCCCGCTTCATTGGCGACAACCTCCCCCGCGTCGCCCAGCGCGATATTGCGCATGATGAGTCCGCAGGGAGTGTTGATGATGGCAAGGACGCGCCCCTGACGACCCCTGATGAAGACCGGGATGGGATCGCTTCCCCCCGAGTTGGTCCACCACAGTCCCGACACCGTCTCGGCAGCCAGCACCTCCGAGCGCACCAAGGGCCCCACGGCGGGCCCGGCTTCGGGGGTCGCCTGCAGGTTGACCATCCCAGCGGGGCCAAGGAGGAAGATGCCGCGATCCGGAGCTAGCCTGCCCAGCGCCTCGCTGGCCTTCAGCGCTGCGATCGCTGCGCCTTCGTTGGGGAGCAGGCGACACGACGATCCGTTCGAGAATCGCGGCTCCGATGACACCTGGCGATCGGTGAGCCGGCCGCCGGGCTGGATCGTGGCCGTCAACGAGGCGAGTACGCACTCCCCTTCCGCGCTCTCCGGCCGCACCAGGCTCACTTCGGCCCGATTCGCTGCGATGGTCCCGCGCAGGTGGAGCCACGGCGCCGGGTTCCGCACTAGCAGTCCGTCCGACTGGCCGTCGCCCACGGCGATCACGGCGTAGTCAATGGACCCCCTCGCCGGGACCGCGCGGACCGGCAGGTCCGAGCTCTGTGCCCGCGTGAGGCGCAAGAACTCCTTGCCGCCATTGCGGACGATCAGGGTGTCCGGGCCTTGCGGCGTAATGACCGAGCCCGGCCACACGCCCGACAGCACCGTCGGGTCGTAGCAGTCGTCTGTGCCCTTCGGCGGCATGGCGCCATTGCTCGGGCCGTAGTCGCCGGCTCCAAAGGAGCCCGTCTGAGGATCCCAGCCGAAGAAGCCGCCGACCACGACGCAGCCGGCGTCGGCGCGCCACCAGCCGCTCTCACCGAAGGTGATCCGCGAGCGCGCGGCCTCTTCGGCGGTGCGCGGCACGCCGTCACTGGCGCTGGTCTCCCAGGTGCCCGCGAGCGGCGAATAACGCACTGTGGCATTGGTACTCGTCGTTGCCGGGGGTGAGGTGGGGTCGCTCTCTCGCCGGTCCAGGACGGCCGAGCCGAGCGCGACGGCGCCGACGAGAGCGGCGGCGGCCGCAAGGGCGAGCCCGGCCACGGCATACCTGCTGCGCCGCGGGCTCGGGGCACTCTCGATGCGCTGCTCCCAGGCGGACGGATCGAAGTCGATCTCATCGGCGCGGTCGGACAGCAGGGTCCGCAGGCGGTCTTCGAGGTCGGTCATGACGGTTCTTCCTCTCGCAAGATGGCGAGCGCGCGGGCGGCGGTGGATCGCACGGTGCCGGTGCGTATGCCGAGCAGTTCGCCGATGCTCGCGTCGTCGAGATCGGCGTAGTAGCGCAGGACGAGAACGTCACGCATGCGTGGGGCGAGGATCGAAAGGCGTTGCCAGAGAGCTTGATCCGAGTCGACGCGTTCCTGGTCCCCAATTACTCGGGCTTCTCGGATGCTCGCCGGGTCGATGGGGCGCTCGGTGCTGGAGCGGCGCCGGTGGTTGCTCGTATGCCGATTCACCAGCATCCGTCGCGCATAGGCGTGCGGCACGTGGCTCTGCGACACCTTGGTCCAGTGGCGGTAGATGTCGGTCAGCGTGTCCTGCAGCAGATCGTCGGCGTCGTGCCGGTTGCCCGTGAGGAGGAAGGCGAGGCGCAGCAGGGCGTGACCGTTCGCGGCGAGGAAGGCCTCGAAGGGCGGCTCGGGCGCGCGCCGCGGCAACTCGCTCACGCGTCCTCCCGTCACCTCGTGTTGGCGTGTGCCCATGTCCTGGCTCCGATGATCACTGATCCCACACAAGAAGAGACGCAGCGAGCCGCCGGATCCGCTGCTTCGCGGGCCAGGGGTGACGATTGTCAGGGCAGAGGGATGCCCACCTGGGCGCGGATCTCGTCCATCACCCGCAGCAACCGGATGGAGTCCGCGATCGGGCGAACCGGGGAGGAGGTTTCGCCGGCGGCGATATGCCGGGCGACGGCGGCCGCCTGGAAGTGCAGGCCGCCTTCGTGGGCGGAGCGCTCCTCGTCATACCTCATCCGCGCGCCAGCGCGAGTGGTGTAGGTGAAGCCGCCCGGTTGGTAGAACGGGCCGTCGACGACGATGGTCGCGTCCAGGCCGGCGAAGGTCGCCGTGGTCGGGGTCTCCCCGACGATGGAGGTATGCAGTGCGGCCAGCCCCCCGCGGGTCGACTCCATCGTTATGGCGAGCTGGCCGTTGATGCCGTTGGGCGCAGGCGCACCATTAGCGCTGATCTGCGCCGGGTCACCGAGCGCCCAGAGGGCGATGGAGAGCGGATAGGTCGCCATATCGAAGATCGGGCCGCCGGCGAGAGCGGGATCGAAGATGCGGTGATCGGGGGTGAAGTATTCGCCCATATCCGCGAGCACCGCGTCGATCGCCATGTCGGCCATCAGTTGCGTGAGCACGTCGTACTTCGGCAGGAACAGCGTCCAAAACGCTTCCATACAGAAAACCCCCGCTGCCGCAGCGTGATTCGCGATATCTTGCGCCTGGGCTTCGTTGACGGCGATGGGTTTCTCGATCAGAACATGCTTGCCCGCGGCGATGGCGAGCAACGCGTGCTCGTGGTGGAAGTTGTGCGGCGTCGCGACATAGATGATGTCGACCTGCGGGTCGGCGACGAGCGCTTCGTAGGTCCCGTGCGCGACCGGTGCGCCCACGGCCGCGGCGAAGCGGTCCGCGCCGGCCTGGGTGCGCGAGCCCACGGCATACACCTGCTGGGTCGTATGCCGTCGCAGCGCCGTCGTGAACCTCTCCGCGATCCAGCCGGTCCCGAGGATTCCCCAGCGCAGCGCGGGCGCTTCGCGGGGATCGAGCGTGCGCGCGACGGGCAGGCTGGGCATCGGGAGTCCTTTCGGCGGGCTATCGACTTGAGCAAATGTTAGGACATTTGCCGTGCTGGCGTCCAGGATCGAGGGGCGAATTCACAGCCAACCGAGGTCGCGGGCGACGGCGAAAGCGGCCGTGCGGCTCGTGGTGCCGAGCTTGTCGTTGATGTGCGCGAGGTGGGTCTTGACCGTGGCTTCGCTGACGAGCAGTGCCTTGGCGATCTCACGATTGGACAGGCCCGCACCGGCCTTCGTGAGGACATCGACTTCGCGCTCACTGAGGGCGCGCCTCGGGGCGGTGCGCATGGTGGCGACGACGCGCTCGGTCTGGTCGGCGGAGAGCACGGTCTCGCCTGTCGCGGCAGCCCGGATTGCGTCGATAATCGCTTGGGGCGCAGCATCTTTGAGGAGGTACCCAGCGGCTCCGGCCTCGACGGCGCGGACGATGTCGCGGTCATGGTCGTAGGTCGTGAGGATGAGAACAGCCGGGGCGCCGCGGCCGCTCAGCGCGGCGGCGACACCCACGCCATCGACGCCATCACCGAGGCGCAGATCGCAGAGCACAACATCGGGGTTGCGGGTTCGCGCGAGGGCGATCGCCTCGGCGCCGGTCTCGGCTTCGCCAATGATGTCGAGGTCTCGCGCCGCGGTCAGCAGGAGGCGCAGACCGGCCCGCACGACCGGATGGTCATCGACGAGGAGCACCCGGATCACCTCGTATGCCGTTGTCCCGGCGTGGGATTCGTTCACTCGACTCCCCCCATGACGAGTGGGCCAAGGGGTAGCGAAGCGGAGATTGCTGTGCCGTCGCCCGGCTCGGATTCGACAATGACGTCGCCGCCGCGTTCACGAAGCCGGGCGCGAATGGCGTCAAGGCCGTAGCCGCCGGTCGACAGATCGCGCGGAGTCGGATTGGTGTGCGCCGCGGCCCAGGCAGCGGCGTCGAATCCGCTCCCGTCATCGACGATGTCGAGCCTCGCCTGAGTGGCCGATCCGCCAAGGGTCAGGGTCACGGTGGTGGCGCCGGAATGGGTGCGCACATTGGCCAAGGCGCCCTGGGCGACGCGCAGCAGCACGACCTGATCGGCAACGGCTAGTTCCGGCACGCCCGCCTCGACCCGCACGTTGGCCATGATGTCGGTGTCGGCCGACAGGTCTGCCGCGAGACGCTCCAGGGCTGCGGCAAGTCCGTTGTCCGTCAGCGATTTTGGCGCGAGGGCGGCGACAATGCGGCGCGACTCGGCGAGGTTGTCGCCGGCGGTTGCCTCGATCCGCCAGAGGACGTCACGCAAAGGCTTGTCCCCGTCGACGGACCGCGATCCGCGGGCCAGCAGCAGGATGGAGGAGAAGCCCTGCGCCAGGGTGTCGTGAATGTCGCGGGAGAGCCTGGTGCGTTCGGCCAGGGCGCCGGCTTCACGCTGGGCATCGACCAATTGAGCTTGCAGCGCAGCGGATTCGGCTTGCGCGGCCACGAGTGAGTCGACCAACCGGGCGCGTTCCAGCGCATCGCGGGCGAGCAGCACCTGCCCGCGCGAGAGGGCGAGCGCAAAGACCGCGCCGACGCTCGGGCCAATCACTCCCGCGAGCCGCCACGGCTCGCCGGCGAGCGGCGGGGCGACGACGACGATCAGCAGGGTGACCACGGTGAACAGCAGCGCGCCCCGGACAGGCAGTAGGTGTCCCGCGAGCAGCCAGAGGGCAAAGGCAACCCAGACGAAAGCCGACGAGACCACGACCGCCACCGCCCACAGGACAGCGACCCCGAGGAGCCAGGCCACGGGATACCGCTGCGGATTCGGCGAGGACGGGGGAGGCTCGGGCGAGGCGTGGTGAACCGCGCGGTGGGCACCCACGGCATACGCCCCGAGCAGGGCAAGGGTGACCAGCGCGACCCCGAGGTGCGGGGCTGCGCTGCGCCATGCTTGCGCGGCACCGATGAGGACGAGCGCGGCGAAGAGGATGTGCTGGACGACCGTCAGCCGCCGCAGCAGGGCGCTGGGCGGGCCGACGGTCGGCGAGGTCTGCACGGAAACGAGGCTACGCAGCGCGCAGGCGGCGCGGCCAATAGGCGCGGTCACCCAGGGCGGCGATCACGCCAGGGACCAACAGGGCGCGCACGAGGAAGGTGTCGATGAGCACCCCGAGGCCGACGATCAGGCCGAGTTGGCCGAGGACGACGAGTGGCAGTACGCCGAGCGCAGCGAAGACCCCGGCGAGCACGACGCCCGCGCTGGTGATGACGGCACCGGTATGCCCGACGGCGCGCGCCATCCCCTCGCGCACGCCGTGGGTGCGTGCCTCGTCCTGGGCGCGGTGGACCAAGAAGATCGTGTAGTCCACGCCGAGGGCCACGAGGAAGAGGAAGGCGATGAGCGGCACCTGCACCTCGAGCGCTTGGAAGCCGAAAACCGTTCTCCCGAGACGCGATCCGACACCGATGGTGGCGAGGCTGCTCGCGATATTGATGAGCAACAGGACCAGAGGTGCGGTGACGGCGCGCAGCAGCAGCATTAGGACCACAGCGATAAGCGCGAGGATCACCGGGGCGATGACGCGCAGGTCGCGGTCGGCGGCGGCGCGGGCGTCGAGAAGCTCTGCGGGTGACCCGCCAACGCGCGCATCGGCGGCCGGAATCGCGTGGACGGCCTCACGAGCCTGCTCGACGAGTGCGTCGCTCGCGGGCGTCCCGGCGAGCGGCTCGCCGATGACGGTGAGCACCATCCGGCCGTCGTATGCCGTGCCCCCCGGCGCCACGGTCACGACGCCCGGGACTTCGCGAAGAGCGTCCGTCACCGCGGCCGTCGAATCGGCGGCGGCGGTCACGGTGAGTGGCGCCGCCAGCCCGCCGGGGAAGTGCTGCTCGATGACGCTCAGGCCGCGCTGGGAGTCCGAGGCGACGCGGAACTGCTGGCCCTGGTTGAGGCCGATCCGCGTGCCCACCAGGCCGGTGGCGAGGAGCGCCAGGACGAGGAAAGAACCGGCGATGACGCGAACCGGTTGCGCGGTGACCCACTGCCCGAGGCGCGCCCACCAGCCGTCGCGAGCGGGCGGCATACCCGGGACGGGAATGAACGGCCAGAAGATGCGGCGACCCACGAGAGCGAGCGCAGCCGGGAGGACGAACGTGGCAGCTGCAAGCGCGATAACAAGCCCGCTTGCTCCGGCGAGGCCGAGGCCGCGGGTGCCGGGGACTACCGCGAGCAGCAGAGTGAGCAGGGCCAGGACGACCGTGAGATTGCTGGCGACGATGGCCGGCAGCGTTGCCCGGCGCGCGGTGGCGAGGGCGGCGCGGTGGTCGGCCTCGCGGGCGAGTTCCTCGCGATAGCGAGAGATGAGCAGGAGCGCGTAGTTGGTGCCGGCACCGAAGACCAGCACCGAGACGATTCCCGCGTCGAAGGTCAGGCGACTCGCCTCGCCGACGGCCTTCGTGACGACGCCCGCGAGTTGGTCTGCGAGGCCGACGACGGTCAGCGGGATGAGCCAGAGGATGGGTGACCGATAGGTGATGAGCAGGAGCACCGCGACGACGCCCACGGTGACGGCGAGCAGCCGGAAGTCGGCTCCCGAGAACGCATTAGCGATGTCGGCGCCGAAGGCCGGGCCGCCCGTGACGAGGACTTTCAGGTCTCCCGGCCTGGCCTTGTCGACCTCGGCGCGCAGGTCGGTGATTGTCGCGATGTTGTCGCTATTCTCCGCGCCGGTGCGGACGGGGATGAGGGTGTATGCCGCGCGCCTGTCCGCGGACACCGTCGCCGTGGGTGGGCCGACCGGGGGCAGATCCTGCGGGGCCACGCGCGCGGTGAGGCCGGCGAGGGCCTTCTCATCACTGGCGCTCAGCGCCGTGCCATCGGCCCGGGCGGCGACGAGGAAGACCGGGGCCACGTTCGAGCCAGGCCGAGCCGCCAACTCCGCGGCGACAAGGGCCGACTCGGCGCTCGCCGGGACCGGCTCACCGCGCGGCGGGATCTGGGCGTCCCGGAAGATCCCCATTGCCGCCCCCAGCACGGCAAGGAAGAGCACCAGGATCGCCGCCGCCCCGCCGCGCCGCAGGGTCCCCGGAATCGGTTGCGCCCCAACCGCTTTGGGCGGCGTCGAGGAGCGGGAGACGGTTGGCGGGGCGAGCGTGCGCGGCATACCTCGACGTTAAGAAAACCGCCCTCACCCGCTCGATCCGCGCGGATCATCCCTTCGGATGATTCGTAGTGCGGCTAATAGTCCGTCTGTTGCGGCGTGGAGCGGTGGGGGAAGCACGGAGGGGCAGTCGAGGAGCGCGTCGAACGAGGCACGAGCGAGCGCAGCGACGAATCTCCCGCCCCGAGGGCTTCTCTCAATCGCTCACCTAGGCCGTCGAGCTGACCTAGGCCACCGCCATACGGTATGCCGCCCGCTCGGGCGAGCGGGCGGCATACGGCGAATCGTGGTGCGGCTCAGACGTTCTGGGGGAAGCCCAGGTTCAGGCCGCCGTGGGACGGGTCGAGCCAACGCGAGGTGACGACCTTGCCGCGGGTGAAGAAGTGCACGCCCTCCATGCCGTGGGCGTGGGAGTCGCCGAAGAGCGAGGCCTTCCAGCCGCCGAAGGAGAAGTAGGCCATCGGAACGGGGATCGGCACATTGATGCCGACCATGCCGACCTCGACCTCGTTCTGGAAGCGGCGGGCGGCGCCACCGTCATTGGTGAAGATCGCCGTGCCATTGCCGAACGGGCTGTCGTTGATCAGCTTCAGGCCCTCGTCGTAGGACGCGACGCGGACCACGGACAGGACCGGGCCGAAGATCTCGTCGTCATACTGCGGCATCCCCGGGGCGACCTTGTCGATGAGCGAGGGGGCGAGGAAGAAGCCGTCACCATCGGCGTCGAAGTCGGCCTCGCGGCCGTCGACGAGCACCTCGGCGCCGCTGCCCTCCTCGACGTCGAGGTAGGAGGCGACCTTGTCGCGGTGTTCGCGGGTCACGAGCGGGCCCATGTCGGTGCCGCGAGTGCCGTCACCGGTGACGAGCTTGCCCATCCGGTCCTTGATCTTCTCGATCAACGGGTCCGCGACGGGCTCGACCGCGACCAGAGCGGAGATCGCCATGCACCGCTCACCGGCGGAGCCGAAGCCGGCGTTGACGGCCGCGTCGGCGGCGAGGTCGAGGTCGGCGTCGGGCAGGACAAGCATGTGGTTCTTGGCGCCGCCGAGGGCCTGGACGCGCTTGCCATTGGCCGTGCCCTTTTCGTAGACGTACTTCGCGATCGGGGTCGAGCCGACAAATGAGACCGCGCGGACATCGGGATTGTCCAGGAGAGCGTCGACCGCCTCCTTGTCGCCGTGGACGACATTGAGTATGCCGTCGGGAAGCCCGGCTTCCTTCCACAGGGTGGCAACGGCGTTGACGGCCGAGGGGTCCTTCTCGGACGGCTTGATGATGACGGCATTGCCGCACGCGATGGCGATCGGCACGAACCACAGCGGCACCATGGCGGGGAAGTTGAACGGGCTGATCACCGCGACGACGCCGAGGCTCTGGCGAATCGAGTAGACATCGACCTTGGTCGAGACATTCTCGGAGAAGCCACCCTTGAGCAAATGCGGTATGCCGCAGGCGAACTCGGCCACTTCCAGGCCACGCGTGACCTCACCGATCGCGTCGGAGAGGACCTTGCCGTGCTCGGCCGTGATGAGCGCGCCGATCTCGTCCTTGCGCGCGTTCAGCAACTCACGGAAGGCGAAGAGAACCTGCGTGCGCTTGGTCAGGGAGGCGTTCTGCCAGTTCGCAACCCAGGACGTCTTGGCGTTCGCCACGACCTCATCGATCACGGCCTTGGAGGCCAGGTCGAGCACGCCGGTCTGTTCGCCCGTCGCGGGGTTGTAGACCGGGCTGGTGCGCTCGGCGGTGCCTTCCCAGGGCGAGCCGGCGATCAGGTGGGTGATGCGGGCGGGCGAGCTCACGGACATACTCCTTCAGCGGGGACTTTGTTATTACATATTAGCATATGCAGCTTCAGCCGAGACCCGGGATTTCGCTGAGCGCGACCGGCCGGCCCGAGTCCTTCGATCGCTGCGCAGCCTCGGCGATCCGCGCCGCTGCAAGGCCGTCGGCGACGGTGCACGGAGAAGGCGCGGCGCCGCGAGCGACGTCGACGAAGTAGGTCAGCTCGGCGACATAGGCCGGCTGGAAGCGCTCCATGAAGGACTGGTGCGCCGGGCCGGCCGGGAAGGTGGCGCCGGGTTGCGCCGAACGGATCGCGAGGGTGTCATCCAGGCCCGCGGCCATCGCGCCCTCGCTGCCGTGCACCTCCATGCGCACGTCGTGACCCGCGCCGTTGTAGCGGGTGGCGGTGACCGTCACCATCGTGCCGTCATCCAGGGTCAGGATCGCCGCGCCGGTGTCGACATCGCCGGCCTCGCGGAAGAAGTCCGCGCCCTTGTTGCCGCCGGTCGCGAAGACGCTAGCCACCTCCCGGCCGCTCACGAATCGGACGATGTCGAAGTCGTGCACCGAGCAGTCGCGGAAGATCCCGCCCGAGGTCGGGATGTATGCCGCGTGCGGCGGCGCCTGGTCGTGCGTCGCCGCGCGGATGGAGTGGACGAAGCCGAGTTCGCCGGAGTGGACGGCATCGCGCAGGCGGCGATAGCCGGCATCGAAGCGGCGCTGGAAGCCGATGTGGACCGGGGTTGTGGAACCGGCCTCCAGCCGCGCCAGATCGATGGCCTCGTCCAACTCCGCGGCGACCGGCTTCTCACAGAAGACGGGTATGCCGGCCGCGAGTCCCGCGCGCACCGCGGGGGCGTGCGCGGAAGACGATGAGGTGACCACGAGTGCGTCGACACCGGTCGCGAGGAGAGCATCGAGGTCCGGGACAGCGCTCTGGCCGAGATCCGCAGCAACCTTGGCCGCTGACTCGGGCACGAAGTCCGTGACGACGAGCCCGTCGACTCCCGGCACGCCGAGGAGGGTCTTGGCGTGGAAGGCGCCGATCCGGCCGGTGCCGGTGATGCCGATGCGCATGGGGAAAGCCTTTCTGTCCGTGTCGATTTCAAAGGGTTTAGGTCAAGCGCGGATCGATGGGCGTGCTCGACCAGGACTCGCGGACCCACGAATGGGCGGGATCGTCACAAATCAGCCAGGCCCGCTCGGGACCTGGGCCGGCCATGACATTGAGGTAGTAGAGATCGGCATCGGGCGCGGCGATCGCCGGGCCGTGCCAGCCGTGCGGGACGAGCACGACATCGCCGGAGCGCACCTCGGCAAGAACATCGATGGGACGCTCGCCCGCTGCATACACCCGCTGATAACCCATCGGATCGCTGCCGCGGGGGTCGGTGGATCGGGTGCGGAAGTAGTAGATCTCTTCGAGTTCCGTCTCGACCCCCGGCCGCTCGTTGTCGTGCTTGTGCGGTGGCCACGAGGACCAGTTGCCGGCGGGGGTGATGACCTCGCAGGCGATCATGCGGCGGGCGTCGAGGACGCCGGGGACACCGAAGTTGCGGACTTGGCGGGACGCGATGCCAGCGCCTCTCAGCTCGACCGGAACATCTTGCGCGGCAACGTGACTCGGCTGCGGCCCGGGCTCGGTGGCGGAATCGGCGGCAAGACAGATGGCGACCTCGGCCGGGGCGTCGGCGGTCAGCGTCAGGCTCGCGCCGCGGGGGACGTAGGCGACATCGGTGGGTCCACTCCATACGGACTCGCGGCCCGCGAGCACGATCTCCTGGCTGACGCCGTCGTGCGTCACGGTGAGCCGTACGCCACCGGCGAGCGGAACCACGACCGCCTCGTGGGCGCTGAGATCGACCGAACGCGTATCACCCGCCGCCAGCCGCGCCGTCAGCAGGCCGGTGTGCACCCAGCCGTCGACGTCGTCGCCGATCGCTGTGTCCCACAACGCATCCGCCACGCTGCCCGCTGGGCGAACCCACCGCGTGTTATCACTGCCCATACTCATGTGAGCCTCCGTGCACCAACTCGGCGGCCGCGTCGACAGCGCCCGCAACATCATCACCCTGCGGGAAGAGCAAGGCGCGCCCCACCACCAGGCCCACGGCGCACGGGTGCGCCAGAGCGGACCGCCAGCCTGCGCGCGTCGCCGCCGGATCGGGCCCCGGATCGCCGCCGAGCAATAGGGTCGGCAGCGTGGTCGCGTCGAGAACGCGGGCCATGTCCGAGACCACCGGCAGCTTCAGGATCGTGCGCGCGCTCGTCGCGCCGAGACCGCTCGCGATGTGGATCGAGCGAATCACCGAATCGGGATCGAGGAGATTGCGGACGCGTCCGTCCGCCCCGCGGTCGCTGAGGAAGGGCTCGACCATCGCGTAACGGCCTCGTGCCGCGAGGTCGGTGACGGCAGCGCCGCAGGCCTGCAGAGTTGGAGCGGTGGCCGGATCGTCGAGAGCGATGCGGGTCAGCATCTTGCCGCCGTCGAGTCCGTGGGCGGCAATCGTTGCCGCGTCGTATGCCGTGAACCGTTCATCGACCTCGAAGCTCGCCCCTTGCAGCCCACCGCGATTCATCGATCCGAAGAGGATGCGGCCCTCCAGCAGGCCGAGCAGAAGCAGGTCTTCCAAGACATCGGGCGTCGCGAGGACGCCGTCCACGCCGGGGCGCGTCAGGGCGGTGGCGATCCGGGTGAGCAGGTCGACGCGGTCGGCCATCGTCATACCGGCTTCTCGGACCCCCAGGGCACCGCGGGCCGGGTGATCGGCGGCGATGAGCAGCAGCCTGCCGTCCGTCGGAAGGGCCCCTGGCCGCCGGGCCGACCAGGCCTCGGCTATGCCGTCCGGTGTGCGCCATCGCGCGCGCACCAGGGCGGCTCGATCGATCGTCGTCATCGGTGCTCATCGCCCGCGAGCAGGACCTCGACCTCGGCCTCGGTCGGCATGGCGGCCGCGCACTCGAGACGGGCGGCGACGTGCGCCCCGGCCGCTGAGGCGAACCGGATCATCCGCTCCAACCCCCAGCCGGAGAGCAGCCCATGGCAGATCGCGCCGCCGAAGGCATCGCCGGCGCCGAGGCCGTTGACGACCTCGACGCGCTGCGCTGGGATTTCTATGCGCTCGTCGGGCGTGGCCGCCAGGACGCCGCGCGGCCCTTGCTTAACGATCGCCAGCTCGATGCCGCGCTCCAGCAGCGCGTCGGCGGCCCGGTTGGCCAGGGTCTCGCCCACGGCCACGCGGCACTCTTCGAGATTGCCGACGGCCACGGTGCTGGCGGCCAGTGCCACCTCGGCTGCGCGGGTGGCATCAGCCTCGGTCAACCAGAAGACGTCGCGATAGTCCAGATCGATGACCGTATGCCGCGCCCGGTCCCGCACAGCCCACGCCTCGACATGGGCGCTGCGGCTTGGCTCGGCGGACAGGCCCGTGAGGGTAGCCCACAGGAGTTGCGCCTCCCGGACGGCGACGGGCGGCATATCGCCGGGACTGATGCGCAGGTCAGGCGCCGTCGGATAGCGATAGAAGTAGAGGGGAAAGTTGTCTGGTGGGAAGAGTTCGCAGAAGGTGACCGGGGTCGGCAGCGTGGGATCGGCACGGACATACGCCGTCTCAACCCCGAACTCTGCCAGGCTCTTTCGCACGAAATCGCCGAACGGGTCGTCGCCCGTGCGGGAGATCAGAGCGGATCTGTGGCCATAGCGGGCCGCCGCGACGGCAACATTCCCGGCGCTCCCGCCAAGGAACTTCTCGAAAGTCGACACCTCGGCCAGTCCGCGGCCGGACTGCATGGGATACAGGTCGACGCCGACGCGGCCGATGGCGAGCACCTCGGTGCTGGCTGCTGGCATGACCACTCCCGTCCGGCGGCGACCGGCACGGCCGGCTGTCGCGATCAGCATACTCACCCTTGGCCATTTGTAAGAACATTTATGATCCGCTTTGTTCGCACCACCTGACATACTCTGACTTTGTGCAACAGATCCCCGTCGCCATCGACCGTGGCAGCCCGGTGCCGCTCTATCACCAGCTCGCCGAGCAGTTGACCGCTGCCATCGAGAGCGGGCGGCTGCAGCCGGGCGATGCTTTCGAGAATGAGGTCGCCCTCGCCGAGCGCCTCGATCTGTCCCGGCCCACCGTGCGGCGAGCCATCGCCGAACTCGTTTCCCGGGGACTGCTGGTCCGCCGGCGCGGCGTCGGCACGACGGTCGCGAGCACCGTCATCCATCGCCGCGACGAGCTGACGAGCTTGTATGACGATATGGCCCGCCGCGGCCAGCGACCCACGACCACCGTGCTCGACTTCGAGCCGGATGTCCTCAATCCTGTTGCGGCACATGCGATGGCACTTCCTGAGGACACTCCGTTGCTGCATATCGCGCGCCTGAGATCGGCTGGCGAGATCCCCACCGCCCTCATGCACAACTGGTTGCCCCCGCGCTTCGCGGCACTCACGCGCAAAGACATCGCCAAGGGCTCGCTGTATGCCGCCCTGCGCGCCCTCGGCGCCCACCCCGCCGTCGCGCACCAGACGATCGGCGCCCGCCGCCCGAGCGCGCGCGAGCGTAAGTTGCTGAGCCTGGCCAGCGGCGACCCGCTGCTGACCATGAGCCGCCGCGCGTATGCCGCCGACGGCAGCCCCGTGGAGTATGGCGATCACTGCTACCGCTTCGACCAGTACGCCTTCGACGTGACGGTCTACGAGCGCTGACCAGCACCGTCATCTGAAGGCTTCGCGGAAGGCGGCGAGTGCCGACTCGGGGTCGCCGGAGGCGAAGGACTCCAGGCCGACCACACCGGCATACCCCAGGTCGATGAGCGCACGGGCGATGCCCGCGTAGTTGATCTCACCGGTGCCCGGCTCGCATCGGCCGGGGACGTCGGCGACCTGGATCTCGCCGATCCAGGGCAGGGCACGGCGGCAGAGGTCGATGAGGTTCCCCTCGCCGATCTGCGCGTGATAGAGGTCGAGGTTCAGCCGAAGGTGCGGGCTATCGACGGTCGACACGAGGGCCATCGTGTCGGCGGCGGTCGCGAACGGGACGCCCGGGTGGTCGACAGCCCGGTTCAGTTTCTCCAGCACGAAGGTGACGCCCTCGCGCGCGCCGAGTTCCGCGATGCGCGTGAGGGTGTCGTGCGCTTGCTCCCACATTGCGGCGTCTGGCTCCTGCCCCTCGGCAAGCGCGACAACGGGCAGCCCGCGCTCGTCGAGTCCGGTGCCGTGCAGGTTCAGCGCCCAGGCGCCGATCCGACGGGCCACCGGGATCGATTCCGCTGCCGTGGCGAGCAATTCGTCGGCACCGGCGCGATCGCCGAGCGTGCCGCGGGTGTAGCCGGTCATCGACGTGAAGGTCACGCCATCGCGATGCAGCCGCGATAACTGATCCAGATCGTGACGACGCCAATCCCAGATTTCGACGTGGAAGCCAGAGTCGTGCAAGCGCCGAATGCGTTTCTCCATCGGCAGATCGACGCACAGCATCTCCGCCGAGGCGGCGAGGACAAACGGATTCCGAGGCTTACTCATGCCGACGCTCGCACGGTCTGAGCTTTGGCACCGTATGTGGTGCTAAACCTCAGACCTACTGGCACGTAGTTGGTCATCGGGGGAGGTCGATCCACTGTCCGGTCTCGTGTGAGGTGACCATCGCATCGAGCGCCGTGGCGCTGGCGACGGCGTCGGCAAGGGTTGCATGCGCGCCCTCGACGGAGCTGCCAACCCGTCCATCGGCGATGGCGGTCAGGAAGTTGCGAGCCTCAATCACCTTGGTGTCGTCATAGCCCATGGCGATGCCCGCCCCGGGCTGGAAGGCGGCATACTCCCCGTCCCCCGGCTCGCTGAAGAGGGTCGCCGTCGGTTGTCCCGCGTATGCCGTGCCACTGGACACGGCCAGCTCACCCGGGCGACGGAAGTCCCACCGGATCAGACCTTTCGTCCCGTGGACTTCCAAGGCGTAGTTGTTCTGCTCCCCGACGGCGGCTCGGTTCGCCTCGCACACGGCGAGCGCACCGCCACGCATCCGCAAGAGCGCGACGACATAGTCCTCGTTCTCGACGTCGCCGAACTCCACGTTGGGATCGTCGGTGTCGACCACCGAGTAGTGGCCCTGCGCCTCGACCAACGGCCGCTTCGGGATGTGGATAGCTGTCTGTGCGACAAGGGAATCCACGTCTCCGAGGACGAACCCGAGCAGATCGACGCCATGCGAGGCGAGGTCGCCGACGACGCCGTGTCCGCCGCGGGCCACGGCATACCGCCACCCGAAGGGGCTGCCCGGGTGCGCGGCATAGTCGGTGAACAGTTGCACCCGAGCATGCGTGGGTATGCCGATCCCACCGTCTTGGATGATGCGGCGAGCTCGCGCGACGGCGGGGACATTCCGGTAGTTGAAGCCGACACACCCGACGACGCCATTGGCCTCCACGGCATCGCGGACGGCCTCAGCGTCGGCGCGGGCCAGGCCGACCGGCTTCTCGATCCACAGGTGCTTGCCGGCCTCCGCGACGGCGACGCCGATTTCGCGGTGCAAGAAGTTGGGGGCGGTGACGCTGACCGCGGCGATGGCCGGGTCGGCGAGCACCGCCCGCCACTCCTCGTGCACCGCGACGTCACCGTGGGCCGCGGCGAAGGCCTGCGCCGCGCTCGGCACCGCCTCGGCCACGGCGGCGACCCGAGGACGAAGGGGAAGGGCGGGCCAGTGCTGGACCACCCGGGCATACGACCGGGCATGAACATGACCCATCCAGCCGGCACCGATGACGGCCACGGGAAGTTCGGCGGAAGGCATGGGCACTCCTGGTCCGGCTCGAGAGCGACCACCTCGCGGTCGGTCACTGGCAAATGTTCTGACATTCTGTCATTATCGACAGCGACACGTCCACCATCTCAAGGGGATTTCTCGTGACCAACCACACCAGCCCGCTGGAGCAGATGACCCGCCGTGAGGACACCGTGCTGTGGAATGACAGCGCGGATCCGCGCGAGCTGGCGCAGTCGATCGAGTGGGGGGCGGTGGGCGCCACGTGCAATCCGGTCATCGCGGTGCAATGCATCAAGAACGACCTGCCGCGCTGGACGGCCCGGATGGGCGAGATCGCCGCCGAGAAGCCCACCGCCACCGAGTCCGAGATCGGCTGGCAGGTCGTTGAGGAGATCTCCCTCGAAGCGGCGCAGCAGCTCGCGCCGATCTTCACCGAGCACAACGGCCGCAATGGCCGGCTCTCAATGCAGACCGATCCGCGCCTGGCCCGAAGCCCCAAGGCGTTGGCTGACCAGGCCGAGTACTTCGCCTCCCTCGCCCCCAACATCATCGTCAAGATCCCGGCAACCGCGACGGGTGTCGAAGCCATCGAGGACGCCGTCGCGCGTGGCGTAAATATCAATGTCACTGTGTCGTTTTCGGTCCCGCAGGCACTGGCGGCAGCGGAGGCGATCGAGCGCGGCATGGACCAGCGTGCCGCCGCCGGACACGACATCTCACAGATGGGGCATGTCGTCACGATCATGGTCGGTCGCCTCGACGATTGGCTCAAGGACCTCGCCGCCCGTGGTCAGGTCGAGAATGACGTCCATCTTGAGGAGGGCGATCTGGAGTGGGCCGGCATCGCCGCCTTCAAGCGGGCATACGGCATCTTTCAGGAGCGCGGCTATCGCTCCCGCCTGCTGTCCGCGGCCTTCCGCAATACGGCGCAGTGGAGCGAGTTCGTCGGCGGCGATGTCGTCATCTCGCCGCCGTTCGCTTGGCAGGAGAAGATCCAGGCCACCGGCATAGAGCCCGTCGACCGGATGCAGATCCCCGTCGACCCCGCCATCATCGGCCGCCTTGAGCGCGCCTTCCCCGACTTCCGCCGCGCCTACGAGCCGGACGGTATGACGACCGCCGAGTTCGACACCTTCGGTGCCACGCGCAAGACGCTGCGGCAGTTCCTCGCGGCGGATGAGGAGCTCGACCAGATCGTGCGCGACGTCCTCATCCCGGCCCCCTGAGGCGACCCGAGTCCGCATACCCCCGCTTCCACCAGAGAGACTGCAGACATGAGCCAGACCGTCCGGTTGACCGTCGCCCAAGCCGTCATTCGCTTCCTCGGCGCGCAGTATTCGGAGCGGGACGGCCAGCGGCAACGCCTCGTAACCGGGATGTTCGGGATCTTCGGCCACGGCAATGTCTGCGGTGTTGGCCAGGCCCTGCTGCAAGACCAGGTGGCCTATGAGGATAGCGTCGCCGCGAAGGGTGGCGAGGGAGTCGACCCGCTCGCCCATGGCCACGTCCCCTATTACCTGATTCGCAATGAGCAGAGCGGTGTGCACGCGGCCACCGGCTTTGCCCGCGCGCGCAATCGCACCCAGGTCATGGCGGTGACGACGTCGATCGGGCCCGGCGCCACCAATATGATCACCGGCGCGGCGCTCGCGACCACCAATCGGATTCCGGTCCTGCTCTTTCCGTCCGACCAATTCGCGAGCCGGCTGCCCGATCCCGTTCTGCAGCAACTGGAATCGCCGCAGACGCTCGACACCGCGGTCACGGATTGCTTCCGCCCAGTCTCGCGCTTCTTCGACCGGATCACCCGGCCAGAGCAGCTCATGCCATCCCTGATGAACGCGATGCGCGTCCTGACCGACGCCGCCGACACCGGCGCGGTCACCATCGCGCTCCCGCAGGATGTGCAAGCCGAGGCGTATGACTGGCCGCTCGCCTTCTTCGCCGAGCGCACCTGGCATATCGCTCGCCAGGTGCCCGAGGCGGCGGCGCTCGCGCGGGCCGTGGACGTGATTCGCGGCGCCAAGCGACCGCTGATCGTGGCCGGCGGCGGGGTGGTCTATTCGGAGGCCTCGGAGCAGCTGCGCGCCTTCGCCACGGCCACCGGCATCCCGGTCGCCGACACCCACGCCGGCAAGGGCGCGATCAATTGGGATCACCCGAGCGCCGTCGGTGGTGTCGGATCGACCGGCACATCCGCGGCGAATGCCCTTGCGGCAGAAGCGGATGTCGTTATCGGCATCGGCACGCGCTATTCGGACTTCACGACGGCGAGCCACACGATCTTCGCCGCGGAGGACGTCCGCTTCGTCAATATCAATACCCTCGGTTTCGACGCGGCCAAGCACGGCGCGACGATGCTCCAGGCCGATGCCCGCGAGGCGCTCACGGCGCTCACCGACGCGCTGGCCGGATGGGAGGTCGACGCGGCATACCGGCAGCGGGCCATCGATCTCGACGCCGCGTGGCAGCGCGAGGTGGACGCGTGTTATCACCGCGACCACGCGCCGTTGCCCGCGCAGACCGAAGTTTTCGGCGCGCTGAACGAGCTGATGGCCCCCGAAGATGTGGTCATCAATGCGGCCGGCTCGATGCCCGGCGATCTCCAATGCCTATGGCGCGCAACGACTCCCAGCCAGTACCACGTGGAGTACGCCTTCTCGTGCATGGGCTACGAGATCCCCGCCGCGCTGGGCGTCAAGCTCGCGGTCGGCGACGATCACGAAGTCGTCGCGATCGTCGGCGATGGCACCTATCAAATGCTCCCGATGGAGATCGCGACGCTCGTCTCCGAGCGCCTGAAGGTCATCATCGTCCTGTTGCAGAACCACGGCTTCGCCTCCATCGGAGCGCTCTCGCAGTCGCGCGGCTCGCAACGGTTCGGCACGGCATACCGCATGCGCGACGGCGGCACCGGCCGACTGGACGGCGCGGAAGTGCCCTTCGACCTCGCCGCCAACGCCGCGTCCTGGGGCGCGGATGTGCTGCGCTGCAATGGAATTGCCGAGTTCCGTGCGAACTGGGAGAAGGCCCGCGCGGCCGAGCGGACGACGGTGCTCTACATCGAGACTGACCTGCTTGGTCCCAACCCTCCTGGCAGCGCGTGGTGGGACGTCCCGGTCGCCGAGGTGTCCACCCTCGCCTCCACCCAGCAGGCGTATGCCGAGCACGTCGCCGCCAGGGCAGCCCAGCGCCCCTACCTCTGAGCGCTCAGGACGAGGTTCGGCGGGTCCTGGCCCGCCGAACGTCGTACTTACCGACGGCCTGAAGTGTGCATACACACTGCATGTGTATGCTGTGGTCATGTCAGTCCTTGAACGTCGCCTGCAGCTGCTGTTGAGCCACGATCAGTACGACCGTGTCGCCGCGGAGGCGGGGCGCAGCGGACGGAGCGTCAACGCCGTGGTGCGGGATGCCTTGGACCGTTACCTGGAGCCGGAGCATTCCTGGGCCGATGGAATCACCGTCTTCCTGGCTCTGACCGAGGAACCCGGCCGCGACCAGGCGCAAAGCCCAGGCGACCTGGCGACCGAACTCGATGAGCAGTTCGACCGGGTCGTGCTCGCGGTCCCGGGGGACCGGTCGTGAGCTGGTTCATCGACTCCACGATCCCGATCTACGCGATGGGAGCTGACTCGGCCTGGCGACCCCGCTGCCGAGCCTTCCTCGCGCGGGCAGCGGCGGAGCACCGACCGCTCCATTGCAGTGTCGAAGCCTTGCAGGAGGTGCTCTTTCATCGGCTGCGCCGCACCTCCCGAGAGCAGGCCCTCGCCGAAGTTGCCGCCCTAGAATCGAGCGTCGTCGCCCACGACTTCTCCCTTGACATATGGCGCAGCGCCCGGCAGCTTGTCGCGGAAAGCGACCTCCGCGGACGGGATGCCATCCACGCGGCGACCGCGCTGGCCCTCGGATTCACGCACATCGTCTCGATCGACGCGGACTTCGACGGGGCACCTGGTCTGCAACGCGTCAATCCCTGAACGCTCAGTACGACATTCGGCGGATCCTGGGCCCGCCGACATGTCGTACTCAGCGTCGTGTCAGGGGAGGCGGGGGACGACGGCGGTGCGCAGGTAGTCCAGGCAGGCGCGGACGTCATCGATGGGGCCGCTGCCCTCGGCCGGCAGCCCGGTCGTGAGGGCGATGTCCTGCTCCAGGACATACCAACCCTGATAACCGCTGTTCTCCAGCGCGACGACGGCGTCGTCGATGGCGACATCGCCGGTCCCGAGGGCGCGAAACATGCCGGCCTGGACGCCCTGCAGCAGGGTCAGTTCGCCGGAGACGACGCGATCGGCCGTCGCGATGTCGACATCCTTCAGGTGCACGTGGCCCACCCGGTGGCCGTGCTCCTTGGCGAAGGCGACCGGGTCAACGCCGCCAATCTGCAGGTGCCCGGTGTCGAGGCACCAGGCGACATCGGTGTGCTCCAGCGCCAAGGCGACATCGGCGGCTGTCTCGACGATGGTCCCGACGTGCGGGTGGAGCACCTGGACCAGTCCGTGCTCCGCGCAGATGGCGTCGACCTCGCGCAGCCCCTCACCGACGATCTTCATGTCCTCCGCCGTGGGCGGCACCGGCGCCGACCAGTCGTAGTCCTGGACCAGGGCGGTGACGAATCGCGTGCCGCCAGCGGCCTGGAACAGCTTCGCGACGGCGGTCGCCCGCGCGAGCGCATCGGCCCGTTGGTCCGGATCCTGCAGCACGAGCGGCACGAAGCCGCCGATCATCGCGAGCCCATAACGCCCGAGCAACTCGCTCAGCTCCGGCTCGGCTTCGGGCAGGAACCCCGGAGCGCCGAGTTCGGTTGCGGGGAGGCCGAGTTCGCGCATCTCGCTGAGCACCCGCTCCGACGGCATCATCTCGCCCCAACCCGGGACCTCACAGATCCCCCACGAAATGGGGGCGGCCGCGACGCGACCCTCGAGTGCACCGAGCGTGGCCGACATACGAACTCTCCTTGAGCGCAGGCCGGGCTCAGGCCGAGCCCGGGGATGGCTTAAGCATCCCGCCCACACCCGATGGAGGGCAAGTTAATGTCCTGACATTCTCTCATTCTGGCCAAGCGGCCGGAGTTCAGAAACGCAGGATCTTTGCCGTGTTCGGGGCGAGCGTGACGGAGCCGGTCACGCTCTCGCCGCGCAGACCGACATACGCCCGGCTCAGCGGCACCGTCGCCGCGACCTTGGTGGGGTTGACCAGAACCAAAGCCTGCGTGAAGTCCCGCTTGTACACGCCACCTTCGAGCCGGTACGCCCCGACCGGCGTCCCAGGGGTCGATGAGGTTGAAGGGATGGTTCATCTGCGACGCGTCCGCTGTGCGATCCCGCAGGAAGAAGAATCGGGACAAGCCATTGCTGCCGAGCAAGAAGGTTGACGGGTGTATCCATGCCATGAATCTTGTTGCGCTGCAGTCGCACTCATCCACAGCTTCGTGATGGTGAGCATGCCCTTGCCCTGCGCCTCGGCGTCGACGAGCATGTCGACATCCTTCTTCCAGTCGGCCTCCTTGCGGTATGCCGTGATGCTCGCCTTCGCATCGCGCACGAAGCCCTCGGCCGCGATCTGGTCCGTCGCGGCGACCAATGGGGCGGACGTCGCGGTGGTGCTGAAATAGCGACCGCCATGTCCGATGCCATTACCGGTGACATCACCCGTGCCGAGTGTCGGGCGAATGGTCGACGCGAGCTTGCTCGTCGCCGTGATCCACTGCGTCGGCGTCCACAAGGATCCGTCCGGATTGACCGGCTTGCTGGACAGATAGACCGACGTGAGCGGCCCCGAGCCGAGAACGTCGAGGTAACAATCGTCATACCCGCTGTGCGCAATCAAATCCCGGCAACTGGCCCGACGGCAGCGGCCCGGCATAGCCTCTAACGCTCGCCCTACCGCCTGGTATTGGTCGCGATCACGACCGGTACCAGGCGGTAGACGAGGCGGTAGGCGCGCCATGCGGGGGTCTTCCGGCACGCGACGCCAGGCCGACACGAGCCTCAATGTGACAAAGCGCGTCAAATGTTTGTTAGACTCGATGTATCGCGTGGATATATCGAGAGGAGAATCGTGGCCGCCAAGCGTCAGCAATTGCTCGACTTCGCCGTCCTCGGGCTCCTGCACGAGGCACCAATGCATGGGTATGAAGTGCGCAAGCGCCTCGACCTCGCCATCGGTCCCTTCCGCGCCCTGTCCTTCGGGACGCTCTATCCCGCACTGCGCGGGCTGGTGGCCGAGGGCTACTTGAGCGAGCGCGCCGCAGCCACGCCGACCACCTCACGCCGGCCGCGCATCGTCTACCAACTGACGCCGCTCGGTCGCGAGCGGTTCGCCGAGTTGGCCCGCGGGGCTGACGAGGCGGCATATGACGACGAGGGGTTCGCCCTGCGCGTCGCCTTCTTCTCTCGCACCGAAGGCAGCGTGCGCCTGCGCATCCTCGAAGGCCGGCGCGCCCGGCTCGAGGAGCGACTGGCCACCCTGCGCGAGGAGCACGGCAGCGGCGACACCTGGAGCCGACTGCTCACCCGGCATACGGAGGAAAGCCTGCAGCGCGACCTGCGCTGGCTCGCGGATCTCATTGCCGCAGAACGGGGTTCACCGGTCCACCCGGGGACCCTCACCGACCCGAGCCACCCGGCCTTCCAGGCCCCGGGGCGGGCCACCACCTGACCACACCGCATACCCATCCATCACTAAGGAGCACCACCCATGGGTTCGATCCGCGTCGCTATCGTTGGCGTCGGCAACTGCGCGAGCTCGCTCGTGCAGGGCGTCGAGTACTACAAGGACGCCGACCCCGCCGGCACCGTCCCCGGTCTGATGCACGTGACCTTCGGCGACTATCACGTCAACGACGTCCAGTTCGTCGCCGCCTTCGATGTCGATGACAAGAAGGTCGGCAAGGATCTCGCCGAGGCCATCAACTCCTCGGAGAACAACACGATCAAGATCACCGAGGTGCCCACCACGGGCGTCACCGTGCAGCGCGGCCACACCCTCGACGGGCTGGGCAAGTACTACCGGCTGACGATCGATGAGTCGCCCGCTGAGCCCGTCGATGTCGTCGCGGCGCTGCGCGAGGCCAAGGTCGATGTGCTCGTGTCCTACCTGCCGGTGGGTTCCGAAGAGGCCGACAAGTTCTATGCGCAGTGTGCCATCGACGCTGGCGTCGCCTTCGTCAACGCGCTGCCGGTCTTCATCGCCTCAGACCCGGAGTGGGCGGCGAAGTTCGAGGCCGCCGGCGTGCCGGTGATCGGCGATGACATCAAGTCCCAGGTCGGCGCGACGATCACCCACCGCGTGATGGCCAAGCTCTTCGAAGACCGCGGTGTGGTGCTGGATCGCACCTACCAGCTCAATGTCGGCGGCAATATGGACTTCAAGAACATGCTCGAGCGCGAGCGCCTGGAGTCCAAGAAGATCTCCAAGACCCAGGCCGTCACCTCCAACCTCAACGGCCCGCTGGCCGGCAAGAAGGAGGACCGCAATGTCCACATCGGCCCGTCCGACTATGTCGCGTGGCTCGATGACCGCAAGTGGGCGTATGTCCGCCTCGAGGGTCGCGCGTTCGGCGACGTGCCGCTGAACCTGGAGTACAAGCTGGAGGTCTGGGACTCCCCGAACTCCGCTGGCATCATCATCGACGCCATCCGCGCGGCGAAGATCGCCAAGGACCGCGGCATCGGCGGCGCCCTGCTCTCGGCAAGCAGCTACCTGATGAAGTCCCCGCCCGAGCAGCGCCCCGACGACATCGGCCGCGCCCGCCTCGAGGCCTTCATCGCCGGCACCGAAGAGCGCTGACGCGCGCCCCGGGCGCCGAGGTCAGCGCACGTAGTCGAATCCGCACACCGTGCAAGGTGTGCGGATTCGACCTGTGTCCTTCGGATTCGGCTCCTCCGCGCTCGGCCGAGCGCGGACCCGATTCGGCGACGATCGAGCGAGACGGGGTGGCGAGGAACGAGCCAACCCGCCGAGCGTTGAGGAGCCGAATCCAGAAAACTCAGCTCACGTAGGAGGCGAGCTGGGCTTCAACGGTCGAGGAGACGGAGGCGGGGCCGCCGACGATGACGATCTTGTTCGGCTTGAGGCGCTTCAGCTCGGCGTCGACGCTCGAGGGGATCGAGTTGGTGTCGACCAGCAGCACCGGGTTGCCGTCGCGACCGCCGACGGGGGCGGCGGAGAGGGCGTCGGCGAAGACACGGCCGGAGGCGACATACACCGTGCCCACGCCGGGGGCGAAGGAGTTCGAGGAGATCGTCGCCGAGGTGGAGAAGCGGTCGTCACCGGCCCAGCGAGCGACGGCGCCCGTGGTGTAGCGGGTCAGGAAGGCGTAGGTCTCGGGCGTGATGGTGTTCTCGCCACCGAGGACAACGATGCGCTTGGACTGCAGGCGCTCCAGCTCCTTCTTGACGATTCCGGGCACGCCATCGCTCTCGATGAGCAGCAGCGGGCCGGGGGTCTTGCCGGCGACGGGCGCACCGGACAGCGCGTCGGGGAAGACCTCACCGGACGCGACATAGGTCGTCTCCGGACCGGCGGCGTAGTTCAGCGAGCTGATCTTGGCCGAGGTGCTGTAGCGGGTCTGGCCCGCGACGCGGGTGACCTCGCCGGTGGTCAGCTTCCGCAGTTCGTTCATGACCGAACCCATGACCGAGTTGGTGCCGCCGAAGACGACGATCTGCTTCGGCTGCAGGCGGGTCAGCTCGTCGATGATCGGCTGCGGCAGCGTGTCGGTCTTGGTCAGCAGGACCGGGCCACCCTTCATCCCGGCGACCGGGGCACCGGAGAGTGCGTCGGTGAAGACCAGCCCGGAGGCGACATACGCGACATCGACGCCGGGGGCGAAGCTGGCCTTGGAGATATTCGCGGATGCTTCGTAGCGGTCCGCACCCGAGATGCGCATCACGGTGCCGGCCTTCGCGGTCGCGGGCATGGTCAGGGCGGGCGCGATGCCGAGGGCGCCCGCGACAACGGCGGCCGCCAGCGCCGTGCGGCGCGTGGTCGTGGTCTTCATCAGTGGTTCTCCTTCGAGGGACAAGGCCCGGGCGTATGCCGCGGGGCCGGAATGTGCCAGCGGCCGGCCCGCTCGGGCCGGCCGCTGAAAATCAGGGGGAGACGTACTGCGCGAGCTCGGCTTCGACCGCTGTGCTCACCGATTTCGGCCCGCCGAGGACAACGATCTTCTTCGGCTGCAAGTGGCGCAACGCGTCCGCGATCTGGCTCGGGATACGGGTGTCATCGACGAGCAGCATTGGGCCACGTCGAATGCCAGCAACGGGAGCACCGGCGAGCGCATCGGAGAAGACCTGGCCATAGGCGACATACGCGACATTGACGCCTGGGGCGAAGGACTTGTCGGCGATATCCGCCGAGGCGGCATACCGGTCGCTGCCGTAGAAGCGCTCGACCCATCCGCGGGAGTAGTGCGCCAGCTGGGCCGCAACCTCATCGGACACGCTCGCCGGGCCGCCGAGAACGATGATCTTGGCCGGGTTGAGCCGGTCGAGTTCTTCGGCGATGGCGCTCGGCAAGCGGTCGTCATCGGTCAGCAGCATCGGTGAGCCGCCCATGCCGGCGACCGGCGCACCCGAGAGGGCGTCAGGGAAGTTCAGGCCCGACGCGACATACGCGACATTCACGCCGGGGGAGAAGGACTCCTGCGAGATCTGCGCGGAGGCTTCGTAGCGGTCCGCACCCATCCACCGCTCGACGCCGCCGGAGGTGTAGCTGGCAAGGACCGCCTCGACGTTGTCGTCGACGCTATTAGGACCACCGAGGATGACGATCTTCTTCGGCGCCAGGCGCCGCAACTCGGTGGCAACGACGGACGGCACTTCGCTGCTCTTGACGAGCAGCATCGGGCCGCCGGTCTTCGCCGCGACCGGCGCACCGGAGAGGGCGTCGGTGAAGACCGCGCCGGACGCTACATACGCCACCGGCACGCCCGGAGCGAAACTGGCCTCGGACACATTGGCGGCTGCTTCGTAACGGTCGGCACCGGAGATGCGCTCGACACCTGCCGCCTTCCCACCGTCGGCGGCGAAAGCGCCAGCCGGTCCGGCCGCCATCGCACCGGCAACAACGACCGCGGTCATCGCGCGTCGCAGAACTGCACTACTCATCGAGTGGATCTCCCTCGGATTCGGGCTACAGGGACCAGGTCACGCCCGATCACCCCACGGCAGGGTAACCAATGTCTATGCCGATCGGCACCTTCAGTTCGGGTCCGGCCGCTGCGGGGGCCGCTCCTGGGACGGATCAGCACCAGATCAATCGCCGGCGACGATATCGACCACGACGACCGTGACATTGTCATGTCCGCCCGCGGCCAGGGCCGCCTGAATGAGGGCGTCGGCCGCATGCTGCGGATCTTGCGCCGTATCGAGCACCCAAAAGATGTCGTCGGGCGAGACCTCATCGGTCAGCCCATCGGAGCACACGAGGAGCCGGTCCCCCGGAACGACTTCGAGCCGCTCGACGTCGACCTGCACATCGGGCCGCGCGCCGAGGCTGCGGGTGACGATATGCCGCATCGGGTGCACCGCGGCCTCCTCGGGGGCCAGGATGCCGAGCGTGACCATGTCCTGGACTTCGGAGTGGTCGACCGTCACCTGCTTGATTTCGCCCTCGTGGATATGGAGAACGCGCGAGTCACCGACATTGAAGATCGCCCAGGATCCGTCAGTAAGCGCCCCGATGCCGGAAATGGTCGTGCCCATGCCTCGCTGACCCGGCAGGTGCCCGGCCTGCCAGATCCGCCGGTTGGCCTCTTCGACCGCAGCGCGCAGCGGCGCCGCGTCGACCAGGTCGAGACCGTCGAGTTCGGCCAGGGCCTCGATCGCGAGCTGCGCGGCGACCTCGCCCGCCGAGTGGCCGCCCATGCCATCGGCAACGACAAAGACCGGGTATGCCGCGAGGAGGCAATCCTCGTTCTGCTCCCGGTAATGCCCACGGTGGGTCGCCGTGCCGACCTCAATCACGCGGCTAATCTCCCACACCCGAGGCGGTCCGCGCCAAGGCACTTCCGACACCCGGCGGGGCCGCGGGTATGCCGGGACAAGCGGTCGTTACGGCAAGTACGACCCAAGCACAGCGCGGACGCTCTCGCTGACCGTATTCGGCCCGCCGAGCACGACGATGCGCTGCGGCTGGAGGCGGGAAATTTCGTCGGCAACGACCTTCGGCAATGAGGTGGTGTCGACCAGGAGGACCGGGCCACGCGTCATACCCGCGACGGGGGCACCGGACAGGGCGTCGGGGAAGACCCGGCCGGACGCGACATACAGCACCGGGGTGCCGGGGCCGTAGTTGCCGGCCGAGATGGCCGCCGAGGTCGCGAAGCGATCGGCTCCGGAGACCCGGCTCACCGCACCCTTGGTGTAGGGCGCCAGGGCAGCGACCACACTGTCGGAGATGGTGTTGGGGCCGCCCATCACGACGATCCGGCCTGGCTGCAGGCGGGTGAGCTCCGCTGCGATGCTGCTGGGGATCTTGGTCGTGTCGACGAGCAGCACCGGGTTGTCGTTCTTTCCGGCCACCGGGGCACCGGAGAGCGCGTCGGTGTAGACGCGGCCGGAGGCGATATAGGCCGTCGCAACGCCGGGGGCGAAGGACTTGGTCGCGATGGTCGCCGACGTGGAGAAACGGTCGTCGCCGGCCCAGCGCTCCACGCCGCCGGTGGTGTATGCCGCAAGCTTGGCTTCGACCTCGGGGGACACGGTGGCCGGTCCGCCGAGGATGACGATCTTCCGCGGGGCGAGCCGGCGCAGTTCCGTCTGCACCGCTCCGGAAATGGTGGTCGCCGAGGTCAGCAGGATCGGTCCGCGGTCCTTGCCCGCCACCGGGGCCCCGGACAGCGCATCGGCGAAGACTTCGCCGGAGGCGACATAGGCGACCTGGACGCCGGGCAGGAAGCTGCGCGCCGAGATCGTGGCTGAGGCCGCATAACGGTCCGCGCCGCTCCAGCGCTCGACCTTGGCCAGGCCGGGGAAGTCGATCTTGACGCTCGCGCCGGCCGTGGTCGCCGAGACCACCTCGAGCCGCAGGATGCCTCCGGGGCTGGTCCAGCTCTCGCCCGGTTCGAGGCCAGGGTGGCGACCGGTTGCCGGCGCCTTGCCGTCGGGATGGAAGTCGAGGACGGCGCTATCGGCGGGATTGCCGCTGGCCAGGTCCACGCGGCGCACGATGACGCCACCACCGGGGTCGGTGCGGGGTGACCCCGGTCGGGTCGACCCAGGTCGCGTCATCAATCCAGTCATCCAGACCGTCGGGCGTGCGGTACTCGATCGTGTAGCGCTCGTCGCCGAGCGTGATTCCGACTCCGCGCAGCCCGGTATTGGCCGACAGCGGACGGATGAAGGAGTACTGACCCTGACCGGGGGTGACCTCGGCGAAGTCACTGGCGGAGAAGGCGCCGAGGCGGCGCAGGTTCGCGGCGCTCAGCCGGCCAATGTGTTCGTAAGGCCACCAGCCCATCAGGTCCCAAGGGTCGCTGCCGTCCTGCTGCTTGCAGTAACCCGACAGAGGGATCGGGGTGGTGTGGGCCGCGTCGGTCCAGCAGTCCAGGGAGTTGCTCATGCCCAGCCCGGCGTTCGAGCCGACACCAAAGCCGATGGTGGCCCAGTGCAGCGACTCCGGGCCGTTGATGAAGGCGACGCCGTCGCCCGCGGCGCTCAGCCCGCGGGAGGCGAGCATGCCAAAGGAGCAGGTCGAGGACTGCGGGAAGACGATGTCGAGATGCTGCCGGTTGCCGGGGACATCCGGCGCGACGGCGCGGGCGGCCCGCTCGATCGCCGGAGTATCGCAGGACGCGATCTCGTCGGCGGTGAGGCTGATCTTGGCCCACGGCCGCACCTGGTTCAGCGTGACGGTGAGCTTGCTGGCTGTGGCCGCGCGGAAGTAGCCGCTGGTCGCCCGCACCTCGGTCCCGATCGCCACATTGTCCAGCGCTGCCGGAGCCGGGTCCGCCCAATAGACCGGCTGCACGAGCACGGAGTGGTCGCCGAGCGCGCCCCGCGCAGCCGTGCCGCGCGCCGGAGCGGACCGGTCGACATACTGCCGCAGCGGGCCGGGGGCAGTTGCCTTCCCCAGGTCCGGTGCGTATGCCGTGGCCCCCTCCCCCGCAGATCCTGCGGCGGGTGCAGCGCCCGCGCCGCCAACGCCGGTCAGGGCACCGAGCGCGAGCGCCGTGATCGCCGTGCCGGCGAGCAGCCGCCTCGGCGCGGCGGGCAGCGTTGCGGGGGCGGCCGTTCGGACGGCAGTGGACGTGGAACGACGGTGACCAAAGTGACGCACGAGACTCACGCTACCGGCCGCTCCCCAAGTCGGCGACGCGAACGGCCCCGGCGTGGCGGCCCAGCCCGTCGTGGCCTAAGGCGCGCCGCCGAAGGAGTGCTAGCACCAGTTAGGTGACTGTGGACACGTTGCAACATGTGCACAGTCACCTAAGTGGTGCTAGCACTACTTGGAAAACTTCCCCGGGGGTTGGCTCAGGGGAGGTAGCGGGCGAGCGAGGCCTGGACGCCATACGAGATGGTGTTGGGCCCGCCGAGGACGACGATCTTGCCCGGGCGCAGCCGCTGCAATTGCGCGGCGACGGTGTCCGGGAGCTTGTCGGTGTCGACGAGCAGCACCGGCGACTCCAAGGTGCCCGCGGCCGGCGCGCCGGAGAGCGCATCGGTGAACACCCGGCCGGAGGCGATGAAAACGGTGCCGCCATTGGGCCCATAGGCCTTGTCGACGATCTGCGCCGAGGTCGAGAAGCGGTCCGGGCCCCACCAGCGATCGACTCCGCCGGTCCCGGCGAGTGCCTGCAGTTGGGTCAGCACCCCGTCGGTGATCGTGTTGGCCCCGCCGAAGACGACGATCTTGGTCGGCTTGAGCCGCTGCAATTCGGTCGTGATGCTCGAGGGCAGCTTGTCGGTGTCGACGAGAAGCACCGGGCCATCGGTCTTGCCCGCGACGGGAGCGCCGGACAACGCATCGGTGAAGACGCGGCCCGAGGCGACGTAGGCCGTCGCGACGCCCGGGTCGAAGCTCACCTCAGAAATTGCGGCGGAGGTCTCGAAACGATCCGCTCCCGACCAGCGCTGAACCTCGCCGGTGGTGAAGTCGTGCAATTGCGCTTCGATCTCCGGCGAAATGGTGGCGGGGCCGCCGAAGATGACGATCTTGTGCGGGGCGAGCCGGGTCAGTTCCGTGGCGATGACGTCGGGAATCCCCTTGGCCGAGACGAGCAGCACCGGCCCGTCGCTGCGTCCGGCAACCGGCGCCCCAGAGAGGGCATCGGTGTAGATCTCGCCGCTGGCGACATAGGCGACATCCACTCCGGGGCCGTAAACACCCGACGAGATGGTCGCCGACGTCGAATAGCGGTCGTCACCGGACCACCGGTCGACCTTGTCGATGCCGGGGAAGCTGATCGAGATCGAGGCGCTGGCCGAACTTGCCGCCGTCACCGAGATCGCGAACGAACCGTCCGGATTGGCATACGACTCACCCTGGGCCAGGCCAGGATGACGGGCGGTGCTCGTGACGCTGGCGTCGGGGTGGAAGTCGACCACCAGCCGGGCGCGCTCGCTGGCGGGCTTGCTCATGTCGATGCGGTGCACCGTGACGCCACCGCCGGGGTCCGCGACGACACCGCCGGGCGAGGTCCACGTGCGATCGTCAATCCAGGCGTCGAGCCCGGTGGGCACCCGATAGTCGACGAGATAGCGGTAGCTGCCGAGGTCGAACCACGCAGAACGCAGCCCGGCGCCGGAGCTGAGGGGGGTCAACGTGATGGAGCGAGCCGGACCCGGCACCACCTGCGTCGAGGCATCCGATGGCAGGACGCCCAAAGTGGCCAAGGTGTCCGCGATCGGCGTCCCGGCACGGCCATAGGGCATGGAGCCCGTCGGGTCCCAGGGGTTGTCGCTGGTGTTGTTGCCGGTGCAGGTGCCGGAGATCGGCACCGGCGTCGAGCCGTTGACACAGTTCAGCGATCCAGCGAAGCCGACACCGGCATTGCGGGCGAGCGTGCGCAGCGCGACACCGGTCGTGAAGGAGCCATTAACGATGGTGAAACCGTCGCCGAGGCGGGTCAGACCGAACTGGGGACGGTCACCGAAATCGCACTGCGACAGGCCATTGAGGATGACGACGAGGTGGTCGCGATCGCCGGCCGAGCCGACCTTGGCCCGGACGGCCTTGGTGATCGCATCGACATCGCAAGACGCCTCCTGCGATGAGGTGATCGACAGCTTCTGCCATGTGGGCATGTCCCAGCCCTTGGCGACGGTGATCTGCCCACCGGTGGCGGTCGACCAATAGCTATTGGCCTGGCTCATCACCTCGGTGAAGTCGGCCTGGGACAAGGACGCCGGGGCGGACCCAGAAAAGTAGACGGGATAGGGGTAGAAGTGGTGCACCCCGGGGGTGCCGCGGGCGGCCGATGCACCCGGCATACGCAGCTCATCCCCGCCTGCAGCTGACTGTGCCGGTGCCGCCCCGAGCACCGCGACCCCGGCGGCCAGCGCCGCAATCCCCACCGACCGTAGGCGCCGGATGCCGGCGCTCTTCCCCAATTCACGCATGGCCGCACGCTACTCGTCCCGTCCGACAACGGCCCGGCAAATGCGAGATTGTTGTCGAATTACCTGCTCTCGGGCTGATCCGCCCACCACGCGAGCAGCCGATCCGCGGCCGCCTCCGGGCCAATTGGACCCTCGTCCAGGCGCACCGACAACAGATAGGCATAGGCGCGCCCGAGCACCGGACCCGGACGTATGCCGAGCACCTCGGCGATCTGGTGCCCGTCCAATTCCGGGCGCACGGCGGCGAGTTCCTCGGCCTCCTGCAGCGCGGCGATCCGGCGCTCCAACTCGTCATACGTCTGGGACAGCCGGCGGGCCTTGCGCTGGTTCCGCGTCGTGCAATCGGCCCGAGTCAGCAGATGCAGCCGGGACAGCAGCTCCCCGGCGTCCGCGACATACCGGCGCACCGCCGAATCGGTCCACACCCCATCGCCATACCCATGGAAGCGCAGGTGCAATTCCACGAGCCGGGTGACGGCTTTCACCGTCTCCTTGTCATAGCGCAGCGCCCGCAGCCGGGCGCGCGCCAGCTTGGCGCCGACCACCTCGTGATGGTGGAAAGACACCCCGCCGCCGCCCTCGAACCGGCGAGTGGCCGGCTTGCCGATGTCATGCAGCAGGGCGGCCAGGCGCAGCGCCAGATCCGGACCCGGCACGGCATCCGGACCTGAGCCGCCCTCCAGGCCGATGGCCTGATCCAGGACTGTCAGCGAGTGCTCATAGACATCCTTGTGCCGGTGGTGCTCATCAATCTCCAACTGCAGCCGCGGCAACTCGGGCAGGAAGTGATCCGCCAGCCCGCTGTCCACGAGCATCACCAAACCGCGACGCGGCGCCGGCGCCAGCAGCAATTTGCTGAACTCATCGCGCACCCGCTCCGCCGACACAATCTCGATCGAGGAGGCCATCGCCTGCATCGCCTCGGCCGCATCCGCCGCGAGATCGAACCCCAACTGAGCCGCGAAACGAGCCGCCCGCATCATCCGCAGCGGGTCATCACCAAAGGAAACCTCCGGCGGCGCGGGCGTGCGCAGGCGCCGCTTGGCGAGGGCGTCGAGGCCGTCATACGGATCCACGAAGGTCAGATCCGGCAGCCGCAGGGCCATCGCATTGACCGTGAAATCGCGGCGCCGCAGATCGTCGTGCAGGTTGTCTCCGAAGGCCACGACCGGCTTGCGTGTCACCCCGTCATAGGCGTCGGCGCGATAGGTCGTCACCTCGACGGTGACGCCATCGCGATAGCCGCCGATCGTCCCGAAGGCCCGGCCGATATCCCAGGTCGTGCTGGCCCACGGCTTCAAGATCGCTTCGATCTGCTCGGGCCGGGCGCTGGTGGTGAAGTCGAGATCGGGCGAGGTGCGGCCGAGGAAGGCATCGCGGACCGGCCCGCCCACCAGCGCCAGTTCATGCCCGGCCGCCGCGAAGCGCTCGCCCAGATCGGTGAGCAGCGGCAGCGACGGGCCGAGGTGCGCGACGGCGCGCCGCAGCATCTCGGAGTTCTCGAAGTCCACGGGGAAACCGTATGCCGTGCGCCCCGGCATCCCCGCCCCGCGTCCGATTCGGCGGACGGCCGGGGCCGCTGCACGTTTTTCTCCGGATGCCGGTTGTCTGCGCTTCGAGGCGCTAGAAAGCAGGGGTAAAGCGCAGACTTTCGGCATCCGGAGAAAAATGAGTGACAGCCACGGACTCCGCCCGCACCCCAAAGCGGCCCGCCCGCAGCGGCATTCGCCGCCCTCCAAGGCCACCCCTTTAGAGTGACCTCATGAGTCACCCTGCTCACGGACGAGCCCCGAGGCGGCTGCCCGCCGTCGAGGAGCGCTCGGCCGGCGGGGTGGTCGTGGACGTGCAGGGCGGCATCGCGCGGATCGCCGTGATCGCCCGCCGCAACCGCGCTGGGCGCCTCGAATGGTGCCTGCCCAAGGGCCATATAGAGGGCCAAGAAACCCTCTGCGAGACGGCGGCGCGCGAGGTTGAAGAGGAGACCGGCATCGAGGCCCGCGTCCTGATCAAGCTCGGCACCATCGACTACTGGTTCGCCACCGGCGACCGTCGCGTGCACAAGTTCGTGCACCACTACCTCCTCGAGGCCATCGGCGGCTACCTGACGATCGAGAAGGACCCCGACCAGGAGGCCGTCGACGTCGCCTGGCTGCCGCTGCAGGACGCGCACCGCCATCTGACCTTCCCCAATGAACGGCGCATCGCCCGGGAGGCATGGCAGCGCCTCGCCGGCGGCGAATGAGCCGGACCCGGCCGGCCCTGATCGCCGCGCTCGTGGCCCTCGCCACGACCCTGGTGTTCGCCCTGCCCGGCGCTGTCCGACCCGCCGAGGCGACCCCCAGCACGGCGCCCCGCGCCACCCCGGCCACCAGCCTGAAACTCCTCCTCTCGACCGTCACGCCGGCCATCGCCACCGCCGATTCCGAGGTCACGCTGACCGGCCAGGTCATCAACACCGGGGCCGAAACCGTGCCGGCCCCCGATGTGCGCCTGACCGGCTCCTTCACTCCCCTCGCCGGCCGTGACGCCATCGCCGCCTGGGCCACCGGCCGCCCCAGCGCCATCGAGACCAGCCTCATCGACCACTTCTCGACCACCGGCGACCTGCGACCGGGAGGGCGAGCGAACTTCATACTCACCGTTCCCGCGCCCGGCCCGGAGGGTGCGGCCTTTGGCGCCCTCCCCATGGCGATTTCGGTCGCGGGGACGCAGTTGCGCACCTTCGTGCCGATGCAGCGCCGGATGGAATATGAGCCCCTGCGCCTCGCCGTCCTGGTCCCGCTCACCCTCGACCCGGATCCGGCCCTGCTCGGGACGTATGCCGCCCCCCGCCTCGCCGCCTGGCGCACCCAACTCGCCGACACCTCGCGCTTCCAGCGCCTCCTGGACGCGACCGAGGATCTTCCTGTCACCTGGGCGATCGACCCGACCCTGCTCAATCCGCCGTCGGCCATCCCCGATGTCCGGCCCACCGAGGCCGAGGCCGGCGCCGCATGGGACCGGATCACGTCGGCTCAGCGTGAGGAAGCTCGGCTGCGCCGCACTGCGGACACCGCCCTGCGCGCCCGGCTCGCTGGTCACAGCCCGCTGCTGCTGCCCTATGCCGATGCCGACCTCGCCGGTCTGCTGAACCTGCCCGGACAATCGGGCCTCATCGCCCCCGCCCTCGCGGCCACGCGCACCATCGCCAAGGGCCTTCCCGGCGCACGCACCGACATCCTCTGGCCGGCCGACAACCGCGTCGGCACCGATCGGGTGCGCGCCCTGCTCACGGCGGCCGGCCAGCCCGGAATCCGCGCCGTCCTCGGCCCCGAGTCCGCCCTGCCGGACAAGAACACCGACCAGGCCCCGCATCCTGGGCCGAACGGCTCCGCCGTCCTGACGTATGACGACCGGCTGGGCAATCTGCTCCTCACCCTCCCCGCCGACGGCTCGCGCGCCGGCTCGCCGGGCGGGGCCTCAGGCGACGGCACAGGCGCCCTGACTGCGCAGCGGATGCTTGCCGACACACTCGGCCTGCTCGGCGAGTTCCCCGGCACGCCGCGCCGCATCCTGCTGGCAGCCCCGCGCACGCTGGATGCCTCCAGCGCCAGCCTGCGCCCGACCCTCACCGCACTGCTCACCGCCCCCTGGATCCAACCCGGCACCCTCGATGAGCTGATCGACGCTGCCGGGACGGGCAGCGGCATACCCGAGCAGGCGCCGGAGGCGAGCGCGCCCGCGGACGTCCCGCGCGACCCGAGCCTGGCTCGCGATGGCCTGACCCCCGCCCGGGTGGAGGTGATCCAGCGGGGCATGGACGCGCTCGCCGGGCTGGCGGAGGTCCGCACCGACGGCACCGACAACTGGGCCTACTGGTCGCAGGTCCACGAGCAAATGCTCAGCAGCCGGTGGCGGGCCGACCGGGCGGCGCTGCGACCGGCGATCGAGGCGATCAAGGCGGCCGGCAATCAGGCGCGTGACGGCGTCTCCGTCGTGCCGGGACGGATCAACTTCTTCGCCGACTCCGGCCAATTGCAGGTGACCGTGAAAAACGACCTCGACGTGGCCGTCGAAAATGTCACCGTCCGTCTCGACTCACTCGTCCCGAGTTTCCGGCTCACCGGCAGCCCCGCCCCGGTGACGATCGGGCCGCACTCGCGCACCACAGTCCGAGTGCCGGCGACAGCGCTGGCCGCCGCGACCGTGCCGATCCGGGTCAGCCTCTACACCCCGACCGGGCAGCACTTCGGCAATGACGACACGGTGCAGGTGCGGGCCTACCCCACCGGCTCCTGGTTCTATTGGGTGATCGGCGCGGTCGCCATACTCCTGCTCCTGGCCGGCCGCTGGCGCACCCGCCGACGCCGCCGGACCAGCACCGAAGGATCGATCAGCGCGTGAGCGAAACCCCCAGTTTGGGGCGCGCGAGCGCCCTGATGGCCTCGGGCACCTTGGTCTCTCGCATCCTCGGCCTGGTCCGCGCGACGATGCTCGTCGGCGTCATCGGCGGCACGGGCCTGGCCGCCGATGCCTTCTCCGTCGCCAACACCTTGCCCAACCAGATCAACTTGCTCGTGGCCGGCGGGATGATCGGCGCTGTCCTCGTCCCGCAGATCGTCAAGGCCAGCACCCACGACGATGGCGGCGAGGACTATGTCAATCGCCTCCTCACCCTGGCCCTGCTCCTCATGGCTGCCACCACCGCCGTGGCGCTCGCCGCCGCCCCCTGGTTGGTGCGCGCCTTCCTCGACGGCGGCAGCCTGACGACGGTCGAACTCGCCGTCACCTTCGCCTATCTGTGTCTGCCGCAGATCTTCTTCTATGGCGTCTACACCCTGCTGGGCAACGTCCTGACCGCGCGCAACCGCTTCACCGCCTATATGTGGGCGCCGGTGCTGGCCAATATCGTCTCGATCGCCGGCCTGGCCGCCTTCTGGGTGCTCGGCCTGCCGCGCAAGGTCGGCCCGGATCAGTGGGATCCCGGGATGATCTGGCTGCTCGCCGGCACGATGACGCTTTCGATCGTCGTGCAGGGCCTCTTCCTGGTGATTCCCTTGCACCGCAGCGGCTTCCGTTATCGCCCGCGTTTCGGCTTCCGCGGCGTGGGCCTGCGCTCGGCCTCGACCGTCGCGCTGTGGTCCTTCGCCGCTGTCCTCGTCAGTCAGCTCGGCTTCGTCGTCACCAGCCAGGTGCTCACCCGGGCCAGCGAGATCGCGCACCGGGAGCACCTCACGGCGGCGGGCAAGGCGTCATACGACAACGCCTTCTTGCTCTTCATGCTCCCGCACTCGCTCATCACGGTCTCGCTGACCACCGCCCTCTTCGTGCGGCTGGCGAATGCCGCGCGCCGCGACGACCGCCGCACCGTGATCGCCGATCTCAACCATGGCCTGCGCGCCCCCGCCCCGCTGACCGTCCCGATCGCGGTCGCCGGGCTCTTCTTCGCGCCATATGCCGTCCGCGCCCTGCTCCTGACGAATCCCGCCGAGACGCGCGCCATCGCCGGCGTGCTCGCGGCGATGCTCATCGGCCTGCTGCCCTTCGGCTGGCTCTATCTCGTCAACCGCGTGTATTACGCCTATGAGGATGCCCGCACGCCCTTCCGCTTCCAGGTGGTCGTCACGATCATCTCCACGATCTTCAACCTCATCGCGTATGCCGCCCCCGTCACCGCGACCGGCATCTGGGTCGGCGTGGGGCAGACCGTGAGCAATGCGGTGGGTGCGGCTTTGGGTTTCGTCGTGCTGCGCCGCCGCCTCGGTTCCCTCGGCCTATCCAAGACCATCCGTCAGCATGTCCGCCTGCTGCTCGCCTCGGGGGTCGCGCTCGCGGTCGTCTGGGGGGTGCATCAGCTGCTGCCCGGTGGGCTCGATGCCGGCTGGCTCGGTGCGGTCGGCGTCGCCGCGCTCCTGGGTCCGTTGTATGTCGCGGTGACCTGGTCGATCGCTCACCGCCTCGGCGTCCCCGAGATCGGCCAGCTGCTCGGCCCGATCACCCGCCGCCTGCGCCGCTGAGCCCGCCTCCCGGCCGCTCGGACATACCCGAACTAAGATGGGGCCGCTCGACGCCGGGGTCCGCCCGGGTCGGCCGCCGCCTCGTAAAGGAGCCGTTGTGACGGGCTTGCACCCCGGAACCGTGATTGGCGATCAGCGCTATGTCACGGTCCGCGCGCTCTCGACGCAGGGCGAGGCGGAGGTGTGGAGCGCTCAGGACAACGAGACCGATCAGCTCGTCACGCTCGTCGTCATGCCGCTCTCGGCGCCGACCACCGCGGCCGTTCTCGATGCCGCCAGCCGCTCCGCCGGTGTCGACAATCCGCGCCTGGTGCGGGTCCTGGATGTTGGCAGCGAGTTCGATCACGGCTTTTTCGTCGAGGAGAGCCTCGACGGCGCCCAATCCCTGACCTCCCTCGCCGGCGGCATCGGCATGGCTGCCGAAGAAGTGCGCCGCCTGACCGGCGAGGTCGCGCTGGCTCTCGACGCTGCCTCGCGTCGCGGCCTGCACCACCTCGGCCTGACTCCGGACAACGTCCTGCGTATGCCGGATGGCTCGGTCAAGCTGACCGGTCTCGCCACCCAGGCCGCCCTCGCCGGCCAGGATCATGTCGGTGGCAAGCGGGCGCTGCGGCGCGACGCCAAGGGCCTGGTCGCGCTCGCGTATGCCGGCCTCACCGGCCGCTGGCCGCTCGGCGGCGATGTCGGCCTGCCGCCCGCGCCGAAGGTTGTCGGCGGCGTTCCGCGACCGTCCGAGATCGCCGTCGGCATACCCGCCGATCTCGACACCATCGCGCACCTGACGCTGAACCAAAACCTCGGGCCGGTCTCGCCGGGTGACTATGCCGCGCAAATCGCCCCCTGGCCCAGCCTCTCGGTCGCCGAACGGGATGTGCTGGCGATCCCGGGCACCGGCCGCGAGGACGACTCGCTGGAGATTCCGCTACTCGGCAGCCACGCGAGCACCCCGGGGCTCGCGGGTGCCGCTGCCGTTGGCGGTGCAGGTATTGGCGGTGCGGCCGTCGGTGCCGCGCGTGCCGCGGGGTCGGGCGAGGACACCTCGACCGACCCGGGCGCCGAGGCGGCGACTGGCGCCGCGGCTGCCACGGGTCGTCAGGCGGCGCGCGAGGCTGACTCCGCGAATGCTGGCGCCGCTCCTGGAAGCGACACTTCCGCCGCGAACGATGTGACTGCTCCCATCGAGACGGGACCTCGCGGGCCGATGTCGTGGCTCGGCCGAGGCCGCGGGAGCGACGACAAGGCCGCCATTGCTGGCCCCGTGACCTCGCCAGTCACGCCTGATCCAGGCACCTCTAACTCAGACACAACCAAACCCGGCACGACGACGCCGCGGAGTGACGGCATACCCGGAAAGAAGGCGGCCGCGGCCGGTACCGCAGCGGTTGGGACAGCAGCCGCCGGTGCGGCAGCGGCTGGGACAGCAGCAGCCGGGTCGGCAGCGGCAGGCTCCACCACGACCGCAGCCGGAGCGGCGGGGGCTGGCGCGGCGGCGAGCGCCGCCATCTCGGGCGCGCTGGACAGTGCGGGCGCCTTCGGCAAGAAGCTCGCCGCGCGCACGCGCAGCGGTCTCGGCGGCCTGAGCGAGCGCACCCGCAACGCCATCGGCCGGTCGGAGGGGGCGACCTCCGATCATCGCGAACTCAAGGCCGCCATCCGCCGCGAGGAAGCCGCCTCGGAAGTCTCCATCGACCAGGCCCCGCAACAGCCAGAACTCGAAGCGCCAGCGCCCCTGCTGCCCGCCGAAGCGGGCGCCCAACCGAGCCGCGCGCAGAGCCGCTTCGTGCTGGCCACCTTCGCCGCCGCGCTGGCCGTCATCGGCATCGTCGCCGGCGCCGTCGCCTTCCGGCCGCCGAAGTCGAATCTCGAGGCGATCCTCGGGCCCGACACCATCCACCCGACCAGCGCGTCGAGCACCTCCAGCCAGACCACCACCGAGCCGCCCGCCGGCACCGCGGAGGCCGTTCCGATCGTCGGCGCAACCGGCTACGACCCCGAGGGTGATGGCGCCGAGAACAACGACCAGGCGGCCCGCGTCTTCGACGAAGACCCGAGCACCTTCTGGCAGTCCGAGGGCTATCAAGGCCCCAAGTTCGGGGGCCTAAAGTCCGGCGTCGGGCTCGTCGTCGACCTCGGCCAAGACGTCACGCCCAGCTCGATCACCCTGACCCTGCCGAATCCGTCCAGCCTGGAGCTCTACCTCGGCTCCGAACCGGACCGCACTGGCGCCAACCTCATCGGCACCGTCACCAACCAGCAGGGCGAGGTATCGGTGCCGGTCACCGATTCCGCCACCGGCCGCTATGTCATCGTCTGGTTCACTGACGCGCCGCAGGTCGCCGACGGGCGTTGGCGGGCGATGCTGTCCGAAATCGCCGTGCTCGGATGACCGAAACCGGCACGCTCGACGACCCAGCCAACTGGGGTGCGGCGGACCTGCCCGACTGCTCCGACAAGGAGCTGATGCATCGGCATACGCATGGTGATCCGGACGCCTTCGGCGAGCTTTTCCGGCGGCACAAGGACCGGATGTGGGGGGTCGCGCTGCGCACCTGCGGCAACCCCGATCTGGCCGCCGACGCCGTCCAGGACGCCTTTTTGTCGGCCTTCCGGCGCAGCGACAGCTATCGCGGCGAGGCGGCCGTGACAACCTGGCTGCATCGGATCACCGTCAACGCCTGCCTGGACCGGCTGCGCCGCATCAAGCCGACGAGCGAGCTGCCCGAGTTCGACCTGACCGATGGCGCGGACGCCCCGCGCGATGTCGATATCCGCCTGACCGTCCAGGAGGCGCTGGCCCAGTTGCCCGAGCAGCAGCGGGCCGCCCTTGTCTTGGTCGACATGTATGCCGTGCCCGTCGCCGAGGCCGCCCAGATCCTCGAAGTCGCCGAGGGCACGGTCAAGTCCCGCTGCTTCCGCGGCCGAGCGGCACTGGCGCAGATCCTCGCCGAGAAGGACCCGCCGGCCACCCAAGAAGCCGCCGTGGAACCGGATAGCGCGTCATGACGTCCCAGCCGAGAACCACACTCGCGTATCCCGGTCCGCAGGGCCGGCGCCGCGCGATGCCAATCGACCGAGGGAGCCGGCGGTGACCACCCCCGACATGGGCAATGTCCCCATTGAGGACGACCCCACGGGCATGCGCGCGCTGCTGTCCTCGCTCCCCGATCCCGGGCCGATGCCCGAGGACCTCTCCGCCCGAATCCTCGCCGCCTTGGAGCGCGAGGCGCGGTATGCCGAATCCGGCAGCATCTGGGATGAGGAGCCCGCTCCCGAGGTGCCCGCCGTGCCCGCTGGCCCCGCGCATCAGGAGTATGCCGATGGCGCGACCGTCGTGCCTTTGCGCCGCCGCTCCCGGGCTCTTCCGCTGCTCGCCGCGGCGGCCGCCATCGCGGTCGTGGGTGTCGGCGGCGGAACGCTCGTGAAGGCCCTGATCGGCGGCATGAATGGCTCCTCGTCCACCTCGGCTGGCGCGACCTTGAGCGGTCCCCGACAGGCCAATGAATCCGCGACTGAGCGCAATTCCGATAGCGCGGCCGGTGGTGGCACCTCCTCCGCATCCAGCTCTGGCAGCGTGACGATGTCGGGAACCGGAGCCGCCTCAGGCTATGACTCGCTGTCCGGCTTCGCCGTGTCGGCCAGCGGGACGGCATACACCGTCGACAAGCTCGCCCCCCAGGCGGCCGAGCTGATGGCCACGCGCATCACCCAGAACGCCACCACCCCCGCCGGCGGCCTCGCCGTCGAAGAGGCAGCCCGCGGCTGCGCCCAGGGGCTCGGCGCGGCACCCGACGCGCCGCTGCGAGTCGACTTCGGATCCTTCGAGGCGGGGGCGGCGGTGCTGATCGTCACCGAGGTCCAGGGCGAGGCCCGCGCGTATGTCGTCACCGAGAACTGCTCCGCCGCCGACCCGCAGATCCTCGCGGGACCGGTCACCCTGCCCTGACCGGCATCGGGTCGCCGTCAAACGGTGGAACAAAGAGCACCTAGGATCGGTTGTAGCCCGTATCGCCGCGCGGCGCCTTCGTGCGCAAGAGCCGGCGATCGGACGATTCACCGCCTCACCCGCGAAGGGATTCCTGACGTGTCGAGCCAGCCGGACGTGCGCTCCGTCATCATCATCGGCTCTGGTCCGGCGGGCTATACCGCCGCCATTTATGCCGCGCGGGCCGCGCTCAAGCCGCTGCTCTTCGAGGGTGCCGTCACCGCCGGCGGCGCGCTGATGAACACCACCGAGGTCGAAAACTTCCCCGGCTTCGAAGAGGGCATCATGGGCCCGGATCTGATGCTGACCATGCGCGCCCAGGCGGCGCGCTTCGGCACCGAGATCGTCACCGACGACGTCGCGGCAGTGGACCTGACCGGTGAGATCAAGAGCGTCACCGACGGCGAGGGCAACACCTACCGGGCGCGGGCGGTCATCCTCGCGATGGGATCGGCATACCGCGAGCTCGGCCTGCCCGACGAGAAGCGGCTCTCCGGGCACGGCGTGAGCTGGTGCGCGACCTGCGATGGTTTCTTCTTCCGCGACCAGGACATCGTCGTCGTCGGTGGCGGCGACTCGGCTGTCGAGGAGGCGACCTTCCTGACCAAGTTCGCGAAGTCGGTGACGATCGTCCACCGCCGCGACGAATTGCGCGCCTCCAAGATCATGGCCGACCGCGCCTTTGCCGACCCGAAGATCCAGTTCGCCTGGAATAGCGAGGTCACCGCCATCCACGGCGAGGACAAGCTCACCGGCGTCACGCTGCGCGACACCGTCACCGGCGAAACCCGCGAGCTGCCGGTCACCGGCCTGTTCATCGCGATCGGTCACGACCCGCGCAACGAGCTCGTGCAGGGCGTCGTCGACCTCGATGACGAGGGCTACGTCCTGGCCCAGGGCCGCACCAGCCTGACCAATGTCGACGGCGTCTTCGCCTGCGGCGACCTGGTCGACAAGCGTTATCGGCAGGCGATCACCGCCGCCGGCAGCGGCTGCGCCGCCGCCCTGGACGCCGAGAAATTCTTGGCCCACCACTGACGTTCACCTATCCAGACCTGCACCCGACCAACGAGAGGTATGCCGATATGGCCGGCACCGTGACCACCACTGACACCACCTATGACGCCGACGTCCTGCAGAGCGAGACGCCCGTGCTCGTGGACTTCTGGGCGCCCTGGTGCGGCCCGTGCCGCGCGGTCGCCCCGGTCCTGGAAGAGATCGCCAACGACCAGGACGGCAAGTTGAAGATCGTCAAGCTCAACACCGACGAAAACCCCGAGGTCACCCGCCGCTATGGCATCACCTCGATCCCGACGATGCACGTCGTCGTCGGCGGCGAGATCGTCAAGACGCTTGTCGGCGCGATGCCGAAGCCGAAGCTGCTCCGCGAGCTGGAGCCCTTCCTGGGCTGAGTGCCTAGCCCCGTCGAGGGGCCACCCGCAGTGTGCGGGTGGCCCCTTCGTCATTCCCAAGGGGCCTGCTGAGAGGATGGCCCGATGAGCGTGATCATGTCGCGGCGCGACCTGGACTTCGTGTTGTTCGAGTGGCTCGACACGGCGGAGTTGTTGCAGCACAAGCCATTTGATGAGCACACGCCCGAGACGGTCGCGTCGGTGCTCGACCTCGCGGAGCAGCTGTCGACCGATCTCTTCGCGCCGCACAATCGGCTCGGCGATCTCCAGGAACCGAGCTTCGACGGCACCACCGTGCACGTCGTGCCGGAAGCCGGCGTCGCGCTCAAGGCCTTCGCCGAGGCCGGCTTCGTCGCCGCCGCCCTGCCGGAGGCCGTTGGCGGTATGCAGGTGCCAGCGTCCGTCTTCAGCGCCGCCCTCTCGTGGTTCCACGCGGCAAACGCCGGGACCGGTGCCTATGCACTCCTGACCACTGCGGCCGCCAACCTCATTGCCCACCATGGGGATTCGCGCCTGCGCGAGACTTTCGTTCCGCCGATGCTCGATGGCCACTTCTTCGGCACGATGGCACTCTCCGAGCCGCAGGCGGGCTCCAGCCTCGCGGACATCACGACCCGCGCCGAGCCTCAGGATGACGGCAGCTATCGGGTCTTCGGCCGCAAGATGTGGATCTCCGGCGGCGACCACGAACTCTCCGACAATATCGTCCACCTCGTGCTCGCCCGCACCCCCGGCGCACCTGCCGGGACCCGCGGCATCTCGCTCTTTCTTGTGCCGAAATACCTTGTGGCAGAAGACGGTTCGCGCGGCGAACGCAATGACGTCACCCTCGCCGGCATCAACCACAAGATGGGCTACCGCGGCACCGTCAACACGGCCCCGGTCTTCGGCGATGGTGCCTTCCAGCCCGGTGGCCTACCCGGCGCGGTTGGCTACCTCATCGGCTCGGAGGGCAGCGGCCTGCCGATCATGTTCACGATGATGAACGAGGCGCGCATCGGCGTCGGTCTCGGCGCCACCGCCCTCGCCACGACGGGCTACCTGAAGTCCCTCGCGTATGCCCGCGAACGCCTCCAGGGCAGGCCCGTCGGCACCGGGCCCGGGAGCCCACAGGTGCCCCTCGTCGAGCACCCCGATATCCGGCGAATGTTGTTGGCCCAGAAGGCGTATGCCGAGGGCGCCCTCGCCCTCGTGCTGTATGCCGCCCGCCTCGTCGATGACGCGGCTGCTCATCCGGATCGCGCCGACGAAGCCAATGCCGTCCTCGGCCTCCTGACCCCGATCGTCAAGAGCTGGCCGTCGATGTGGGGGCCGCGGGCCAATGACCTGGCCATTCAGATCCTCGGCGGAGCCGGCTACACCCGCGACCACGACATCGAGCAGCACTACCGCGACAACCGCCTCAACCCCATCCACGAAGGCACGCACGGCATCCAGGCGCTCGACCTGCTCGGCCGCAAGGTGCTCATGGATCAGGGCCGCGCCCTCGGCCTGCTCGGCGCCCGCATGGCCGACACCGTGCAGCGCGCCCAAACCGCCGGTGGTCCGGCTGCGGAGTATGCCGCCCTGCTCGCCCCCCGCGTCGCCCGCCTCGGCGAGGTCACCAAAGGCCTCGCCGGCCTCGACGACCCCGCCGCCGTGACGGCCGATGCCTCGCTCTACCTCGATGCCGCCGGTCACATCGTCGTCGCATGGCTCTGGCTCGACCAGCTGCTCGCCGTCGCCGACAAGGACGGCCCGTTCTACGACGGCAAGCGGTCCGCCGCCGCCTACTTCTTCCGTCGCGAACTCCCCACCGTGGACCCCCTCCTGAACATCCTCGCCGCCTCCGACCGCGTCACCCTCGACCTCGACGCCTCCGTCCTCTAGGTCACGACGCATTTCTTGCGGCGCGGCGGCAGAAAGCCCTCGGGGCGGGAGACTCGTCGCTGCGCTCGCGACGCTTGCCTCCCGCTGCGCGTCGGACGAAAGCCCTCGGGGCAGGAGACTCGTCGCTGCGCTCGCTCGTTCCTCGCTCGACTCCGCTCCTCTACTGCCCCTCTGGGCTTTCTCCCGAATCTCCTGCCCCGAGGGCTTCCCCGGAGCCCCCGTGCTCCCGGCGCGAATGCCGCCCTCGCGTCCCGTTGGCGCGTAGGGTGGACTAGTGCAGAGCGATGTTTCACGTGAAACGGCGGGGGTTCGCGGACTGGGCGGCGGCGACGTTTCACGTGAAACGGTGGCCGTTCGCACAGACCGAGTGAGGGCGCCGCGACCGCGGCGACCGAAGGTCGTGGCCGTGTCGAATCAGAAGGGCGGCGTCGGTAAGACGACGACGGCCGTGAATCTGGCGGCAGCACTGGCGCAGGATGGCTTGGGTGTGCTGCTGATCGACATGGATCCGCAGGGGAATGCGAGCACGGCGCTGTCGATCTCGCATGATGACGACGATCTCGGCATCTATGACGTCCTGGTGGACGAGCGGCCGCTGATTCGGGTCGTGAAGGAGTGTCCGGACATTCCGGGCCTGTGGTGTGCGCCGTCGACGGTTGATCTGGCGGGAGCGGAGATCGAGCTCGTGGGTTTGACGCACCGGGAGCGCCGGTTGAAGCAGGTGATCGAGCACCTCTATTCGGCGCTCGATCGGTCTCGCAGACCGGCGCCGGACTACGTGATCATTGATTGCCCGCCGAGTCTGGGGCTGCTGACGTTGAATGCGCTGGTCGCGGCGGATGAAGTCTTCATCCCCATCCAGGGCGAGTATTACGCGCTGGAGGGGCTGACGGCCCTGATGCGGACGATCGGTCTGGTCCAGGCGTCGATGAATCCGGACTTGGCCGTCGGCGCCATTCTGCTGACCATGGTGGACGGGCGGACGAATTTGGCTGCGCAGGTGGCGGAGGAGGTCCGACGGCACTTCCCCCGCGAGGTGCTGCGCTCGACCATTCCACGATCGGTCCGGCTATCCGAATCCCCGAGCTTTGGCCAAACCGTCATGACCTATGACCCGACGGGCACTGGAGCGTTGAGCTACCGGGCTGCCGCCCGCGAATATGCCCACCGCGACCACGCCGCAGGCGCGTCTGATGAAGGAGATGTCCGATGAACGAGAGACGACGCGGCCTCGGCCGGGGCCTGGGTGCCCTCATACCGCCGGCACCGTCCCAGGACCGCAACGACCGTCCGGTGGACGTCTTCTTTCCCGACAGAGGGGCGTCGCCACCAGTCCTCGACGGCGACTCTTTGTCGGAAAACCGCTCTGCTGCAAGTGATTCCGTAGATTTCGAGATCGTTCACCCATTCGGCGCAGCCGGCTCAGGTGCCGTCCCGGCTCCCGGCAGTGGCGATGGGTCAAGCGACCTGGTGCCGGTTCCCGGGGCGCATTTTGCCGAGATTCCGCTCGAGCGCATCACGCCGAACCCGCGACAGCCACGGACGGTCTTTGATCCCGACGAACTGGAAGAGTTGGCGACCAGCGTCCGGGAGATCGGTGTCTTGCAGCCGGTCGTCGTGCGGCCGGTGGGCGAGGGCTATGAGCTGGTCATGGGTGAGCGGCGCTGGCGCGCGTCGCAGGCTGCGGGCCTGACGAGTATCCCGGCGATCGTGCGCGAAACCGCTGATGATGATCTGCTGCGGGATGCCCTTCTAGAGAACCTGCATCGCAGCCAGCTGAACTCCATGGAGGAGGCGGCGGCATACCAGCAGCTCCTCGACGATTTCGGGTGTACCCAGGAGGAACTGGCCACGAGAATCGGCCGCTCCCGCCCGCAAATCAGTAATACGCTCCGGCTGCTGAAGCTACCGCCGCTGGTCCAGCGCCGCGTCGCAGCCGGTGTTCTTTCGGCCGGCCACGCTCGCGCCCTCCTCGGCCTCGGCGACGGCGGAGCGATGGAGCGACTCGCGCAACGCATTGTGGCAGAGGGACTTTCGGTCAGAACCGTCGAGGAGATCGTCGCTCTCGGCGAGGCGGATGAGCCGGAGAGGGCTCGCCGCACACCCCGCGCCGGGACACCCCGACCGGAGCTGATCGACATCGAATCCCGACTCTCGGACTTCCTCGACACCCGCGCCAAAATCGCGATGGGCGCCAAGAAGGGCCGGGTCACGATCGAGTTCGCGACCCTCGAGGACCTCGGCCGCATCCTCGCCGCTATGGGCGTCGATCCCCGCGACCACCTGCCCGAGCAAGGGTGAGCCGTAGCGGTCTGGCTCTACGGGTGCCGGGTGGGGTCGGGCCGCTGTTCGATTTGGGGGTGCTCGGTGCGGGCTGCGACGGCTGGGGGCGTGCAGGTGCTGTCGTCGAGGCCGGTGAGGTCGCGGACATGCCTCTATAAATCCCTCTAATTCTCTACACTTCTAGACCTTGTTGTTGTTCAACACGCTGTTGAACGACTGTGTGAGCTTGTCGGCGGGCGGTTCTGGCGGCGCGACGTCGTTTGTGCGGGCCTGCACTGTTTCGCTTGATTGGTGTCGGCGTAGTAGTGGACTAGGCCCATCGCCTGCACGAATGCCCAGGCGCGGCCGCGCTGCCACTCGATATCCCCGCAGCCCAGGGTGGCCCGAAGGCGGCCGCATCGTCGACCAGAGCATCCGAGTCCGCGAACTCGCCAACCCCGGGCACCCGTCCAGAAACCCAGGTCTGCACGGCGAAGGGCATCGGGTATCCCAGGCCAGGGGAGCCGATAGTGACCGGGATAGGCGTCGGCAGGCCGCTGACCTGCGCGAACTCCGATTGAGCGGCCGCCTCCGACACGAGCTACGAGCGAGCGTCCGTGACAGGCATCCCGCGCAGCGGAAAGCGGGCCGCGAGATCATCGCCGATCCGGAAGATCGCGTTCACGGTCCCGCCCGTCGCCAGGCGCGTGACCGACAAGCCCCGCCAGGACGGGAACTGTTCGGCGATCAGCACGCGGACGATGTGCTCATCAACCGGCACTTCGTCATCGTGCATCGCCACGGACCTACCGGCGCTTGCGCCGGCGCTTGGTCGCCGCGGGCTCGCGCTCCTTGCCGATGACGACCAGCGTCGTCGGCGTCGGCAACTCCTGCCCGACAACGCGCACCTGGCCGGCCCCGAGCCCCCATCGAGACAGCACCGGAGCGGCCGCGGCCAGTTCGTCGGCGGCGTTGTCGCCCTTCATCAGCACCAGTTCACCGCCAACGCGCGTCAGCGGGGCGCACCATCCGGCCAGCTTGTCCAGGGCCGCCACGGCCCGCGCCGTGACATAGTCCGCCGACAGCCTGCCGTGGAACTCCTCGGCGCGCCCACGGCATACCTCAACCCCGGAAAGACCAAGCGCCGCAACGGTTTCCGAAAGCCACGTGGTCCGCCGCAGCATCGGCTCGACCAGTGTGACCCGCAGGTCGGGACGGGCCATGGCCAGGGCCAGACCAGGCAATCCGGCACCGGAGCCGACATCGATCACCGATGCGTCAGCCGTCGGCATCGCCTCGGCGACCACCGCGCAATTGAGGACATGCCGCTCCCACAGCCGGGGCACCTCGCGCGGCCCGATCAGGCCGTGTGAGACGCCGGTGTCGGCGAGGATCGCGACGAAGCTCTCGGCTAGCTCAAGCCGGTCCCCGAAGACCGCTGCAGCAACCGCCGGCGGCTCCGGAGGTATGCCGACCGCTCCCGCCGGTGCCTCGCTCACCGGGCTCAGGAGGCGGCCGGGTGGACCACGACATACCGCCGCGGCTCAACACCCGAAGACTCCGACACCAGACCGGCGGCGAGGACCTCGTCGTGGACGACCTTGCGCTCGAAGGCGGTCATCGGCTCCAGGTCGACCGGCTGGCCGGTGCTGCGGCACTCCTCGATGGCGACGCGCGCCGCCTCGATCAGGGAGTTGCGACGCTCGGCGCGGTGACCGGCGATATCCAGCATCAGGCGCGAGCGCTCGCCAGTGGCGGATTGCACCGCCAGACGGGTCAGTTCCTGGAGGGCGTCGAGCACCTTGCCGCCGGGGCCGACAAGGCGGCGGGGGACGCGGCCCTCGTCGGAGTCGACGATCGCCACGGCCGCCCGATCACCATCGACATCGAGGTCGATGTCCCCGTCGAGGTCGGCGATATCGAGGAGCGTCTCTAGGAAGTCTGCGGCCACCTCGCCCTCGCGTTCGAGCAGCGCCTTGCGGCCGCCCCGGCGCGGCGCCGACGCGCCATCCTCCGCGGCACTGTCGTCCGCCGCACCATCCTCCCCCTCGGCGAGGCCGCCGTCCGTCACCGCGTCGTCAGCGACGATGTCCGAGGACGACTGCGTGCCCGCCACGGGGGCGGAAGGATCGGCATAACCATCGACCTCGGGAGTCTCCAGCTGGGTGTTCTGTTCGCTCATCGGCGGCACTCCTTAGTTCTTGCCCGGGGCGTCTTGGGGACCGGCCGTGCCGACCTCGCCCTCGGTCTTCGGCGGCTTGGGGGAGTTGGGACCCTTCGGCGGGGTCTGCGGCTTGCGCTGGCGATCCTTGCGCTTGGGCTGTTGCCGTTGGCCGGATCCGGGAGCCTTCGGCGCCTTGTCCTCGACGATCGCCCCACCACCGGCCACGGCGGCGCCCGGCGTGATCGGCTTGCCCTTGCGGGCGCGACGCTCGTGCAGCGCCTTCTCGGCAAGCGAACCCGGGGTCGGGTTGCGACGGATGACATAGAACTGCTGGCCCATCGACCAGACGTTCGTGACGAACCAGTAGATGAGGACACCGATCGGGAAGTTCACACCCGAGATCGCGAAGACCAGCGGCAGCACATAGAGCAGCACCTTCTGCTGGCGCGCGAAGGGGTTGTCCAGCGCCGAGGCCGGCATGTTCTTGGTCATCAGCTGACGCTGAGTGGTGAAGGTCGTCACCGACATCAAGACGATCAAGACGATCGTGACGATCTTGGTGTTCAGGGTGTCCGCACCGATGAACCGGTCGGACAGCTGGGCACCGAAGAGCATCGCCTGCTCGGCCTGGCTCGCGACATCCTTGGTGATCGGCCCGATCGCGTCTCGATCCCCGCGCGCGATCGACTCCAGGCCGTTGAGCACTCGGAACAGACCGAAGAAGATGGGCGACTGGGCCAGGATCGGCAGACAGGACGAGAACGGATTGGTCCCCGTCGTCCGATAGAGCTCCATCGTCTCCTGCGTCATCTTCTGACGCGATTCCGGATCGGTCTTGCCCTTGTATTTCGCCTGGATTTTCTGAATCTCGGGGCTGATCATCTGCATCTTGCGGGAGGCATTGATCTGCTTGACAAAGAGCGGGATCAGCGCGGCCCGCATGACGATGACCAGACCGACGATCGACAGACCCCACGTCCAGCCGGACGCCTCGGGCATACCGATCGCGGAGAAGAACTGGTGGAAGCGGTACATGATCCACGCGACCACCCACTCAATGGGGTAGAGCACGCTATTGAAGAAGTCGCCCATGCTGTCCTAACTCGACGAGAGGGGGGTGGGGTTCGCCGGCGGCGAAGGGGTCTTGGGGGTGCGCTCCGGCACGTGGTCGACGCCGCCGGGAGCCCAGGGGTGGCAGCGCAGCAGGCGGCGGGCGGCGAGATAGCTGCCTTTGACCGGGCCGAACCGCTCCAGGGCGGTCACGGCATATGCCGAGCAGCTGGGGTAATAGCGGCAGCTCGGCGGGGTGAGCGGGGAGATCAGCTGCTGGTAGCCCTTGATCAGCAGGATCAGGGGGTATGCCAGCACCCGCCCGATGGTGTGACCGCCGCTCATCGTCGTTCCCCACCGCGGGCGGACAGATCTGCCAGCGCCGCATCCAGGGCCGAGCCAAGGGCCGAGCTCGGCGCTCCGGAGGCTGCGGGCTGAGCCCGCACGACATAGTCCGTGCCATCGACCAGCAGCGCGAGGCGGGCGCGGCACTGTTCGCGCAGCCGACGCTTGGTCCGATTGCGGAGCACGGCATTGCCCACATTTTTGCCCACAACGAAGCCAACCCGGCTCGGGAGGTTTTCCCGGCCGGGGAGGCGATTGGCATGAACGATGAGCAGGTGCGCGGAGGCGCTGACCCGTCCACGGCGGCGGAGAACCGCCGCGAAATCAGCGCTAGTGCGCAGCCGCCGGTCTGCCGGCAGCACCGAAACGGGTCAGGCCGAGATCTCGGCGCGGCCCTTGCGGCGACGCGCGGCGAGGATGGCGCGGCCGGCGCGGGTGCTCATCCGCGCGCGGAAGCCGTGGTTCTTGGCCCGGCGGCGGTTGTTCGGCTGGAAAGTCCGCTTGCTCACGACGGTCTTCTTTCGTTCTCGCTGCTAAGGGATCGGACGCGCGGGCCGTGAGGCACCGTGCGAGATCCGGCAGTGGTTGGTCTCGGGGCGGCCACCCCACGAGGGGGTGTCGGCCGCAATCGGAAGCCCGCGCTCGAAACCGTGGGCATGCGAAAACGGCCGACAGGCCGAAGATCAAGGGTACGGCAGCGCGGGAAAGCGGGTCAAACTCATGCCCCGGACGCCCCGGACACCTGCGCAACCCTTCACTCTGACACGTGGTCCGACATCCCACGAGATGCGACACGCCCTGGGTGCAAAGAAGCTCCCTCGGGGGTTAATAATGCTGCGGGTCGGGTCGCGCTGCCTGACAGCATCGCCGGACCGCACTGCCGCGGCCCCCGGTCACCCACATCTGTGGACAACCCTGTGGACAGCGCGTGGAGTCCCGGAAGGACGTGGCGCGTGACGGACACGAAGCCCGACACCAGTGCCCTGTGGAACGCGGTTCTCGCCTCGCTGGCGGCCGATGGAGTCCCGATGCAACATCGAGTCTTCCTGCAGGGCGCGAAGATCAAGGGTGTCCTGGACCAGACCGTGCTCGTCGTCGTCCCGAACGACTTCGCCAAGGATGTCCTAGAGAACAAGTTGCGCGAACGGGTCGTCAGCCGACTGTCCACCGATCTCGGCGAGGGACTGTCGCTGGCGGTGACGGTCGATCCCACGCTGGAGGATCATGGCGATGACCTGTTCAGCGCGACCGCCTCGCTGCCCGATGACGAGGACGTTCTCGAGGAGGACGAGCCGGAGTTGACGCCGGCCACCTCCGGCGATCTCGAGGATGTCAGCGCGACGCAGTTGAACGCGAAATACCACTTCGACAGCTTCGTCATCGGCTCCAGCAATCGCTTCGCTCATGCCGCCGCTGTCGCGGTGGCCGAGGCGCCGGCCAAGGCCTACAACCCGCTGTTCATCTATGGCGAGTCCGGACTCGGCAAGACCCACCTGCTGCACGCGATCGGCCACTACGCCCGCAGCCTGTATCCGCACGTCAAGGTGCGCTATGTGAACTCCGAGGAGTTCACCAACGACTTCATCAACTCCATCCGCGACGACCGGGCCGCGAACTTCCAGAGCCGCTACCGCGAGGTCGACGTCCTGCTCATCGACGACATCCAGTTCCTGTCGGGCAAGGTGCAGACGCAGGAGGAGTTCTTCCACACCTTCAACTCCCTGCACAACGCCAACAAGCAGGTCGTCATCACCAGCGACGTCCAGCCCAAGCACCTCTCCGGCTTCGAGGACCGGATGGTCAGCCGTTTCGAGTGGGGCCTGCTGACCGATGTCCAGCCGCCGGACCTCGAGACCCGGATCGCGATCCTGCGCAAGAAGGCGCTGCAGGAACGCCTATCGGTCCCGCCGGAAGTGCTCGAATACATCGCCTCGCGCATCTCGACGAACATCCGCGAACTCGAGGGCGCCCTGATCCGGGTCACCGCCTTCGCCAGCCTCAACCGGCAGGCCGTCGACCTGCCGCTCGCGCAGATCGTCCTGAAGGACCTGATCCCCAACGAGCACACCAACCAGATCTCCAGCGCGACGATCATGGCCCAGACGGCGGCCTACTTCGCCCTGACCATCGAGGACCTCCAGGGAGCCTCGCGCAGCCGGGTGCTCGTCACGGCCCGCCAGATCGCGATGTACCTGTGCCGCGAGCTGACGGACCTGTCGCTGCCGAAGATCGGCCAGCAGTTCGGCGGCCGGGACCACACGACCGTCATGCATGCCGAGAAGAAGATTCGCCAGTTGATGGCCGAGCGCCGGGCGATCTACAACCAGGTCACGGAGCTCACCAACCGGATCAAGCAGCAAAGTTCGTAGAGCGCGAGTTCGTCACATTTGGCCGAGGTCGTCACATCAACCTGCCGATCTCGCCCCAAGGTGACGACCTCACCGCGAGATCGTCACGTTGGGCATCCGGCGCCCGCCGCCGGCCGGGGCATCGCCGTTATCCCCATAGTTGTCCCCACCCGTGGATGGCTCGTTACCGGCCCGACACCTGCGGCCTGCCTGCTCGACACCCTGGGTCTGTGCGCTCGTCGCCGCGCCATCCACAGCCTGTGGATTTCCCTGTGGATCCTGCAGGTATGCCGTTACTCACCCCTGTGCAATGAGGTCGTTTCGCCGGGGGCAAGGTGGGGACAGCTGCCCCACCTTTTCCACAACGTCCGACAAACCTGGGGACACCCCATCGTCATCCCCAGCCGCCTCGCCGCCCCGCACGCGTCGTCCACATCCTCGTCCACGGGCGCAATGACCCGCTGGCCTGGGTTGATGCCCGATGTCCACAGGATCCACAGCCGCTATGACGATGACGATTCCAGTCCCATATCGCGAAGCATCCCCGACCAGACCCTGTGCACGAGCGACGCGGGGGACCGCTGGCATGGAGCTGGACGGGGCCGTGGTGGGCGGCGTACCTCATTCGCAACGCCCCCGGCCTGGCACGGGGAGCCGACGGGAGCTAATCTCATGCTTCCCGAGGGCTTCCGTCCGGGCACTTCGCCTTGGCCGCGGTCGGCGCACGGGATTCCGCGTGGGCCTGCCACGACCGAAGACCAAAGGTGGTAACCGTGAAGTTCCGTGTCGAGCGCGATGTTCTCGCCGAGGCCGTGACCTGGGTGGCTCGTGGGCTGCCGGTGCGGCCGGCCGTGCCCGTGCTCGCCGGCGTGCTCATCGATGCTGGCACCGATGGCACCGTGACGCTGTCCGCCTTTGACTATGAAGTCTCGGCCCGGATCACCGTCGCCGCGGATGTCTCCGAGGCCGGCACCGTGCTCGTGCTCGGCAAGCTGCTCTCGGAGATTGCCCGCAATCTGCCGACCGACAAGCCGGTCGATGTGGCGACGGACGGCTCCAAGGTTCAGGTCACCTGTGGGTCCTCGCGCTTCGCCCTGCTCCAGATGCCGGCCTCGGACTACCCCACGCTGCCGACCCAGCCCGAAGCCAGCGGAACCATCGACGGCGCCACCTTCGCGCAAGCCGTCAGCCAGGTCGCCGTCGCGGCCGACCGCGGCGACACCTTGCCGATCCTGACCGGCGTGCGCGTCGAGATCGAGGGCGAGAAGGTCACCTTCCTCGCGACCGACCGCTACCGCCTCGCGATGCGCGAATTCACCTGGTCCCCCGCGGCCGCCGACGCCAGTCATATTGCCCTCGTCCCGGCCCGCACCCTCGCCGAGACCGCGCGCTCGCTCGGTTCCGGCGGCTCGGTCGCCCTGGCCCTCGGCCAGGCCGCCGGCGGTGACGGACTCGTCGGCTTCGAGGCCGGCCAGCGGCACAGCACTTCACGCCTGCTCGACGGCGAATACCCGAAGGTCGCCAAGATCTTCCCGAGCGCCTCCGAAACCGAGGCCGTCGTCAAGACCTCCGACCTGATCGAGGCCGTCAAGCGCGTGGCGCTCGTGGCCGAACGCAACACCCCGGTGCGGTTGAAGTTCGCCGGTGGCCAGGTCGACATCGAGGCCGGCGCCGGGGACGACGCCCAAGCCTCCGAAGCGGTGGAGGCCACCGTCGACGGTCCGGAAATCGATATCGCCTTCAACCCCGGCTTCCTGCTCGACGGGCTCGGCGCACTGCATACCCCTTACGCGCGACTGTCCTTCACCGCCGCCCTCAAGCCCGCGATGATCACCGGTCAGAGCGAGCCCGATGGCTCGCCCGAACTGGGCTATCGCTATGTGCTGCAACCGGTTCGACTCACCAGCTGAGTCGGGCGCGGCAACATCCGGCACGACCTGTGGCGTGAGACACACGCAGGACTAGAGTTGGGATCGAAGTCCCGCAGACCAGACGCAACGGAAAGGTCCCCTCATGCAACTCGGGTTGATCGGCTTGGGCAAGATGGGCGGCAATATGCGCGAGCGGCTGCGCCGCGCCGGCCACGAGGTCATCGGATATGACATCAACCCGCAGGTCTCCGACGTCAAGTCACTCGGCGACCTGGTGAAGTCTTTGGAGGCGCCGCGCGTCGTCTGGACGATGGTCGCCGCGGGCGAGATCACCCGTCAGACGGTCGCGAAGCTTGCCGACCTCCTTGAGCCCGGCGACATGGTCATCGACGGCGGCAACAGCCGCTTCACCGACGACTTCGAGAACGAGAAGTTGCTGAAGTCCAAGGGCATCGCCTATCTGGACTGCGGCGTCTCCGGCGGAATCTGGGGCCTGGAGAATGGCTACGGCCTGATGGTCGGCGGCACCGCCGCGAATGTCCGCAAGGCGATGCCGATCTTCGACGCGTTGCGCCCCGAAGGCCCCCGCGACGAAGGCTTCGTGCACGCCGGCAAGGTCGGCGCCGGGCACTACACCAAGATGGTCCACAACGGCATCGAATACGGCCTGATGCATGCCTATGCCGAGGGCTACGAACTGCTCGAGAAGAAGGACATCGTCACCAATGTGCCGGGCGCTTTCAAGGCGTGGTCGCGCGGCACGGTCGTGCGCTCCTGGTTGCTCGACCTGATGGTCAAGGCGCTGGAGGAGAACCCCACGCTCGAGGACGTCTCGGACTACACCGCCGACTCGGGCGAGGGCCGCTGGACCGTCGAAGAGGCCATTGCGCTCTCGGTGCCGATGCCGGTCATCTCGGCCTCGCTCTTTGCCCGCTTCGCCTCCCGTCAGGACCACTCGCCGACGATGCAGGCGGTCGCTGCGCTGCGCGGGCAGTTCGGTGGCCACCAGGTCATGACCGTTGCCGAGGGTGAGTCCCTGCGCCGCGGCGAAGCGCCGGCGGCGGCCAAGGCGGTCAAGAAGAAAGTCGCCCCCAAGGAGAAGCCGACCAAGAGTGCGGCCAAGGCGGCCGCTCAGGGTCGCAAGGCTGCCGCAGCGGGTCCGTCGTCGGGCTCCGGCAGCACCCAAGGCGGTTCGGGCGCGGCGGGTGCCGGCCCCACGTCGGGCTCCGGCACGACGCGGAAGCGCGCCGCGAAGCGCTGAGGTGTATGTCCGGCACCTGAGCCTGATCGACTTCCGCAGCTATCCGAGTGCGGAGGTCCCCTTGGGGCCGGGCGTCACCACCTTGGTTGGGCTCAACGGCCAAGGCAAGACCAATGTCGCCGAGGCGATCGGCTATCTCGCCACGCTCGGATCGCATCGCGTCGCCACGGATGCCCCGCTGGTGCGCTTCGGCGCCGAGCAGGCGATCGTGCGCGGTGCGGTCGTGCGCGAGGGCCGCGAGAGCCTCGTCGAGATCGAGATCAATCCGGGTCGGGCGAACCGGGCGCGGCTGGGGCGCAGTCCGGTCTCGCGGCCGCGCGAGGTGCTCGGTCAGGTCCGGTCGGTGCTCTTCGCGCCCGAGGATCTCGCGCTCGTCAAAGGAGATCCCGCCTCGCGACGGCGGCTGCTCGATGATCTTCTCGTGCAGCGCCAGCCGCGTTGGGCGGGTGTGCGGTCCGACTACGACCGCATCGTCAAGCAGCGCAGCGCCCTGCTGAAGTCGGCCGCGCCGGTGCTGCGGCGCGGCGGCCGGGGACGGCGGGTGCCCGACGGCATACCCGAGGGGGAGGCGCGGGAGAGCGCACTGCATACCCTCCATGTCTGGGACGGCCATCTCGCTGGACTCGGGGGGCAGTTGTTGTATGCCCGCCTGCGGCTGCTGCGGGACCTGCGCGGGCACCTGGAGCATGCGTATGCCGAGTTGAGCGGCGGCGCGGGGGAGGTCGGGGCGGCATACCGCGCCTCGGTCGGCGAGGCGCTGGCCGCGCGGATCGCCGCCGGTGAGGTGCCGGAGATCGAGGAACTCTCGGGAGGCCTGACGGCGGCGCTAGGGGCCGCGCAGGCCCAGGAGATCGAGCGCGGCCAGTGCCTCGTCGGGCCGCATCGCGATGACGTGCTGCTGACGCTCGGCGGCCTGCCGGCCAAGGGGTATGCCAGTCACGGCGAGTCTTGGTCGCTCGCACTCGGCCTGAAGCTGGCGGCATACGAACTGCTCCGCACCGATCTCGGGACCGATCCGGTGTTGATCCTTGACGATGTCTTCGCCGAACTCGATGCCGGCCGACGCGAGCGGCTGGCGGGCTTGATCGCCGATGGCGAGCAGGTCATCATCACGGCGGCCGTGCCCGAAGATGTTCCGGATTCGCTTGCTGGACAGCGATTTTCGGTGACTAAGGGCGCGATCGAATTGGTCGTCGATGATGAGTGACCAGCCACCGGACGAGGAGCGGTCGGCCGACGAAATGGGCGCGAGCGAGCCTGAGGTCGACCTCGATCCCGAGGTCGACGCGGCGGCCGAAGCGCTGCGGCGCGCGCAAGCGGTGGCGCGGGCCAAGGGCTTGCGTCCCGGCGTCGTCCCGCGGCGGACGCGGACCTCGGCGACCGCGAGTGGGCGCACCGATCGCGACCCGCTCTTGCTCGGGGAGGCCGTGGAGAAGCTCGTCGGCGACCGCGGCTGGGAGCACGAGGTGGAGGTCGGGGGGGTTGTCGGGCGGTGGGCGGCCATCGTCGGCCCGGATGTCGCGGAGCACGCACGGCCCGAGACCTTTGACGATGGAGTGCTCGTCGTCCGGGCGGCGTCGACCTCCTGGGCGACGCAGCTGCGGCTGCTGAGCAACACGCTGCTGGCGCGGATCGCCGAGGAGACGAGTCCCGATGTCGTGACCGAGCTACGGGTGCTTGGCCCGACCGCGCCGAGCTGGCGGCACGGTCGCCGAGGCATCACCGGCGGACGGGGTCCGCGCGACACCTACGGCTGACCCGGGTTAGCCTTGGCCCGCCGCAGGGGGCCAGAGGAGAGATATGCCCAAGCGCGAGCCAGACTGGTTGCCGACCACTCGTTGCGCACTCTCAGCATCACCATTGGGGCGCTGCTTCTCGCAGTGACCGTCGTGCTCATGGTTAATGCCGTCCAGCGCGATCGAGAGATCGAGCGCGCGCTCCACCCCACGTCGACGGCTCCGCGTCCGCGTCCGGTGCGTCGAGCACGAGCCCGGAAACGACGGCCCCGTCATCCTCCGATCCGTCGTTGACCGAGAGCCCCAAGACCCTCCCCAAGATCACAGGGCCGCGCGCCTGCCCGGGGCGAATGATCGGCCTACGGTCTTGGGCGGCAAATCCGTATACCACCTGCGAATTCGCCGATGTCGTTTTGCGGGCGTGGGCGGAGCAGTCCCGCGAGGCCCGCGCCGAGGCCGTCACCCGACCGCTCGCCCTGAGCGTCGTTAGCCCGCTCTCGGGCGAGGTCGCCCTGGTGTCGTGCGGGGGCACTAAACCCATCTCCTGCGTCTCGACCCTCAACTGGGTGGTGGAACTGCGGCGACTCACCCCGGGTGTCGTGACGCCGTCGGGCAGCACCAAGGCACCGCGCGCACCCGCCACTCGGCGTACGTCATCGGCCACGGACGAGCGTTGATCGACCGCCGGGACGCTCGACGGGCCGTTGTCAGTGGTCTGCGTCAGGATAGTGCTCATGACAGGGGATAACGACCACACGACCCGGTGCACCATCGTGCCGCCACACATCCTGGAGCGGCTCGCGTTGAGCGGGGATGCCGAACTCGCGGCCGCCGCTCGGGAAGCGCTGATCGATCTCGACGCCCGGCGGCTGCATCGCCGAGCGCAGGCCACCCCGGAGTCGGATCGGCCGCGTCGTCCTCGGCTGGCCGCGGGAAGCCTCGAGGGTGGGCCGGTGCGGCTGATCAGCGATGCCCAAGGTGGCACCCGGCTGCCTGGCACGAGCGTGCGGGGCGAGGGCGATCCGGACACCGGGGATGTCGCGGTGACCGAGGCGTATGACGGGCTGGGCGACACCTGGGCGCTTTATGCCGAGGCTTTCGAGCGCAACTCGCTGGACGCTCGGGGTCTGCCGCTGCGGGCGAGCGTGCATTACGGCCGGGACTATGACAATGCCTTTTGGGATGGCACGCAGATGGTCTTCGGCGATGGTGACGGCAAGATCTTCGGCCGGTTCACCGCGAGCCTGGATGTCATCGGCCACGAACTCGCGCACGGGGTCACCGAGCACACCGCGGGCCTGATGTACCAAGGCCAGCCGGGCGCGCTGAATGAGTCGATGTCCGATGTCTTCGGCTCGCTGGTCAAGCAGCGCAAGCTCGGGCACAGCGCGGACGCCGCGGACTGGTTGATCGGCGCCGAGCTGCTCATCGGCGAACTCGCCGGTCAGGCCCTGCGCTCGATGATCGCGCCGGGGACCGCCTATGACAATCCGCTGCTGGGCAAGGATCCGCAGCCGGGACATATGGACGACTTTGTCGACACCGACGAGGACCACGGCGGCGTCCACATCAACTCCGGCATCCCCAATCGCGCCTTCGCGCTGCTCGCCACCAGCCTGGGCGGCAATGCCTGGGAGGTGCCGGGGCGCATCTGGTATGCCGTGCTGACCGGCCCCGGCATCAGTGCGGACTGCGATTTCGTCACCTTCGCCGGGCTGACCGTCGATGCCGCGATCACGACGTATGGAGTCGACTCCCCCGAGGCTCTCGCTGTGCGCTCTGCCTGGGCGCAGGTCGGCGTGCTCGGGCCGGTCGACGAGGGCGAGGACGGCTCCGAGCCTGCCGGCGGCGAGGCGGGCGGCAGCGAGCCCGGACCCGTCGCGGACGATGGCACACCGGATCCGCAGCCGGTGCCCAGCAGGGCGGTGGTGCAGGTGCGACGCTCCGGTGGCTTGGCCGGGCTGAGCAAGACCCGCTCGATCTCCCTCGAGGACTTGCCTGCCGGGCAGGAGCAGCAGTGGCGCTCGGTGCTCGGCGGCGGGACCTTGCAGGCGATCGAGGCCCGCGTCAAGGACGGCCCCAGCCGGGCGGTTCCCGACGGCTATTGCTATGGCGTCGTCTGCGATCTGCCGCCGACCGATGTCGAAATACCCGAGCAGCAACTGCCCGATCACCTGCGCGAACTCTTCGAGGACACGCTCGCCGACGATGGTGGCCCGGGCAAGAGCAGTTAGCAGAGGTTGGTCAACTCCGCACATCGTGCACGGTGCGCAGATTCGGCGAACCTCGGGACTGTCCGACCAACGGTGTTTCTGACCTGACACGTCAGCGAGGGCTGGCGGGAAGGTCGGTCACTGATGACCGAGACAATCACGAGCGTGAGCTCGATGCCCAAGGACGCCAAGAAGCGTTCGTCGTCGTCGACCGCGACACCGTCGGAGAAGGCGGCGATCGCGCAGCTGGTCAAGGCCGCGAGGGAGCGGGGTGATGACATCACCGGCCCGGAGGGCCTGTTGAAGTCGATCACCGCGACCGTGCTCGAGGCAGCGCTTGAGGAGGAGATGACCGACCATGTTGGTCACGCCAAGCATCGAGCACCGGAGGGCGGGGCGGAGAACATCCGCAACGGCACCCGCGCCAAGACGGTGCTGACCGACGCGGCCGGGGAGGTGGTGATCGAGGT
>JAIUPO010000022.1 GCA_020160805.1 Actinomycetota bacterium | reverse complement strand
TACGCCGCGGAACTCGACCCCGCCGCTGTCGTGGCCAAACACGAACGCGCAATGTCGGAACGGGGTGTGTGGACCCGGCCCGCACCCGACGGGATGGCGTACCTGTCGATCTTCGGACCATTGACCGGGATCGTCAGCGCGTATGCCGCCTTGCACCGGCACGCCACCGCCGTCGTCGCCGGCCACCACGAAACCGACGACGGTGAGACTCCCGCTGACCCGCTCGCTGAGCGGACCCACACCCAGGTCATGGCCGACGCCGCGCTGCGCTGGCTGTCAGGGTTGACCCCCGGCCAAGCCTGCCCCGTCGCCCTCAACCTCGTCATGCCCGCCGAAAGCCTCTTCGCGACCGAACCCGCCAACACCGACATAACGACCACCGACTCCACCGCCACTGAGGCGACCACGACGGGCGACGAGAACACCGCGGCCGGCCAGACCCCAAAGTTCGGCGGCACCCAGGCGCACCCATCAGACAGCGACAGCGCCCACCCGATCCCGGCGCCCGCCACAAGGCGTGGGCCGCGGAGCGCCGAGACACCCGCCCGGATCCCCGGCCACGGCATACTCCCCGCCGCACTCGCCAGACGACTCCTCCTCCACGGGTGCGAACCACCAGGCGCCGCGAGAACCATGCCACCCCAACACGATTCGTCCCCTCCGTGCGCAGGGCATCCGGATAGAAATCGAGTAGCTGATCCGGCGCAGGTCTTCCTCACCCGGGTCTTCACCAGCCCGGACGGCCGCGACCTCCTCGCCCTCGACGCCACCGCACGGCTCTTCCCACCGCGACTGCGCGCCGCCCTGATCCTGCGCGACGACCGGTGCCGCACGCCATACTGCGACGCCACCATCCGCCACGCCGACCACATCCAACCAGTCGCCGAGGGCGGACCCACTTCACTGCACAACGGCCAAGGTCTCTGCGCCCGATGCAACTACACCAAAGAACTCCCCGGCTTCACCACCCAACTCCTCGAAGCGCAGCCAGAGCACGCAGCCGGACCTCATACCCACGTGACCGAGGTGACCACGCCCACCGGCCACACATACCGCTCCGTCGCACCCCCACTACTCGACTGACTGGCCAGGGGGGATCCCCTGGCCGCGCCGTTCGTCGCGCCAGGGCGACCGCTCAGCGCAGCGGGCGGACCCGCCCACCGAATCACCTCACCCGCCCGGCGCGAGGAGGCGCGGCGAGATGGCGCGCACCGGCGAGCGTCATAAAAGGTGAGTTCACAGCCGGTGGGCAATGGGGCTCGCCGCGTCAGCACGAAGGTGGATTCGCGTGAGCGTCAACCCAACCACCACGAGCGAGGCGTACCAAGCCGTCCAGGCGAGCGAAGAGTTCCAGACGCTCCGGAAGAAGTTCCGCAGCTTCGTCTTCCCGACCACGGCCTTCTTCCTCGCGTGGTACTTCCTTTACGTCCTGCTGTCGATCTTCGCGCCAAAGTTCATGGGCACCAAGGTTTTCGGCAATATCACGATCGGTCTGATCTTCGGCCTCGGTCAGTTCGTGACGACCTTCGTGATCACGTTCATCTACGCCCGGTGGGCAAACCGACAGTTCGACCCGCTCGCCGACGCCATCGGCCGGCGCCTCGACGGTGGAACGGAGCACTGACGTGAGCATGATCAACCTGGTCACGGCGGAGACCGCGAAGTACGGCTCCCCGACGCTGAACATCGCGATCTTCGCGATCTTCGTCGCCGTCACCCTCGGCATCGTCATCAAGGTCGCCGCCGGCAAGAAGACCGCCGGCGAGTACTACACGGCTGGGGGTGCCTTCTCCGGCAAGCAGAACGGCATCGCCATCGCCGGCGACTACCTCTCGGCTGCCTCCTTCCTCGGCATCGCCGGCGCCATCGCCCTGCAGGGCTATGACGGCTTCCTCTACTCCATCGGCTTCCTGGTCGCCTGGCTCGTCGCCCTGCTGCTGGTTGCGGAACTGATGCGCAACACCGGCCGGTTCACGATGGCCGACGTGCTGTCCTACCGGCTGCGGCAGCGCCCGGTCCGGATCGCCGTCTCCTGCTCGGTCCTGGCTGTCTCCTTCTTCTACCTGCTCGCGCAGATGGCCGGTGCCGGTGGCCTGGTCTCGCTGCTGCTCGGCGTCTCCGGCGAGGCAGCACAGAACCTGGTCATCGCCGTGGTCGGCGTCGTGATGGTCCTCTACGTGCTGATCGGCGGTATGAAGGGCACCACCTGGGTGCAGATCATCAAGGCGATCCTGCTGATCTTCGCCGCCTTCATCATGTCGGTCTGGGTGCTGGCCAAGTACGGCTTCAACATCTCCAGCCTCTTCCAGGGAGCGGTCGACACCACTGCGGCCTCGGCGAACGCCAAGACCGCCGCCAATGCCGAGCACCTGCTCACCCCGGGCCTGAAGTACGGCCTCAACATGACGACCAAGATCGACTTCATCTCGCTCTCGCTCGCCCTGGTCCTGGGCACCGCCGGTCTGCCGCACGTGCTGCAGCGCTTCTACACGGTGCCCACGAGCAAGCAGGCTCGCAAGTCGGTCGAGTGGGCCATCTGGCTCATCGGTGGCTTCTACCTACTGACCCTGACCATCGGCTTCGGCGCCGGCGCCCTGGTGGGACCGGACAAGATCGCCGCCGCCCCAGGCAAGGCGAATGCGGCCGCGCCGCTGCTGGCCTACGAACTGGGCGGCTCGGTGCTGCTCGGGGTCGTGGCCGGTATCGCCTTCGCCACCATCCTCGCGGTGGTCGCGGGCCTGACGATCACCTCCAGCGCGACCTTCGCCCACGACCTCTACAAGGAGGTCTTCAAGAAGGGCAAGACCACCCAGGAGGCCGAGGTTCGGGTGGCCCGGATCGCGGCCCTGGCGATCGGCGCGGTGGCCATCTTCGGCGGCATGTTCGCCAAGAGCCAGAACATCGCCTTCCTCGTCGCGCTGGCCTTCGCGGTGGCGGCCTCGGCCAACCTGCCAACGATCCTCTACAGCCTGTTCTGGAAGCGCTTCAACACCCGCGGCGCGCTGTGGTCGATTTATGGCGGCCTGCTGTCCTCGATCATTCTGATCTTCTTCAGCCCGGTCGTCTCCGGCAAGCCTGCCGACCCCAAGACTGGCCTGTCTGCCTCGATGATCACCGACCCGTCGATCGACTTCCACTGGTTCCCGCTCGACAACCCCGGGCTCATCTCGATCCCGCTCGCCTTCTTCCTCGGCTGGCTGGGCTCTGTGACGAGCAAGGAATTCGATGCCGGGAAGTATGCCGAGATGGAGGTCCGCTCCCTCACCGGTCATGGTGTGGCCGAGGCGCTCGAGCACTGAGTCGCCCCGCTCCACCCGCTGCGGGCCCGCGCACCATGCGCGGGCCCGCCGTTCTTTGTGCTCATGCGTATGCCGTGGGGAACGTCAACCGTCCGCCCCGGTCGCGCGTGGAGAAGGTGTCCGCAGCAGTCACCGAAAGCCGAAGGAGCACCCCATGAAGACCGTCCGCACCACCACCATCCTGGCTGTCACCGCGCTGGCAGCGACGGGGGTCGCCGCGTCAGCGCAGGCGACTCCGACGCGCACAGCAATACCGTCGGCCGACTCGGCCTGCTCGATCACCTGGGGATCGCTGCCGAAGACAAAATCCACCATGGTGGCCGGACCGATGAGCAACGTGCGCGCCGGACGGCACGCGTGCTTCGACCGGCTCGTCGTCGATCTGCGCGGCAAGCCGGCTGGCTACCGGGTCGAGTACGTCTCCCAACTCACCCAGCCCGGATCGGGCGCCGCGGTTTCGATCCGCGGCGGGGCGAAGCTGCAGATCACGGTCAACGCACCGGCATACAACCCCGACGGCTCACCGGCCTACCAGCCGGCCAACCCCAAGGAGGTCGTGAATGTCAGTGGCTACCAGACCTTCCGGCAGGTCCGCTGGCTCGGGTCGTATGAGGGCTATAGCGACCTCGGCCTCGGCGTCCGGGCCCGCCTGCCCTTCCGCGTCTTCACCCTGACCGACGCCACCTCCAGCCGCCTCGTCATCGACGTCGCCCACGCCTGGTGAGGTGAGCGGCGGGCCGGGGTTTCCTAACCTCTGCTAACACACGTTGGGTGACTGAACACAGGTTGCAACCTGGTGCCAGTCACCTAACTGGTGCTAGCAGAGGTTAGGTGACGGGCCAGCGCCAGTCAGGTGACGGGCCAGCGCGCCATCATGACGGGTGACACGCTTCAGTCGCGAGGCGGGCGGACGGCGAAGACGGGGACGGGCGAGTCGAGGAGCAGCCGCTGGGAGACGCTGCCCATGATGAGTTTGCCCACGGGCGTGCGGTGGCGCAGGCCGACCACGAGGTAGCCGGCACCGGTGCGCTCGACCTCCGAAATGATCAGGTCCGAGACATCCGGACCGATCGGTTGGGTGATCTCGTGGTCCATCGAGGCAAGTTCGGAATCCACTGTCCCGACAGCCGATTCGCCGGCAAAGCGCGGATCGACGAGGGCATCCCCCCGAGTCGCGTTGACGACGACGATCTTGGCATCGCGCCGCTTCGCCTCGGCGATGCCATAGGCCAGGGCTGCCTCGCCGGACGAATCGGGGGTGTAGGCAACGACGATGACCATCAGGCCTCCTGGGGAGTGCGGCGGACCAGCCGGGTGAGGTAAGGGGCGGCGAAGAGCAGGACGATCACGACATACACGATCACGGCAACGGGCTCCGAGAAGAGCGTGCTCCACTGACCCTCGCCGAGCTGGAGTGCCTGACGCAACTGAATCTCCAGCCGAGGCCCGAGGATGACGCCGATGATCAGCGGCAGCGTCGGCAACCCGAAGCGACGCATCAGCAGTCCCAACAGGCCGAAGAAGAGCAGCAGGGCCAGGTCGAACCACTGGAGGTTCACGGCATACGCACCGAGGCTGGCGAAGAAGAGGATCCCCGCATAGAGGTATGGCCGTGGCGTGCGCAGCAGCTTCGCCCACAGCGGCGCGAGCGGCAGGTTCAGCACGAGCAGCAGCAGGTTGCCGATGAACAGGCTCGCGATGAGCGCCCACACGAGGTCACCGTGTTCCTCGAAAAGCGCTGGGCCAGGCTGGATTCCATAGCCGGTCATGGCCGCGAGCATGACCGCCGCGGTCGCATTGGTCGGCAGACCCAGGCTCAACATAGGCACGAGCGTCCCTGCGGCCGAGGCGTTATTGGCGGCCTCCGGCCCGGCGACGCCTTCGATCGCACCATGCCCGAACTCCTCCGGCTTCTTGGCCAGCTTGCGTTCGGTGACATAGGACAAGAAGGTCGGCAGTTCCGCGCCACCCGCGGGCAGGGCACCGAACGGGAAGCCATAGGCCGTGCCCCGAAGCCAGGGCATCCACGACCGTTTCCAGTCTTCTTTGCCCATCCACGGGCGGCCGACCGGGATCACCTCGACCGGCCGGCGACGCAAATGCGCCGCGACCCAGAGGGCCTCGCCGATCGCGAAGATCGCGACCGCGATCACGACGATGTCGATGCCATCCGAGAGCAGGGGTATGCCGAGGGTCAGCCGGTTCTGTCCCGTCAGTCCGTCGATCCCCACCAGTCCGATCGCAAGTCCCAGGAACAGAGCGATGAAGCCGCGCAGCTTGGAAGCGCCGAGCACCGCGGTGACGGCGACGAGGGCGAGCAGCATGATGGCGAAATAGGACGGTGCGCCGAGCTTGACGGCGAGATTGGCGATCGACGGAGCGAAGGCCACCAGCAGCGCGGTGCCGATCGAGCCGGCCACGAACGAGCCGATCGCCGCAGTGGCCAATGCCTGAGCGGCGCGACCCGCCTTGGCCATCTTGTTGCCCTCCAAAGCCGTTATGACAGAGGAGGATTCACCGGGGGTGTTGAGCAAGATCGAGGTGGTCGAGCCGCCATACATGCCGCCGTAATAGATTCCGGCGAACATGATGAAGGCACTGGCCGGCTCGACGTTGTAGGTGATCGGCAGCAGGAGGGCCACGGTCATCGCGGGGCCGATGCCGGGCAGCACGCCGACGGCGGTGCCGAGGATGACGCCGATGCAGGCATACAGCAGGTTCATCGGCGTCAGCGCGGTGGCGAAGCCATCCATCAGGCCATTGAGTGCGTCCATGTCAGAGGATCCCGTCCAGGATGCCGGGCGGGATCGGCACGCCGAGCCCGACGTAGAACGCATAGAACGATCCGACCGAGAGCACCGCACCGATGATGAGATCCCGGATCCACGTCCGGCTGCCGAGCACCCGCGCGACACCCGCGAAGAGCAGCGCGCCGGTGATCGCCCAGCCCAGGAAATCAACGAGCGCGATATTCAGCGCGAAGATGCCTGCTAATTGGGCCACCGTCATCCAGTCCGGCTTGTGCGAGAGGTCGACATCCTCGCCCTCCTCGGCCTCGCCGCGATCACCGCGCAGGGTGGCAACCGCCAAAAGGACGGCCAGCACGATCAGCGCCAGGCCCACCACCCGGGGCAGGAAGCGCGGCCCGAGCGGGTCGACGCCAGAGAAGCCGGCTTGGACATTCCACGTCCCCGCGATGCAGAAGATCCCGACCGCCGCCACGAGTGCGGCCAGCCCGAGCTGCGCCCTATCAGGACCCGCCGCGGCGGCATCGGGAGCATCCGGGGCGGGCGCACCCTCTCGGATCACGGGTGAGTCCGTCATACCAACCCCAACTCCTTCAGCGTTGTCGCAACCCGGTTGTCCTGGTCCTTCAGGAAACTGCCGAACTCCTCACCCGTCATGAAAGCGTCCGTCCAATCCTTCTGGCGCAGAACCTCTTTCCACTCCGGCGTGGCGTGCATCTCGGTCAGGAGGGTGATGAAAGTGGTTGCGGTCTCCGCGCTGACGCCGGGCGGCGCAAGGACGCCTCGCCAGTTGATGAAGACCAGATCGATGCCGGCTTCCTGGAGCGTCGGCGCGTCCACGCCGGTGATCTTCTTCTCCCCCGAGACAGCGAGGACTTTGATCTTGCCCTCCTTGATCTGCTCGGTGAACTCACCAAGTCCGGAGGTGGCCATGTCGAGTTTTGAGCCGAGGAGGGCCGCCAGCAGATCGCCGCCACCGTCATAGGGCGTGTAGTTGACCTCGGTGGCTTTGATGCCGACCGCGCGCGCGAGTTCCATGGGGAATAGGTGGTCGGGTCCGCCCGGCGACGAGCCGCCGCCCACCGTGAGTCCGCCGGGGTCCTTCTTCCAGTCGGCGATCAGGTCGTCGATGGACGTGTATGGCGAATCCGCCGGCACCGCAACGCCTTCCGACTCCTCGATGAGCCGGGCGATCGGCGTCGCATCCGTGAGTTTGTACTTTGTCTTGTTCGTGTAGAGCGCGCCGACGACGCCGAGCCCCATCGTCATCAGCAGGTCTTCGGCGCCCTTTTCATTCATCAGGCGCGCCATCGCGACGGTGCCGCTCGCGCCCGTGACATTGAAGACCTCGAAGCGCTTGGTCAGCTCCGTGTCCTCCATCGTCGCCACGGCGGCGCGTCCGGTCAGGTCGTAGCCACCGCCCGGCCGGTTGGGGATCATCATTCGCAGGCGTGGCGGGCCGCTGTCGTCCCCTCGTGTCACGCCGCAGCCCGCCAAGGGGGCGCTGACCAGGGCAAGCATCGCGAGCAGTTGACGACGCGTCATCGGCCCATCGTGGCGCGGATGCATCCGTGCGGCTACCGGAAGGGCCTAGTCAATATCGAAACGAAACAACCCCAACGCACCGGGCCAGCACCGTCCGGCTCCGGGCGGGACCGCTCAGCGCCGAGACGAACCCGCCTGCCGAGCGGCATACGGACCCGGTTGAAGCGCCGGGCCCCCGCCTGGGAAGGTGGAAGGCAACACCACGTCTCAAGGAGGAGCCCACGTGTCGAGCGACGAGAGCCTGTCGGCCAGCCATCCCACCTTCCCGCCGGACCCGGCCTTCACGGCGCAGGCTAATGGCACCGCGCAGATGTATGCCGATGCTGACGCCGACCACGAGGGCTTCTGGGCCGCGCAGGCCCGCGAGCGGATCACTTGGGCGACCGACTTCGGCCAGACCCTCGACTGGTCGGACGCGCCCTTCGCCAAGTGGTACGTCGGCGGGGAACTGAATGCGGCATACAACTGCGTCGACCGGCACGTCGAGGCGGGCAATGGCGACCGGGTCGCGATTCACTTCGAGGGTGAGCCGGGTGACACCCGAACCATCACCTATGCCGACCTGCAGCGTGAGGTGTCGAAGGCCGCAAATGCCTTGGGGGCCTTGGGAGTTGGCAAGGGCGACACGGTCGCGATCTACCTGCCGATGATCCCCGAGGCGGTCGTCGCGATGCTCGCTTGCGCCCGCATCGGCGCACCGCACTCGGTCGTCTTCGGCGGCTTCTCCGCCGAGGCGCTCAACACCCGCATCAATGACGCCTCCTGCAAGATCGTCATCACGGCGGACGGCGGCTATCGCCGCGGCGCCCCGAGCGCTCTCAAGCCGGCCGTGGATGCCGCCCTGGACCACGCCGAAACGACCGTCGAGAAGGTCGTCGTCGTCAAGCGCACCGGCCAGGACACCCCGTGGACCGAGGGTCGGGACCTGTGGTGGTCGGATCTGCTGGACGCGGCCAGTGAGACCCACGAGGCGCAACCGCACGACAGCGAGCACCCGCTGTTCATCCTTTACACCTCCGGCACGACCGGGAAGCCCAAGGGCATCTTCCACACGACCGGCGGCTTCCTGACGCAGTGCGCCTACACGAATTCCGTTGTGCACGATGTGCATCCGGAGTCCGATGTGTATTGGTGCACCGCCGACATCGGGTGGGTCACCGGCCACTCGTACATCGTCTACGGTCCGCTCGCCAATGGCGCGACGCAGGTGATGTATGAGGGCACACCCGACACCCCGCACCAGGGCCGGTGGTGGGAAATCATCGAAAAGTACAAGGTGACGATCCTGTACACCGCACCCACCGCCGTGCGCACCTTCATGAAGTGGGGGCACGACATCCCGGCGAAGTTCGATATGTCATCGCTGCGCCTGCTGGGCTCGGTCGGCGAGCCGATCAACCCCGAGGCGTGGCTGTGGTACCGAAAGTACATCGGCGGCGACCGCTGCCCGATCGTCGACACCTGGTGGCAGACCGAGACCGGCGCGATCATGATCTCGCCGCTGCCCGGCGTGACCACTCTGGAGCCCGGCTCAGCCCAAAAGCCCATCCCCGGCATCAGCGCCGAGATTCTCGACGACGAGGGTATGCCGTTCACCGAGGCCGAGAAGGTCGGTTACCTCGTCCTCACCAAGCCGTGGCCGTCCATGCTGCGCGGCATTTGGGGCGACCCGCAGCGTTACCAGGACACCTACTGGAGCCGCTTCGGCGAGAAGTACTACTTCGCCGGCGATGGCGCGAAGTATGACGCCGACGGCAACATCTGGCTGCTCGGCCGGGTCGATGACGTCATGAATGTCTCCGGCCACCGCCTCTCCACCGCGGAAATCGAGTCGGCACTCGTCAGCCACCCAAAGGTCGCCGAAGCGGCGGTCGTCGGGGCCAGCGACGAGACCACCGGTCAAGCGGTCGTCGCCTTCGTCATCCTGCGCCAGGAGCACATCGAGGAGGCTGACGAGATCGGCGAGGGCGTCGACCTCGTCAAGGAATTGCGCAATCACGTCGCGAAGGAGATCGGCCCGATCGCCAAGCCGCGCACGATCATGATCGTCTCGGAACTGCCCAAGACCCGCTCCGGCAAGATCATGCGCCGCCTGCTCAAGGACGTGGCCGAGGGCCGCGAGGTCGGCGATGTGACGACGCTCGCGGACTCGACGGTGATGAACGCCATCAAGCAGGGCCTCGGCGACTGACCCTGACGCCTCACGCAGGAGAGCGGCCGAGAGTGGACAATCTGTTCACTCTCGGCCGCTTTGCTGTGCGCAATAGTGCGACATTTGCGGCACATGAGCGAGCACACTAGCCACGAACCCCGGCTTTCTGGTTCCCTGGAAGGCACCTCACGACATCGGCGTCGCGAGGCGAAAGGGGGCCGAGATGTTCGAAGAAGGCCAGCTGTACTCACCCGTCACCACCCGCGCCGACGGCACCGTCGAGGTGCACTTGGGTGCGGATCACCCCGGGCTGAACGACCCGGCATACCGCAGCCGCCGCGGCGAGATCGCCGCCGCCGCGCTCGCCTGGCAACCCGGCACCCCGGTCCCGCTCATCACCTATACCTCCGCCGAGGACGAGGTGTGGGCGGTCGCCAGCACCGAGCTGGCGCCGAAGCACGAGCGCTATGCCCACACCGAATACCTTCGAGGCAAGGCCGCCCTGCGCCTGCCGACCGACCGGGTGCCCCAACTCGGCGAGGTCACCGAGGCGCTGCACTCCTTGACCGGCTGGTCGTATGTCTGTGCCCCCGGCTTGGTCGGGCTGCGCGACTTCTATGGCTCGCTCGGCGATCGGGTCTTTCACTCCACGCAGTACCTCCGCCACCCGAGCCAGCCGCTTTACACCCCCGAGCCAGACATCATCCACGAGGTCATCGGGCACGCGAATCAGCTCGCCTCGCCGCGCTTCGCCCGGCTGACCGAGGCGGCCGGGCGCGCCACCCGCCGGCTGGAGTCCGATGAGGCCGTCAAGGTCGTCGCGGATGTCTTCTGGTTCAGCATGGAGTTTGGCGTGATGTGGGAGGCCGACGTGCTGAAGGCCTATGGCGCCGGCATCCTGTCCTCCTATGGCGAGATGGATGCCTTCTCGCACATGGAGATTCGCCCGCTCGACCTGGAACAGATGGCGACCATTCCCTACGACATCACGACCTACCAGTCGGTGCTCTTCGCCGCCGACTCACTCGACCAACTCGAGGATGTCGTCGGCGACTTCTTCGATTCCGTCGACGACGACGCCGCGCATCGATTGCTCGGGGCGCACGCGCACACCGCCTGACGCCGCTTGTCAGTTCTCGTCGGCGGCGTCAGCGTCGCGGACCCCGAGCAGCGCCCGCGACAGGCGCTCGCCGTCGGCGAGAATGACGTCGGTGGCCGATCGCAGGTGCGCATCGGCTGGCTCCTCGCCCGCCTTCGCCGCCAGAAGCACGGCTCGCCGCATCAACTCCTTGCTGAACGATGCGGTGGTGCCCTCGATCCGACCGGCTGTCTCGGCAAGCGCCTCGTCGGAGAAGGCGCCGGGCGGGGCATAGAGCCGCAGCAGCGCCAACCGGCCCGCGGCATCGGGCAGCGGCACCTCCACCGCCAAATCCACGCGCCCTGGCCGCTGCGACAACGCCCGCTCCATCGCATCGACCCGGTTGGTCGTGAGCAGGAAAGTGACATCGGCATCGGCGTCCAGGCCGTCCATAGCGTCGAGGACCTCGAAGAGCAGCGGCTTGGCCCCGTGATAGAGGTCGCGATCCTCGGCGATCAGGTCGCAGTCTTCCAAGACAACGACGGCCGGCTGCATCGCGCGCGCCAATTTCGCCGCGAGCCCGACGAAGCGCAGGGTGTCGCCCGCCAGGAGCACGACCGTATGCCGTGGGGTCACGCTGAGCAGGTGGCGCACCGTGTGCGTCTTGCCCGAGCCGGGTGGCCCGAACAGCAGGACGCCGCGTTTGAGATGTTGGCCGTGCCGCGCCAGGACCTCTGCATGCTCGGCGATCCCGACGACATGGTCGACGACCCGGTCCAGGACGCCGGGCGGCAAGATGACGTGATCGGCCGGCAATTCGGGCCGCCGAACGAAGGTCAGCCCCTCTTCGCTCTGCTCATAGCCTGAATACGCCAGGGAGATGACCTGGCCGCGAAGCACGCTGCGCGACAACGACAATTCGCGCAATTCCTCAAGCAGCTGTGCCGCCACCTCACGATCTGAGCACAGCAGCTCCAGGGTCCCGCTCGGGCGCCCGTGTGACGGATTCCCCCGGCGCAGCAGCACGGCGACGGGCGTGTCGGCATACCGGAACAGGCGCAGGCCGAAGGCGATGGCAGCTCGGTCGGTGTCTGGGCCCGTGGCGACATTCATCAGATCGACTTGGGCGATGGGGAAGCGAGCGCCATAGCCCACGCCGGGCGGCTGGATCATGTCGGTGAGGTTGTGGTGGTAGCGCGCCTCGCCGCCCCCGACGCCGATCGCTCGATGGTCGGCATCGCGCTCGGCGACCTCTTGCAGCGCGATATCGAAATCGACATAGCGATGGTTCGGGACCGCCTCGGTGAGCACGGCCATTTCGTGTGGCGGGCTGGCGAAGTGACCCTGCAATTCGTCAACGAGTAGCCGACCGGACGGTCGAATCTCGTGCTCGGACACCACATTCCACAGGCGACGCAGTTCGTCGAGAACCGCTACTGTCCGCATCAGCGACAGACATGGCACCAACCTACGAACCCTGTCCAGACACGGGCTACCGGTTTCCTCCCCGGTTTGCCCCGGACCGGCGACGGTCGGACCGCCCGCTGGCCCACGGTAAAATAAGCCCAAGGAGTGCCGGGAAGCCTGGTCGGCGAATCAGTTCGAGCGACCCCGAAGGACTCCTATGACGATCCCACCCGGCCGCGGACGCATCCTGTCGCGTCCCTCCTGGCCCGAGGCCACCGCCCTCAAGGCCGCGCTGCGCACCGAAACCGTCGGCGGCGCGCTGCTGCTCGGCGCCGCGGTCCTTGCCCTCCTGTGGGCGAACAGCCCGTGGCACGAGTCGTATGTCGCCCTCCGCGACCTAAAGGTCGGCACCGATTGGGGCCACTTGCGCCTCAGCCTCGGGCATTGGGCGGCCGACGGCCTGCTCGCGATCTTCTTCTTCGTCGCCGGGCTGGAACTCAAACGCGAGTTCCTTGTCGGGGATCTGCGCGACCCGAAGCGCGCCGCTGTGCCGATCGTCGCTGCCATATGCGGAGTGGTCGTCCCCGCGCTCGTCTTCCTCACCGTCGCGCGTCTGGCTGGCGGCACCGGGGATGCCCTGCGCGGCTGGGCCATCCCGGCCGCGACCGATATTGCCTTCGCGCTGGCCGTCCTGGCGGTTCTCGGCTCGCACCTACCCGCGGCCTTGCGCTCCTTCCTCTTGACGCTCGCCGTCGTGGACGACCTGATCGCCATCGTCATCATCGCGATCGGCTACACCAGCGACTTCAACGCCACCCCGCTGTTGCTGTCCGTGATCCCCCTCGCGGCCTTCGCCTTCCTGACGCAACGCCGGATCACGCACGCCTGGCTGCTCGTGCCCCTCGCGGCTGCGACCTGGGGCCTGGTCCACGCCTCCGGCGTGCACGCGACGGTGGCCGGTGTGCTCCTCGGACTCGTCGTCCCGGTCAAACCGCGCGCCAGCGTCCCCGCCATCAGCGTCCACGATCGCGAGACCGATGTCGCGCACGTCTTCGAGCACCGGATGCGGCCCATCTCAGCCGGCCTGGCCGTGCCCGTGTTCGCCTTCTTCGCCGCCGGCGTGCGGGTTGTCGGCGGCGGCTTCGGCGAAACCTGGGCCGACCCGGTCGCCCTGGGCGTTATCTGCGGCCTCGTCCTCGGCAAGATCGTCGGTGTCTTAGGCGCCACCTATCTCACCGCCCGCTTCACCAAGGCCGACCTCGACCCCGATCTTGGCTGGCTCGATGTCGTGGGCTTGAGCTTCCTGACGGGCATCGGCTTCACCGTCTCCCTGCTCATCGGCGAGTTGGCGTATGGCGCGGGCAGTGACCGCGACGACCACGTCAAGCTGGCCGTCCTCATGGGCTCCCTCATCGCTGCCATGCTCGCCGCCCTCGTGCTCGTCCCGCGCAATGCCCGCTATCGCGAACAGGAGGCGCGGGAGTCGCGCGATGAGGATGGGGACGGCATACCCGATGTGTATGCCGACAGCGGCCTGGCCGTCTCCGGTCCGGCGACCCACCCCGACCCGCTATCGTGAGCGCCGTGGGAAGCGCACCTTTGGACAACCGGCGCCCGGACATCGACGGGGCGCGCACGATCGGGCAGTTGGTCGCCGATGCGAGCCGTGACGTCTCAACCTTGGTGCGCTCCGAGATCGAACTGGCCAAGGCCGAAGTCACCGGCGGGCTCAAGGTCGCCGGCAAAGGCGCCGGGATGCTCGGCGCCGCCGGCTTCGTGGCGCTGCTCGGGCTGATCTTCCTCTTCCACACCCTGGCCTACGTCCTCGACATCTGGCTGCCGCTGTCGGCGAGCTACGCCATCGTCACCGGCCTGCTTTTCCTCGTCGCCGCGATCCTCGGCCTGCTCGGCAAGAAGGCCGTCAGCAAGGCAAAGCCCAAGCCCGAGCAGGCAATCACCGAGGCGCAGAAGACCGTCGAAGCGGTCAAGTCCAGCCTCTGAGCCTCGCGGCGAACCGTCAGCGGCGCCACATCTGCGGCGGGAGGTCCCGGCGCACCGACTCATCCCAAGGCGTCATCAGGCCGGCCAACTCGAGCGTGACGTCGAGCAGTTTGGCGGTGAACCCCCAGACATAGAGGTCGGCCACCTCGAAGCCGGGGCTGACATAGCCGATCGGGGTGTCGATGAGGAAGCGATTGGCGGGGTCGATCAGATCGGCCAACCGGACCCGGCGCACGCGCTCGACCTCGATGGTGCTGAGCGGGAAGACCTCGACGGGCGTGTGCCACCACGCTGCGACGGGGGTGACGACATTGTCGCTGGGTGAGAGATATAGGGAGGGCAGCGCGGCGATCACCTCGACGCCGGCCGGATCGACCCCGACTTCCTCCTCGGCCTCGCGCAAGGCGGCGTCGATGGCGCCCGAATCCTCCGGGTCAACGCGGCCACCGGGGAAGGAGACCTGCCCGGCGTGCGCGCGCAATTGCGAACCACGCTCGGTGAGCAGCACATCGGTGCTCCCGTCCGGCGCCTCACCGAAGAGCATCAGCACCGCCGAGTGGCGCGTCGCGTTCGCCGGCGGCTGGAAGTCCCGGAAGTATGCCGGGTCAAGCCGCGCCACGCGCTCGGGCAACTCGCGCAACCAGGCCGGAGCCTCGCTCATACGCCGAAGTCCGGATTGGCGCCCGCCCGACTTGGGGCGAGCTCGAACTTGCGCAGCTTCAGCGCGGCCACCGGGTCCGTCTCGCCGATGCCATAGGAGGGGCACAATCGCGCGACCGGGCAACCCCCGCACGCGGGCCGTTTGGCGTGACAGATGCGGCGGCCATGGAAGATCAGGACGTGCGAGAGCATCGTCCAATCGCGCTTCGGGAAGAGTTCGCCGACGGCCAACTCCACCTTGACCGGATCCTCCTCCTGGGTCCACGCGAAGCGGCGCACCAGCCGCCCGAAGTGGGTATCGACAGTGATGCCAGGAACGCCGAAGGCATTGCCCAGCACCACATTTGCCGTCTTGCGGCCCACGCCCGGCAGGGTCACGAGGTCGGCCAGCGTGGCCGGGACCTGCCCGCCATACCGCTCCTCAAGAGCCGCGCCGAGCTTCATCAAGGAATCGGTCTTGGCCCGGAAGAAGCCGGTCGGGGCGACGATGGCCTCCATCTCGGCCCGGTCGGCGCCGGCATATGCCGCGGCATCGGGATAGCGAGCGAAGAGAATCGGGGTGACCTTGTTAACTCCGACATCGGTGGTCTGAGCGGACAGGATCGTCGCGACAAGCCACTGGAGCGGAGTCTCGAAATCCAGCTCGCAGTGGGCATAGGGATAGAAGTCGGCGAGCTCGCGATATATCTTCCGCGCCCGACGGGTCAGCGCGAGGTCGGTCTCCGGCATGGGGTCCACTGTAGGCACGCTTCGGGGCGCCATCAGTATGCGGATGGGCGCGCGGACGGCCGTCCTGGGAGACTGCGTTATGGACTCGACCGGCTGGCTGCTCGTGGGGCTCGCCCTCGGTGTGCTGAGCGTCGAGGTGGCCCGGCGGCGAGCCGCCGGTCGCGGGGACTCCAGCCACCGGCGGCGTTCCGGGAAGGGCCGGGGCGGCGGGGCGAGTGGGCGGGCGGCATACGACGTGCACGGGGAGGATCTTTTCGGTCCGGACGATGAGGAGCTGCGCGCCCGGCTGGCGGCGGTGGCTGCGGAAGGCGACGGTGCGCGGGCGGGACTGCTGCTGACCCGGTTGACGCATCTGCGGGCGCACCGGGTGCCGGTGCGCACGATCCGCCGCTCGCCTGGGAGGGGTGTGGCGCGGCTGGGCTTCGCCGACGGTACCGTGATCCTCGCCCGCTCCGCGGTGCGTGGCGCCCTGCCTCATGTCGCCGTGCTGGCCGAGAAGGGTGGCGTCGTGATCTCGCAGGTCTCCCCGCACCCGGAGGGCTTCGAGATCACGCTGGCCGGCCTGCACGGCCAAAGCACCCGCCTCTTCGCGCTCGGCCTCGACCAAGGCGACTAAGACACCCCACGAAGTTCTCCGCTCGTCCCTCGCTGCGATACTTCGCGGGGACCCCGCCTAAAATCTTCGCCACACCGATTGACGCCGCGGCACAAGGCACCACACCTGCCGGAGCGGTCGGCGGCTCTGGCAGACTCTCCCTCGTGGACCACGACGTGCTGCGCCGCTCGCCCCTGTTCGCCGGCCTCGATGAGCAGGCGACGACCGATCTGCTCTCGACGATGACGCCGGTGCATATGGAGCGCGGCGACATTCTTTTCCACGAGGGCGACCCGGGTGACCGGCTCTATGTCATCACCGAAGGCAAGGTCAAGCTCGGGCGCACGAGCTATGACGGTCGCGAGAATCTGCTGGCCATCCTCGGTCCAGGCGAAATGTTCGGCGAGCTCAGCCTCTTCGACCCCGGCCCCCGCACCGCCACCGCCACCGCCGTCGCCGAAACCCAACTGGTGGGCCTCGGCACCGAATCCCTGCACGGCTACCTCGTCAGCCGCCCGCAGGCCTCCTTCACCTTGCTCGCGGCCCTGGCCCGCCGGCTGCGCCGCACCAACGAATCGCTCGCCGACCTGGTGTTCACCGATGTCCCCGGCCGCGTGGCCAAGGCGCTTTTGGAGCTGTCGCACCGCTTCGGCCGCCCAGTCGAGGACGGCATCCTCGTGGCTCACGACCTGACGCAGGAGGAGTTGGCTCAACTCGTCGGCGCCTCTCGCGAGACCGTCAACAAGGCGCTCGCCGACTTCGCCACGCGGGGCTGGCTGAAGCTGGAAGCCCGCGCGGTGCTGCTGCAGAACATCGAGCGGCTCACCAAGCGCGCCGGCGTCTGAGACGCTCGCCTCGCGCCGCGACCTTTCGACCCTAGCGACCGGGCTACCGCCTGGTATTGGTCGTGATCGCGGCCGATACCAGGCGGTAGCGCAGTTCCTAGCCGCCGCGGAGGTACTCCAACTGGGCCGCGATGCTCAGCCGCGCGGCGGGCCAGACCGACTCGGGCACCTCGGCATACACCCGCTGCAGGACGCCCTCGACGTCGGTGGCGCCGTCGGCTAGGGCCGCCTTGACCTGCTCGAGCCGCTCGCGGCGGTGGAGGCGGTAGTAGGCGACCATGGCGGCGGCATCCGGAATGGCCGGGCCGTGGCCGGGCAGGATCGACGTGACCCGGCCGTCGCCGGTGAGGGCGGCAATCGCCGCGAGCGAGTCGAGGTATGCCGCCAACTCACCATCCGGGTGCGCCACCACGGTCGTCCCCCGGCCAAGCACCGTGTCCCCGGTGAGCAGGGCGTGGTCGGCTTCGAGGGCGAAGGACAGCGAGTCACGGGTATGCCCGGGGGTCGCCACGACGCGAAGGTCTAGGCCGCGGACGCTGACGAGAGAGCCGTCGGTGAGGTCGTCGTGGCCGGTCCCGACGGGACGGATCCGGGAGCCGGTGAGTTCGGCAAATCGTCCGGCGCCCTCGGAATGGTCGAGGTGAGCATGCGTGAGAATCGTCTCGCGGACCCGGGCACCGCGGCTCGCGACCAAATCAGCCACCGCGGCGAGGTGCGTCTCGTCGAGCGGGCCCGGGTCGATGACGATCGCCTCATCGGCGCCGGGCGCCATGAGGACCCAGGTATTCGTGCCATCGAGCGTCATCGGGCCGGGGTTGGGCGCCAGCACGCAGGTGGCGTGCTCGGTGATCTGGCCGCCAGACCAGGGCGCGGCGGTCGACTCCGGGGGCGCCGTCACAGCTCCACCGCTCGCATGGCCCAGCCGTCGCCGTGCCGAACGGGCACCGGGGCGATGACAGGGGCGTCTTGGCACAGGCACACGAACTCAGCGGCACTGGACGCGGCGGCAAGGTCGTCCAGGCACGCGATGGTCGGCGGCATGAGCCGATTTCCCGGCTCGGCGAGAATTGCTTGCGGGACAACCCAATCCGCGCTCTCGGCCTCGGTGGTGCGGTCGTCCGCCTGCTGGCCAGCGGGGAGTAGCGCGGTGAAGAAGTGTGTGTCGTATCGCCGTGGCTCGATCGCCGGAGTGATCCAGCGGGCGTGGTAGCCGAGCAGGTCGGCGCGCGCCACGAGCCCCTCGCGGCGTAGCAGCCCCGCCAGCGTGACCTCCCGCCGCTCCAACTCCCCGCGCCACGCGTCCACGCGGGGGGCTTCGTAACCTCTGCTAGCACTAGTTAGGTGACTGGACACAGGGTGCAACCTGTCCGCAGTGACGTAAGTGGTGCTAGCAGAGGTTAGGTCGTCCCCGGCCGGGCGCTCAGACGCCAGGAGGACGCCGGCCTCCTCGAAGAGTTCGCGGATGGCGGCGGCGACGACCGCGACCGCCTCGCCCTCGGGCAACCGCAGTGCCTTCGCCCACACCGTTGGCTCGGGACCATGCCAGGGCAGCGCCTCGTGGTCGCCGGGATCCACCGACCCGCCAGGGAAGACGGCGCGGCGGGGGGCGAACGCCATACTCGCGACCCGGCGCTGCATGAAGACTTCGACCCCACGGGCGCCATCGCGCACGAGCATCACCGTGGCGGCGGGCTTGACCGGCCCGCCCTCACCGGGCGCGTCAACCCACGCCGCAATGTGCGCGGCTGACTCCGGCGTCGTCGGGATCGGGAAGTCGCGCGCCATACCGAAGCTCAGGCGATGGCGACGGTGATCTCGACCTCGACGGGCGCGTCCAGCGGGAGAGCCGCGACGCCGACGGCGGACCGCGCGTGCACGCCCGCGTCGCCGAACGCCTTGCCCAGCAACTCGCTCGCACCATTGATGACGCCCGGCTGGCCGCTGAAGGCGGGGTCGCTCGCGACGAAACCGACGACCTTGACGACCTGGGTCACCTGGTCAAGGTCCCCGATCAACGCCTTCACGGCGGCGATCGCATTCAGCGCGCAGGTCTGCGCCAACTCTTTGGCCTGCTCGGGTGTGACAAGGCCCTCACCATCGCCGACCTTGCCCGTCGCGGCGAGCGCACCGGCAACCATGGGGAGTTGGCCGGAGGTGAACACGAGGTCGCCATGACGGACGGCGGGGACGTATGCCGCAACCGGCGGCGTGACGGCCGGCACCGTCAATCCGACCTCGGCGAGGCGGTCTTCGACAGCGGACATTCCTGGGCTCCTCCTGAGCTATTCGTGCTGGTCAGCGGCCCGCATACGACGGGCTCGGTGGGCTGGCGGGGGCTACTCGACGGGACGCTTGAGATAGGCGACGAGGCCGTTGCCGTCGGGACCCGGGACGACCTGGACGAGTTCCCAGCCGTCGGCCCCCCACTGGTCGAGAATCGCCTTGGTGGCGTGGACGATCAAGGGGATGGTGGCGTACTCCCAGCGGGTCATGAGGCCGACCCTACCGCCGGTGCCCAACTAAAGTTGCCGGGTGACTTCGACATCCGGCGTGCGCCTCCACATCGTCACGGGCAAGGGTGGCACCGGCAAGACGACGGTCGCCGCAGCCCTGGCCCTGGCCCTCGCCGCGCAGGGCAACAAAGTCCTGCTCGCGGAGGTCGAGGACCGGCAGGGCATCAGCCAGACCTTCGACATTGCGCCGCTCTCGTCCGCCGAGACGCTGATCCTCGAACACCCTTCCGGCGGAAGGCTTTTCGGCCTCGCCGTCGAACCCAAGGCGGCGCTGCTGGAATACCTCCAGAAGTTCTACAAGCTGGGCCGGGCCGGCTCCCTGCTGGAAAAGATCGGGGCCGTCGATTTCGCGACCACCATCGCTCCCGGCGTGCGCGACGTCCTGCTCATCGGCAAGGTGTATGAAGCGGTCGGCCGCACCGAGGGCCGGGGCAAGAAGGCGACCAAGGTGTATGACGCGGTCGTCCTCGACGCCCCGCCGACCGGTCGCGTGGCCCGATTCTTGGGAGTCAATGAGGAGGTCGCGGAGGTGGCGCGTATGGGCCCGATCAAGGCCCAGGCCGAGTCCATCACCCGGGTTCTGCAGAGCCGGATCACGGCCGTGCACCTGGTGACGCTGCTGGAGGAAATGCCCGTGCAGGAGTGTCTCGACGCGGTCCAGCACTTGGGTGACGAGGGCTTCCCGGTCGGCGCGATCGTCGTCAATCAGGTGCGCGATCCGATCCTGTCCGATGCGGATCTCGACGCCCTGTCCGGCGGGGTGGCGCCGGCCATGCGCCGCGACATCGAAGCCGATCTCTCGGCCGCTGGCGTGCCCGACCCGGCCGAAACCGCGGGCGTCTTGCTGGACGAGGCCGCCGCCCACTTGGAACGCCTCGACCTGCAGGCCGAGCAAGACCAGCGCATCCAGGAGCAGGGTCGCAAGGTGTTCTATCTGCCCGCCCTGCCCGAAGGACTCGACTCCGGCGGCATTACCGTGCTCGCCGACGAACTGCGCGCCCAAGGAATGGTGTGACGATGGCCCGGACCACCGCTGGGAGCGCGCTCGACATCGACGCCCTGCTCGCCGACCACGCCAAGAAAATCATCGTCTGCTGCGGCGCCGGCGGGGTGGGCAAGACGACCACCGCCGCGGCCCTCGGCCTGCGCGCCGCCGAATCCGGCCGTCGCGTCGTGGTGTTAACGATCGACCCGGCCCTGCGACTCGCGCAGTCGCTCGGCCTGACCGCCCTGGACAACACCCCTCGCCCCGTCCAGGGCGTCGACACTGCGGCCGGCGGGTCCATGGCCGCGATGATGCTGGACATGAAGCGGACCTTCGATGAGGTCGTGGAGCAGCACGCCTCCCCCGAAAAGGCCGCCCAGATCCTCGCCAATCCCTTCTATATCGCCGTCTCCTCCTCCTTCGCCGGGACCCAGGAGTACATGGCGATGGAGAAGCTCGGCCAGTTGCGCGCCCAAGCTGCGACCGATGATCAGTGGGACCTGATCATCGTCGACACGCCCCCGTCGCGCTCAGCCCTGGACTTCCTCGATGCCCCGAAGCGGCTCGGCTCCTTCCTCGACGGCCGATTCATCCGCATCCTCATGGCCCCGGCGAAGGCCGGTGGACGCGCCTACCTCAAGGCGGCCACGGCGACGCTGTCGGTGGCGATGGGCGTGATGACCAAGGTGCTCGGCGGCGAGTTGCTGCGCGATGTCCAGACCTTCGTCGCGGCGCTGGACACCATGTTCGGCGGCTTCCGCGAGCGCGCGGATCAGACCTATGCCCTGCTCCAAGACGACGAGACCGCCTTCGTCGTCGTCGCGTCCCCCGATCGGGATGCGCTCCGTGAGGCCGCCTTTTTCGTCGAGCGCCTTGGGCAGGAACGTATGCCGCTCGCTGGCGTCGTCGTCAACCGCGTCCAGTTCGTCGCGGGCCGCCTGACCCGGGCTCGGGCACAAGACGCCGCCGAGGCGCTCGAGGCCGGTGGGGCGCGGTCGAGCGCGACCGCGGGGCTGTTGCGACTGCATACGGACCTCGCGACGAGCGCCGAGCGGCACCAGGCGCAGATCGGCCGTTTCCGCGCGACCAATCCCGGGGTGGCGTTGACCCAGGTTCCCGCCGCCGCGCGCGATATCCACGATCTCGACGGCCTGCGAGCGGTGGGCGCCGACCTCGCCGGCTGAGGCGTATGCCGTCGCCAGCGTCCGCAATCCTTCTCAGGCGGAGCGTCGCACGCTCGGACGCGCGGTCAGGAGCGTGGCCTGCCACGAGACCACTTCGGGGTGCTGCCGGAGCAAGGCGCGGCGTTCGCGCTCGGTGAGCCCACCCCATACGCCGAACTCCACTCGATTGTCGAGCGCATCGGCGAGGCACTGTCGCTGGACGGGGCACCTCCGGCAGAGGACTTTGGCCTCGTGCTGGGCCTTGCCCCGGACGAAGAGCTCGTCCGGGTCGGCGGCGACGCAGGCACCCTGCGAAGCCCAGTTTTGCGGACCGTGTCCAGCCTCGATCTGCGCCAACACACTCATGGTCTTCATCCCTCCGCGATTCCTCCCATTAGTGCTACCGAGTGGGGGCGCGAGGCTCTGATACACCGAGTACCGCAGAAATCTCGTCTCCACCGATTCGGCGCGCGTCCCGGCTCCCGAAGCTCCCAAGCTCGGCGGGTTACCCTGACGCTCATGCCCGTTCGCCCGGACCGCGCGTCGATGCCGCACCTGATGTCCCTCGTCGCGGCCTTTCTCGCCGTCAGCGTGGCGCTCGGGGTCCTCGCGGCCGGTCTGGCGATTCCTGTGGTCGGGGTCGCTGGCTCCACCAGCAACAAGGCGATCACCGCCTTCGACAATATTGACAAGACCTTCTCGACGACCGCCTTGTCGCAGCAGTCGCGCATCGTTGATGCGAACAACAAGCTGATCGCCACGCCATACGACCAGAACCGGATCGTGGTGAAGCTGAGCAAGGTCAGCCAGATCATGCAGAAGGCGCAGATCGCGATCGAGGACAGCCGCTTCTATGAACACGGTGCCCTCGATGTCCGCGGCACCGCGCGCGCCTTCTTCAACAACGCCTCGGGCAATTCCACGCAGGGTGGCTCCTCGCTGACCCAGCAGTTCGTCAAGCTGACCTTGCAATATGAAGCGCTGAAGAAGGGCGACGAGCAGGGCGCCGCCGATGCCGTCGACGTTAACTACGGCCGCAAGCTGCGCGAGATGGCGCTCGCGATGCAGGTCGAGAAGCAGATGACCAAGAAGCAGATTCTGCAGGGCTATCTCAATCTCGCCTATTACGGCGACCAGGCCTATGGCATCGAGGCCGCGGCCCTGCACTACTTCAATGTCCACGCGAGCGAGCTCAACCTGACCCAGGCCGCCACGCTCGCGGGTGTCGTTCAGAGCCCGAGCGCGACGGACCCCCGGAACAACCCGACCGCCGCCCAGGAGCGCCGCGATGTGGTCCTGGACCGGATGGCGGCGGTCGGCGTGATCAGCCTGGAGCAGGCGGCGGCCGCCAAGAAGCCATCGGTCAAGAGCCTGCTGCGCATCCGGGAATCCGAGGGCGGCAACTGCGCCAAGAGCCCCGAACCTTACTTCTGCAATTACGTCATCGCCTATCTGAAGACCCTCCCAGTGCTCGGCAAGAATGTCGACGAGCGCAACCTCGCGATCACCCGCGGCGGTCTGCGGATCAAGACCACGCTGCGGATGGACTGGAACCAAGAGATCGTGCGCGACCTGCGCTCGCGGGTCCCCGCCGGCGATCCGTCAGGTGTCGGCGCCGCCGCGGCCGTGGTCGAGCCCGGCACGGGCAAGCTGCTCGCGATGGCCCAGACCTCCGAATATGGCCAGACCAAGGACAACAAGTCCACGGTCGGGCTCACCACGCAGAGCTGGGTGGTGCCTACGGCATATGGCGGCACGCTCGGCTTCCCGATCGGCTCCACGGCGAAGGTCTTCACCCTGCTGACCGCCTTGGAGAATGGCTATCCGGTCAATGGCTCGGTCCCCGCCCCGAAGGCTGGCGTCGGGCGGGCCAATGCGCACGTCTTCCCGCCGAATATCTACAAGGACGGCTGCGGCAGCCCGGACGCCTGGTATGTCAGCAACGACTACCAGACCCGGGGCCCGACAGAAACCTTCCGCCACGCCACGGCCAACTCGATCAACAGCGCCTTTGCCGCGACGATGATCTCGCTCGGCGGGTGCAAGGTTCAGGAGATGTGGAAGCGGCTGGGGGCCGTCGACGGGGCTGGCAAGGAGGTCTACCCGACACCCTCGAACCTGGTCCTCGGGTCCGGCTCGATGCCTCCGGTGACGCTCGCCAACGTCTACGCGACGCTCGCGGCGAATGGCAAATGGTGCCCGGTCAACCCGATCGAGTCCATCACGACCGCGGACGGCAAGAGCCTGAAGCTGCCCGCCGTGAAGTGCAAGCAGGTGCTGCAGCCGGACATCGTCGCGGGCGCCGATGAGCTGCTCAAGGGCGTCATCACGGGCGGCACCGGCACGGCAGGCATCCGCGGACAAGCGGGCTTCTACAAGAATGCGGCCGGCAAGACCGGAACCCACGAGGGCCACCAGCAGTCGTGGTTCGTCGGGTACACGCCGCAGCTCGCGACCGCCGTCTACGTCGGGACGCCGATCAAGCAGCGGGAGATGGACAGCATCGTCATCGGCGGCCGGTATTACCCCAATGTCTTCGGTGGCACCATCGCTGCGCCGTTGTGGGGCACGATCATGAAGCAGATCACCGCCACCATGCCTGATGAGCCCTTCCCGACGCCGAGCTCGAAGATTCTTTATGGCGACCTGATCGGGGTCCCGAGCGTTATCGGGATGTCGGTCCAGAACGCGATCTTCACCCTGCGGGCGGCGGGTTTCGATGCGATCGAGGGCGGTCAGGTCCAGAGCACCCTGCCGTATGGCGTGGTCGCCCAGACCGCCCCCGCCGGTCAGGCGCCGCGCGGCTCGACGATCGCGCTGCTCACGTCCAATGGCTATGTGCCGCCGCCGCCCCCGACCAAGCCGAGCTCCTCGAGCACCAGCCCAAGCACAAGCCCGAGCACAGGCCCGACAAAGCCGAGCAACACCCCGACGAAGCCCACGAGCACCGGCACCATCTCACCGGGCTAAAGGGCACGTGGCAGTGCCAGTGGAGGTCCAGCCAGTCGACGCTCCTCCCGTGACTACCCGCTCGCGCGTGCTTGGCATCGCTGGCGTTGTGCTCGGGGGCCTGCTGGCCGTCGTCGGGACCTGCTGGCTGGGTTCGGCGGCGGTGAGCTAGGGCACGCATCGCTGACCCGGGCCGACGAGGTGAGCCAGACCATCGCGCCCTCGCTCCCCTGGGGGGCGTTCACCCTCGTCCTGGCGGCCGCGCTCGCGCTGCTCGCGGGTCCGCGCCCTCATGCGCGAATCTCGCTCGCCTCCAGCGCCGGCGCCCTGTGGACGCTGTTCTGGGGGGACCTTCTCGATCCTCGGCTCGGGCTGGGAGCTGACGGGGCCGACGGTCAGTGCGTTCGGGCCGGTTGTTGGCCTCAGGGGTGGCAGGAGCTCGCCGTCGCTGCCCCCTCATCGCCGGCGCCCTTGCGCTGCTCATCCAGCTCCCCCCAGAACCGGAGGCGCGCTACCGCCCGAGCTACCGCCTGGTATAGGTCTTGATCGCGACCAATACCAGGCGGTAGCTCAAGCGTTAGGTCGCCCTGGCCCTGGGCCGAACACGCGAGACCCGGGGGCGAGCCGTCAGCCCCGCTGCAGCCGGGCGCGCACCAGGCCGGCGACCTGCCCGCCGTCGAAGCGGCCGGCCACCTTCGCCTGGACGGCCTTCATGACTAGGCCGAGTTGCGGCATACCCGTGGCTCCGGTCTCGGCGACCGTCGCTTCCACGATCGCGCGGACCTCGTCCTCGGTGAGTTGCTTGGGCAGGTAGGCCTCCAAGATCGCCAGCTCAGCCTGCTCGACCGCGGCCAGTTCCGGTCGGCCCGCGTCGGTGTATGCCGTCGCCGCCTCCCGCCGCTTCTTCGCCTCCTTGGCGATGACCTTGGCGACCTCGTCGGCCCCGAGCTCATGGTGGCTGCCCGCGCTCTCCTCGACGGTGATCGCCGTCAATACCATCCGCAGCGTCCCCGCCCGCACCTTGTCCTGCGCCCGCATCGCCTCGGTCAACTCCGCCTGCAGACTCGCCTTCGTCACGTCCATACGCCCATCCTCTCAACCCCCCGCAACCCGTTTCTGGCTCGCCTTCTTGACGGAGCACATTCGCGCCCATTGCCACAACCTGGACATACGCAACGGATCATTACCGTTGCGTATGTACAGGTTCTCTCCCAAAGGCCAGAGCACGACGTGGAAGACTGATTCGATGCATCCCCTCGTGCGAGCGATCACCGCGACCGGCGCCTTCGGCGCGAGCGGGCTGGCATACGCCTCGCTCATCGAACGCAATGCGTTCGTGCTGCGCCGCTTCACGATGCCGATCCTGCCCCGGGGCGCCGACCGCATACGAGTCGTCCAGATGAGTGATCTGCACCTCGTGCCGCGCCAAGAGCGCAAGATCCAGTGGGTGCGCCGGCTCGCGGATTTCCGCCCGGACCTGGTGATCAACACGGGCGACAATCTCGCCCACATGGAGGCGGTGCCGGCCGTCGCCCGGGCACTCGAGCCGCTGTACGGCATACCCGGCGTCTTCGCACTCGGCTCCAACGACTACTACGCCCCGCGCGCCAAGAGCCCCGCGCGCTACCTGCTCCCCGATTCGCGACAACCGATGGACGAGGACCGGCGCCTGCCCGTGGGCAAACTCATCGAGTCCTTCACCCGCGATGCCGGCTGGCTCGACCTGAACAATGCGCGCGGCAAGCTGTCCATCGGTGGGCTCGACCTCGAGTTCGTGGGCGTGGACGACCCGCATCTGGATCGGGATCGGTATGACGAGGTGGCCGGTCCCCCCGCTGGTGCCAGTGACCTTTTCCTCGGCGTGGTGCACGCGCCCTATGTCCGGGTGCTCGACGCGATGGCCGCCGACGGAGTCGATGCGATCATCGCCGGCCACACCCACGGTGGGCAGCTGTGCCTGCCCGGGTATGGCGCGCTGGTCACCAATTGCGACCTCGACCGGTCGCGCGCGAAGGGACTGAGCCGGTGGTGGGTGGGGGCCAACGGCATACCGTCGGCTCAGGCGCCGACCGAGGCGCCCTATTTGCACGTCTCCGCCGGTCTTGGGACCTCGCCCTTTGCGCCGGTGCGCTTCGGCTGCCGGCCCGAGGCGAGCCTGATCACCCTAGTGCCGCGGGCCTGACCGAAACCGATTTCAGCCGCCCGCCGCCGCTGGGTTATCCTGTCTCGTCGCTGCCGCAAGGTCGCGATCAGTTCGTGGCGCGAGCCGCGGGCGAGCCACGGGGTGTGGCGCAGCTTGGTAGCGCGCTTCGTTCGGGACGAAGAGGTCGCAGGTTCAAATCCTGTCACCCCGACCAGTGGAGAATTGGGCCCTGACCTGCGGAAACGTGGTCAGGGCCCTTCTGCTCCTCCCGCCTCCGGGCACAAGTGGGGCATAAGAGCACCGGCCGCGAGCAGGTAAGACCCCCGCGAGGCGGCAACCTCCGGGGGTCGGACGACAGCAAGTAGGAGTGCTGACGTGGCTCTCATGGTAGCCGTGGCGGCTCCGCCCGTGAAGGGCGTCGAGCTCGGCTTGCCCGTGGACCCGGTCCCCTCCCGCCGTCACCTGTCCCGTCCTGCCCAGGCGTGGGACGGGCGGTGGTCCATGGCGTAGCCCTCGATGCTTGACGCGGCGCTGGACAGGGCCTCAGCCGCGACACCAAAACGAATGACGCCCCCGGTGACTGACCTCCAGACCCCCGAACCGGCGCGGGTCGCCCACAGCACGGTCGTGCGCACACCGGCTGCGGGTCTGCGGACAGCCTGCTCCTCTGCGGAGGGCAGGCCGGACGGCGTGGGCTGGAATCAACGCGAGGTCGGCTCTTTGGGAGGGATTCCCATAACCATGTCTTCCGACTGGCCCCTTCACCCGCAACCGACCGTTGTCCAAGTAACCACCTCCCGCTGCAGGCTTCGGACCACCACCACTCCATGGTCGGGAGTCCTCGTGCAAGCCAAGGAGACCAGCGGTTCGACAGTGGGCATCACACGCTCCGCCGCACTGCCACTCCTTCTTAGCAGTGCCCAGGCCTGCGAACGGGCCTCGATCACTCTGATCTCAATGCTTGGTGCGCTCACAAAGTCATCATCTGCTAAGTATCCGGAGGTGCCCACACGAAGGTGTTGAGCACCAGAGGAGGCTAGGACGTCGAAGGGCGCCGCAACTCTCAAGATGCGATTAGGAATGGCTCTGAGCTCAAGACCGGAAACAACTGCGGAGGAATCGTGAGCACACCGGTGGCGCATTTGCATGAGCTCCTTCAGATCCTCCTTCAGGTCTATCTGCCCTCCTCCCAGCGGCTTGAGGATATCGAAACCAAGCGCCCCGGATAAGAGCCTCAACTGCTCAAATGGCGACTTGACGTGCCACATCCGGAGAGTTTCACGCAGACCATCTGGTGACATGTTGCTCCCCTCCCAGAGAAATGCGTAAGGATGGAGCCCCAAACCGCCCGACGGACTCAGTGAGGCACCCAACTCGCCAGCGAGGTGTCCCAGAGAGGAGAGATCCCAATCCCCTCGAAACACGCGCGCGCTAGCGACCTGCAACATGTTTCTCAGAGCCTTCTTACGCTGACCCTCATTTAGATCCGTGAACTGGGTCGGCCCGGCGCCGGCGTGACGCAACAATTCGGTGGTCCGCTCCATGACGAAGGTCTCAAGGAGATTGTAGGCCGACACCACCAGTCCGCGCCTCAGTACGCTGCCTCGAGCTGTCATGTCAGTGGCGATGGGCTCGGCGCATAGATCTTCCAGCGCACGGATCCCGCTCAAGAAGGAGTCGCGGGCAACGCTGGCCATCAGCTCGTTAGTTCCTTGAGGACGTCCAATGTTCGTTGCGTTCGGAACTTCAATCGACTGGGCGTATTAGTGGCGCGCCTAACTGCTTCGTCGTACTCGTCTTCGTTGAAGAGATCAGCGCAGTCCCTTGCGACCGAAGCCCTCTTTGCTATTGCAGTCCGACGTTGATCCTTGGTTAGCTCGGCAACCGCAATGGCTTGGGCGTCGAAGAGGCCAGCAAGAGCCAAGTCTCGACCAGACCTCTTGAAGGCGTCGCTTCCCCATATCGCCTCGCAGGTGTGCATGACGTCTTGGAAGAGCCTGCGCTTTCGGGAAAGTTCTTCTTCGTCATCGAAACGGTGGACCATCATGAACCGATCCAGTTCTGCACGCAGATCGCCCCGAAAGCTCCTCCACCCCTCCTCTAGGGCCAGGAAGCGCAAAACCAGTTCAGCGTCGGTCATTTTGCGGTAGGCAGGCGACGCTTTTGGCACGACCTTGAACTGTGTGCGGAGGAATTGATCCTCCGCGAGCTCGTAAATCAAATCATTAAGGGGGCCTCTATAGGCAACGTTACGAATTTCCTGTGCATTCAGGATCTCGCCACCAGTGTTGAGCCTGAGGAAGACCTCGTGCTTCAGCTCCTCACTCGACTGCCGCAGAAGTGTTGTAACTCGTAGGTTCTTCATCCCCAGGGCGACACGCACCCCTTCCGGGAGGTCGTTGACGCGGAGCCCGTTGAGAGCAGGCAAGCGCGTGAGACCCCTCAGGGCTAGCCGGTTGGCAAAGAACACAGAGATAGCCGTAAGGCGCTGCTTCCCGTCGATCACGGAGTAGGAGCCGATTCGCGCCGCGTCCTCGGCAAGGTACACGGGAGGGACCGGAATGTTGGTCATGAACGACTCGATGAGCAACGACTGCTTCTCGGCGGTCCATCGGTCTCGACGCTGAAACTTGGGTGATACGTCGACGGCGCCGGAGTCCACGAGGTGGGCTAGAGACAACAGTCCTTGGTCCGCGATCTCCAATACGGCGCTCTTCTGCGCATCCATGAAGCTTTGCAGGACGGGGTCCGCACCCATTGACGACGACGCTGTCATGTCAGACATGAGGCCACCCTCGCACAAGATGCGGGGCCAGGCGACTGGTCTCAGCGCGGCGCGGCCGCGTTCATACGCGCGAGGAGTGTTGCGACTTTCGCTCGGCCGAAGGTGGGGCAGCGACGTGCCAGCTGCGCCTCTTGGAGGCGACGCAGGATGAGCAACTCGCCCTCCTCGAGTGGGTCGACATAGCCCATCACCGTGACGATCAAGTCCACCTCGGCCATCGTCGGCGTGTAGGACGGCCCGTGAAGCAACCGCTGCTCGAGCTTCCTGACCAAAAAGGCTACGTCGATGACCCGCTCCGGGTCGGGGAAGCGACAGGCGGCGCACACCCAACGCCCACCAGCGCCCGTGCGCTTCTTGGGCAACTGGAAGATCCGCTCCCCGACAGCAACAGGGGCACCGCAGAGTCCACACGCGCCGGGATACCTGGCCTTGATCCCGAACCGAACCGCTGGGTCCACACCAGCACTATGCACTACTAGTAGGGCAGACTTCCAAGCCAAACTAGCGTGGCATCGGCGCGTGCCCACGCGTCGAGACCGAGTCGACCCAGAGCGCCAACAGCGGTGGCTCGAGAGCCGGCAGCGCGTGGGGGCGAACGTCCGCCGTCGGCGCCTCGAGCAAGGCCTTACCCAGAAGGCACTGGGTCTCGCCTGTGGACTCAGTCGTAACCAGCTCATCGAACTGGAGCACGGTCGACGCGGAGTCCTCTTCGAGCGTCGTGACGACCTGGCGGACGCACTTGGAGTCTCGGCTTCAGATCTCGTCTCGTAGGGCTCGCGTCAGCCTCGACGACCCCGGCGAACCAGAGCTCCGACGAGTTCGTTGACGGCCTCCGCCAAGCCCTCGAGGTCGCGGTCGTAGACCCTCCCAGACTCCACGCGCCGCGTCAGATCCCTCAGCGCCGTGACCCAGTCCGTCGTCGCAGAAGGCCAGCGGACAACCTCGACTTCGACTTGGTGGGTGTGGTGCTGAACGACCTTCACGGTGCGCACGCGCTCAACGTCCCGGTCGACGACCTTGACGGCCGCCAACCCCTCGGCCGCAGCCCGTCGCCGCTCCGACGCTCTGGTCCGGCAGGTCGGCGAGCACCACTTCGGCATGCGCCCACGCACTTGGACGATCACCGGGCCTCCGCACCAGCCGCACGCCAAGACCTGGCCGGGCTCGCGGGGGGACTTCCGCGACGACGCCGGATTCGCCGATGCTTCCGGTCGGTCCATGGCGTTTATTACATCACAACGAAATGAACAGAGGCCGTGAGTGCATGAGGTGTGTCTGACATCGCTGCATTCGCAATCAGTGCCTATCGAAACGTTTGGCTCCGTGAACCTTAGAACGCTCCGCTCCCCTTTAGGAAGCAGGGCCCGGTGTCCGTGTCGGGCGTAGGAGAGAGCAGAGCCATGGAGTCGCAGCAGTCGATCAGGCAGCGTGCTCGGAGAAGGGCCTTGGATGCGGCGACGGCGGCGCGCATCAGGCAGGCAGCGAAGGACCAACGCGTCAGCCGTCTTGCAGCCAAGTTGGACCGCGCTCTCGCGAGGCGCGAGGAGGCGATTGAGCGTTGGGACAGGCGGGTCGGCGAAGTCCTCATCGCACTCACGCGCGGCGAGGGTCTGACCCTCGATGAGGCGATCGCTTGGGCGGGAGTGGAGCTCCCTCGGCGACACGCCTATCGGATGCGCGCAGCGGCCGAGTCGCCTTACGGCGAGGCCGAGCCGACTGAGCCCACCTAATGGGGCAGGATCGTCCCCATGTCGACGTCGATCTACGAGGTGCTGGAGGACCTGGACGCACGCGCCACCTCGAAGGCAGACAAGGGCAGCAAGCTCGAGCGGCTCATCGCGCAGTATCTGCGCACGGATCCCGTCTACGCCGACCAGTTCAGCGACGTCTGGCTGTGGCAGGACTGGCCCGGCCGCGGCGGCAAACACGACACCGGCATCGATATCGTCGCGGTGGACCGGCTGAGCGGTGGCCACGTGGCCATCCAGTGCAAGTTCTTCGACCCCGAGTCGACTGTGTCCAAGCCCGACATCGACACCTTCTTGTCGGCATCGGGCAAGGAGGGGTTCACGCAGCGGATCGTCGTGTCGACGACCGATCGATGGAACGCTCACGCCGAGCACGCGATCCAGGGTCAGCAGATCCCCGTACGCCGGATCGGGCTAGCCGATCTCGAGGCCTCGATGATCGACTGGGATGCCTTCGACTGGACTGCCCCTGAGGCGCTGACCGTCACCGACAAGAAGAAGCTCCGGCCGCACCAGTCCAAGGCAATCCTGGACGTATGCCGTGGGCTCGCCACCGATGACCGCGGCAAGTTGGTCATGGCGTGCGGCACGGGGAAGACGTTCACCTCGTTGCGGTTGGCCGAGCAACTCGTCGGCGCGGGCGGCAGCGTGCTCTTCCTCGTGCCCTCGATCAGCCTGCTGTCGCAAACATTGCGGGAGTGGGCCACGGAGGCCGAGGTACCGCTGTCCCCCTTGGCCGTGTGCTCTGACCGCAAGGCAACTGCGCGGTCGAAGGCGACGAGCGAGGACATCTCCGCGGTCGATCTCGCACTCCCCTCGACGACCAACATCGCGATCCTCGAGTCACGGTGGACCCAGGCCATCCGCGACACAGCGTCAATGACCGTGGTGTTCGCGACCTACCAGTCGATCGACGTCGTCCACCAGGCGCAGAGTCAGGGCGACCTACCGGCCTTCGATCTCATCGTCTGCGACGAGGCGCACCGCACGACCGGAACGACTCTGGCGGGCGAGGACGAGTCTGCGTTCGTGCGGATCCACAACGCGGCTTACATCAAGGGCAGCAAGCGGCTCTACATGACGGCGACGCCGCGGATCTATGACGACTCCTCCAAGGCCAAGGCCGGCGAGGCAAGTGCAGTGCTCGCGTCGATGGATGACGTGTCCGTGTTCGGGGAGGAGTTCCATCGCCTCGGGTTTGGGGAGGCAGTGGCGCAAGGCCTGCTCGCCGACTACAAGGTCCTCGTCCTCGCGGTCGACGAGACAGCCGTGTCGCGGACCTTCCAGCTCCAGCTCGCCGATGAAGGCAACGAGTTGCGCCTCGACGACGCCGCGAAGATCGTCGGCTGTTGGAACGGTTTGGCCAAGCGCGGTTCCGCGGAGCACTCCTTCGATGCCGATCCGGCACCGATGCGGCGAGCCGTCGCGTTCGCGGGGACCATCCAGGATTCCAAGCGAGTGGAGGCCCTCTTTGCGGAGACCGTCGCTCAGTACGCTGCCGCCCACGACCTCGATGACGCCGGCGGCGAGCCGCTGCTGACCTGCGAGATCCAGCATGTCGACGGGTCGTACAACGCCTTGGAGCGCAACACCCGACTGGACTGGCTCCGCGCCGATGTGCCCGATGGCGTGTGTCGCATCCTCACCAACGCACGCTGCCTGTCCGAGGGCGTCGACGTGCCAGCGCTCGACGCGGTCATGTTCCTCTCGCCGCGCAAGTCGGTCGTCGACATCGTCCAGTCCGTCGGCCGTGTGATGCGCCGTTCACCGGGCAAGCAGTACGGCTACATCATCTTGCCGGTCGGTATCCCGGCCGGGATGACCCCGGAGCAGGCTCTGCGTGACAACAAGCGGTATGCCGCGGTGTGGGAGGTCTTGCAGGCTCTGCGGGCGCACGACGAGCGGTTCAACGCGATGGTCAACCGGATCGAGCTGGTCAAGCAGCGTGACGACAAGATCAACGTCATCGGCGTGCCCGCTCCGGAGCGCGACGGGACGGACGACCAGAGAGGCACTCAGGGGACGCTTTCGCTTGCCTTCCTCGACGAGTGGCGTGAGGCGATCTACGCGAAGGTTGTCGCGAAGGTCGGTTCGCGGCGCTACTGGGAGGACTGGGCCAAGGACATCGCCGACATCGCTCAGCGTCACGTCACACGCATCACAGCACTCCTCGACGGGGGCAACGCCACTGTCACAACAGAGTTCGACCGTTTCCTTCAGGGCCTGCGAGGCAACCTCAACGACGGCATCTCGCGGGCCGATGCGGTCGACATGCTTGCCCAGCACCTCATCACCAGGCCTGTGTTCGACGCCCTGTTCGGCGGCTATGACTTTGCGGCGCACAACCCGGTCGCCCAGACGATGGAGCGGATGCTCGCGGCTCTCGACGAGCACAACCTCGACGACGAGAACCACTCGTTGGAGAAGTTCTACGACTCGGTGCGGATGCGGGTCCAGGGTGTCGACACTGCCGAAGGGCGGCAGAAGCTGATCGTCCAGCTCTATGACACCTTCTTCGCCACGGCCTTCAAGAAGACGGTCGACAAGCTCGGCATCGTCTACACGCCTGTCGAGATCGTCGACTTCATCCTTCGCTCCGCCGATGACGTCCTGCGGCAACACTTCGGCCAAGGCCTGACCGACGAGGGGGTGCACCTGCTCGACGGTTTTGTCGGCACCGGCACGTTCATCACTCGGCTGCTCCAGCTCGGGCTCATCGAGCCGCAGGACCTGGCCCGCAAGTACCACCACGAATTGCACGCCAACGAGATCCTGCTGCTTGCGTACTACATCGCTGCGGTCAACATTGAGACGACGTATCAGGACCTCCGCGGCGAGCTCGGCGACCCTGGCGACTACGAGGCCTTCCCGGGTCTGATCCTCACTGACACCTTCCAGTCCTGGGAGGACAACGACACCCTCGACACGACCGTCTTCGTCCAGAACAACGAACGTCTCGAGCGCCTCAAAGCCCTCGACATCCAGGTCATCGTGGGTAACCCGCCGTACTCCTCCGGCCAGGACTCCGCCAACGACGACAACGCCAACGAGTCCTACCCGACACTGGATAGGTCAATTAGAGAGTCGTACGCCGCACGATCTTCTTCTACGTCTCTGGCTCGACTCTATGACTCCTATATTCGCGCCATTCGTTGGGCATCCTTGAGGATAGCCGAACGCGGAATGGTTGCATTTGTGACCAACGGAGGCTGGCTAACATCTCGAATGGCAGACGGGCTGCGACGGAGCATTGAGCTCGAGTTCAGTGACGCCTACATTCTGAACTTGCGTGGCGACCAGAAGGGTGATTGGCGCCGCGAAGGCGGAAAGGTCTTCGAGGGAGGCAGCACCACCTCTGCAGCCATACTGATTCTCGTCAGGGACCCTAAGCGAAACTCTCGCGCAGAGATCCACTACGCAGACATCGGCGACTATCTCAGCCGTGACGAGAAGTTTGTCAAGTTGGTTAATGCCTCGAACTTCTCCGGTGTTGATTCCATAGTCCTACAGCCGAACAGTCATGGAGACTGGATCGACCAACGAAGCAGCACCTTCGGCGCTTACCTGCCGATCGAGAGGGTGTTCTCCGGCACCACGAAGGGCGTGGTCACCAACCGTGACGCTTGGGCGTACAACTTTTCCCGGTCGGCGGTGCGCACCAATGTCGAGCGCATGCTGACCGCGTATAACTACGCTTTGGGGGGACTGCCGCCAACCGACAAGTCAGTCATCAACTGGTCACGTTCATTGTCTTCTCGATTCCGAAGCAACAAGAGGGTGCCCCTCCCTGACGCTTCCCACTACCGTCAGAGCAGTTATCGACCCTTCACGCGCGCGTGGCTCGCCTTCTACTCACCCGTTAATGAGGTGCAGTACAGAACAAGCGATTACTTCCCACTTTTTGGCAGCAACAACCCAGGCTTCACGCTAACGGGCCCTTCGTCTCACTATCCCTTCTGTGCGATCGCTACCAACTTCACTCCCGATCTTCACCTCCTCGACACCGGGCAGTTCTTTGCCCGTTGGCGTTACGAGAAGGTTGAGGCTGAAGAGGGGATGCTCGCACTCGATCTGGCAGACAGCGATCGTGGGATTGACGGGTACCGGCGGATCGACAACATCACCGACCACGCGCGCGAGACTTTCGCCGCGGGATACGGGGAATCGATCACCAAGGACGACATCTTCTTCTATGTCTACGGCCTGCTCCATTCCCCCGACTACCGCGACACGTATGCGGCCGACCTCAAGAAGATGCTGCCCCGCATCCCACTGGTCACCGACCCGTGGCCGTACGTCGAGGCCGGTCGCCAGCTGTCGGACCTCCATCTCGGCTACGAGGCCGTCGCGCCATATCCGCTTGAGGGCCTTGACGATCCAGCGCCAGCCGGCGACGCGGCATACGAGCACTTCCGCGTTGACAAGATGGCGTTCGCGAAGGTCCGCGACCCCGAAACCAAAAAGCTCGTACCGGATCGCTCGACCGTGGTCTACAACTCGCGGATCACCGTGAGCGGCATCCCCGAGGAGGCGTACCGCTACATGCTCGGGTCGCGGTCAGCGATCGAGTGGATCATCGACCGCTACCAGGTGAAGACCGACAAGTCCTCCGGCATCGTCAACGACCCCAATGACTGGTCCCGCGAGGTCGGCGACCCCCGTTACATCATCGACTTGCTGGCCCGCATCGTCACCGTCAGCCTGGAGACGATGAAGATCGTCGACGCTCTCCCGGACCTTGAGATCCGCGACGGAGATTCAGAGTGAAGCTGGGACCCCAGCGGGAAGGAGACCGATGAAATCAGCATGGGTCATCCGATCAGGCCGCTACGGCGAACGCGATGACTGGGCCATCGCGAATGGGTTCTCGGGCGGCGGATGGAAGGAAGTCCCTGACCTCACGCCGTTCACCACGCGCGAGGACGTGGAGCAGGTCGTAGCGGATACGTTCGGGACGGACTCACCAGGCCTGGTCGCTTCCTACACCGGCCAGATGTGGGCCCTTCGCCACCGCATCGAGGTGGGTGACCTTCTGATCCTTCCGATGAAGACGACCCGTGAACTGGCGATTGGACGGGTGACGTCGGGATACCAGTACCTGGCCCATGAGGAAGATCCGAACTGTCGCCACGTCGTCGCGGTCGAGTGGCTGCGACGAGTTGCCCGAACCGTGGTGAAGCAGGACCTGCTCTACACCCTCGGCAGCGCCATCTCGATCTTCTCTCCGTCTCGCAACAACGCGGTCGCCCGCCTCGACCACCTCTTGACCCACGGTGAGGATCCCGGATCCGTGGCAGTTACCCCCAAGGACGGGCCTAGCAAGAGCCACGTCGAGGACAGCGCGGTCGATGACCCCGAGTCCAAGCCAAACGTCGCGGAAGTCGCAGCCGATCAGATCTCGGCGCGGATCGGTGAGGAGTTCGCGGGCCACGCGTTCGCTCACCTCGTCGCAGTGCTCCTCGAAGCTGAGGGGTTCGAGGTCGACGAAGCACCGCCCGGCGCTGACGGCGGCATCGACATAACCGCGGGCCGCGGCCTCCTTGGCCTCGAGTCGCCGAAGCTGATCGTGCAGGTCAAGACGGGTCAGATCGGCTCCGAGGTCGTCGCACAGCTCAATGGCTTGGTGAGCACGCACGGCGCGGACTATGGCCTCCTCGCGACCTGGACGGGCCTGAGCAAGCCAGCCAAGGACGCGGTCAAACATCAGCGGTTCCGCGTCAAGGTGTGGGATGCGTCGGACGTGATCGCCGCAGTCCAACGCAACTACGACCGACTGCCTGAGGACGTCAGAGCCCGCATCCCGATGGAGAGGGTTTGGATGCTTCGCGAAGACTAATGACTGAACGCGATGCGCGCCGTCGCGCAGGCGTGGCCCGCTTGAGCAATCGTCCCAACAGTGTTGGGACGATTGTCTTGGGCCCAACGTATTCGAGTTTCATGTGCATGACGTGACCCTCCGCGACGATCGTCTCGCTTTGGGAAGGCGAAGGAGGTCATGCCATGACACAGAAGCCCCGTCGTCAGTTCGAATCACTCGCCCAGGCCGCCGAGAGGACTGGACTCAGCACCCGGACCCTCCGACGGAGGATCGCCGCTGGTGACCTGAGTGCCTACCGCAGCGGCCCCCGCGTCATCCGCCTTGACCCGGACGACGTCGACCGGCTCATGGTCCGCATACCAACAGCCAGTTGACCGATCTCGGGTACACCGTTGGCGGAGCGTTGGGCCACTGTCACAGTCAGTTGCCACAATGGCTGTATGCGCGTAGGGGTCTACATCGATGGGTACAACCTCTACTACGGCGGTCGGGGCATCTGCGGTCGGGGCACGGCCGGTTGGCGGTGGCTCGACATACGCGCGATGCTCGAGGGGGTTGTCTCGGCGCACTCAGGTTGGCCGACTATCGCCGACAGTCGCGTGGTGTTCTGCACGGCACGCATCCGCGGTCGCGACAACGTTGACAGCCAAAGGGACCAGGACACATACCTCCGGGCCTTGGTTCAGCATGGCGCAGTGGATGTCATCGAGTTCGGCACCTACGTCGCGAGGACGGCCACCGCCCCGCTAGCGACGGCTGATCGCCGCGGCCGCCCTGTCCTGACTGAAGCCCGGTGGCCCCTCATGGTGCGAGACGGCCAAGGCGTCGATGTGCCCAGGGCAACCTTCATGGCGTCCGTTGCTCGCCGCGAGGAGAAGGGCAGCGACGTCAATGTCGCTAGCCACATGCTCGTCGATGTCCTCGGAGGCTCCGTGGACGCAGCCGTCGTCGTGAGCAATGACAGCGATCTGAAGATGCCGGTTGACGTCGTCAGACAACATGTCCCGCTCGGGCTTGTGAACCCGACCAAGGGCTACCCTGCCGGCGCGCTGAACGCTGCTCCTTCGACCGGGGTGGGTGGCCACTGGTGGTACCAGCTGACTATGACCGACTTCACGATCCACCAAATGCCCGCGTCGGTGGGTCGTCTCACGCGGCCCGTCGGATGGTGACATGAATAAACCCGGCCCCTGAGGGGCCGGGCGGTATGGAGCGAGTGTACACACAACCGGTGTCACTGCACCCCTAGCCCCGGGACTCGGCCATCCGGCAACGTGCGAACCGAAGACCCCGGAACGATCCCTGGCCTCGGCCACATCGCCGGGGTTTCGTCATGTGGTGGGCGCTATGCGTGGAGGGCCGTGAGCCTACCCGCCCACCGCACCGCGGCGCTTGGCCCACTTCTTGGCCTCCTTGGACATTCGGGCAGCGATGACGGCATCACGGCCTTGGGCAGCGTGTTGATACCGCAAGGCGGCTCGCGGCGTCGAGTGCCCGATCCGCGCCATGAGCTCAGCGAGGGTAGCGCCCGACTGCGCGGCCATGACAGCCCCGGTGTGCCTCAGGTCGTGGACCCGCAGGTCCGGCCGGCCGGCGCTGTTCCTCGCCTTGATCCAGTGCCGTCGGAAGGTGTTCGAGTGCAGCTGGATGTCAAGGTCGCCCAACGACGGGAAGAGCAGCGCCTCCCGTCCCGCAGCGACGTGCTTCTTCAGATGCTCTCTCAGCGCAGGCACGAGGTGCGGCGGGATGGCCACGGCCCGAACGCTCGCGGCGGTCTTGGGCGTGTCCACGCTCACCTCGCCATGCACGCGCACCACGCCACGCTCGACGTGGATGACGCCAGCCGCCAGGTCGACGTCCTTGCGTCGGAGCTCGGTGACCTCGCCGAACCGGAGACCGCACCAGGCGCCGATGAGGACCAGGGCCCGCCAAGCGTCCGGGATCCCGTCGAGGACCGCTTCCAGGTCTCCAAGCGTCGCCGGCTCGATCGAACGCGCCCGCTTCGTCACCCCGGCACCGCGGACCCGGCACGGGTTGGAGCCCAGGATCTCGTCGGTCACCGCTGTCGAGAGAATCGAGCGCAGCAGGCTGTAGGTGTGGGCACGCTGGGTCGGCGTTTTCGTCCCCAACCCGATGTGCCACTTGCGAACGGCTTGGGGCGTGATGTCACGCAACGAGACCTCGCCGAACGCCGGCAGGATGAACCGATCCAGCTGGCTTCGATAGAGCGCACGGGTCCGCGGTTTGAGGTCACGCTGCTCGAGCCACGCTTCGGCATAAGGCCCGAACATCTCGGTCGACCGCTTGACCTTCGCCCGTCGCGACCGCGCCGGCGACCACTCATCGTTCTGCAGCAGCCGACGCTCGGCCACCAGCCACGCCTCGGCGTCCATCTTCGTGTCGAAGGTCGACGGCGCCCGGTGGAAGGCCTGGTCGGGACCCATGTAGAACGCCTGCCAGCGCCCGTTGGCTCGCTTGCGAATCGTGCCGAAGTCGCGCTTTGCCCTCGTCATTGCGTGACACCCGGGGTCACAAGCGGACATAACTGGGGCATAACTAGCGACATCTCATGTCCCCTTGTGCCCGGTCCTCTCACGCGCTAGATTTTACGTCACCGCAGGTCAGATGCCTACGGTGCAGTTCAGAGGACCAAGCCGAATCTGGCGCGTGAACAGTTCAAATCCTGTCACCCCGACTAGTTGACCATTTGGTCCCTGACCTGCGGAAACGCCGTCCGCCCACACATCGTCGCCCCGCACTCTAGAGTGCGCTGGTGGAGTTCAAGTTCGCCGGCCAGGTGATCGAGTGGCGGGGGCCCTCGCCATACCTCTTCGTTCCGACTCCGGCAGAGGTCTCCGCGGAACTGCGGGAGCGGCCGGAACTCAGCTACGGCTGGGGGTGCATCGCGGCGCACGCGCGCATCGGTGAGACCGAGTTCACGACCTCACTGATGCCGCGGCAGGGGACCTATCTCGTCCCCGTGAAGGTTGTGGTGCAGCGCGCGGAAGGCGTCGGCCTCGGCGATGTCGTCACCATCGGCATCCGAGTGGCCGAGCGGGCGACGTAAGTCGACGGGCAGGAACCCCGTAACGCCTACTCCATGCCCTCCTCGGCGAGGGTGCGCCGACGCTTGGTCCAGTGCCAGAGCACCGCAAGCACAACGATCGCGAGGACGACCAGGGCTGACCCCTGTCCGAAGCGCGTGACCACCCGCTGATAGGAGTGCCCGGCGAAGAAGCCGATCGCGACAACCGCTGCGCCCCAACACAATCCGCCCACGGCGTTCCACGGCAGGAAGGTGCGATACGGCATCCGCGCCGTCCCAGCGAGAGCTGGCATCACTGCCCGGAAGAACGCGGTCCAGCGGCCGAGGAAGACGGCCGAGCCACCGCGGCGCCGCAGGAAGTCCTGCGCGCTGTCGAGCTGCTTGCGACGCTGGTCGAAGAAAGGGTGCGCGATGATCCGACTCCCCCAGATCCGCCCGATCTCGTACCCCACGCTGTCCCCGGCGATCGCCGCCAGCACGACGATGAGTCCCAGGGCCCAGACATTGACTTCCCCCAGGCTCGCCGCGACGCCCCCGAGGACCGCGACGGTCTCTCCGGGCACGACGAAGCCGACGAAGAAGGCGTCCTCAACGAAGACGACGATCCCGACGATCGTGTAGATCAGCCAGCTGGGCTGGTGGAGGATCTTGCTCAGCACCGTGTCCATGGCGGTGACGATTGTGCGGCATACGCCTGAGGTCTCGCTGAGCCGCCGCGGTCTTGGTCCTGCGGACTACAGATATGTAGGACCTCGGGGCTTGGCCAAGCGTGCTGAGTCCGGGTCTCGCCGCAGTTCTGTAGCCGGTCGGCCCGCCCAAGCGCCGGGCACAATGGATTTGACGGGCGGCGGGGCGGTGGCCGAGCCTGGAGGCATGTGGAACTGACCTCTCGCCCCCATCCGTCGAGCGATTCCGAGGTCCCCCATGCCCGCTTCCCTGCACCTAACTGCCCTCGCGGCCGGCTTTGGCGCGCGTCCGCTGTTCACCGGTCTCGACCTGGTCGTCGGTCCCGGCGATGTCGTTGCCGTGGTCGGCCCGAATGGCGCCGGCAAGTCGACGCTGCTGCGCATCATCGCCGGCGAGCACGCGCCCGACGGGGGCGCGGTCCGCACCTCCCCGACGGACGCGACGGTTGGCTACCTCCCCCAGTCCCCGCCGCGCGGTGACGAGACGATCTTGGAGTATTCCGCCCGCCGCACCGGAGTCGCAGCCGCCCAGGCCGAGTTCGATTGCGCTACAGCAGCACTCACGGCGGGTGAGCAGGGCGCCGAGGACCGGTATGCCGCCGCGTTAGACCGCTGGCTCGCTCTCGGAGGCGGCGATCTGGACGCCCGGCTGGGCGAGACGCTGGCCCGTGTTGGCCTGGACGTGGCGGTCGACCGGCCGCTGGGAGAGCTGTCGGGCGGCCAGGCCGCACGCGCCTCTCTCGCGTCAATCCTGTTGAGCCAGCACGACATTCTGCTCTTGGACGAACCCACCAATAACCTGGACCAGGCCGGGTTGGGGGTGCTCACGGCATACCTCAGCTCCGTGAGCGGACCGGTGCTTGTCGCCTCGCACGACCGGCGCTTCCTCGACGAGGTGGCGACGGGGGTGGTGGAACTGGATCTGCACCAGCAGGCCGTCCACCACTACACCGGCGGGTGGTCCGACTATCGCGCGGCAAAAGCGCTGGCGCGGTCACAGGCGGTGGCCGCCTACGACACCTACATCGCGGAACGCGACAGCCTCGCCGCTCGCGCGCGCCGGCAGAGCGAATGGGCGGCCAAGGGCCGGGCACAGAAGTCCGATCTCGGCCCGCACGCGGGAATCGCCAAGAAGTATGCCGAGGATCAGGCCAAACGAATGGACCAGCGGGCCGCCCGGGCTCGGGCCGCAGCCGAGCGGCTCGACATCGTCGAGCAACCCCGCAAGGAGTGGGAGTTGCGCTACACGATTGCGCAGGCAACCCCGTCCGCGGATGTCGTGTTGACGCTCGATCAGGTCGTCGTCGAGCGTGCCAATTTCCGGCTGGATCCGGTCTCCACGCACCTTGCGCGCGGCGACCGCGTGGCGTTGCTGGGTCCAAATGGCAGCGGCAAATCGACTCTCCTGCAGGCGATGCTGGGACGCGTGCCGATAACGTCGGGTCGGCTCTCGTGGGGAAGCCGGGTGCACCTCGGCACGCTCGATCAGGGTCGGGACATGCTGGCTGGGGATGAGGAACTGCTTGCCGCCGTTGCCCGCGCGCTCGGCGAGACCGACGTCGCGACCGTGCGAACGCTGCTCGCGAAGTTTGGGCTTGGCGCGGAGATCGTCGGTCGCCGCTGCGACTCGCTCTCCCTCGGCGAGCGAACTCGCGCCGCGCTGGCGATCCTGCAGGGTCGGGCGGTGAACACCGTGATCTTGGATGAGCCGACGAATCACGAAGACGTCGAGGGCATCGAGCAGTTGGAGGCGGCCCTTCGGGCATTCGACGGGACACTGGTCATCGTGACCCACGACCGCGCCCTGCTCGAGACCATCCAACCGACGCGCGTCTGGCGGCTGCATCGCGATGGCGCCGAAGCGACGTTCACGACAGCGGACCGATGATTCGACAACGCTTCTCCGGCCAGATCGCCGGCCTAGGGACGAGAAGCGGGACGCGGCTCGTCATCGGCACCTGGTGGGAGTCGCCGTTCGGCCGGTTCACCGATGTGATGATCGAGCGGGCCGACGGCCACCGTGTGCTGGTCGCGCCCACGGCGCAGGTCCGGGATTTCGTGGCCGAGACCTACACCTTCGACGAGACGCGAATCGAGCCGATCGACCTGCAGCGCAATGACGCTCGATGGTCTCTGGCGGCCGAGTCACTCTCGGTGAGCCTCACGATCGGACGGCGACGGCCATTGGGGTGGGGGCTGCGCGGCATACCCCGCCCACTCGCGACGAGCACCGCCTGGGCGAGCGCCGTCGACCCCATCGCCCGAGTCGTCCTGCGCGGCGTGCGGACGCGCGGCGTCGCCCGGCCCGGCCGACGGGAGTGGTATGCCGCCACCGACGTGCGCGCCATCACCTCCGTCTCCGGGCGGTTGGACGGGGAGCCACTCGGCGACCTGCGCCCGGTCGACCCGCCATGCCGCTTCGGCTTCTCCTCGACGCCCCGCGCCCCCGGGGTCACAACCGTGGTGACGACCGTCGAGACCACCTAACGCACCCGCTGAAAATCACTGGTTAGAGCACCGGGCGCCTGCCTAGCATTTCTCGCCGACGCAACCGGGCAGACGCCCGGTGGCCACGCACTGCGTACCCCAACCCCCGACCATCAGCCCACGTCGAGAATGCCCACCAAGGAGGTGACCCCATGACCGTCGTCGTGCTCAACACGACCTACGAGCCCCTGCACACCGTCTCGGTGCGGCACGCCATGACGATGCTGTGGCGTGGGGTCGCTGCGGTGCTCGAGGAGGGGCCGGAGATGTTCGGGCCGATGCCGCGGCCGAAGGTGCTGATCCTGACGCGCTACGTCAAGACGGCCTGGAAGTATGCCCGCCGGCGCACCGGCCGCGCGACCTTCGCCCACGGCACCAAGGTCACCGTCGTCGCGTCCGACCCGCTCGCGATCTACACCCGCGAGGGCGTCATCAAGCGCGACCACGGGCAGTGTGCCTACTGCGGCCAGCCGACGGCGACCACAATGGACCACGTGTTGCCGAAATCGCGTGGCGGGGCGACCGATTGGGCTAATGCGGTCGCCGCGTGCGAGTACGACAACTGGCGCAAGGGCGACCGGACCCCCGAGGAGGCCGGTATGCCATTGCTCTGGCAGCCCTTCGTGCCCACGGTCTACGACCTAACGTGGGGCGCACCGGGTCTCGCGCAACCGCAGACGCGCACCGGCCGCCCAATCAACGCGGCCTAAACACCGCGCTACCGCTTGATATTGGTCGTGTTCGCGACCGATACCAAGCGGTAGGGCGGTCGTGAGGGCGGGTGGCGTCGGGCGCTCGGTAGGCTGCAGCACGACCAATCCGGCGGCATGGTGGCCGCCCGCCCCGAAGGAGCCCCTATGCGCCGTCCCCATGTCACTATCCTCGGCGGCGGATCGTGGGGGACGGCCGTCGCCTCGATCGCCGCGCGCAATGCGCCGACAACGATCTGGGCCCGCGACGAGGCGACGGTCGAGGACATCAACACTCGGCATATCAACAGCCGCTATCTCGGCGACCTGCCGATCAATCCGGCGCTGCGGGCGACCACCGATCTCGCGCAAGCCGTCGCCCAGGCGGATGTTCTCGTCCTCGGCGTGCCCTCCCAAGCCTGCCGCGCCGTCCTCGGTGAGGCCGCCGACCACCTGCGTCCGTGGGTGCCCGTGGTCTCGCTGGTCAAGGGCCTCGAGCAGGGCAGCCAGCTGCGGATGACGGAGGTCGTCAGCGAGGTCCTGCCCGGACACCCGGTCGGCGTCCTCAACGGCCCGAATATCGCCCGCGAGATCGTGCAGGGGTATGCCGCCGCGGCCACCCTCGCGATGCCCGACCAGCAGCTTGCCGAGTCATTGCAAGGCATCCTGCGCTCGACGATGTTCCGCGTCTACACCTCCACCGATGTCGTCGGCGTCGAGGTCGCCGGGGCGCTGAAGAATATCTTCGCCATCGCGACGGGCTTCGGCGACGGCCTGGAGGCCGGCGACAACACGCGCGCCATGGTGATCACCCGGTCGCTTCGGGAACTGACCCGACTCGGGGTGGCGATGGGCGGGCACGAGCAGACCTTCTCCGGCCTGGCGGGCATGGGCGACCTGATCGCGACCTGCACCAGCCCGCACAGCCGCAATCGCCGCGTCGGCATCATGCTCGCGCAGGGCAAGAATCTCGACGAGATCGCCGCCGAACTCAAGCAGGTGGCCGAGGGCGTGAAGTCCTCCTCCGTCGTCGTCGAACTCGCGCGGGAGCATGGTGTCGAGATGCGCATCGCCCGCGAGGTCGATGCGGTAATCAACCACGGGCAGGCCGTCGTCAAGGCCTACCGCGGGCTGCTGCGCGAGGCGCCTGAGCACGAGTTCCACGGCGAATCCTGGTAACCGACGCCGAGGCGCAACCCCTGCCTCTTGACATCGATAGTCGATATGCATAACGATATTCGTTGTATCGACAGTCGATACGTCTTGGGGAAGGGGAACGCCCATGAACGACACCACTCGCCGACCAGCACGCCGCACCGAGCGCAAGGACTGGTTGGCCTTCGACCGCAGTGACCGGATTGGGCTGACCATCCTGCTGTGGCTGGTCGGCGCCCGGACCTTGGTCGCCAGCGTCGGCCTGCCGATCCTGCGCTGGATTCAGGGCGAGCCGATCAGCCTGCCGCTCTCCAGCGCGGTCACGGTCCCCGAACTCGACCGGACCGGCGTGCTCTACAGCCCAGCGGACTATGCCGTCGACTACTCGAACCCCGGCGCCGGAGCGCGGATCCTTGACCTCCTGCCCGGTGTACTCCTGACGGCCGTCGTCATCGCGTGCATCGCGATCTTCCTGCGCATCATGCGCTCCATCAGTTCCGGTCAGCCATTCGCCGCTGGCCAGGTTGGCCGCTGGCGCGCCATCGCCTTCCTGCTGATGATCGGCCCCGCAGTCGCCTTATTCGCGCGGATGGCCGTCGACGGCGCGCTGGCCTCGAACCTCGACCTCGGCGGACTCGACCTGATGGTAAGCATGACCCTGCCGTGGCTGCCCATGACGATAGGGCTGGTCGCTGCGTTGATCGCGGAGGCCTTCAAGGTCGGGGCCAAGCTCTCCGATGATGCCGACGGGCTGATCTGATGCCGGTCGACGAGCCCCATCGCGTGATCTGCCATCTCGATCACCTTCTGCAGCAACGAGATATGACGCTCGCAGCCCTCGCGGATGCCGTCGGCGTCACCGTCGTCAACCTCTCCATCCTGAAGAACAATCGCGCCAAGGCGGTCCGCTTCAGCACCTTGACCGCGATCTGCGATGTCCTTCAGTGCGGCATCGGCGACCTCTTCTCGGTCGAGGCGGAGTGAGCCGCGAGCACCTCGGGGGCGATGTGATTGCCTAGCCCTATGACGCGCCAACCCTCCGCCCGCTCGGACGTCCCGGCCTTCACGGTCATGACCGTGCTTCAGGCAGTGGCCGCGGCGCGGGCGGAGGGTCGCGATGTCATTAACCTGTGCGCGGGCGAGCCGGGCCAAGGGGCGCCGACGGCGGTCCGGGAGGCGGCGGCATACGCCATGAGCGGAGCGATTCCGTTGGGCTACAGCGAGACTCGCGGCATACGCCCCCTTCGTGAGGCGCTTGCTTCCCACTATCGCCGCTGGTATGACCTCGACCTCGATCCCGACCGCATCTGCTTGACCACCGGCAGTTCCGGTGGTTTCCTCCTGGCATTCCTCGCGGCCTTCGACCACGGCGACAAGGTGGCGGTCGCGCGGCCGGGATACCCGGCCTATGTCAACATCCTGCGCTCGCTCGGGTGCGAGGTCGTCGAACTGGACACTGGAGCCGAGGTGCGCTTCCAGCCCACGGTCGAGTTGCTCCAGCGCGCCCACGCGCAACGCCCGCTCGCCGGCGTGGTCCTCGCGAGCCCCGCCAACCCGACCGGCACGATGATTCCGCAGGAGCAGATGCGCGAGTTGCTCGCGTGGTGCCACGCCGCCGGGGTGCGCGTCGTCAGCGACGAGATCTACCACGGCGTGAGCTACACCGGCTCCACCGGCACGTGTGCCTGGTCGTATGACGACGCCTCCCTCGTCGTCTCCTCCTTCAGCAAGTTCTGGGGTATGACCGGCTGGCGCCTTGGCTGGCTGCTCATGCCGCAGGACCTCGCGCCGCGCATTGACGCGCTCGCCGGGAACCTCGCGCTCTGCGCGCCGGTCCCCGCGCAGCACGCCGCCATCGCCGGCTTCACCGAGGCGGCGTATGCCGAGTGCGAGGCCGCCGTCACCGGCTTCGCCGAAGCCCGCCGACTCGTGCTCGAGGCTCTCCCGCGGCTCGGGTGGACCGGCGTGGCGCCGGCCGATGGTGCCTTCTACGTCTACGCGGGCATCGCGAATCAGCTTGGGCCGTATGCCGATTCAGTCGCCTGGTGCGCCGCGCTACTCGCCGAAGAGGATGTCGCGCTGACGCCCGGCGTCGACTTCGACCGGGTCCACGGTGGCGAGTATGTCCGCCTCTCGCTGGCCTCCGGGCCGGGCCCGGTGGCTGCCGCGATCGAGCGCATCCTCGCCTTCCAGGACCGGCTCGCGAAGGATCAGTCGTGACGTGAGGCGCGCAACTGCTCGGTGAAGATCGTCGAGGCCACGCGGCCGATCAACTCCATCGCGGCGAGGATCTCGCTGAGTTCCTTCTCGAAAGTCAGCGCCCGCTCGGCCCGGTCGGGACCGTCCTTGAGCACGCCCTGGTTCTCGGCGAGTTGCAGACCGGTCGCGAAGAGCAGGGCCGACACCGGCTCCGCGGAGGCGATGCGTCGCTGGGCGAGCAATTGCTGCCCATAGGCCAGCGCCTCTTTGGTGATCGCGGCCTTGTCCAGTTCGCCGCCCGCCGGCTGGTGCGCCAGCACATCGGCGATGATGCCGTAGGACTCGAAGAAGGGCCGGATCGTGAACGGCGCCACAAGTGGAACGCGGCTGCGCAGATAGGTCTCGATCTCAAAGCCGGGATCGACCAGACGCGCTTGCCACTCCGGATCGGCGGTCGCCATCTGCTGCTCGATCTCTTTGCGGTAGACCGACTTTTCCTGGAAGTAGAAGTCGAACTTCAGCAGATCACGAAGCCGCTCCACCTGCCGCCAAAAGACGTCAAGCCGGTCGGCGCCAGGTTGCGCCTGACGGCTGGCGAGGACGAGCGCGATCTCGCAGATCGCGCCAAGTTGGAAGACGTGAATGATCGAGTTGCGATAGAAGGTCGCGGCCAGTTGCTGCTTCTCGGTGATCTGCCAGACCGTATGCCGTGACCCCGGCACCCGGGTCACGGTCCCGGACGCGGCGAGCGCCGAGAGCACCTGCTCGACGCCCGCCACAGTGCGCAAGTTGGCGACGGAATCTGCTTGTGGCACAACGAGTTCGTCGAGATAGTCGAGGATCGGCGCGACGCCCGCCGTCACCTGGGCGGACGTCATCGCCACTCCCTGCGCGCCGAGCAAGATGGCCGTCACGAGCGCGGTCGGCGTGACGGGCGCGGCCTTGTTGACCCGCCAGGCCACCTCGAAGGCCATCTTCTGCAGGGCCAAGCGGCGCTTGTCGGGATCCTGCGCGATCTCCCCATTGGGCGGACCCATGATCGAACGCATCGAGACCGGCTCGGGATAGCGAATGTAGATCTTGCCGTAGTGATTTTGTCCCTGGGCCTTGATGAAGTTGTAGAGCCATGAGAAGCCCTCGGCGGTCTTCTTGCCGCCCTGGGCGTACTCGGCATACTCCCCGACTTCGTGCAATTGGTCGAAGGTGATGGCGACCGGCTGCAGCGCAATGTCATCGGAGCGACCCTCGACATAGGGCTCCGCGGCGAAGGAGAGCAGCCCGAGCTTCGGCGGCAGCATCTTCCCGGTCCGCGAGCGCGTGCCCTCGATGGACCAGGAGAGGTTGAAGCGCTTCTCGGCGAGATAGCCGACGAACTCCTTGAGCATGAACTTGTAGAGCGGGTCACCAATGCTGCGGCGGATGAAGATGACGCCCGCGCGACGCATGATCGCGCCCATCGGACCGAACGCCATGTTGATGCCCGCGAACATGTGCGGGAGCGGAAGTCCGTTCTCGTGCAAGGACACTGACAGGACGGGGGTATCGAGATTGGACCGGTGCGACCACAAGAAGATGACCGGTCGCTCGGCCATCGTGCGACGGAGTCGCTCAATCTCCTCCGGCAGGCTGTCGATCTTTTGCTCGAAGCCGCGCTGATAGACCGCCCGGCCGACGCGTGGGAAGACATCGATGAAGAAGCGCCCCCAGCCGGTCGCGAGTTCCTCGAGGATCTCATCGACCTTTTCGTCGGTGACGGCTTTCGGGCCGAGCTCGGCGCGGATCTGCGCCAAGCCCTCCTGGAAGTGCCGGTTCGCGAGGATCTCGTCCTTGACGAGTTTGGCCGACTTGAACTGCGGTCCGAGCAGTTGCGCGTCGGCTCGTTGCAGCGACAGCCGGGCCCGGCGCGCCACGAAGCGCGCGAACGAATCGCCCTCGACGGCTGGATCCTTGCCGCCCTCGGCAAAGCGGGCACGCAAGGTCTCGATGCTCGCCGGAACGCCCTCGATGACGCGCCCACGGTCGGGTTCACGACGCGCAATCTGGTTCTGCTGGCGGGGATTTGGCTTATAAGGGTTCTGTCCACGCACGACATCGACGAGACGAACCTTGCGCTCGCCGTCGGTGTGCTCCGACGGCAGCCAGGTCACGCCCATCGGGATCAACTCGGCATCACTGCCGGCCAGTCGCGCGCTGAGGGCGGCGACCTCACCGGACATCGAGGAACCACGCGGCACCGTGAAGACCTCGGGGGCGTCGGCGCCGGAGCCCCATACCTCGGCAACTTTCGCGCGCACCAGGCGGTCCTCGACGGCGGTGCGCGTCACGGCGATGACGACCTTCGTCGGAGCGGTTTCGACCACGTCACTCATCCTTCGGTCGGCCAATCACGCAGGGTGTCGATGAACTGCTGGCGCACCTGCTCGATGCGCTCGGTGAAGTCGTCCAACTCCCAGTCGTCCAGGGAGATCGGCGGCAAGATCGCGACGTCGACCGTGCCCGGATTGACCGTCATCGAGTCGCGGGCCGCGACCTCATCGGCATTGCGCAGCACGATCGGAATGACTGGCACCCCAGCGGATTTCGCCATCCGGAAGGCGCCCTTCTTGAACGGCCCAACCTCTTGCGTGTCATAGCGGTGACCCTCCGGCGAGACGACAATCGAGACGCCCTTCTCGGTGAGCCGCTCGACATCTTGCATCGTCGCCACGGCGGACTCGGTGTTGCCGCGATCGACGAAGGCGATATCCATCGCCCGGCCAATCGTCGCGAAGAGCGGGTTCTTCTTCAGCTCCGCCTTGGCGACCCCGGTGAAGTCGGTCTTGACCACCGCGGCCACGATGAAGGTGTCCATCGCGGTGCGGTGGTTGAAGATGAAGACCGCCGGGCGAGCCGCAGCATTTGCCTCTCCGACTACCTTGAGCCGGACGCCCTGGGCTTCGATGAGCAACCTCGGCCACAGACCGGTGATGACATTGAGGCCCTTGCGCTTGTTGCGCGTCAGCAGCCCGAAAGCGGCTGCCCCAGCGGTGATCGGCCCGAGCGTAGAAGCGCCGATGATGTTGCGCACCAACGACTCTCGGCCGTCGATGCCGCGGCTGGTATGCCGAGTGATCGGCCACCCGCGACGCTTCGCAACCTTCGTCAGGCCGGGTCCCGGATTGGTGGGGCGGGGGTTGCCGACCATGTGCATCAGGGCGACATCCTCGTCACCGTCGGCGTAGAAATAGGCGCGCGAGAGGTCGATGCCGTGGGTGCGGGCATATCGCTGCGCAGCAGTTGCCTTGCCCTCGCCCCAAATCACCGGCTCCACGAGGCGCCCGGTGAGTAGACCGTCCTCGCCCACCTCGAACTGGTTGCAGACCACCTCGTCAACGCCGAGATGGTCGGCGACCGGCTGGACCTGCATACTCGTCGCCGACGAGCACAGGACCACCCGGTGGCCACGCTCTTGGTGGGCACGGACCATGGCGCGCGTCTCGGTGTAGAGCAGGTCGGCGACCTTCTTGTCGAAGACCTGACCGCCGAGCTCGTGCAGTTCCTCGAGGGTTCGCCCCTTGAAGACGCCCGAGGCTTCTTGCACGACATCCTCGAATGGCGAGGCGCCGACCTGATAGCTCAACGACAGGCTGAGCATCCGCAGCATGTCGAGGACCCCGATATCGCGATTGCGCAGGCCCTCCTTGGTGTAGATGTTCACCGTGAAGCCGGCCACCAGGGTGCCGTCGACATCGAAAAAGGCGCAGACCTCCGGGCCCTCGGGCGAGCCGAGGACTTCCGCCACGGTCCCGGGTATGCGGGGTGCGGGGCTCATCGGGCCTTCCTCACGGACTTCTTCGCGGCGCTGGTCTTCGCGGCCTTGGTGGTGCCCGTCTTGTTCGTCCCCGACTTCGTCGTCGCGGCCCGCTTCGTCGAGGCTGAGCTCGTCGCGGCCTTGCTGGGAGCGGCCTTGCTAGGAGCAGCCGTGGCGGCTGCCGACTTGCGGGCGGGGGCGCGGCCGGCAGGGGCGAGGCGGACGGCGGCCTTCTTGGCCGCGGGTCGCGACCCGGCCAACGGCCGGGTGACACCGGCGGCGGCGAAGACCTCGTCGAAACCCTCGGTCAGCGAGCGCTCCAACAACTCGTCGTCGGTGAAAGACGCTGTGTCATAACGAACTCCGATGAACGCCCGGCCGAGGCGGGTGATCATCACCGCCATCATCCCGACGCCAGGGACCGGTCCGAGGCCGTACTGCGCGACGATCTGCGCACCCGCGATAAAGGTCGGCCCGGGATACGACATGACATTGCTGCACTGGACATCCGCCGGCGGGACGACGCCGAGCAGCGGGTCCACGATGAGATCAGGAAGCACCGAGGTGACCGTCGAGACGACGCCCATGACGTCTAGGGCGGGCTCGGCACGGCGGGTCTGCACGAGTTCGCGGATGGCGTGGATGCGCGCCGCGGGATCGGCCTCCCCAACCGGGGCCGGGAGGATCAGGCCGGTCCACTGATTGCCGCCAGCAGTGTCGCCCTCGCTACGCAGGCTGACCGGGATGGCCAGTGGGAGGTGAGCGACCGGCACACCCAGGCCCTCGTGGTAGCGGCGCAGCCCGCCGGTCATCGCGGCGAGATAGGCGTCATTGACCGACCCGCCGAGGGCCTTGCCGGCGGCTTTGAGAGTCGGCAGGTCGATCTCGAGGGTGATGGCGCGACGGCGCAGGCCGCGGCCCGCGAGCAGTGGCGATGGGGCGGCCTCGCCGACCGCGCCCAAGACCCGGCGCAGCGAGGCGGCATACCCGGCGGCGCCGGTGACGCTCCCGACCGGATCACTGGCGACCTTGATCCCCAGACCCAGCACCGACTTGGCGAACCCGAGGGCCCGGCCGGGCGCTTCCTTGACGCCCTGGATGGTCAGATCGCGCGGCTCCAGATCGTGCGGGACCGGCAATTCGACGACCGGGCGTTCGCGGCCGTCGCGGGTCAGGTCATAGAGGGCGCCGAACAGCTCGATCCCGCCCATGCCATCGCTGACCGCGTGGGACATCTGGACCAGCATCGCCGCGGCACCGCCGTCGAGCCCCTCGACGAGGGTGACCCGCCACAGCGGCCGGGTCAGCTCCAAGGGCGTCATCGACAACTGCTCGGCGAAGTCGAGCAGTTCGCGGTGCGATCCCGAGCCGGGCAGCCGGACGCGGCGCACGTGATAGCGCAGGTCGAAGTCCGCATCGATCACCCAGCGCGGGGCGGTCGTCGGCGCGGTCGGCGAGACGACTCGCTGCCGCAGCCGCGCTACCTCGCGCGAGGCCGATTCGAAGACCTGCAGGAAGCGCTCCCAGTCGGGGACGCGGTCCAGAATCTCGACGCTCATATAGGAAGAGCGCAGGCGCGGGTTGCCCTCGCTGCGATGCAGGAAGTGGTCGGCGGTGGTCATGGGGACCTGGCCCGTCGGTGTCATGCGGACAAGAATCCTTTGGTAGTAGACGCGCGGTCAACTTCCCGTCCCAGCAGGTGGGGTGAGCCCGCTCACCGGGGGTTGTCGGTGGCCCGTGGGAGGGTATGCCCGTGCACAGCATCGGCATCGATCTCGCCTGGGGCGAACGCGCCCAGACCGGCATCGCCGTCCTCGATGAGGGCGGCACGCTGGTCGCGCTCGCGGGTGCCATCGACGATGTCGAGATCCTCGCCGTGCTCGAGCCGTATGCCGAGGGCCCCTGCGTCGTGGCCATCGATGCGCCGCTCGTGGTCACCAATGCCTCGGGCGCCCGGCCGGCCGAGCGGGCGCTAAGCGCCGACTTCGCGCGTTTCGATGCCGGTGCTCACCCGACGAACACCGCGCGTCCCGAGTTCGCGGGCCAGCAGTCGCGCGCGGCTCGGCTTTCCGAGGCGCTGGGGCTGGTGGTGTCGACCGATCTCTCACTGCCTCGACGGGCGATCGAGGTCTATCCGCACGCGGCGTGCATCTCGCTCTTCCGGCTCGGCCGGACCCTGAAATACAAGAACAAGCCGGGACGCTCGCTGGTGGCGATGCGCGGCGAGCTGCTGCGACTAACCCAACTATTGGAATCCCTCTCCGGGGCATCACCGCGGGTGGACCTCGACGTGCCGGTGTGGCGTGACCTCGTGCGATCGATCGCTGCGGCGGGCACGAAGGCCGATTTGCGCCGCGGCGAGGATCTGGTCGATGCGGTGCTCTGCGCCTATCTCGCGCGCCTGGCGGCGGTGGCGCCGGAGCGGCTGACGGCCTATGGCGAGCCCGAGAGCGGGCAGATCCTCACGCCGACCCTGCCGGCGGATCATCTGCCGGGGCCGCGTCCGGCACGCACCCCCGGGCGGGACCGGATCGTCGATGCGGCGGTGCGGGACTACCGCGATGGGTATGCCGATCTGCAGCGGGCGGCGGCGGCATACCTCGACTTCGTGCGCGGCATCCTCGACGAGGCGGGCATCAACTATCTCTCGGTGACGGGGCGGGCCAAGAGCATCGAGTCCTTCGCGGAGAAGGCCGCGCGCAGCAAGGACGGCGCGCCGCTGTATGCCGAGCCGCTGACGGGGATCACCGACCAGATCGGCGTGCGGGTGATCACCTATCTGCGCAGCGATGTGGCCGCTGTCGCTGAGTTGCTCGCCGACGAGCTGGTGCTCCTCGACGATCGGGATATGGGTCGGGAGACCGCTCGTGAGGGGCGCTTCGGGTATGCCAGCCGCCACCTACAAGTCGCCCTGCCCGACGACGATCCGGACGCCGAGTTGCGGTCGCTGCTCGCGGGTCGGCAGGCGCAGGTTCAGGTGCGGACGGTCTTGCAGCATGCCTGGGCTGAGTATGAACACGCCATCCGCTACAAGGGCAGCATCCCGGCGGCGCACGCGCGCGATCTCGACCGGCGCTTCACGCTGACCGCGGGGCTGCTGGAGCTGGCCGACGAGCAGTTCAGCGCCATCCAGGAGCAATTGCAGCAGGACGTCGAGATCGCGGAGTCGACCGAGGTGGGCACGCTGACCGGGCGCGACCTGGCGGCCTTCCTCGCCGGGCACTATCGCGATGCTGGATGGTCCCGCGAGGATCACTATGTCTGGATGGCCGGGCTGATCGCCGAACTCGGCATCACCCGGCTGCCCGATCTCGCTGCGGTCTTGGCCGAGGTCGATGAGGGCGCGCTATCGGGCCAGCTTGGCTATCGCTTCCCCGCCGCCGCCGTCCGCCGGCTGGACGATGCGCTGCTCGCGCGCTTCGGGCAGCGGTATGTCGAGTTGCCGGGCAATGCCGCCCGCGTCGGTTTGCTCGGTGCTCGGCTGCAGCGGCTGAGAGCCGATTGAGGCGCAGCTCGTACGGCCGACGGTGGCGGCGCTGTTGTCGGTGGTGACGTTGACTGCGGCCCAGGGTGACGGCAGAGTCGGCGCTCAGCGCAGGAAGAGCGCGCGCAGGCGGCGGGCGGTCATGGCGATGCCCAGGAGGGCCATGGCGACGAAATAGGCCGCGTGACCGAGGCTGACCCAGCTCAGGTGGCCGACGGCGAGTTGGCGCATCAACTCAATGCCATGCCACAGCGGGAGCGCCTTGACGATCCACTGGATGACCTCAGGAAAGACGCTGACCGGATAGAGCGTGGAGGAAAACAGGAACATCGGCAGCAGCACGAAGGTGATGACATCCATGTGCTGGAAGCTCTTGGCGAAAGATGTCGCCGCCATGCCCAGCGCCGCGAAACCGAAAGCGATGAGCAGGGCAACCGGAATCATCGCCAGCGCCCACCAGGACGTCACGAGCCCCAGTGCGGCGACAACGCCCATGAACCCCACGGCGTACAGCAGCCCCCGCAGCAGCGCCATCAGGATTTCGCCCAGGGCGACATCGACGGGGCCGAGGGAGGTCTGCAGCATTGCTTCATACAGCCGCGCGAAGCGCAGCTTGAAGAAGACATTCCAGGTCGAGTCGAAGATCGCGCCATTCATCGCGGAGGTGGCCAGGAGGGCGGGCGCGATATAGGCGGGATAGTCGATCGGGGCGCCGCCGGGGCCGGGGACCTGCCCGACCAGGCCGCCGAGGCCGTAGCCCATGGCGAGCAGGTAGAGCAGCGGCTCAAAGAAGCCGGAGATCACGACGATCCAGTTGCGTTTGTAGACAATCAGTCCGCGTTCGAGCACCGGCGCCGAACCGGTCCCGCGCAGGCCGCTGACGCCGGCCCGCCGACTCGGAGCGCTCATCGGGTCAGCCTGCGTTCGAAGCGGCGGGCGCTGACGACCAGCCCGAGGGCGGCATACGCCAGCAGCACGGAGAGGTGCAGGGCGACCGACGAGGGGGCGAGGTGCGCGCCATAGCTCGCGGCGCGGGCGAGCTCGGTGCCATGCCAGATCGGCGAGAGCCAGCCGATCCAGTGCAGATAACCCGGCAGTTCGCTGAGCGGAAAGAAGGTGCCGGCGAAGAGGAACATCGGCATGACGACGAAGCGCTGGAGTGAGGCGAATTGATGGCCTTCGTTTTCTAGGCCCGCGGCGTATGCCGTCACGCACGCCCCGAAGGCCAGCCCGGCGAGCGCGGCAATGGGAACGATCAGGACCGACCAGGCACTGCGGGTGGCACCAAAGGCGACCAGCACCAGCCAGAACAGGCTGGTCTGGCCGAGCAACCGCATCAGCGTGCCGCCGATCTGGCCGAGGCCGATCTGCGTCGGGGTCAGCGGAGTGGCGCGTGGGCCGTGGAAGAGGCGGCGCCATTTGAAGCCCGCCATGATCGGATAGGTCGACTCCTGGTGCGCTGCCATGACGGCGGTGGCGACGATGAGGCCCGGGCCGACATACATCAGGTAGGGGACACCGCCTGGCGAGCGGCCGCCGTCGTCGACGAGCGTGCCGAGGCCCCATCCGAGGGCGACGAGATAGGCGATCGGCTCGACGATGCCGACGATCGCCAGCGATGCCGCCCAGGTTTTGGAGGCGATCAGCCAGGTCTCGACATACAGCAGGATGCCGCGGCGGCGCACTCGGTGGGCGAGGTCCTGCGGGCTGGGCGCGGTGCCCGAGCGGGCCAGGCGGTGGAGGTCGGCGAGCTCAGTCAACGAGGGACCGACCCGTCAAACGCAAGAAGACGTCCTCAAGGGAGGAGCGGCGCACCAACGAGGTGACCGGGTGCAGATCGCGCGCGGCGAGAGCTTCGAGGACGGTCTCGCCGTGGTCGCTGTAGAGCAGCAGCCGGTCCGGCAGCACCTCGATGCGCTCGGCGAGGTCACGGATGCGCGGGGCGAGTTCGGCATTGCGATCGGCGCCGAAGCGCACCTCGACCACTTCGCGGGTGGAGTGCTCGGCGATGAGGCCGCGCGGGCTGCCTTCGGCCTTGATACGGCCGTGATCGACGACGATGAGCCGGTCGCACAATTGCTCCGCCTCGTCCATGAAGTGGGTGGTGACGACGAGCGTCACGCCGACCTCTTTGAGTCGAAAAAGCTTGTCCCACAACGTATGCCGTGCCTGCGGGTCGAGCCCGGTGGTCGGCTCGTCGAGGAGCAGGACGCTGGGCTCGTTGATGAGGGAGCGGGCGATGGTCAGGCGCCGCTTCATCCCGCCGGAGAGGTCGTCGACCTTGGACTTGGCCTTGTCGGTGAGCTGGGCGAACTCCAGCAATTGCGGGATCTTGTCCTTGAGGTAGCCGCGGGGCAGGCCGAAGTAGCGACCGTAGATGTAGAGGTTGTCGCGCACGGAGAGCTCGTCGTCGAGATTGTCCTGCTGCGGGACGACGCCGAGGTGGGCGCGGACCGTCGGCCCCTCTTGCTCGGGGTCGAGGCCGGCGACCGTGAGTTCCCCGCCCGTGCGCCCGAGGGTGCCGCCGAGCATCCGCATCGTGGTCGACTTGCCGGCCCCGTTTGGGCCGAGCAGCCCGAAGGACTCCCCCGGGGCGATATCGAAGTCGATCCCGTCGACGGCCCGCAACTCGCCATAGACCTTGGACAGGCCGCGGGCCGAGATGACGGGGCCGGCCGCGACGAAGGGGGCTGTATGTCGTTCGGGCACCGCAGCATCTTGCCACCCGAGGCCCGGCTCCTCACCCGACTTTTCTTCTGGTGCGCGGCGAGCCGAGCGGGGTTTCTGCCGAGCGGAGCGGCCCTTGTGAACGCGAGCGGGGCTATAGGGCCGCTCGCGTTCAGAGACCCCGCTCCGCTCGGCACAAACCCCGCTCGCGTTCAGAAGCCCCGCTCGGCAGGGGGCTCGGGCGGGGGCGGGGCGGGCGCGGGTCAGGTCAGACGGCCGGGCTCAGCTCGCGCAGGCCGGGGAGGACTTGCTCGGCGAGGGTGCGCAGGAAGCGCTCCTGGTCGTGGCCGGGGCCGTGCAGGACGAGGTGGTCAAAGCCGAGATCGGTATAGAACTTCACCTGCTCCACGGCCTCGGCCGGGTCGGAGGCGACGATCCAGCGCTTGGCGACCTGCTCGATCGGGAGTTCGTCGGCGGCGCGCTCCATTTCAGCAGGTGAGTGGATGGAATGCTTCTGCTCGGCCGTCAACGACAGCGGCGCCCAAAAGCGAGTGTTCTCCAGCGCCTGCTCGGGGTCCGGATCCCACGAGATCTTGATCTCGATCATCCGCTCGATCGGCTCACCGGCCCGACCGGCCTTCTCGCGGCCCTCGGCGACGGCGGGGATCAGGTCGTCTGCATACAACTCCCGGCCTTTGCCGGAGGTGCAGATGAAGCCGTCGCCGGCGCGACCGGCATACCGCGCCACCATCGGACCACCGGCGGCGATGAAGACGGGCACCGGCTGCTCGGGCCGGTCGAAGATCCGGGCGTCCTTGGTCGTGTAGTAGTCGCCGTCGAAGGTCACCTCGTCCTCGGTCCACAGCTTCCGCATCAGCACCACCGCCTCGCGCAGCCGGGCGAAGCGCTCCTTGAACTCCGGCCACTCCTGCACCGATCCGACAGCGATCTCATTGAGGGCCTCGCCGCTGCCGACGCCGAGGAAGATGCGGCCCGGCGCGAGGCAGGCCATCGTCGCGAACTCTTGCGCGATGACGGCTGGGTTGTAGCGGAAAGTCGGGGTCAGCACCGAGGTGCCGAGGACGACGCGCTCGGTGCGGGCGGCGACATACGCCATCCACGCCAGCGCATTGGGGGCGTGCCCCCCGGTGAGTCGCCAGGGCTGGTAGTGATCCGAGACGGTCACCGAGTCGAGCCCGACCTGCTCCGCGAGTTGGGCGTATGCCGCGAGCTCGCCTGGTCCAAACTGCTCCGCCGAAGCCTTGTAGCCGATCTTAAGCGTCATACGGCCGAGCCTAGCGAGCCGTCTGGGAGAGAAACCCTTCCTTTGTGCCGAAGGAATCTGACACAAAGGAAGGGTTTCCCGCCCTGGGATGCTCCTATTGATGTCAAGCGGCTGTTTGGAGGGGTGTGGGGGTGGTGAGGGCGGCTTTGATGAGGGGGAGGAGTTCGCGGGTGAGGTAGCGCTTGAGGCAGCGGATGATGTCGAGTTGGGAGAGGCCTTCGGTGGTGCGTCGTTCGATGTAGGCGCGGGTGGGTTCGTGGTTTTGGAGTCGGACGACCGAGGTCCCCGCCCTCGCGCCCCGCGTTGGCGAGGACGCCCTCGGCCATGTCGCCGCCCTGGCATACCCCCTGCCGATGGTGAGCGAGCACACGCTGGCTCTGAGCCGCGCTGCCCTGGCCGACGGCTCCCTGACCCCCGCCGTCCGCCGCTCCATCACCGACGCCCAGGCCAAGCTCGAAGAAGCCCTCGCCTCCCGCACCGCCTTCGGCTGAGGTCTCAGGTTTTCCGCCCAATGCCACTTTCTTTGTCTCGCAACGGAAGTCTTCCGTTGCGAGACAAAGGTTCTCTCCCATAGCCGGGGCAACCCCCCGCACCGCCCGCATCAGGGGACGCGCAACTCCCGCACGGGATCGCGGCGGGCCGTGAGTGTCGCCGGCAGCACGGCAGCCAGCGTGGCCAGCGCCGTGATCGCGATGGCGACGGCGGCGCTGAAGCCGGCCGGCGGCACCGGTTGATGCCGCAGCGCCTGGTATGCCAGCGCCACGCCCACCCCGAGCGCCGCGGCGAATGCCGCCGTGAGCATGACCTGCAGTGCGATGAGCAGGACGATCGTCATCCGGGTCGCGCCCAGCGCCCGGCGGCGCCCAAAATCCTTGCGCCGCAACATGGTGTAGCCGAAGACGGTCAGCGCACTCGTCAGGGCCGCAGCGCCCAGCACGCCGAGGATGAGACCCCGCGAGCTGCGGGTGATTTCGCCACCCACCGCCTTGCGCAGGGCGGCGAGCCCCTCCGACGTCTGGATCGTCAGCTGGTCCGGTGGCGCCTCGCGCAGCAGCCGGGTGATCAGCGTGGTGACCACACCGACGCTCTCCGGCGACCGGGTCAAGACGACCACCGTCGACACCGGGCGCGGCGCTGCTCCGGGTTCGCGGGGCGTTGCCGGGATGACGGCCAGCGGCTCGAAGCCGGACAGATAGTCCGGCACCTCGAGGGAGCGGGAGATGAGGTATTCGCCGCCATCCACGGCGCGCACGCTGCCCGCCCCCGGTGGCAGACCGACCACCCGGGAGGCCGCAGGCGAGGTCCACAGCAGCACCCCGGCCGGCCCTGGCTCCGGCTGGGTCAGCAACCGGCCGCCGATGACGCCATACGCCTGCCGCACACCCAATCGCGGCCCGTCCGGATTCGCCGCCGCCGTAACATCGGTGACCGGCCCGAAGCCGGTCGCCGCTTCGACATCGGCCACGCGCGCAAGCGTTGCTAGGAATTGCTCATCGACGCCTTCCACGGCCCCCTTGGCCTGCACCAGGATCGTGCGGGTTCCGCGTGCGTCGATGGTCGAGAGCACCGCGGCCTGGCTCGCCGCGGCCCGCCCGGCGGTGGTGACGACGGTGAAACTGGACGCGGCCAGCAGCAAGACCGTCACGGCAGTGACCGCGTGCTGGGTCCGTATGGCAGCGAGCGCCTCGCGCACCAGCCCGAGGATCACGGTGCGCGCGCTCATGAGGCGCTCAGCTCGATCCGGTGATCGGCCCACGCCGCGACCCCGGGGTCGTGGGTCACGATGATGACCCCGGCCCCCTGGTCCGTATGCCGTCGCAAGGCCCCGAGGAGCACCTGCGCGCTCGCGGGGTCGAGGTTGCCCGTGGGCTCGTCGGCGACGATGACATCTGGGCGACCGATCAGGGCGCGACAGGTGGCGATGCGCTGGGCCTGCCCGCCGGAGACTTCCCCGGGCTTGCGGTCGGCGGGAACGGCGACGCCGAGTTCATCGAGCAGTTCACGCGCCCGGGTATGCAGATCGCGCTTGCGTTCCCCGCGATAGAGCGCCGTCTCGACGACATTGTCGAGCACCGTGCGGCTCGTATCCAGGGCGGCGTCCTGGAAGATGAAGCCGAATCGATTGGCGCGCAAGGCAGCTCGCGCTCCATCGGGCAGATCGTCGACGCGTTCGCCATCGAGTTCGATGCTGCCGGAACTGATGCGCAGCATGAGCGCCAGCAGATAGAGTCGCGTCGACTTGCCGCATCCCGATGGCCCTGTCAACGCCGTGACGGCACCGCGCGGGAAGCTCGCCGTCCAGTCGTCGAAGCGGTAGTCGCTCTCGCGACGGCCATACCGGAAACCGATATTGCGCGCGTGCAGCAGGGGAGTCTCCGCCGCCGGAGTCACTGCTTCTCCTGCGGCACCTTGACCCGCGTCCCGATGTCCACGCCGTCCACGACGGCGAGTCCGCCGGCCGAGGCCTTGATCGTCACGGGGATGGCCTTGCCGGCTTCATCGACCACTTCGGTGCGGGCGCCATCGGGCAGCCGCAGCGCGGCCGTCGGCACGACGGGTCCGCTCGCGCGCGGAACGATGACGATCTGCGCGTCGATGCCACTGGCGCCGGAGAGCGGGATGAGGTCACATTCCTTGGCGCAGATGGTTTCTTCGCCCTTGGCTGGGGCGAGAATTGCCCTGACCTCGCCCTCCTCGCTCGGTGCGCCAAGCTCGCCGATGGTGGCCTCCCACTGTGCGCCCTCGATGGACAAGCTCACCTGTTGCCCCGTGCGCACCTGCTGCGCCTGCCCGGCCGGCAGCATGATGCTGAAGCTCGGTTCGTTCGGAAGGACTCGCACACCTGAGGCCCCCGCTGGAGCCGGTGCCCCGACCGATACGGCGTCGACCAGGGCGACGCGCGCCGGCAGTTTCGGGATGAAGACGACCCGGACCGCTTCGAAGACGCCATCCGGAGGGATGTCGTGAGCCTTCTTCCAGGCATACACCTCGTTGGCGGTGGCCCGGTCATACACCCCGGTTGCCTCGCTCGTCCGGTGGCCGGCGGCCCGCAGCAACTCCTGGACCTGCCGGACGTCGGCGCCGGTGGAGCCGATCTGCAGGTCACGGAATGACGGGACCGCGCCCTCCGCGGCCACGACCGGGGCGAGGTTCACGGCATACAGCGGGTCACCGGGCTCGACCGTCGTTGCGCCCTTGAGCCAGATATGGGTCACGACACCGTGACCCTCGGTGGGAGGCGGGGAGTCGGCGCTGCCGGAATCCTGGCCACGGGAGGTGGAGGTCGTGCTCGCAGCCCGCCAGGAGGCCGAGGCATTGAGCGAAAAGCTGCGCCCCACCGAGTCGTTCGACACCGTCACCAGGGTGAAGGCCGCCTCCGAAGCGGGGGCTGTCGGGGGAGCTAGGAGGACGCGGCCCGCCCAACCGAGCCCTGACCCCAGCAGGAGTGCCACGGGTAACGCCACCACGAGCCAAATCCTGCGAACCATGGGGCCAAGTATGGTTCATACGCACGAAAGCGGTAAGGAGTGTCGCCACTCACGTCGTGCCCATCGCGTCTGCGGAGGTCCCAGGTTAGAGCTAATAGCTCTTGACGAAGTCAGTGAATCGTCCTGGGTGCATATGACTGGGCCGAGGGAAGTGCGACTTGAAGTTTCGCCGAGCGGGCGGGTTCGGATGCACCGGATCGCTCGGGTCGGGGGAGTTCACTTGCGAGTGCTGGGCCTCATGTCGCGGTCTTGTTGGATCTGAACCCGGCCACCATGGGGAAGTGGGTCGAGCTCGGTGTGAAGCGCAATCGAAGTGCCAATCAGACCTTCGGCAGCGCACCACAGGCCAGCGCGAGCTGTGGGGGCGGGCGTTTCCTATGTTGCGACCTAGACGGGTTCATGTACGCGCGTTCGGTGTCGACCTGCGCTCCTGCCGGACGGCATGCACAGATTGAATCGGCACGAGTTTGATGCCGCTGTCTTTTGAGTCAGGAAGGATGGCGTCATGCCGAAGAAGATTGATCCCGCG
>JAIUPO010000021.1 GCA_020160805.1 Actinomycetota bacterium | reverse complement strand
GCTCTGCGTGGGCGGTACGAGCGTGGGTCCCACGCACTGCGTGGGCGAACTTCGTGGGGTGTCCTAGCAGCAGTTAGGAAACGCGCCCAAACCCGCATCACCGGCAGGTTAGGTGCCCTGGCCGCGACCGACATACAGTGGCAAGGTGTCTCGCCCCACCCTCGAAGAACTGACCGCCGCGCTCGCAAAGGTCAACGATCCGGAGATCCGCAAACCCATCACCGACCTCGGCATGGTTACCGATCTGGCGATCGATGAGGCCGGCGTGGCGAGCGTCACGATCCTGCTGACGATCGCCGCCTGCCCCCTGAAGGACACCCTGACCCGCGACGCGACGGCGGCCCTGAGCGCCGTGCCCGGCGTCACCGATGTTCGCGTGACCCTCGGTGTCATGAGCGATGAGCAGCGCGCCGAGCTCAAGACGATGCTGCGCGGCGGCGCCCCGGAGAAGGAAGTGCCCTTCGCCAAGCCCGGCAGCCTGACCAGGGTGTACGCCGTGGCCTCCGGCAAGGGCGGAGTCGGCAAGTCCTCGGTCACCGCAAACCTCGCCGCGGCCCTCGCCCAGCAGGGCCTGAAGGTCGGCGTGGTCGATGCGGACATCTACGGCTTCTCGATCCCGCGCATGCTGGGCGTCACCGGGCAGCCGACGCAGGTCGACGACATGATCCTGCCGCCCATCGCCCAAGAGGTGAAGGTCATCTCTATCGGCATGTTCGTGCCCGGCAATCAGCCGGTCGTCTGGCGCGGGCCGATGCTGCACCGGGCGCTGAACCAGTTCCTCGCCGATGTCTTTTGGGGCGATCTCGATGTTCTGCTGCTGGACCTGCCGCCGGGCACCGGCGATGTCGCGATCTCCACGGCGCAATTGCTGCCGAATGCCGAGATCCTCGTCGTGACCACCCCGCAAGCGGCGGCCGCCGAGGTCGCCGAACGCGCCGGCGCCATTGCCACGCAGACCCGCCAGCGGGTCGCGGGCGTCATCGAAAATATGTCGTGGCTGGAGTTGCCCGATGGCACGCGGCAGGAGATTTTCGGCTCCGGTGGCGGCGCCCAGGTGGCGGAATCGCTGACCCGCCTGCTCGGTGCTCAGGTGCCGCTGCTCGGCCAGATCCCGCTGGATGTGTCGCTACGCGAGGGGGCCGACCAGGGCACGCCCGTCGTACTCGGCAAGCCCACGTCCCCGGCGGCAACTGCCTTGCGCGCCATCGCTTCTGGTCTCGCGACCCGCTCCCGCGGACTGGCCGGTCGCTCGCTCGGCCTGACCCCGGCTGGCCGCTGACGCGACCGATCGGCATACCCCTTAGGTGGCGTCGTCGTCGTAGGGCGTGGCGGCGACCACAGGGGCCGGCTCGGCCACCGCACCCGCCGGCGTCCGCCCGATCTCCCCGGCGGAGTGGCGCACACCGTCGATCTCATCCTTGACCGGATTCCAGGCCGCCTCGATTGGCTCTCGCAAGGCATCGCGGACGATGCGCCGCGGATCATACTGACGCGGGTCGTATTGCCGCCAGTTGATGTCCTCGAACTCCGGCCCCATCTGCTCCTTGAGCGAGCTCTTGGCCCCATCGGCCATCACCCGCATCTGGCGGATCCCACGGGCCAGCTTGGCGGCATACTCCGGCAGTCGCGCCGGACCGATGATGACGATCGCGAGCACGATGATGATCGCGAGTTCGTCCCATCCCATGGGCATGAGCGTCGATGTCCTTCTGCGTAGCTATTTCGTGGGGGCGGCCTGGAGAGTCATTGTCACATCGACCGGGCGACCGTCACGCGTCACGGTCATTCGCACGGTGTCCCCGACCGCCTTGGCGCGGATGGCGACGATCAAATCGTCGGGGCCGTCCACGGTGCGCCCATCGAAGCGGACGATCACATCACCTGGCTTGACCCCCGCCTTGTCGGCCGGACCCCCTGCCGTCACGGGCTCGTCGCTGCCGCTGCCATCCGAACGCACCTTCGCCCCTGGGCCGGAGTATGACGAGTCCAAGACCACCCCGATGATCGGGTGTTCGGCGGTGCCGGTCCGGATGAGCTGGTCGGCCGTCTTGATGACCTGCGCAGCGGGGATCGCGAAGCCGAGGCCGATATTGCCTGCTGATCCACGCGTCGAGCCAGGTGGCGTCGCGATCGCGGAGTTGACGCCAATCACCTTGCCGGACATATCAATCAGCGGTCCCCCGCTATTGCCTGGATTGATCGCGGCATCGGTCTGGATGGCGTTGATATAGGACCGGGAGCCGCTGTCCCCCGCGACGACCGGTCGCCCGACGGCCGAGACGATCCCGGACGTCACCGTCGATTCCAACCCAAGCGGCGCACCCATGGCGAGCACCTCGTCACCCACGACGGCCACCGATCGGCTCATCGGCAGCGGCGTGAGGTTCGTGCGCTTGGTGGCGAGGACGGCGATGTCGTATGCCGGGTCGGTCCCCACGATGCTCGCCTCGAGCTTGGTGCCATCGGTCAGCACCACCGTGATCTGGTCGCCGACCCCTTCGACGACGTGATTGTTGGTGATGACATGCCCGGCGGTGTCATAGACGAAGCCGGACCCGGTTGCGCCATCGCCATTGGACCCCGTGGCCTGGATCGTCACGACGCTCGGCAGCGCCTTAGCGGCGATGGCGGCGAAGCTCCCCGCAGGCCGGGAGACGGAGGTGTCCGAGGGCGCGAAAAGACCGCGCTCGGCGAGTCCGGCCCCGAGTCCGGCGCCCGCGAGCGCCGCGATCAGCCCGGTGACCCCGGCAATTCCGACGACCGCCGCCCATCCTGGCCCCTTGCCCGGACCGGGGGCGTAGGTCGTGGCGGTCCCGGGTCCCGCCGGCGGGGGTGCGGCCCAGCGCGGGTCGTATGCCGGGCCGCCCGTTGTCAATTCCGGTCCCTCCAGTGGTGCGACCGCCGCCCATGGGCCGGGTAGCGCCGGGATGGGCCGGGTGGGATCGGTCGACACAGGCGTCGACGCTGGTGCCGAGGCGGCAGCGGTGGGCGCCGAATCGGGAGCAGCATTCTGGCCGCTCGCCGGGGTCCCGAGCCAGCGGATGGGCGTTGTCTCGCCAGCCGCCGGCGGCGTCATGACAACCGGGGAAGGGTCGTGCGACGAAGGCCGATCCAACACCGGGCCGGCCGACACAGTCCCGTCCGGACCGGGCGAGGCCGGCGAGGGGGCGGGGGCATCGGCATACGACCGACCCGGCGCGGGCGTCTCAACCCAGTTCCACTCATCCCACGGGGCAGCCGCGGTCTGGTCGGGCGCGGCGCCCGGCGGCGGGCTCCCGACCGAATCGTTCATGGTGTCGATTGTGCCCCGCGAGAGGCGAATTGCGCACGTGTACCCACGAGCACGGTCTGCTGGTCAGTCATTGGCGCGGCCGGCGCGGAGGACGGCGGGGCCGGTCGGGTGGGAATCACCGCAGCCGGCGCCCCCGGACGGGCGGCCGCTCCCGGTGACATCGAAAAGGCCCATACCGCGGCCAGCGACACACTCGCCGCCGCGCTCGCGAAGGCCGCGGCCCGCAGTGCCGATCGATGCTGCGCCGGAGCCTGCGGGGCCAGCACGCGCACTTGGGTCATCTCGACGGCCCAGGCGGCTGGCACCGGCGTCGGAGCCGGGGGCACGGCGGGAACCCCAAGCCGCTCGACCGTCCGTCGGGCGGGTTGCCGGATCGGGATCTCCTGCGAGACCGACATCAGCATCGTCAGCAGCGCCTCCGGCATCGCCGGCTCAGAGCGCAGCGTCGCGCGCAGTCGGCGCTCCAGGTCGACCTCGGCCCGGCAGCCCTGACAGGCGACCAGGTGACGCTCGGCGCACAACTGCTCGACCGGGGAGAGCGAGCCATCGACATACTCGCTGATCCACTCCCCCAGACAGGTGTTGGGCTTGATCCCCCCGGAGCCCGTGAACGGCCCGATCACCGCGCGCCCGCCGGCGCGAGCCGGGGCGTGCTCAGGCCGCGACCGGAGGAGACCGTGGTGGCCGGCGTCGGGGCCCGGTGGATCAGGGCCTCGCGCAGCAGCGACCGGCCGCGGTGGATTCGGGAGCGTACGGTGCCGAGCTTGATGCCGAGGGTCGCGGCGATCTCTTCGTAGCTCAGGCCCTCGATATCGCAGAGCACGACAGCAGCGCGGAAGTCCGGCGGCAGTGCGTCGAGCGCTCGCTGGACGTCGTCGTCGAAGTGGGTGTCGGCATAGGCCTGCTCGGGGGTGCGCTCCCGGCTGGGCAGGCGCGCGGAGGCCTCATCGGAGAGGGCATCGAAGCGGATGCGCTGCTTGCGGCGCATCTTGTCGAGGAAGACATTGGTGGTGATCCGGTGCAGCCAGCCCTCGAAATTGCCCGGCGAATAGGAGCCGAGCGAGCGGAAGACCCGGATGAAGACGTCGTGCGTGAGGTCCTCGGCGTCGTGGACATTGCCGGTCAGGCGGTAGGCAAGGCGATAGACCCGCGCCGAATGCTCGGACACGATCTCTTCCCAGGTCGGCGGCACCCAGGCAGCCTCGGCCACCTGTTCCTTGCTCGCGGTCATGACACTCCTTCGTGGGCTCTGGCGCCCGCGCACCCCCATCAGCTTCTTCAGACTGATACGCGCGAACCCTCCCGATGGTTCCCGACCAAGCTGAGTGAACGCTGTATGACGCCCCGCAGCCAGCCATGGGTCCTCCCCGCCAGACGTAGGCTTGCCCCATGAGCGCACCGCGACTGGCCAGTTGGGCGTATGCCGAGGAATTCGTCCCCGAGCCCGGGGTCGCCGATGCCGCCCGCCGCCATGGCAGCGAGTTGGGTGCGGTGCCGGTGGGCACCGGCACCGGCGCCGCCTTGCGGATGCTGGCGGCGACCGGGGCGTCGCGCTCGGTCGTCGAGGTGGGAACGGGTGGCGGAACCTCGGGGCTGTGGCTGCTCAGCGGGATGCCGGCCGACGGCGTGCTCACGACGATCGACGTCGAGGCGGAGCACTCGCGGGCGGCCAAGGCGGCCTATGCCGCTGCGGGTGTGGCCCACCAGCGCACCCGCGTCATCACGGGCGCCGCGCTGGACGTCCTGCCCCGGATGACCGATGGCGCCTACGACCTGGTCTTCATCGACGCGGACAAGTCCAACTACCCGGCATATGTCGCCCACGCCGTGCGCCTGCTGCGCTCCGGCGGAGTGTTGGCCCTAGACAACATGCTGTGGCACGACAAGGTCGCCGATCCGGCGAACCGGGACGAGCAAACGAGCATCCTGCGCGAACTCGGCAAGCAGATCCGGGACGACGAGCGACTGCTGCCGGCGCTGCTACCGGTCGGCGACGGCCTGCTGGTGGCCGTCAAGCGCTGACCCGGCAGCGGATCAGATCAGCGGGCGTTGCCCGGGCCGGCGCCGCGACGAAACTTCGCCGGTCCTTCGGCGATCGCGACGACTTCATAGTCCTCAATGGCGATCGGCGCGCTGCCGATGATCTTCGAGCCGGGCGAGGTGGCGGCCACGCCGACGAAGTCGTCGCGGAATTCGTCGCGCTCGCGGGCGCTGTCAAAGACATAGGTGCCCTCGAACCACTCGCCCTCGCGCATCCGCCACGTCTTGAAGGCCAGCCCGTCGAGGAACATGAAGCGGGCCATCGAGGTGCCGATGACATAGTCACGCAGCTGCTGCGCCACGGCGGGCGGCGCGGCGGCCAATGACCAGCGCACCGTCAGTCCGTACCCCGCGTCCATGCCTACTCCTTAGTCAGCCAATGCAATAGTCCGCGGGCACCGTAACCCGTTGGCCCCTTGGGCAGGATTCCGGTTTCGGACTCTGAGCGGCCGGGGCCGGCGATATCCAAGTGCACCCACGGCAGCCCACCGGTGAACTCGCGCAGGAAGAGCGCGGCGAGGATCGACCCCGCCCCGCTGCCGCCGATCGGCCCGATGTGGCACAGGTCCGCGACGCCGGAATCGAGCAGCGGCCGGTAGTCCTCGACCAACGGCATCGCCCACAAGGGCTCCCCAGCCGACGCGAAGCCGGCGTGCACCCGCTCGCGGAGAGCCTCGTCGCTGGCATATGACGGCGCCATGCCGCGACCCAGCGCGATCGTGGCCGCTCCGGTGAGGGTCGCGATGTCGACGAGAGCAGCCGGGTTGAGCCGGGCGACGGCATACGCCAGCGCATCGGCGAGGACGATCCGGCCCTCGGCATCGGTATTGCCGATCTCGACCGTCGTGCCGCCATAGTGCGTCACAACATCGCTGGGCCGATAGGAGTTGCCGCCCATGGCGTTTTCGGCCAGCGGCAGCAGCGCCACGACCCGACGCCGCACCGCCAGATCGCGCAGCGCGGTGATGACCGACAAGACGATCGCGGCACCCGACATATCCGTCTTCATGAGCAGCATCCCGGCGGCCGGCTTGACGTTGAGCCCGCCGGTGTCGAAGGTGATTCCTTTGCCCACCAGGACGATTGGTGCTTCATCGGGATCGCCGGGCGCGTAGTCGATCTCGACGAGCCGAGGCGGCGTCGCCGACCCGGAGCCGACCGCGATTATGCCGCCGAAGCCCTCCGCGGCCAGGTCGCCTTCGTCCCAGACCCGGCACCCCAGCCCGGCTTCTCGAGCGAGGTCGGCGGCCAGCGCGGCGAGCCAGGGCGGATTCTTGATATTGCTCGGGGTGCTCGGGAGTGACCGGGCGAGCAGGGTGGCGCGCGCCCCCACCCGGCCGAGGGTGACCGCGTCCGGATCGGGTTCACCGACGAGAAGCAGCCGCGGTCGAGCCGGCGCGGTGGCGGGCTGTGGACCGAGGTGCGTGCCCGGCATCGCCAATAGGGCACCCTCGATGGCCTCGCTGACAGCCTCTGGCCCGCGGACGTCGAGCGCGACGACCTGGCTGCGGCCGGCCGCCCGGATCGCGGCGGCAGCCGCGCGGCGCGCCGGCCCCCCGGGCGCTCCCACGGCGACGATTAGCCGGGAGATGGGGCCGGCGGCGATCGGCATACACAGGGCCTTGTCGGGTGCCGTGGGCACCTCGTGCCCCGCCAGCAGGAGTGGCCAATCGCCCTCAGCACCAGTGGTTTTCGCCGCCTGAGTGACGGCCTCCGCCGCGTCGTTGGCAGCGGCGACCAGGACGACATACGCCACCTTGGTCGTGGCGGCGAGCTGCTCCGCGAGGGCGTCGCGACCAACGACCTCCAGTGCAGGGTCAATGATCATCGGGTGAACGGACACGTGATCGACCCTACCCACGCACGGGCGAGCGAAGCGCCGTGGAGCAATCAGCTCCACGGCGCTTCGCAGAAGTCGTCAGGTGTGCCGCGTCAGGCCAAACCCTCGCAGTTGGCGATGGCGTCGCCCAGGGCTCGCACCTCATCCGGCGTCATTTCGACGACCAACCGGCCACCACCCTCAAGTGGCATACGCAGGACGATGCCGCGACCCTCCTTGGTCACTTCCAATGGCCCGTCGCCGGTCCTAGGCTTCATTGCCGCCATGGGGAATCCCTTCTAGTGCATGATGCCGAGAGCTTGCGTCGACATCATGTTCGGTGCTTCTGATCGAACGACGATCCGACCAGCCCACCTATTATCCCTCACGCTGCACGGCACGACGAAATCGGCATGTTGCTTCGATCACGGCGGGCTGGCGTCCCACGGCAGGTAGGTCAAGAAGGTGACCGTCCACCAGAGCATCCCGAGGACGAGCGGGACGGCCAGCGGCAGCACGCGACGGCGCCAGTGCGGGACGATCCGCCCGCCGGTGGAGGTCCGCATGGCCACCGACGCGATGAGCGCGGCGATGGGGAAGTCGAGGAGCAGGAAGCGCCACATACTCGTGATGGGCCGGACCACTGCCAGGAGATATAGAGGGTACGCCAGCGCCCAGGCCCGGACCTCGAGGGGGAGCCACCGCCCGTGTCGGCCGGCGACGAGAGAGAGATAGGCCGCGACGACCCCGATGATGAGCGCCACCCCGAAGACGCCGCGTTCGTCCCAGGCCCAGACAATCCACAGGACGAAGGGGCCCTCCTGAGGGCGTTGTCCCCATGCGGCCTGCACATCGAAGAAGGCCGTGGCGCGCCCGGTGAGCCGGCCGACGGTCGCCGGCCAGGCAATGGCGGACATCGCGACCGCGAGGCACAGGGTCGCGACCGAGGCGCGCTCGCCGCGGAAGGGTATGCCGCGACCACCCTCCTCGCGCCAGCGGGCGATGAGATGGGTGAGCACCACGACGCCGAGCGCCGGGGCGACGGCGCGGGTGTAACCGAGTGCCAGCAGCACGAGGGCGGCGAGCCAGTAGGACCGTCGCAGGAGCAGCAAGATCGCCGTCGCGATCAGCAGGACCGCTAGGGCCTCGCTGTACGGCACGAGCAGGATGCCGGTTGCCGGATAGCAGCACCACAACGCGGCGGCGACCAGAGCCAGCCGGTCGCGTTGAAACTGCGGGGCAGCGTGCACCGCCATCCCGAAGATTCGCCAGATCACGATGAGCGCAATCCAGCCGAGCACGAGGTTGAGCAGCAGCGCGGCGACCGGAAAGGGAAGCCCGATCGCGAGAAGCGGGCGGAGCAGCAGAGGAAATGCGGGAAAGAAGGCCCAGGCACTGTAGGTGATCCGGCCGGAGTCTGGGTCGACGGGAAGTGGGTGTGGGTATCCCGTTTCGGCGACACGCCGATACCACTGCGCGTCCCAGAGCCCGAACAGATCCGAGAGGTTCGGGTCGAGGTGACCGACGCCGGCCGGCGATTGGAACCAGTGGGCGGCGATGGCGATGGCGGCCAAGGCGAGCATGCGCGTGAGCAGGTAGATGATCGTCAGGGCAAGCACGGGGCGAGCCAACGCCCGCGCGAAGAGCGCATCGCGACCGGCCGTGCTCAGGGCACTGAGTCCAACTCCCCCGTTCGGGTGGGGGCGGTGATTGGCGAGGGCTAGGCCGGAACGAGCGCCTCGGCGCGGCCCAGCAAGCGATCGAGTGTGGTCCCGAAGAGCTTCGCGCCCAGCCAGCGCGCCGCCGGGCCCGTCAGGCGAGGAGCCGGGTCGAGTCCCGGATAGATCTCTTCCGTCCATTCGACGCGTGCCCCCTCTCCCGCCGGTTCGATGTGGATGTGCGCCCAACCGCCTAGCCATTGTCCGGTCTTGACGATGTGCATCGCGCCGCGGGGTTCATCACGAGTTGGCGGCTCCCACCGGGTCACGATCATGTGATCCCATAACATCGCCCGACCTGCGCCGGTGCCGGCGGAGAAACCCCAGCCGACCCGCGGCATACCCTCATCCAGCACCATGCGGGTCAGTGGGACGACATCACCGTGGGCGCGCAGATCGGTGACGGCGGCCCACGCCTCGGCCACCGATAAGGGCGTCTCCCGCACCACGGTGAAGGCCGTCATTCGCCCCGCTCCACGGGCCGGCGGGCTGCCACACGCGGCAGCTTCATCGTCGGGAGGTCGCCGCTTTCGTAGGCCGCGAGCCGGGTCCGCAGGGCGTCCAGGACCTCATCGACCTGGTCCATGCGGTAGCCGCGGAAGGCGGTGTCGAAGTGCAGGTCGTCGATATCAGCGGCTTTGGCGATCCGTGCTGCGTTGATGTCGTGCTCCGTATGGGTCGGCGGCGGCATTGAGTCGTAGGTCGCGCGCCGCGTGATCAAGGCGGCGAAACCGGCCGCGACGAGCACGGTGACGACGAGAAAGAAAATCCAGATCACGATTGCGACCTCTCGGTGCCATGGCTGGGATCGCGCTGTTCGGCGACATGTCGGGCGCCCTCGATAACGCGCCGCACGGCCTCTTCGGGATCGTCGACGACCTGGATGAGGTCGAGATCGGCCGCCGAGATCGTGCCCGCGGGCACCGCGCTACCACGCAGCCAACCGAGCAGCCCGGCCCAGTAATCACTACCGATCAGCACGATCGGGAAGCTGCGAATCTTCTGGGTCTGCACCAAGGTGATCGCCTCGAAGAGTTCATCGAGCGTGCCCATGCCGCCGGGCAGGACGATGAAGCCCTCCGCATACTTGATGAACATCGTCTTGCGGACGAAGAAGTACCGGAAGTTGATCCCGAGGTTCACATAGGGATTGAGCCCGGCCTCAAAGGGCAATTCGATGCCCAGCCCGATGGAGAGGCCGCCGGCTTCGATTGCGCCCTTATTCGCCGCCTCCATGGCCCCCGGGCCACCGCCGGTGATGCAGCCCAGGCCAGCGCGTGCAACGGCGGCGCCGACCCGGACCCCAAGGTCATAGACCGGGCTGTCGCGCGGGGTGCGGGCCGAGCCGAAAACGGAGATGGCCGGACCCGTTTCGGCCAGCGCGCCGAAACCTTCGACGAATTCGCTTTGGATGCGCAAGACCCGCCAGGGGTCGGTGTGCACCCAGCCGCTGCCATCGCGGCCTTCGAGGAGCCGCTCGTCCGTGGTGCGCGAGGGCACTTGGGTGCCGCGCAATTGCGCGGGACCGCGTTGGTAGACATTTTCCGGCGAACTGCCGCGGCTCAGCGCAGCCATCGGACCATCGCTTCCTCGCAGGTGGTGTATTGGGCGACGGGGCACTCTTCGTCGTCCATATGAGCCAGGTTCGGGTCGCCGGGACCGAAGTTGACCGCGGGCACCCCCATGGCGGAGAACCGGGCCACATCGGTCCAGCCCTGCTTGGCCGCGACCGGCAGGTCGAGGGCGGCGACAAAGGCCTTCGCGGAGGGCAGGTGCATGCCCGGGCGGGCGCCAGCGGCATTGTCGACAATCGCGATCTCGAAGCCGTCGAAGACCTCGCGCACATGGGCATCCGCCTCGGCCGCACTGACCGAGGGGGCGTAGCGGTAGTTGACGGTGACCACGCACCGGTCGGGGATGACATTGGTCGCCGTGCCGCCGCTGATCAGGACGGCGTTCAGGGCTTCGCGATATTCGAGTTCGTCGACGATCCGGGTTTGGGGTTGGTATGCCGTCAGGCGCCGCAGGATCTCGCCCGCGTCGTGAATCGCGTTGTGCCCCTTCCACGGCCGGGCCGAATGGGCCGCAATCCCCTTGGTCGTGATCTCGGCGCGCAGCGTGCCCTTGCAGCCGCCTTCGATGGCGGCATCGGTGGGCTCCATGAGCACCGCGAAGGCCGCGTCGGTGACGAGCTCGGGGTGGGCCGCCTCGATGAGGCCGAGGCCGTTGAACTGCGAGTCGATCTCTTCGGCTTCATAGAAGACGAGGGTCAGGTCGCGGTTGGGTTCGGGCACGAGCGCAGCGATGCGCAGCATGACCGCGACGCCACCCTTCATATCCACGGTTCCCCGGCCGCGCAGGATGGCCCCGCCGGGCCCGTCGACGAGGGTGGTCGGCAGATTGGCCGGCTCGCTCGTGAGCGGGACGGTGTCGATGTGCCCGGCGATGAGGACCCGCTCCGCGCGGCCGAGTTCGGTGCGGGCGACGAGGCTATTGCCGATCCGCGTCAGGTGCAGGTGGCTCAGGGGCGCCAGGGCGGCCTCGATGGCGTCGGCCAAGACTGCCTCACCGAGGCTCACCGACTCGATATCGCAGACGGCGGCCGTCAACGCGACGGCGTCCAGGCTCAGATCGAGGGTGGCAACCATGGGGGAACGATAACCGGGCGAACCGGGCGCGCCCGTGAACGCTCGCCGAACACGGGCTGTCATAGGCCGCACCTACGATTGCGGCTATGACTGACGCGACGCGATCCGCCTGGGGCTTCGGTCTCGCCACCGTGACCGACGCCGGCACTACTTTGGACGCCTGGTTCCCCGCTCCAGCATTGGGTGACCACGACGACATGGTGGGAATCCCGGCCGAGCTCGAGGCCATGCGGGCCGAGGATGCCGAGCGGGGTGTGCGCATCCACGCCGTCGCCATCTCGATCGACCTCGACGCCGCGCCGAGTTCGACGGTCGATGCCTATCTGCGTCTGCATCTGCTCAGCCACCGTCTGGTCGAGCCGAACACCATGAACCTCGACGGGATCTTCGGGCAACTGCCCAATGTCGTGTGGACCAACCACGGTCCATGCCCGGTCGAGGGTTTCGAGGCCACGCGCCTGCGACTGAGAGCGCGCGGACCGGTCACCGTCTACGGCATCGACAAGTTCCCGAGGATGGTCGACTATGTCGTGCCTTCGGGCGTCCGGATCGCCGACGCGGATCGGGTCCGCCTCGGAGCCCACCTGGCCGCGGGCACGACGGTCATGCATGAGGGCTTTGTCAACTTCAATGCGGGCACTTTGGGGACCTCGATGGTCGAGGGGCGGATCTCGCAGGGCGTGGTGGTCGGCGACGGCTCGGATATCGGTGGCGGCGCCTCGACCATGGGCACGCTGTCCGGCGGCGGCACCGAGCGCGTGCGGATCGGGCAGCGCTGCCTGCTCGGCGCGGAGTCCGGGCTGGGCATCGCGCTCGGGGATGACTGCGTCGTCGAAGCGGGTCTCTACCTCACCGCTGGGACGAAGGTCAGCCTGCCCGACGGAACCATCGCCAAGGCCCGTGAGTTGAGCGGGCAGAGCAACCTGCTCTTTATCCGCAACTCGGTCACCGGCGCCGTCGAGGCCCGGACCCGCGACGGTCACGGCATCGTGCTGAACTCGGCACTGCACGCCAACGACTGAGGCGCCCACTTCCGAAGGTATTGCACCAGAAGGACATTCAGCTTTCTCTCATGGCCAGCCCTCCACCCCCGCCGCCCCGCGGCACGACCAGCAGCCCTGCGGTGTGGGTTTCGACCGGTGGTGCGGGGCGGCGGGCGGCATCCCCGCGCCGGGGGTATGCCGTGCGTCGCCTCGTCGTGAGTTGCTTGGTGCTCGGCCTGCTCGCCGCCCTCGGCGGACTTGCGCTCTTCACGGCGCGCTGGATGGGCGGGCCGACCTGCCAGGCCACCGCGAGCGGCAAGACCTTCGCCTTCACGCCAGAGCAGATGGGCAATGCCTCGATCATCACCTCGGTGGCTTTGAAGCGGGGACTGCCGGCTCGGGCGGCAACGATCGCCTTGGCCACCGCGATCCAAGAATCTGGCCTGCGCAATCTCGACCACGGGGACCGCGACTCGGTTGGGCTCTTTCAGCAGCGGCCGTCGCAGGGATGGGGCAGCGTCGCGGAAATCATGGACCCGATCTATTCGGCCGGGGCGTTCTATGACGCGCTGGTCAAGGTCAAGGGCTACGAGGACATGCCGATCACCGAGGTCGCGCAGGAGGTGCAGCGCAGCGCCTACCCCACGGCATACGCCGACCACGAAGACGAGGGTCGCGCGCTCGCGTCCACCTTGGCGGGACACTCCCCCGCTGGGCTCGCCTGTCGGCTCCCGGACCCGTCCGGCGCCGCGTCAGCCGACGCTGTCCAAAAAAGCTTGGAGGCTCAGCTCGGCGTGAGCACCTCGGCCGACGGGTCGGTCGTGACCGTGCACAGCACGTCGGCGCAGCGGGCCTGGATCGTGGCGAGTTGGGCTGTGGCGCAAGCCGATCGCTATGGCGTGACCAAGGTCGACCTCGCCGAGCGCACCTGGAAGCGTTCGTTGAACTGGTCCGGCCCTGCGGGCGCGAGCGGGACCACGGTCACGATCACACTCGCCAAGGGCTGAACTCGGCCCGAGCCGAGCTCGGTCAGCGCTCAGCCATCGGGACGAAGTCGCGGGCGGCCTCGCCGACATACACCTGGCGCGGGCGGCCGATCTTGGTGGCGGGGTCCTCGATCATCTCGCGCCACTGCGCAATCCAGCCGGGCAGGCGGCCCAGGGCGAAGAGGACCGTGAACATCCGCGTCGGAAAGCCCATCGCCTTGTAAATCAGGCCGGTGTAGAAGTCGACATTCGGGTACAGCCTGCGCTCGACGAAGTAGTCATCGGCCAGCGCGACCTCTTCGAGCTTCATCGCGATATCAAGCAGCGGGTCGTCGGCGCCGAGCTTGCTGAGGATCTCGTCAGCGGTCTTCTTGATGATCGCCGCGCGCGGGTCGTAGTTCTTGTAGACGCGGTGACCGAAGCCCATCAGGCGCTGGTTGGTCTCCTTGTTCTTGATCTTGCGCATGAACTCGGCCGGGTCCTGGCCGGTCTCGTGCAAGGTGGCCAGCATCTCCAGGACCGCTTGGTTGGCGCCGCCGTGGAGCGGGCCGAAAAGGGCGTTGATCCCGGCGGAGACCGAGGCGAAGAGGTTGGCGTGCGAGGAGCCGACGAGCCGGACGGTGGAGGTGGAGCAGTTCTGCTCGTGGTCGGCGTGCAGCAGCAGGAGCAGATCGAGGGCCTTGACCATCTCGGGGTCCACTTCATACGGCTCGGCAGGGAAGCCGAAGGTCATCCGCAGGAAGTTCTCGGGCAGCGAGAGGGAGTTGTCGGGGTAGAGGAAGGGTTGGCCGACCGACTTCTTGTAGGCATAGGCCGCGATCGTCGGCAGCTTGGCGAGGAGGCGGATCGTGGAGATCTCGACCTCCTCGGGGTCGAAGGGATCGAGGCTGTCCTGATAGAAGGTCGAGAGCGCGGAGACGGCCGAGGAGAGCACCGGCATCGGGTGCGCGTCCCGCGGGAAGCCGTTGAAGAAGAGTTTGAGGTCCTCGTGCAGGAGGGTATGCCGCCGCAGCTTGGCGTCGAAGGCGTCCGCTTGCGCCTGGGTCGGCAGCTCGCCATAGATGAGCAGGTAGCTCACCTCGAGGAAGTTCGAGCCCTTGGCCAGTTGCTCGATGGGGTAGCCGCGGTAGCGCAGGATCCCCTCGTCGCCATTGATGAAGGTGATCTTGCTGGAACAGGAGGCGGTGTTGACGAAGCCGGTGTCGAGCGTGACATCGCCGGTTTCTTTCAGCAGGGACGAGATGTCGAAGCCGTCCTCGCCCTCGGTCGCGGGAATCCGCTTGAGGAAGAGTTCCTTGCCCTCAGCGTGAAGTGTCGCGCCTGCCACAACGTCGTCAGCCATATCGCGAAACTACCGCACCGGCTTGGCCTGCGACGAGGCGCGTCTCATGGTGCAACGCACACCGTGGCCCTATGAATCGACAAGACTGTCCTCATGCGCGTGCTGCACGACGGCCCCCTCTATCTCTCGTACGGCCAGTTCTCGATCCTCGAACCGATGCTTGTTCAGCACGACGTCCAGCGAACTCGTGCTGATGGGGCTGATGGGCGATGAGGTGGTGAATTTGGCGCTGAACGGGGGCCGGAATACCTCGCCATGCAGCCCGAGGATATGATGATGAGCGGCTGGTATCGAGAGCACACGTCGGCCGTGCGCGAGCGCACGAGTCACGCGCTGGATCGGCTCGCGGTGGACAAGCAAGTCGCGGACCGTGTCCCCGGACTGGCTGCTGGCGTGCATCGGGGCGGTCGGCTGGTGTGGTTCGCCGGCGTCGGGAGCGCCGATCTGGATCACCCAGAGAAGGCGCCCTGCGCCGACACGCAATTCGATATTGCCAGCATCACCAAGACCTTTGTCGCGGTGACGGTGATGGCGCTGCGCGACGCCGGCAAACTCTCCCTCGACGATCCCTTGGAACGGCACATCCCGCAGTCCCGCCATGGCGGCGTCACCGTGCGCCAAGCGCTCGCCCATGTCTCAGGAATGCAGCGCGAGCCGGTCGGCGATGTGTGGGACACCTTGCGCTTCCCCGACCGAGAAGAACTGTTGCGCGGGTGGAATGCCGCCGAGCGTGTCGGTCGCCCGCACCAGCTGCATCACTACTCCAATCTCTGCTTCGGCCTGCTCGGCGAGCTCATCGCGCGGGTGGAGAAGCAGGACTGGGATGCCGTGGTGCGGCGCCGCGTCCTCGACCCCCTCGGTCTGCACGCCACCTCGCTGGGCCGGATTGGCGGCTTGCCGCAGGCGGGCCGCTACTACCTGCCGCCGTGGACGGACGTGCCGGTGACCGAGCCAGCCGTTGACCTGCTGGCGTTCGCGCCGGCGGGTGGATTCGCCTCCACGGCAAGGGATCTCGGACTTTGGGGAGGCTTCCTGGCCAGCCCGACCGACGAGGTGCTCGCCCCGGACACCCTCGAGGAGATGTGCCAACCCATCGTCACGGCGGCGCCCGACTGGTCGCTCGCCTGGGGCCTCGGGCTGATGCTGCTGCGGCACGACGGGCGGGTGTGGGTCGGGCATACCGGCGGCTTCCCGGGCACCATCAGCGGCTGCTTCACCCACCGCGAATCAGGCACCACCGGCGTAGTGCTGATGAACCAGTCGACAGCGACCGCGCCCGGCACCTTCGCCGCTGGGCTGGGTAGTTATGTGCTGGAACACGATCCGGAGCTGCCGCCGGTATGGCGTCCGGGGATCACCACTCCTGCTGAGCTGGAACCGCTTCTTGGACAATGGTTTTCGGAGGGCTCGGAGTTCACTTTCAGCGTGCGCGAGGGTCGCCTCGAGGCGCGGCTGCGCAGTGCGCCGGCGACCACCGCGCCGTCGCTCTTCGAGGCCATCGGACCCGATCTGTACCGCACGACCGCCGGCCGGGAGCGCGGCGAGCTACTCCGCATACGTCGTGATGAGTCGGGAGCCGTCACCGCAATGAACTGGGCGACCTACCTCTTCACCCGCCGCCCGTTCGCCTTCGGCGAGTGGCTCTGATCTGCCGTCCTGCCTTGCACCGGGAAGCTTGCGCTTACCCCCTGCTCTAAAGCAGGTGCAAGCGCACACTTTCGGCATCCGGAGAGAAACGAGTTAACTCCGCAGGCGCGACGCGGCGTCGGCGATCTGGGCGTCGGTGGCGGTGAGGGCGATGCGGACGTGGCGGGTGGACGCGGCGCCATAGAAGGACCCGGCGGCGGCGAGAATGCCGCGGTCGGCGAGGCGATCAAGCGTGGTCCAGCAGTCTTCGTCGGCGGTGGCCCACAGATATAGGCCCGCCTCGGAACCCTCGATCCGCAGCCCGAAGGCCTGGGCGGCGGGCAGCAAGGTCTCGCGTCGGGCCCGATAGGTCGCCACTTGTGCGGCGACATGCGCCTCATCGCCGAGTGCCGCGATGAGCGCGTGCTGCACCGGCGTCGGCATCATCATTCCGGCGTGCTTGCGCACCTCCGCGATCTGCGCGACCAGCGCCGGATCACCGGCGAGGAAGGCCGCGCGATAGCCGGCGAGATTGCTCTGCTTGCTCATGCTGTATGCCGCGAGCAGGCCCGTCACATCGCCATCGGTCACGCGCGGGTCGAGCAATGAGGGTGTGGTCGGCGGGTCGTCGGCGGGCCGGTCGGTGCGCCAGTCGAGCTCCGCATAGCACTCGTCGCTGGCGACGATGACGCCGTGCTGGCGAGCCCAGGCGACGACCTTGCGCAGGTGCCCGACGCCGAGCACCTTGCCATCTGGATTGCCAGGACTGTTGAGCCACAACAGTTTTGGCCGCGTCGCGGACGTGAGCGGCCCGAGTGCCGTGAGCGAGGTGACGGGCACCGGCGTCGCGCCGGCGAGGCGCGCGCCCACGTCATAGGTCGGATAGGCAACGGCGGGATGGCCGACGAGATCGCCCGGGCCGAGCCCGAGGAAGGTCGGCAGCCAGGCAACCAGTTCCTTGGACCCGATGGTCGGGATGATGCCCGCCGGATCCAAGTCCGGCACACCGCGGCGCCGCGCAAACCAGTCGACGACCGCCTCGCGGACGGACGGCATACCGATCGTGAGCGGATAGCCCGGGGCATCCGCGTGCTCCCGCAAGGCCCCCTGGACCACCGCGGGAGTCGGGTCAACGGGCGTGCCGACCGAGAGGTCGATCAGGCCGCCCTCATGGGAACTCGCCCGTGCCTTGAGCGGCACGAGCGAGTCCCAGGGGAAGTCGGGGAGTGAGCGCAGGCTCACTCGTCGTGCTCCTGCGGGGGCAGGGCCGCGATGAGCGGGTGGTCCTTGGGGATCATGCCCATCTTGGCGGCGCCGCCGGGGCTGCCGAGGTCGTCGAAGAATTCGACATTGGCCTTGTAGTAATCCGCCCACTGCTCAGGCACATCGTCTTCGTAGTAGATCGCCTCAACCGGGCACACCGGCTCGCAGGCGCCGCAGTCGACGCACTCGTCGGGGTGGATGTAGAGGCTGCGCTCGCCTTCGTAGATGCAGTCGACCGGACACTCCTCGATGCAGGCCTTGTCCTTGAGGTCTACACAGGGCTGGGCGATCACATACGTCATAGGCCCCATATTAGGCCGCTTTCGCCCTTCGGCCGGGCACCGGTCTGCGGCTCGGGCCGCGGCGTAGTCTGCGGGAATGCCCGCAACCCCCCTTGCCGTCTCGATCCCCACCGCGCTCGGCGACATGCCGGGCCGCCAATGGCTGCCCGCCGCCGGCCGCGGACCGGGGATCGTGCTCTTCCAGGAGATCTTCGGGATCAGCCCGTATGTCGAGCGCCGCGCCGCCGAGCTCGCTGCCGCTGGGTATGTCGTTCTGGCGCCTGAGTTCTATTGGCGCCACGGCATTTCTGGGATTGCGAATGGGCCGGACATGCTGGGCGAGGGCCTCGCGGCGCTGCAGCAATTGGATTGGAATGCCGCGGTGCGCGACGGATTGGCGGCGCATGCGTGGCTGGGCAGTCGCCCGGAGGTGACGGACACGACCGGCTATGTCGGATTCTGTTTCGGCGGCGGACTCGCTTTTGCCGTTGCGGCACAAGCGGATCCGAAACCGGACGCGCTCGTGAGCTATTACGGCTCGGCGCTGCCGAATCTCCTTGACCTCGCGCCGCAGGTGCGCATGCCGTCCCTGCACCACTTCGGCGACGAGGATGCCTATATCGACCGCGAGACGGTCGAGCGGATTCGTTCCGCGGTGGCTGGGCCGGACGTCGAGTTCTATACCTATCCGGGCGCCGACCATGCCTTCGACAATGCCGACTTCGTGACCTACCACCCCGAGGCGTCGACGATCGCGTGGGGCCTGACGCTGAAGTTCCTCGCCACCCACCTGCCCACGTGAGCTCGCCGGTGCGCGCCACCGTGCGTTATCGCCTCGAGCCGCCGCCGCCACCGGGACAACCGCCGCTGACCGATGCGGTTGGCACGGTGGTGCGCAATGACCCGGAGGCCGTCGTGCTGGAGACGCGTCGCGGGACCGTGACGATCCCCCGTGATCGGATCGTCGCCACCCGGATCATCCCGCCTGCGGGCCCTCGGCGAGGGATTGCTGGGGGTGATCTGGAGCCATTGGCGCTGCACGACCTGGTCGCCGATGGTTGGCCCGCCATCGACACCGCCCGCCTCGGCGGTTGGCTGTTGCGTGCTGGTCGTGGGTTCACCGCTCGGGCCAATTCTGTTCTGCCCGTGGGTGATCCGGGCGTGCCACTTGCGGAGGTTGTCGACGCCGTGGAGGAGTGGTATGCGGAGCGTCACCTCCCCGCGAATGTCACCCTCGCCGGTCCCGAGGGGTTCGACCCGGCGCGCGACCCGCTCGGTCGGCTGCTGCTCGATCGTGGGTATGTCGCGTCACAACCCTCCCTCTTTCTCACCACACGACCGGCAACGATTCTGCGCCGGTCGGCGGAGCGCGGCCGGCCGGCACGGGGACGGCATACGGTCGAGATCGGAATCGGGGGCGAGCTGACGGACGAGTGGCTGACGGCATACAACGGCTATCGCCTCGGCGACCGCGACGCCGCTCGGGCGATCATGACCGGCTCCCCCGCGCAGCGCTTCGCGACGGCGCGCGCTGGTGGCGAGGTGGTCGGCGTCGGGCGCCTGGGCATGAGCGGCACGTGGGGCGGGATCGCCGCGATGTGGGTGGACCCGGCATACCGCCGGCACGGCATCGCGCGGCGCATGCTGGGCGAATTGGTCACGGCCGCAACCGAACTCGGCGCAACGAATCTCCACCTGCAGGTGTGGGCGGACAATGCGCCGGCCCTCAGACTCTACGAATCCCTCGGCTTCCGCCGCCACCACGCCTACCGCAATCTGTCCAGCACCCCCGCCCGGGCCTTGTAACTTCTGCTAGCAGAAGGTAGTCAAATCCGCACAACGTGCAAGGTCTGCAGAGTTGATTAACGTCTGCTAGCAGAGGTTAGAAAACCCCCCAAGCCGCCGCAAGACCCTCGGACCGGTGAGCCGGCCAGCCCAGGCATCCGGTTAGGGGTTGGTGCAGATGACCAGGTCTTCGGGGATGTAGTGGGTCGTGAGGTACTGCGTTTTGACGACCTTGCCGCCCTGCTTGAAGATCCGCCCGACCGTCACATCGAAGCCATCGGCCGGCGACTGAGGGACGCAGCCCTTCTCGTCATCGGTGATCTTGCCCGGCTTGGTGACGTTGACGCGTGGCCCCTTGGTCGCCTCGATGTCCCAGGTCTTCTTGCCCTGGAAGGTGACCGTGATGGCGTTGGCGGTCACCTGGGTGGTGATGAAGATGCCGCCGTCGGTGGTGTTGGTGAAGCGGTTGTCGACATCGGGCCAGCTGATCGTCGCCTCGCGGCCTTCGGGGTAGCGCGAGATGTAGAAGCTGTGGGGGTGGTACTCATCGATCTGCGCGCCCGAGAAGAAGATGGCGTTGAAGAGGGTCGTCGAAACCTGCGATATGCCGCCGCCATAGTCCTTGGTCAACCGGCCGTCGTAGATCACCGGGGCGCCGCGATAACCCTTCTCCGGGGTCCGCTGTCCGAGGTGGGCGTTGAGCGAAAAGGTCTCTCCCGGAGCGACATAGGTGCCATTGAGCGCCCGCGCCGCGATCGTGATGTTGTGCGTGCGATCGGGGGCGTAGGGGAAGTTCGTCGTGAAGGTGGAGATGACGCCGGTGGGCAGCGAGGCCTTCGCCTTGGCCGTCGTGAACTTCGCCGGGCTCGCCTTGCCGGGCACCACGGCGGTCCGGTCGGCGGCCAGCACGGCGGCCGGTATGGTGCTCATGACCGCTGCCGAGTCGACATCCAGGCCATCGACGGACGGCACGACTTTGAAGCTGCCATCAGCAGACGTGACCGTCGCGTCCTTGCCCTTGCGCAGCACTTTGGCTGCCGTGCCCGCCTTGCGCACGGCCGCGACGAGCTTCTTCTCGTCATACTCCGTGGCGAGCGCGCCATCCTTGGGCACGAAGGTCACCGACGGCGCGATGGCATCACCCGCGACCTCGAAGCTCTCGTCACCCACCTTGACGATGACCGGCCCGGCAACCACCTTCGCGGCGACATCCGACTTGGCCGCCTCGGCCTCCTCGGTCGTGACCTCGGGCGCCGTGGTGGCGAGCACCCCGTTGATGGTGTCGGTGAGCAGCCAGCCCTTCTCGATCGCCGCGCCAGTCGCCGGGACATCCGCGGCATGGCCATCGACCCCTGGGGTGACCGTCGCGGCGCCGTCGACGAAGGCCAGCTTGGCGTTGACGGGCTTGTCGGTCAGTCCACGGGCAGCGGCCGTGATCGCCCCTGCGAGCCGCGCCTGATCAACCAGACGGGCGGGCTCGCGATCCACCGAACCGGTGAGGCGGTCATACAACGCGACGGGATTGAAGGTGGCGCCGGTGAGGCCCTCGAGACTCTTGTCGTAGTCGACGGCGAGGCCCGCCGCGGCGGGGTCCAGTTGGATGCTTTCCTCGCCGAAGCGCACAGGAATCGTGGCAGCGGCCTTGTCCTGCAAGCCATTTCGCAAAGCATCGAGCGCCTGCGCGTGCGTCTTGCCCCCGACCTGCACCCCTCCGATGACGGTATCGCCCGGGGTTTTGGAGCCCGCGCTCAATGCCAAGGCGCCATAGCCGGCGAGCCCAACCACCCCCGCCGTCGCGACGACCCAGGGCCATCGACGGCGACGCGTCGAAGTCGGCATAGGCGTGCTCTGGCTCATGAAAGGCTCCCGTAACGGCTGCGGTAGTGGACGAGCGCGTCGCCCGGCCGTTCGGCGAGGGCGGTCTGCACCACTTCGCCGACGACAATCGAGTGATCTCCGGCCCCGTGGACGGCATGCACCCGACACTCCAGGGTAGCCAAGGACCCCGTCAGCAGAACAATCCCCGCCTCGCTCCGGGTATGCGGAATCTGGTCGAACTGGCCGATCAGCGGCCTGCCCGGCGTCGCGAGCCACTCCGCAGCCCGTCGTTGCTCCCGGCTCAGCAGCGAGACGACGAAGGCCCCCGAGTCGACAACCGCCTCGTGGAAACGCGCGGACGACTCCACGCACACCAGCAGCAGGGGCGGCTCCAGCGACACCGAAGCGATGGCCGTCGCGGTCATGGCGTAGTCGTGGTTGCCGCTGCGCGTGGTCAGCGCGACCACTCCGCTCGCGAGCCGAGACATCGCGGCCCGGAACTGCGGGCTGGGCCGTTCCCCGTCGTATGCCGTCACACCGGCCATCCCCGCGCGCCCGCCTCCGCGACGGGCTCGCCGCTGCGCAGCAGCCCGGTCATCGGGTCGAGCGGCGCATAGCCTTCGCGCCCGCTCAACCGGGCGGCGATGTCATTGGACAAGGTGAACCACGCGCCGTGGACCGTGATCTGCGTTGCGTGCGCCCGCATGGCGGCAACCTGCCGCCGCGCACCCTCGCTGTCCGAGACGGCATACGGCACGAGCGCATCGTCGACAACCGACGGGATCACCGGATCGTCAGCCGCCGGGATCGTCACCCCCGGCGCGGACACCTCCGCCGCCAGCCACGCGCGATCCTGGGCGACCCACGATCGCGGGGTCAGGACGGCATACATCCTGGGCGGGGTAGCGAAGGTTGCGACGGCGGCGCAGGCGATGCGGTGCGCCTGGATGTGATCCGGGTGGGCGTAGCCCCCCTGGTTCTCATAGGTGATGACGACATCAGGCCGGACCTGCTCGATCACCTTGCGCGCCAACGCAATTGCCGCGCCCGCGTCGGCGTTGACGAAGGCATCCGGTCGCGCCGCGCTCGGGCTGCCGGCCATGCCGGAGTCGCGGTATGCCGTGGCCCCCGACTCATCGAAGCACAGCAGGTGCCCGGTCGCGCCGAGCGCCGCGAGCGCCGCCTGCCACTCCCCCAGCCGATAAGGGCCGAGCGCGTCCTCATGATCGGCGTCGAGATGCTGCAGGCCCGCCGGAATGACCTCGCCCTGTTCGCCCAGCGTGCACGTCAGGACGTGCACATCATGCCCGGCCGCGGCATACGCCCCGATCGCGACACCGGTCGCGATCGACTCGTCGTCGGGGTGGGCGTGGACGAACAGCAGGCGCATGGGCTCAGGAGTTCTTGGCCCTCGAGGCCGACCGAGCCCGCAGGTTCTGATCCAGCTCGACCTTGCGGATGCGCACGGCTTCCGGGGTGACCTCGACGCACTCATCCTCGCGGCAGAACTCCAGGCTCTGCTCCAAGGACAGCTTGCGCGGCGGGAAGATCTTCTCGAAGTTGTCCGCGCTGCTCGCTCGGACGTTCGTGAGCTTCTTTTCCTTGGTGATGTTGACGTCCATGTCATCGGCGCGCGAGTTCTCGCCGACGATCATGCCCTCATAGACCTCGGTCGTCGGCTCGACGAAGAGGGTGCCGCGCTCCTGCAGGTTGACCATGGCGTATGCCGTGACGACCCCCATCCGGTCGGCCACCAGCGAGCCGCTGGTGCGGGTGGTGATGGTGCCGGCCCACGGCTCGTAGCCGTGGAAGACGTGGTTGGCGATGCCGGTGCCGCGGGTTTCGGTGAGGAATTCGGTGCGGAAGCCGATCAGTCCGCGGGAGGGGACGACGAACTCCATCCGCACCCAGCCGGTGCCGTGATTGGTCATCTGGGTCATCCGGCCCTTGCGCTGCGCGAGGACCTGGGTGATGGTTCCGAGGAATTCCTCCGGCGCATCGATGGTCAGGTGCTCCATCGGCTCGTGGACCTTGCCGTCGATGTCCTTGGTGACGACCTGCGGCTTGCCAACGGTCAGTTCATAGCCTTCGCGCCGCATCTGCTCCACGAGGATCGCGAGCGCGAGCTCACCTCGGCCTTGGACCTCCCACGCGTCGGGGCGGTCGGTGCCGAGGATGCGCAGGGACACATTGCCGATCAGTTCGCGGTCGAGGCGGTCCTTGACCAGGCGGGCGGTCAGCTTGGCGCCGCGCACGCGGCCCGCGAGCGGGCTGGTGTTGATCCCGATCGTCATGGAGATGGCCGGCTCGTCGACCGTGATGAGCGGCAGCGGGCGCGGGTCGTCCAGGTCCGCCAGGGTCTCGCCGATCATGATGTCGGGGATGCCGGCAATGGCGATGATGTCGCCCGGGCCTGCGGACTCGACTGGCTTGCGCTCCAGGGCTTCGGTCATCAGCAGTTCGGTGATCTTGACCTGCTTGACCGTGCCGTCGCCGCGGCACCACGCCACCTGCTGGCCCTTGCGGATCTGCCCGTTGTGCACGCGCAGCAGGGCGAGGCGGCCCAGGAAGTTCGAGGCGTCGAGGTTGGTGACATGGGCCTGCAGCGGCGCCTCGTCGTCATAGGTCGGCGCGGGGATCGTTTCGAAGATCACCTTGAAGAGCGCCTCGAGGTCCTCGGAGTCCGGCAGATCGCCGTCTGCGGGACGGGTCATCGAGGCTCGCCCGGCCTTGGCCGAGGCATACACGATCGGGAAGTCGAGAACCTCCTCGGTGTTGCCGCCGTCCTCCATCAGGTCCATGAAGAGTTCGTAGACCTCGTCGACGACCTCACCGATGCGGGCGTCCGGCCGGTCGACCTTGTTGATGCACAAGACGACCGGCATGTGCGCGGCCAGCGCCTTGCGCAGCACGAAACGGGTCTGCGGGAGCGGCCCCTCGGAGGCGTCGACGAGCAGCACGACACCATCGACCATCGACAGACCGCGCTCGACCTCGCCACCGAAGTCAGCGTGCCCGGGGGTGTCGATGATGTTGATCGTCACGCCATCGGGGTGGCCCAGATCGGCCGCGGCCTTGCCGGCATAGCGGACGGCGGTGTTCTTGGCGAGGATCGTGATGCCCTTCTCGCGCTCCAGGTCACCGGAGTCCATCGCGCGTTCGTCGACATGCTGGTGCGCACCAAAAGCACCCGCCTGCCAGAGCATCTTGTCCACCAAAGTGGTCTTGCCGTGGTCGACGTGGGCAACGATGGCGACATTACGGATGTCGCTGCGGGACTGCTGAGGCATTGAGCAATTGTCTCAGGCCCAGGGGTATGCCCGTGAACCGCCGCCTTGTCGCCGGCGTCAGTCCTCGTCGGCGGTGGGCGTGATCTGCGGGCCGATGGCGCCGAGGTCGTATGGCGTGCCTTGATACACGCAGTAATTCAGCCAGTTGGCATAGAGCAGGTAGGCGTGGCTGCGCCAGGTCACCATGGGCGGCTGGCTCGGGTCGTCGCCGGGGTAATAGTGGCGCGGGACGGTGGCGTCCAGGCCCCGCGAGATGTCGCGGTCATACTCCAGCTTGAGGGTGTCGCGCTCGTATTCGGGGTGACCGGTGACATAGAGCTGCCGACCGTCGGTGCTCGCCGCGAGGTAGACCCCGGCCTCCTCGCTCACCGCCAGCAACTCCAGGCCCTCGGTGGCCTCGATATCCGCTGCGCGGGTTTCGGTATGCCGCGAATGCGGGGCCGGGAAGATCTCATCGAATCCGCTGAGCACCCGGTTGCGCGGGTCGAGAACCCGGTGCGGGAAGACGCCGAACATCTTCTCCGCCAACGGAAACTTCTCGATGCCGTAGTGGTGATAGAGACCGGCCTGCGCTCCCCAGCAGACGTGCATCGTGGAGAAGACGTGATCGCGGCTCCAGTCCAGGACCGTGCACAACTCCGGCCAGTAGTCGACCGCCTCGAAGGGCAGCGTCTCGATGGGCGCGCCGGTGACGATCAAGCCGTCGAACTTGCGCTCGCGCGCCTCGTCGAAGGTGGTGTAGAAGGCATCCATGTGCGCCTGGGCGGTGTTGCGCGGGTCGTGGCTCGCCATCCGGATCAGGGTGATCTCGAGTTGCAGCGGGGTGTTGCCGAGGAGTCGGAGCAATTGCGTTTCGGTCGCCATCTTGGTCGGCATCAGATTGACGATGGCGATGTGCAGCGGCCGGATGTCCTGATGCCCGGCGCGGCCCTGCGTCATCACGAAGACGTTCTCGCCTTCGAGGATGCGCCGGGCCGGGAGGGCACTCGGGATCGTGACGGGCACGCTTCAACGCTCCTTCGACGACGAGGACACCGACCGCGTCATTGTGTCCGCGCCGGCCGACCCGACGCGGGCCGGTTCCACACTGTGGCCGCAATGGCCTCGATGATCGGGACATTGGAGCCCAGCCATGCCACCGACCACAGGTCGGCGCGCGTGAGCCACCGCACCTGCGCGTGATCCTCCAGCGGCTGGGGTATGCCGTCCCTCACCCCCGCGGTCCACACCGCCAACGCATAGCTCGCCCCGAGTGGCCACCAGCCCTCTAGCGGTCCCGGAATATGCTGTCCCACAGTGATTTCCACGCCGAGTTCCTCACGGATCTCCCGTGCCAGCGCCGTCATTAGGTCCTCACCCGGGTCGACCTTGCCCCCCGGCAACTCCCAACCGCCGGCCAGCCGCGGCGGCTCGGTGCGCTGCGCCGTGAGCAGCGTCCGAGGGCGCGAGAGATCGTCCAGGAGCGCGGCCGCGACCACGGCGATCCGCCCGCCTGGGCCGGTGATTGTCCCGCCGGACGGCTGCTGTGACACCTCGAGGTCAGCTGGTCGCGTGCAGCCGGCGCGCCGCCTCGGCGATCGAACCGGTCAGGCTCGGATAGACCGTGAAGGTGCTCGCGAGTTGGTCGACATTGAGCCGGTTGGCGACGGCGAGGGTCACCGGGAAGATCAGCTCGCTCGCCCGCGGTGCCACGACGACTCCCCCGAGCACCGTCCCGGACCCGGGGGCGGCGAAGAGCTTGACGAAGCCGTCGGTGATGCCTTGCATCTTGGCCCGCGGATTGCGCGATAGGGGCAGCATGACGGTCTCGACCTCGAGCCCCTTGGCGGCAATATCCTTCTCCGAAAGGCCAACTGTGGCGATCTCAGGATCGGTGAAGATATTGGCCGAGACGACATCGAGGTTCAGCGGCGCCACGGCGTCGCCGAGCGCGTGGGCCATCGCGATCCGGCCCTGCATGGCTGCCACCGAGGCCAGCGGCAGCACCCCGGTGCAGTCGCCCGCGGCATACACCCCCCGCACGGACGTGCGGGAGACCCGGTCCACGGCGATATGGCCGCTCTCGCGCAGCGCGACGCCCGCCTCCTCCAGACCCATGTCCCGCGTCTGGGCCACGGACCCGACGGCCAAGAGGGCGTGCGAGCCCTCGACCACGCGGCCGTCCTCCAAAGTCACCGCGACTCCGGTCGCGGCCCCGGCCGCGTCCCGCACCACCTCGACGGCCTGCATGCGCGAGCGCGACAAGACCGTCATACCGCGCTTGGTGAAGACCTCCTCGATGACGGTGGCGGCATCGGCGTCCTCTCCGGGGAGGACCCGGTCCCGGCTGCTCACCAAGGTGACCTTGGCACCCAGGCCGAGGTACGCCTGAGCGAGCTCGGCGCCCGTGACACCGGACCCGACGACGATGAGGTGCTCGGGCAGGGAGTCCATGGCGTAGATCTGTTGCCACGTCAGGATGCGTTCGCCGTCGGGTTGGGCGCTGGTCATCACTCGCGGCGTCGCCCCCGTCGCGATGAGTATGACGTCCGCCGCGTGATCCCTTGTGCCGGAATCACTTTCGGACCGGACGGTGCTCGAGTCGAGGAGTCGAGCACGGCCTTCGACAATCTCGACACCCACCTCGTGAAGGCGCCCGACGATATCCGTGCTCTGAGCCGCGGCGAGGTCGAGGACACGGGCGTTGACCTCGGTGAGCCGGGCCTGGGAGCTGCTCAACTCATCGCCTTCGTGATCGGTCAGATGCACCCCGAGCGTCACGGCCACGTCGACCATCGACATATAGTCCGCGGTCGCGATGAGCGTCTTGCTCGGCACGCAGTCGGTCAACACGGCCGCGCCGCCGAGCCCATCTTTCTCGATCAGCGTCACCGAAGCCCCGAGGTGAGCGGCGACTAGCGCGGCTTCATACCCGCCGGGTCCGCCCCCGACGATCACGACGTGACTGCGCCCGTTCATGTGGTCTTCACCCTTCACCTATGGCCTGCTGCGCATCGTCGGCTCCATCGTCCAGCAAGCCGGAGGTGGGCGCACGCGCCGCGCCCGGCTACCCTACGTCGGTGACCGACATCGTTGCCGTGAACCCGCTGGACGCCGCGGGCGCCGACCCCTTCGAGGTGGCCGCGCAGGCTGCCGCCGTGATCGCCGAGAAGTCCGGGGCGCCGACCCACGACATCGCGCTCGTCCTCGGCTCCGGTTGGGGCGAGACGGCCGACCGGATCGGCACCACCCTCGCGACGATCGACAACACCGACGTTCCGGGTTTCGCCAAGGCCGCTGTCGTCGGCCACTCGGGCACGATGCGGTCGGTCGCGATCGGTGAAACTGGCGGCCGCGCACTGGTTTTCGGCACCCGGACGCATTTCTACGAGGGCCGCGGGGTGCGCGCTGTCGTCCACGCGGTCCGCACTGCCGCGGCCGCGGGATGCCGGGCGATCGTCCTGACCAATGGCTGCGGGGGCCTGCGGCCGGAGTGGGCACCGGGCACCGCAGTGCTCATCAGCGACCACATCAACCTCACCGCCGCCTCCCCCATTGAAGGCGCGAACTTCGTCGACCTCACCGACCTCTACTCCCCCCGGCTGCGCGCCATCGCCCGCGAGGTCGACGCTGACCTGCCCGAGGGCGTGTACGTCCAGTTCCGCGGGCCGCACTATGAAACGCCGGCCGAGGTGAAGATGGCCGGTGTCCTCGGGGGCGACCTCGTCGGCATGTCAACCACCTTGGAGGCCATCGCCGCGCGCCAGGCAGGCCTGGAAGTCCTCGGAATCTCGCTCGTGACCAACCCGGCCGCCGGCATCTCACCCGTGCCGCTCTCGCACGCCGAGGTCGTCGAGGCCGGCCAGGCCGCCGCCGCCCGCTGCGGCACCCTGCTCGCCGAAATCGTCACCAAGATCTGATCTCCGGGGCCTCGACCTGGGGCCTCTCCCGTCCGCCGCTCCGCATACGGCTACAGTGCGGCGCACCTGCATCGTCGCCGGACCGAGGAGTTCGTATGCCGTCCGCCCCCGAGGATCTGCTGGCCGCCGCTCGCGCGTGGGCGGGCGATGATCCCGATGCCGCGACCCGCGCCGAGTTGGAGACGGTGATCGCCGCCGCGGAGGGCGGAGATCACGTCGCGCTGTCCGATCTGGCGGACCGGTTTGCCGGAATGCTGGAGTTCGGCACCGCCGGCCTGCGCGGCGCCCTCGGCGCCGGGCCGAACCGGATGAACCGCGCCGTGGTGATCCGGGCGGCGGCCGGGCTGACGGCATACCTAAAAACCCTGACCGAGCAGCCCTTCGTCGTCATCGGCTATGACGCCCGCTTCAACTCCGATGTCTTCGCCCGCGACACCGCCGCGGTCGTCCTCGGCGCCGGCGGCCGGGCCGCGATCCTGCCGCGGCCGCTGCCGACGCCCGTGCTGGCATACGCCATTCGCCACCTCGGGGCGGACGCGGGAGTGATGGTGACGGCGAGTCACAACCCGCCGCAGGACAACGGCTACAAGGTCTATGTCGGCGACGGCTCCCAGATCGTCCCGCCGGTGGATGCGCACATCGCCGCGCAGATCGACGCGGTGAACAGCGTCGACGGCGTGCCCCGTGCGGCCTCCGGGTGGGAGATCCTGGGCGACGACGTGCTCGACGCATACGTCCGGGACGCGACGACCGTCGTGGCCGACGACACACCTCGTGACCTGGTCGTCGTGCACACGGCGATGCACGGCGTGGGCACCGAGACGATCCGTCGAGCCTTCGCTGCAGCAGGCTTCGACGAACCGATTTCCGTTGCCGCACAGGCCGATCCGGACCCGAACTTCCCGACCGTCACCTTTCCCAATCCCGAGGAGCCGGGTGCGATGGACCTCGCGCTGGACCTGGCCGAGCAGACCGGCCCGGATTTGGTCATCGCCAACGACCCCGACGCCGACCGGTGCGCCGCGGCCATCGCTGGGCCGGGTGGCTGGCGGATGCTGCGCGGCGACGAGGTCGGCGCCCTGCTTGGCGCGCACATTCTCGCGCGCGGCGTCCCGGCCGGGCGGCCGTTCGCCAACTCCATCGTCAGCTCCCGCTTGCTCGGTGCCATGGCCACGGCTGCTGGCGTTGCGCACGAGGAGACACTGACCGGCTTCAAATGGATCGGCCGCGTCCCCGACCTCGCGTTCGGCTATGAGGAGGCGCTTGGCTATTGCGTGGACTCCGCGCACGTGCGCGACAAGGACGGCGTGTCCGCCGCCCTGCTGCTGAGCGAACTCGCCGCCACCCGCAAGGCCCGGGGCAGCGACCTCCAGTCGGTGCTGGACGAACTCGCGGTCACGCACGGCGTGTATGCGACCGATGCTTTCTCCATCCGCGTCACCGACCTGGCCCGGATCGATGAGTTGATGGCTCGCCTGCGGGCCGAGCCGCCGAGCGAGGTCGCGGGGGTGGCGGTCGCGCGGATCGACGATCTGGCGCAGGGTGTGGCCGGCCTGCTGCCGACCGAGGGTCTGCGCTACTACCTCGCCGACGACTCCCGCATCATCGTGCGCCCGTCCGGCACCGAGCCCAAGCTGAAGATCTATCTCGAGGTGATCGAGCCGGTCGCCGATGCCGTCGACCTGCCCCCCGCCCGCACCCGCGCCGCTGACCGGCTGCACGGCATACGCACCGGCATGGAGCGCGCCACCGCCCGCTGACCAGTGGCCCACCGGAGCCCCTGAGCCCGGCGAATCGACACTCGATCCGTGCATTGACACCCGGTGCACAGGGTGTCAATGCACGGATCGGGTGTTCTCGCGCGGATCGGGTGTCGATGGCGGCATCGATGGTTATCCACAGGCCGGCTCGTCGCCGTTGTCGATCGTGCGTCCGGCTGCAAACCTCAGCCCATGGACAGGGGCGAGCACCACCTACCGGACATCCGTTTCACCCGCGACCTCGGCTGGCCGTGCATCGCCGCCGGTCGTCGCGCGGGCGAGGTCGAACGCATCCGCCCGGGCGCGTTCGGCCCGGCACCGGACGGCGCGACCACCTGGGATCGCGAGCGCCAGCAGGCCCTGGCGATGGCCGCCGCCGTGGCGGGGACGATGCGCACCGATGTGGTCTTCAGCCACACGACCGCCGCTCTCTTGCATGGCCTGCCCGTCGGCTCCTGGGATGGCTATGCCCATGTCCTGGTGTCCACGAGGCAAGGTCGGATGACGGGCGAAGGGGTCCGACGGCACCTGGACAGCTGCGGCCCGGAGGAGATCGTGGAGATCGCCGGCCTGCCGACGACCAATCTGTGGCGAACGATCGTCGACTGCACCCGGAATACCCATCCTCGAATTGCGCTGGCCATCGCCGACGCGGGACTGCGCATGCTGGCGGCGATGAACCGGTTCGATCGCGAGGAGTCTGAGCGGCGCGAAGCCGAGGTGCGGGCGCGTCTGCTCCAACTCCTGGCTCGCTGGACCGGCGCGAAAGGCACCCTCCAGGCGTCCGCCATCCTGCACGCAGCCACGGGCTTCAGCGAGTCCTTCGGCGAATCGGTGCTGCGGTGGATCGTGCTGGCCTTTGGACTGCCCAAACCCATCTGCCAGCTTGAGATCGTCACGCCCGCCGGCTCGTACTTCCCCGACCTGGCCTGGCGGCTGAGCCAACTCTCGGGTGACCCATCGGACCTGCGAGTGCTGGCTGAGGAATATGACGGCATCGGCAAGTACGCGCACCGCGCCGACCACGACGGTTCGGTCCTGCTCAATCGGGAGAGTCGGCGCGACCGAGCGCTCGTGCAACAGGGCGTCGATGTCCGGCATCGCGGCGCCCCAGACCTGCGCAACCCCGACGCGCTCGCACGCTCGATCGCCGGCCGCTTCCCGGCAGGCCTGCTGGGCCGGATGCGCAAGGTGCGGGGCTTGTACGTCCCGGCATAGACACCTCATCCGCGCGAGGACACCCGATCCGTGCATTGACACCCCGTGCAGCGGGTGTCAATGCGCGGATCAGGTGTTCTCGCGGCGATTTGGTGTTCTTGCGGCACCCCGCCCGCGTGCCGGTGGGTATGCCGCCCGCCCGGCTAGACTCCAGCGGTGAGCTCCGCTGCGCCAGACATCGCCGTCGACGCCACCGCCCGAGCACGTGAGTTGCTGGGCGTCAGTCGCCTGACCAATTCCGCCCTGACGGCCTGGTTGCACGGCCTGCCGGGCGTCGACGAGGTCGGCTGCAACGGCCGGGCCGCAGCGCTCGGCACGCGCTCGATCAAGAACGACTCCAAGAAGTGGGCGATCGATCTCGCGATCTCGATGATCGACCTGACCACCCTGGAAGGCGCGGACACGCCGGGCAAGGTGCGCGGCCTGTGCGCCAAGGCGCTGACGCCCGACGCGAGCGACCTGAGCACCCCGCGCACGGCCGCGGTTTGCGTCTATGGCGACATGGTCGCCGTGGCCAAGGAGGCGCTCGGCGACGGCAGCGGCGTGAAAATCGCCGCCGTCGCGACGGCCTTCCCCAGCGGCCGGGCCAGCATGGCGGTCAAGCTCGCCGACACCCGCGAGGCCGTCGCGGCCGGCGCGGACGAGATCGACATGGTCATCGACCGGGGCGCCTTCCTCGCCGGCGACTACCTCACGGTCTTCCACCAGATCGCCGACATCAAGGCGGCCTGCGGCGAGGCCCGGTTGAAGGTCATCATGGAGACCGGCGAACTGGTCACCTATGACAATGTGCGCCGCGCCTCGTGGCTCTCGATGCTCGCCGGTGGCGACTTCATCAAGACGAGCACCGGCAAGGTCTCCCCCGCCGCGACCCTGCCCGTCACCGTGATCATGCTCGAAGCCGTCCGCGACTGGCTGGAGCTGACCGGCGAGATGATCGGCGTGAAGCCGGCGGGCGGCATACGCACGAGCAAGGACGCCATCAAATTCCTCGTCGCCGTCAGCGAGGTCGCTGGCGACCCTTGGCTGGACAACACCTGGTTCCGCTTCGGCGCCTCGAGCCTGCTGAACGACCTACTCCTGCAACGGCAACGGATGACTCTCGGCTATTACTCCGGAGCTGACTACATCACCGACGACGCCCCGAGCCTCTACTGACGAGAAGACGACACCGATGAGCATTTTCGAGTACGCCCCCGCACCAGAGTCCCGCGCCGTCGTCAACCTACGCCCGTCATACGGCCTGTTCATCAATGGCGAATTCGTCGATGGCACCGGCGAATCGTTCAAGACGATCTCCCCTGCCACCGAGGAGGTGCTCGCCGAGATCTCGGAGGCGAGCGCCGCGGATGTCGACCTCGCGGTCAAGGCCGCGCGGGCGGCATACACCCGGGTCTGGTCCCGAATGAGCGGCGCCGACCGCGGCAAGTACCTCTATCGCATCGCCCGCATCCTGCAGGAGCGCGCGCGGGAGTTCGCGGTCCTGGAAACCCTCGACAATGGCAAGCCGATCAAGGAAAGCCGCGACGTCGATGTCCCGGTCGCGGCGGCGCATTTCTTCTATCACGCCGGCTGGGCCGACAAGCTGGAGTATGCCGCCCTCGGGCCCAACCCGCGCCCGCATGGCGTTGTGGGACAAGTGATTCCGTGGAACTTCCCGATGCTCATGCTCGCGTGGAAGATCGCCCCGGCGCTCGCCACCGGCAATACCGTCGTCCTGAAGCCGGCCGAGACGACGCCGCTGACGGCCCTGCTCTTCGCGGAGGTTTGCCAGCAGGCCGAGCTGCCGCCCGGCGTGGTCAATATCGTCACCGGGGCAGGCACGACCGGCCAGGCGATCGTCGATCACCCCGGCATCGACAAGATCGCGTTCACCGGCTCGACCGGCGTCGGGAAGGCCATCGCCCGCGCGATCGCCGGGACCCGCAAGAAGGCGACGCTGGAACTCGGCGGCAAGGCCGCAAACATCATTTTCGATGACGCCCCGATCGACCAGGCCGTCGAAGGCATCATCAATGGCATCTTCTTCAACCAGGGCCATGTCTGCTGCGCCGGGTCGCGGTTGCTGGTCCAGGAGTCGATCGCCGACGAGGTCGAGGCCCGCCTCAAGCGCCGCCTTCAGACCCTGCGCGTCGGCGACCCGCTGGATAAGAACACCGATGTCGGCGCGATCAACAGCCGGGGCCAACTGACTCGGATCACCGAACTCGTCGCCGCCGGCGAGGCCGAGGGTGCCCAGCGGTGGGATACCGGATGTCCGTTGCCGGACAAGGGATTCTGGTTCCGCCCAACGGTTTTCACCGGCGTCAGCCAGACGCACCGGATCGCCCAGGAGGAGATTTTCGGGCCGGTGGTCTCGATGCTCACCTTCCGCACGCCGCAGGAAGCGGTCGCGAAGGCCAACAACACGCCATACGGCCTGTCGGCGGGCATCTGGACCGACAAGGGCTCGCGCATCCTGTGGATGGCCGACCAGCTGCGCGCCGGCGTGGTGTGGGCCAATACCTTCAACCGCTTCGACCCGGCCAGCCCCTTCGGCGGCTACAAGGAGTCGGGCTATGGCCGAGAGGGCGGGCGCCACGGCCTCGCCGCGTATGTCGTGACGGGAGAGAGCGCGTGAGCCGGGTCGAGGTCAAGAAGACCTACAAGCTCTATATCGGCGGGGCCTTCCCCCGCAGCGAGTCCGGGCGCTCGTATGACGTGAGCGACGCCAAGGGCCGCTTCCTCGCCAATGCCGCCAAGGGCTCGCGCAAGGACGCCCGCGACGCGGTGGTCGCGGCGCGCAAGGCGCAGCCGGGCTGGGCCGGGGCCACGGCATACAACCGGGGCCAGGTGCTCTATCGGGTCGCCGAGGTCATGGAGTCGCGCAAGGCGCAATTCGTCGAGGAAGTCCGCGCCGCCGAGGGCCTGACCCCGGCCCGCGCCGCGGCCTCGGTGGACGCCGCGATCGACCGGTGGGTCTGGTATGCCGGGTGGTCCGACAAGTTCGCGCAGGTCCTCGGCGGGCTCAACCCGGTGGCCGGGCCGTACTTCAATATCTCCGCTCCGGACCCGACCGGAGTCGTGGCTGCTCTTGCGCCGCAAGGCAGTTCGCTGCTCGGGCTGGTCAGCGTGGTCGCCCCGATCGTCGTGTCCGGCAACACCGCCGTGGTGCTCACGAGCCGGGATCGCCCCATCCCGGCGATCACGCTCGCCGAGGCACTCGCGACCTCCGATGTGCCCGGCGGCGTCATCAACCTCATCACCGGCGACCCGGCCGAGGCGGCGCCGTGGCTGGCCTCGCACCGCGATGTCAACGCGATCGACCTGACCGGCGTGGCGGGCACCGAGATCTCCTGGGGCGACTTGGAGAGCGCGGCCGCGGACAACGTGAAGCGGGTGCGCCGGCCTGCGCTCGACGGGCTCACGGCCATCGAAGAGGACTGGACCCAGACCCCCGACCTGGGGCGGATCGAGTCCTATCTCGAGACCAAGACCGTCTGGCACCCCAAGGGCCGCTAGGGCTTCCACGACGTGTTCGCCCTCGCAACGCCGCCGTGGTGACGCAGAAGGACACCCGGGCCCGGGTCGTGCTGCTCGCCGGTCCGTCCGGGGCCGGCAAGTCGCGCCTCGCCGACCGGTTGCGCGCCGCCCACGGCTGGCCCATCGTCAACCTCGACGACTTCTACAAGGATGTCGACGACCCGAGCCTGCCGATGCACCCTAGCCTAGGCATCGCCGACTGGGATGACCCGCGTAGCTGGGACGGCGAGGGCGCGGTCGCGGCCCTGACCGCCCTGATCGACGAGGGCCGGTGTGAGGTGCCGGTCTATGACATCTCGGTCTCCCGGCGAGTCTCCTGGACGACCGCCACCCTGCCGACCGAGCATCTCGTGCTCGCCGAGGGCATCTTCGCGGCCGAACTCGTCGCGCCGCTGCGCGAGGCCGGCGTGCTGCACAGCGCGTGGTGCGTCCGCAATCGTCCGGCCTTGACCTTCGTGCGCCGGTTGGCGCGGGATCTGAAAGAGCATCGCAAACCGCCGCGCGTTCTGGTCCGCCGCGGACTGGAGTTGATGCGGGCGGAACCGCAGGTCGTGGCCCGCGCGTCGAAGCGCGGTGCCCGCCCGGCCACGGCTCCCGAGGTCGAGGCGGCATTGCGCACCTGACGAGCCGCAAAGGCCAAGCTGGGGGCGCGGACTGCATACGATGCAGCGCGGTGGAGGGTCCACCGCTTGGCACGAGGGGGATATCGGCTTCATGACCAGCCATCCGCACGACACGAGCGCGCCCCGCGCCACGCCTGCCGGCGGGGCACCGACGATCCCGAATCGGCTGCTGGGCGTGGGGGATATCGTCAGCGGCTCGTTTCGCACCGTATTCGCGGCGCCGCGGATCTTCCTCGGCCTACCACTGCTGGTCGCCATCGGTCTCGCGGTGCCTGGGGTCGTCCTCTTTTCCTTGGCCCTCGCGAGTGGGCTGGCCTCCGACCGGGCGAGCGTGCTGGTCGGCCTGATTGGCGTTGCCGTCGTCGTCTTCGGATTCGCGGCGGCTTATGTCCTGCTGCGGATGACGGGGGCGCTGGTCGTCGGCGCCTATCGCATCGCGCTCGGAGAGCGTCCGAGCATGGGCCAGGTATGGCGCGATGGCGCCGGGGTCGTCTGGCGAATGATCGTGCTCGCCCTGATCTTCATCGCCAGTTATCTCGCCATCATCATCGCGATCGTGGTCATCGTGGTGCTCTTAAGCAGCGATCTCGCCGGCAATGCCGGGAATGTCGGGAGCGTGATCTTCATCCTGGGCCTGATCCCAGCGTTCTACTGGATCACGGTGCGTCTGGTCTTCATCTTCCCCGTCCTGGCGATCGAGCGCACCAGCCCCGTGGCATCGATTGGCCGGTCCCTCGCCCTGACGAAGGGGTCCTGGTGGATGACCTTCGGCCGGATCCTCATGCTCGGTCTGCTCACCGTGCCGGTGCTGATGCTTCTCAGCGCGCTGACCGCGCCGCTCGAACTCGCCGATTCCACCAGCGGCGATGCGTCGGCCCGCGCGGCGTGGGGCGTCGGCGCGGCCGTCGCCGCCATCTTGTCGGCCGTGCTGAATGTCGTCTTCCAGGTCTACAGCTTCACGTACGTGACGCTGATGTATATCGACGCCCGACGCCGCGAGCAGGCACCGGCCGTGGGCGGGCCGCCGCAGGACCGGCCGGTCGGCCCGGGGTCGTCATACCCGTATGGCGCGCCGGGGCCATCGGGCATCCAGCCCTATCCGGGCCCGAGGCCGATGCCCTGAGGTTGGCCCGGGCCGGCTGCGCCCGGAGGGGTGCGAGCCGGCCGCCCTGAGGGTGGCGCTCAGCGCGTGAAGTGCACCTTGGCGGTATTGCCCGGCCCGGGGATCGCGAGGTTGACCGCGAAGGTGTTCAGGCGTGCGGGGGCGCCGGTCCATCCGCCACGGGCTAACTCCTGACCTACCGCCTGGTATGCGCCGTGATCAGGGCGCATACCAGGCGGTAGGTCGAGCGTTAGGTCCGGCGGTCGGCGATCAGCCGGCGGTTGGTAGGGCGTAAGGACGTGAACGTGGACCCGGTGGGAGCGACGAGGTTAACGGGCCGGGGTGAGATCCCGGCGCGCGGATCAGACGGAGTAGGCAGGGACGCCCAGGGCGGCATACCCCGGCTTGACGACCTTCTCGATGAGGGCGAGCCGCTCGTCATACGGGATGAAGGCGGACTTGAGCGCATTGATCGTCGCCCACCGGATGTCCGAGAGCGTCCAGCCGGCCTCGTCCACCAGATGCTGCATCTCGCGCCCGAGGGTGGTGCCGCTCATGAGGCGGTTGTCGGTGTTGACAGTGACGCGGAAGCGGAGATTCTTCAGCAAGGTGATGGGGTGGTCGGCATATGAGGCCGCCGCGCCGGTCTGCAGGTTGCTGCTGGGGCACATCTCCAGCGGGATGCGCGCGTCCCGGACGTATGCGGACAGCCGCCCGAGCGCGGGCTGCTCGCTGGCCGTGTCGATATCGTCGACGATCCGCACTCCGTGGCCGAGACGGTCGGCGCCGCACCACTGGATCGCCTCCCAAATGCTCGGCAGCCCGAAGGCCTCGCCGGCGTGGATGGTGAAGTGGGCATTCTCGCGCTGCAGGTATTCGAAGGCGTCGAGGTGCCGGGTGGGCGGGTAGCCGGCCTCGGCGCCGGCGATATCGAAGCCGACGACCCCGTCGTCGCGATAGCGAACGGCGAGTTCGGCGATTTCGCGGGAGCGGGCCGCATGGCGCATCGCCGTCAGCAGCGCGCGCATGTGGATGGGCCGGCCCGCTGCGGCCGCCTCCGCCTCGCCCTCCCGGAAGCCCGCGTTGACCGCCTCGACGACCTCCTCCATCGCCAACCCACCGGCTACGTGTTGTTCTGGGGCGTAACGCGATTCGGCATACACCACCCCGTCTGCGGCGAGGTCGAGGGCGCACTCCTTGGCCACCCGGTGCAGACCAGCGGTCGTCTGCATGACCGCGACGGTGTGCTCGAAAGTCTCCAGATAGCGCACGAGCGAGCCCGAATCCGCGCTCTCCCGGAACCACTGGTCCAGCGAGGTCGCGTCCGTGCGCGGCAGGTCGGTGTAGCCGATCTCATCGCTGATCTCGACGATCGTCTGCGGCCGCACGCCACCGTCGAGGTGGTCGTGCAGGAGGGCCTTGGGTGCCGCGGCGATATCCGGGCTGACGGCGATGTCACTCACGCTGCACAGCGTAGGCGCTCCGCCTCCCCCGCCAACGACGCCCACCGGTCCCCGCCGCCGACCGGCCCCGGCGAGTTCGCTCATTTCTCTCCGGATGCCACAAGTGTGCACTTCACCCCGCTTTAAAGCAGGGGTCAAGCGCAGACTTGCGGCATCCGGAGAGAAACGGGAGGCGACTCGCGCTCTCGCTAGGAGATGCGGTCGAGGATGACGGGGGTGGGGTCGGGGGCGGCGTCGCCGATGTGTATGCCGCCCGCCAGCGCCTCCTTGGCCCGCTCGAAGCGCTCGGGGGTGTCGGTGTAGAGGGTGAGGATGGACTCGCCCTTGCGCACCGGATCGCCAGGCTTGAGGTGCATTTCGATGCCGGCCCCGGCCTGCACCGGGTCCTCCTTGCGGGCGCGGCCAGCCCCGAGGCGCCAGGCGGCGACGCCCACGGCATACGCATCCATGGCGGTGACGAAGCCGTCGCGCTCGGCGAGGATCTGCTCGTTGTGCTTGGCGACCGGCATGGGCGCGTCCGGATCGCCGCCTTGTGCCCGGATCATCCGCTTCCAGGCATCGAGGGCGCGGCCGTCCTGGAGCGCGGCGCGCACGTCCTGGCCCCCCTTGCCGGCGGCCTCCAACATCTCCTCCGCCAGGCGCACCGTCAGCTCAACGACATCGGCCGGGCCACCACCGGAGAGCACGTCCACGGACTCGCGCACCTCGATGGCATTGCCTGCGGTGTAACCCAATGGCGTGGACATATCCGTCAGCAGGGCAACGGTTTTCACACCGGCGTCGGTGCCGAGGTCGACCATGGTGCGGGCCAGTTCGCGGGCGTCCTCGATGTTCTTCATGAACGCGCCCGAGCCGACCTTGACGTCGAGCACGAGCGCGCCGGTGCCTTCGGCGATCTTCTTGGACATGATGGAGGAGGCGATTAACGGGATGGCCTCGACAGTGCCGGTGACATCGCGCAGCGCATACAGCTTCTTGTCCGCGGGGGCCAGGCCCGAGCCGGCCGCGCAGATGACCGCGCCCACATCATCGAGTTGCGCCAGCATCGCCTCATTGGACATCCCGGCCTGCCATCCGGGGATCGACTCCAGCTTGTCGAGGGTGCCGCCCGTATGTCCAAGCCCGCGGCCGGACAGCTGCGGCACCGCCACTCCGAAGACCGCAACGAGGGGCGCGAGCGGCAGCGTGATCTTGTCGCCCACTCCCCCGGTCGAGTGCTTGTCGGCGGTGGGATTCTTCAGCGAGGAGAAGTCCATGCGCTCGCCGGACTTGATCATGGCGTCGGTCCACGTCGCGATCTCGCGGCGGGTCATCCCGTTGAGCAGGACGGCCATATTGAGCGCCGACATCTGCTCCTCCGCCACGACACCGCGGGTGTAGGCATCGATCACCCACCGGATCTGCTCGTCGGACAGCTCGCGCTTGTCACGCTTGGCAATGATGACGTCGACGGCATCGAAGGCTTCACTCATGCGCGCATCCTGCCAGCCCTTGACCAGTAGGTCACGCGGGACGCGCACGATCGGCCACCGTGAAGCCGACCGGGCCGAAGTAGATACCTTGGTTCACGGAACGGGCAATCTGAGGTCGCCACGGAACCCGCCCGACCTCAGCGCTGCGCGAGGCGCTCGAGTTCTTCGGGGCCGAAGGCCTGCGGAAGCATCTCCCGCATCGTGCGAACGCCCTCGGGCGTCATCAGCAGGCACGAGGGGCCACCGTTCTCCCACAGCAGTTGGCGGCACCGGCCGCAGGGCATGAGCGCCTGGCCGTCCCGCCCCACGCAGAAGACCGCCGCGAACCGCCCGCCACCGTCCATATGCAGGGCTGAGACCATCCCGCATTCGGCGCACAGCGCCACACCGTAGGCCGCATTCTCGACATTGCACCCGGCATAGACCCGACCATCGGTGGTCACCCCAGCGACGCCCACGGGGAAGTTGGAGTATGGGCAGTAGGCGCGGGCCGCCGCCGCAACAGCGGCCTCGCGCAACTGCTCCCACGACACCCCGAGGGCTGCGGGCAGTGCGTCAGACACGCTAATGGCCACCCTTGCGATAGATCTGACCATCAGCCGCGGGCATCCGCAGTCGCTGCGACGCGAAGGCCAGGACCAGCAAGGTGGTCATATAGGGCAGGGTGCCCGCGAGTTCGCCCGGCACGGTGTCGGTCGCGAAGTACCACCAGGCAACCAGGCCCGAGAGCACCAGCGAGGCGGCACCCGGCAGCGTGCGGCCCTTGCGCAACTGCCACAAGCCGACGAGCAGCAGCAGAACGGCCACGAGCAGCAGGATCGCGTGCACCCCGCCGCCGCCGCGCAGGCGGATGGCGTCGGTATACCCGAAGAGTGCGGAGCCGGCCAAGAGTCCACCGGGACGCCAGTTGCCGAAGATCATGGCAGCCAAACCGATATACCCGCGGCCACCCGTCTGGCCATCGCGGAAGAGGTTCGAGGCGACGAGGGTCAAGAAGGCGCCACCCAGACCGGCCAAGCCACCGGAGACGAGCACGCCGATGAACTTGTAACGGTAGACGTTGACGCCCAGCGATTCGGCTGCGGCCGGCGATTCACCGACGGAGCGTAGGCGCAGACCGAAGGCGGTCTTCCACAGAATCCACCAACTCGCGATGAAGAGCCCGAGCGTCATCAGCGTCAGCACCGAGACATTGACGGTCAAGCCTCGGATGATGCCCGCGAGATCGGAAACAAAGAAGATGTGCTGGCGTTCCAGACTGAGCAGCGGATCCCCGATTCCCGGCAGCGACAGCGATGGTGGCTGCGGCAGCGGCGGGCTCTGCGTCGGTCCGCCACCAGGCAGGTCACTGAAGAACCGCGAGGCGAGATATTTCGCCACGCCAAGACCGATGATGTTCAGCGCCACACCGGAGACGATGTGGTCGACGCCGAAATAGACGGTCGCGATCGCGTGGATCAGGCCGCCGACCAGGCCACCGAGCGCCCCGCCGACGATGCCGACCCAGGGACCCCAGTGGTAGGCGCAAAAGGCCGAGGACCAGGTGCCGAGAATCATCATGCCTTCGAGGCCAATGTTGACGATGCCGGCCCGCTCCGACCACAGACCGCCGAGACCGGCGAGCGCGATCGGCACGGCGAGACCGAAGGCCGCCGCGATGGCGCCAGAGGAGTCGATGTCATTAGCGCCGGTCACGACGCGCAGCAGCGAGAGGATGACCACGCCGCCGAGCAGGATCAGGCCCCAGCGGGCATACACATTGGCCAGGAGGCCACCGCGGGGCGTCTGCACGTCGGCGCGTCGGGTCGAGGTAGCCGTGCTCACGCGACCGCTCCTTCCGTCTGGCGGGCAGTTCGCTGGGCGGCCAACTCCCGGGCCACCCGCTGCTGTTCGAGGCGGATATCGAGGCGCCGAGTGCCCTCATAGGCGATGACGACGGCGAACAAGATGATGCCCTGGATGATGTAGACGAGTTCGGGGGCGACCCCAGCCCGGATCTGCAGGCCATTGGCCTGCGTGTCGAGATAGCTCCACAAGAGCGCGGCGAACGCGATGCCGACCGGATGGTTGCGCCCAAGTAGCGCGATGCCGATGCCGGCGAAGCCGAGCCCCGCCTGGAAGGTCGTGCCATAGGAGTGGTCCTGGCCGAAGAGCAATGGCATCCCGACCAGGCCCGCGAGGGCGCCCGAGAGGATCATCGAGGTCATGACCATCCGCTTGACCTTGACGCCGCTCGCGACAGCGGCCGTCTCCGAGCTGCCCGTCGCGCGCAGGTCGAAGCCGAAGCGCGTCTTGCTCAGGACGAACCAGTACAGGAAGCCCACGATGACCGCGAGAATCAGCAGGCTATAGACCCGATTGCTCGCGCCGGGGATCAGCTTCCAGCCCTCCAACTGCGAGGACTCCGGGATCACCTTGGTGCCAATGGCGTTTGAGCCAGCCGTGCGCACCGCGACCTTGAGCAATAGCCATGACACCAAACCGGTGGCGATGGCGTTGAGCATGATCGTCGAGATGACCTCGGAGACGCCGCGCTGCACCTTCAGGTATGCCGCGATGCTGGCCCAGAGCCCGCCCGCCACCATCGCGACGATGATCGCGACGAGGATGTTCAGAATGCCGGGCAGCCAGGCCTGACCGGCGAAGACTGCGGCCGCGAACGACCCGACGCGGTACTGCCCATCGACACCAATATTGAACAGATTCATCTTGAAGCCGACCGCCACGGCGATCGCCGACAAATAGAGCACGATCGCGCCATTGACGACATTGGTGATCATGCGCGGCTTGGGCGTGCTGAGCATCGTGATCCACACATCGCGCACCGGGTCACCGAGCGCCATGAGCACCAACGAGGTCAGCGCGAAGGCGACGAAAAGGGCCAGGATGGGCGCACCGAGCGAGAGCATCAGCTTGCGCACGAGGGGGTTGCTCATCGCACGTCCTGGGGGTCGGTGGGGTGGGGTATGTCGTCGTGCGGCGTATCCGCACCGGTCATCGCCGCGCCGAGATCCTGGCTGGTGACGGTGTCCGGATCAAAGGTGCCCGTCAGCTTGCCGCGCAGGATCACCCGGATCGTGTCGGACAGCCCGATCAGTTCCTCAAGGTCGGCGCTGATCAGCAGCACGCCCAAGCCGTCGTGGCGGGCCTGGCGCATCAGGTCCCAAATGGCCGCCTGCGCGCCGACATCCACACCACGGGTGGGGTGAGAAGCGATCAACACCTTCTTGGCGTGGGTCATCTCGCGACCGACGATCAGCTTCTGCTGGTTGCCGCCGGACAGCGAAGCCGCTGTCACGAAGATCGAGGGGGTGCGCACGTCATACTCCTTGACGATGCGCTCGGTGTCGGCCTTGGCCGACTTCGCGTCAATGAGTTGGCCTTTGACATTCGGGCGCTCGGTTTGGTGACCCAGGATGCGGTTCTCCCACAGCGGCGCATCGAGCAGCAGGCCATGCCGGTGCCGGTCTTCGGGGATATAACCGATGCCCGCCTCCCGGATCTCGCGGACTTCCCAGTCGGAGATATCGGTGTCTTCGAGCATCACGGTGCCGGCGCTCGGCTCCCGCATCCCCATGATGACCTCGACCAACTCGGCCTGGCCATTGCCCTCGACGCCGGCAATGCCGACGATCTCGCCAGCGTGGATGTCGAGGTCGATGTCGTGCAGCAGATCGCGACCCTCGGTGCCGGCCATCGTGATGTCCCGCAGGCTCAACACGACCTGATCGGTGACGGTGGACTCGGAGGTCTCGGGCGTCGGGAGTTCCGAGCCGACCATCAGCTCGGCCAACTGCCGCGCGTTGACATCCTTGGGGTCGACGGAGGCGACGGTGGTGCCGCGCCGGATGACCGTGATGTCGTCGGCGACCGAGAGAACCTCGTCGAGTTTGTGCGAGATGAAAATGACGGTCAGGCCCTCGGCCTTCAACTCGCGCAAGTTGTCGAAGAGCTCATCCACTTCCTGGGGGACGAGCACGGCAGTCGGCTCGTCGAGGATGAGAATCTTCGCCCCGCGATAGAGAACCTTGAGGATCTCCACGCGCTGGCGGGCACCCACACCAAGGTCGGCCACCATCGCATCGGGGTTGATGCCGAGGCCAAACTCTTGGGAGATCCGCTTGATCTCATTCTTGGCGCCAGAGCCAATGCCGTGCAATTTCTCCGCGCCCAGAACGACATTTTCCAGAACGGTCAGATTGTCCGCCAGCATGAAGTGCTGGAAAACCATGCCGATGCCGACCTTGATCGCATCGGAGGGACTGTGGAGATTGACCTCTTGGCCGTCGACTTTGATCGTGCCCTCGTCCTGGCGTTGCACGCCATAGAGGATTTTCATCAGGGTCGATTTGCCGGCGCCATTTTCACCGCACAGGGCATGTACGGTGCCGCGGCGCACCGCGAAGGTGATGTCCTTGTTGGCCACCACCCCAGGAAAGCGTTTTGTGATGCCTTCGACCTCGACGGCCATTGTGCCGGCGCCGGCGCGCGGGGCAGTTGTTGCGGTGATGGCGGACCTCCTCGTCCCGTTGATCCGGCAGACCTGACGCTGGCGAAAAAATCTTCAGCCGCGGCGACGGATGAAACCTACCCTGCTGATGGTGCTGGGCACAGTAGGCACGATCAAGTCGTCACCGCCCCGTAACGCACCAATCCCCGGCTGATCAACGACCAGCCGGGGATTGGTCCGGAACTCACTTGGTGTCGGGCACCTTGATCTCGCCAGAGACGATCTTGGCCTTGTAGTCCTCGAGCTTTGCGATGACATCGGCCGACATCTTGTCGCCGGTCGTGGAGTAGCCCACGCCGTCGACCTTCAGGTCATAGATGACATTGCCAGCCGCGTTTTCGCCCTTGACCGCCTTGGCGAGGTAGTCATAGACGGCGACATCGACCTTCTTGAGCATGGAGGTCAAGATGACATCCCGCACGCCCTCTTCGGCCGTCTTGGCCTGGTCGGAGTCAACGCCGATGGCCCAACCCTTGGCCGCCTTGGCGGCAGTGAAGACACCAGCGCCGGAGCCGCCGGCCGCGTGGTAGACGATGTCTGCGCCACCTTGGTACATGCCCTCGGCCGCGGTCTTGCCCTTCGCCGGGTCACCGAAGCCGCTGAAGTCCGGCGGCTGGGTGAGGTAGGTGGAGTCGATCTTGATGTCGGGGTTGACCGCCTTGGCGCCGGCGTCATAGCCCGCCTCGAACTTCACGATCAGCGGCACATTGACACCGCCGACGAAGCCGATGTGGCCCGTCTTGCTGGTCAGCGCGGCCGCCGCACCGACGAGGAAGGAGCCCTCCTGCTCGGCGAAGGTCAGCTGGGCGACGTTGTCACCCTTGGAGGCGTCGGAGGCGTCGTCAATGATGGCGAAGTGAACATCGGGGTTCTCCTTCGCGACCTTGCCGACGGAGGCGGCATAGGCGAATCCGACGGCGATGATGTTGGTGTAGCCAGCGTCGACCAGCTGGTTGAGGCGCTCCTCGCGGGCCGCCTCGTTCTCGCCATTGACGGCGGTGGCGTCGGTGGTCTCGATGCCGAACTCGGCCTTGGCCTTGTCCATGCCGGCAGCAGCCGCGTCGTTGAACGACTGGTCACCGCGACCGCCCACGTCGAAGGCCAGACCGACCTTGACATCGCTCTTGGGGGCTTCGCTGGTGCTGGACGACGCAGACGTCGAGCTCGTGGTCCCCGAGCCAGCAGTCGTGGTGCTGGTCTCCTTGCTCGTGCCGGACCCGCAGGCGGCGAGCGCCAGGGTGCTGGCCGAAACGGCCACGGCCACCTTCATCAACTGACGCAAGGTGTTCTCCTCTTTTTCTCAAAGATTGGGGCGCGATCGCGCCCGCTGGGCAGAGGATAGCCGCACGGTCGCGCTCTGCTGAACACGCCGTAGGGTCGCGGCCAGCAACCGTTACGAAGTCGGGACGTCAGCCGCGGCCAATGGCCGCCAGGGCGGCGCCAGCCAGCAGCATGGCCCCGGCTCCGATCGCGGCCTCGTCGACGATCAGGTCGCCTTGGTGCAGGTCGTATGTCCGTCCGCCGACCGCCCTCGTCCCGAGCCGCGCCATCGCGCCCGGCGCGTGGTGGAGGAACCAGGCGAAGTCCTCCCCGCCCATGGACTGGCGCGTGGGCACCGGCTCCAGACCGAGATTGGTCGCCGCGGTGCGCAAGTCGGTGATGCCGAGCATGGAATTGACCACCGGCGGCACTCCCGGCGTATAGGTCACCTCGACCCCGACGCCATAGGGGCGGGCCACCGACTCGATGAGCTCCTTGACGAGCGGGCCGAGATCGGCCCACACCTCCGCGTCGAGGACCCGCAAAGTCCCGGTGGCGCTGCCGGAAGACGGGATGACATTGCCCGCGGCCCCCGCATGCATCTGGCCCCACACGATCAGGGCGCCGGCGCGCGGGTCCACCCGGCGCGAGAGCAGCGCGGGCACTTCGGTGACGATCTTCGCGAGGGCGAAGGTTAGATCCTCCGTCAGGTGGGGCCGCGAGGTATGCCCGCCCCGGCCGGTCAGTTTGACCTCGATCCGGTCCGCAGCCGCGGTGACCGCGCCTTCGCGCAACCCGACCTTGCCGACATCGAGGCTGGGGTCGCAGTGCAGGGCGTATGCCGCGTGCACCTGTTCCAAGGCGCCTTCGGCAATCGCGAGCTCCGCGCCACCGGGGATGGACTCCTCGGCAGGCTGGAAGACCATGCGCACGGCGGCTCCGGCCTCGGCGAGTGCCTCGGTCTGCTGCTTGAGGGCGAAGGCAGCGCCGAGGAGGGCGGTGGTGTGGACGTCATGGCCGCACGCGTGGGCGACGCCGGGGCTGACGGAGGCCCAGTCCAGGCCGGTGCGTTCCCGCACGGGGAGGGCGTCGATATCGGCGCGTAGCAGGACCCGGCGCTCGGCGTCGGCAGGACCGATATCCGCGACCACGCCGGAGGTTGAGAGCCGACGATGGGTGATGCCGGCCTCATCAAGCCGCTCGCAGATGACGGCGGTGGTGCGCTCCTCTTGCCAGCTCAACTCGGGGTGGCGATGCAGGTCGCGACGGATGGTGACCAGGTCGGCCTGGCGCGTGGCAATGGCACCGCGCACGGCGGCGAAGGAAGGGGATTCCATGACGACGTCCAAGGTTACTCGCCCGTTCCGCATACCTCTGCCACCGGTGGGCGCGGCGCGGGTCCCGGCGGGCTCGACGGGGCCGGCTCAGACCAGGTCGGTTCGGCCGCGCTCTCGCAGCAGGTCGACGAGGGCCTTGACCTCCTGGGCGCGATCCGAGGTCGTCACCAAAAGGGCATCCTCCGTATCGATGACGACGATGTCCTGCACGCCGAGTAGCGCCACGGCCCGGCCCGACCCGGGAGCGACCAGCCCCGTGGAGTCGATGGCCGTCACCTGGGCTGGATCCCCGAGGACCCGCGGGCCTGACGCGGGCGCGGGGAGGATCGCCGCGAGGGAGGTGAAGTCGCCAATGTCGTCCCACCCGAAGGCGCCAGGCACCACGAGCACCTCACCATCATCGGCCGCCGGCTCGGCGACGGCGTGGTCGATAGCGATCTTCGGCAGGCCGTCCCAGATCGCCGCGAAGTCATCCCCAGGCCTGATCCGGGCCAGGCGACGCAAGTCGGCCGCGAAGTGTGGGTGCCGCAGTGCCAGCAAGTCCAGCAGCCGGCCGGCGCGCACCACAAACATCCCAGCGTTCCACCGAAATTCGCCGGTGGCGAGGTATGCCGCCGCCTGGGTGGCGCTCGGTTTCTCGACGAACTGTCGAACGTGGAGCGCGGTATGGGCGCCGGCGACGGGGCGTCCGGACTCGATATAGCCGAAGCCGGTCGCGGGATAGGTGGGGGTGATGCCGATGGTGACGAGGCGACCGGTGTCCGCGAGATCGATGGCTTCGGCGATGGAGCGCTCAAAAGCGGGCCGGTCTTGGATCACATGGTCTGCGGCGAAAGAACCGAGAATCGCGTCGGGGTCACGCGCCTCCAGCACCGCTGCGGCCCAGCCGATCGCTGCCATCGAGTCGCGGGGCGAGGGCTCGATGAGCATCTGGTCCGGTCCCAGCGCCGGAAGCTGATCGCGGATCGCCTCGGCGTGGCGAGCGCCCGTGACGACGAGGATTCGGTCACCAGCCAGCGGCTCGACGCGCTCGACGGTTTCTCGGATCAGCGTGCGCCCGCTGCCGGTCAGGTCGTGCAGGAACTTGGGCGCGCCGGCGCGCGACAGTGGCCAGAGCCGGGTGCCTGCCCCTCCGGCAGGTATGACGGCATGGAATCGGGACAGCGGCTCGCTCACCCCGCGAAGGCTAGCGCCACCGGGGTTGGGCCCGGCCGCCCACCTGAGTCCCCCTCGGCCCACGCCCAGCGGAGCGGCCTTTCTGAACGGGAGCGGGGATATAGCCCCGCTCGCACTCACAAGACCCGCTCGGCTCGACACAAACCCCGCTCGCACTCACGAAGCCCGCTCGGCTCAGCACCCGCTGGGGCGCGGCGCCCGCTCGCTCGGGCCGGTCGTCAGCGGCGGCGCAGGGAGCGGGCGGCGCCGAGAAGGGCGCCAACGGCGGCCGTCGCGGCGGCGCCCAGCACTGCGCCAGAGGCCACCGAGACCTTGTCGGCAGCCCGCTGGTCGAGCGTCGGCAAGCCGAGGGCAGCGCGGGCCCCCGGGTCGACGGGGAGCAGCGAGGGCGAGCGAGCTGTCCATTCGCGGGCGGCCTCGGCACGGGTGGGCGGGCCTTCAGCCAGCTTGGCGGACTCGCCCTCGCTGACCGCGGCCTGGGCGCCGGCCAGATCGTCGATGTCGTTGGCCGCCCACGCCGCCGACAAGAGCATGGCGCGAGCGATGAAGTTCAAGAAGGCCAGCAGCCCGACGACCAGGGCAATGGAGGCAAAGAGTTTGTTGCCCATCGTTCCGGCGATCAAGCGGGTGCCGAAGGTCTGCAGAAGCGTCAAGGCGATGCCGCCGAAGAGGGCGCCATTGCGCAGCCTCGGCCACGGCAGGTCGACGCCCGAGAGCACCCGCAGCATCAACGCCACCAGCAGGGCATTGGCCAGGAAGGACACCACCAGACCGACCCCGCTGATCAGCCAGGCCTGCCCCCCGAGGCCCACAAGATCAGCCAGTTGCTGAGCGATGGCACTGGTCGCCGCATTGATCACGGCCGATAGGACGACACCGACCCCCAAGGTGGCCAGCACGAGCAGATCCCGCAGCTTGTTCATCGCGATATTGCCGGGCTGCCCCGGGACACCGAAGATCGCCCGGATGCCGCCTCGCAGCGCATCCAACCAGCCCAAGCCGGCCCACAGCAGACCGACGACACCGATCAAGGCCGTGAGGCTGAGCGTGCTCCCGCTGGGGATGGCCAGCGGGATGAGCCCGTCGGGATTGTCCGCGGTCTGCACGAAACCGGGCAGCTGCTTGTCGATGGCGTCCTCCACCTTGGCCAGCAGGTCCGGCTGCCCCTGCAAGACCAGGCCGAAGATCGTGAAGCCGAGGGCAATGGCGGGAAAGAGTGAGAAGAAGGCGAAATAGGTCACGCCGCCGGCGAGTAGATTGCCGCGCGCATCGCCATACCGCTTCCAGGCCCGCCACACCGGAGTGGCCTGGAAGCGTCCCCACAGCGCCTTGATGCCACCCATCGCCGTCCTCCCGCTCGTTGCTCAGACCCCGGTCAGGTCGAAGGCCTGCACCGGGCGCCAGATCTCGTCGTCACCATGGTGATAGAGATGGAGCGCCGAAACCCGAAAGGCGGCGCGGAAATTCGCCAGCTGGGCTTGCGCGCGGGTGAGCGCGGCATCGTCGAGGTGATGAGCGATGGTCACATGAGGGTGATAGGGGAAGTCGAGTTCGCGCGCGAGCGGACCCGCACGCACCGCGCTCTCCAGCGCCGCGCACTGCTCGGCACCGCTCGCCAGCGCCACGAAGGCGACCGGGGAGACCGGCCGGAAGGTGCCGGTCCCCGAGAGGATCACATCGAAGGGCGCGTATGCCGTCGCGACCTCGGCCAGGTGCCCGGCGACCGGCGCCGCGTCCGCCGGATCGATGACCGTCGGCGGCAGGAGGGTGATGTGCGCCGGTATGGCGCGGGCCAAGGGATCCCCGAAGGCTTCCCGGGCGTCCTGCAGGTAGCCGCCATAGGGCTCGGGCACCTCGATGGAGATCCCGATCGTGAGCATGAGGCAGGAGGTTACTCGCGGGATGAGCCGGGCGGAAACGTGAGGTCAGCGCGGGAGCAGGCCGAGCGCATCGCGCACCCGCCCGAGCACGCCCGCCGCGACCTCGCGCGCCTTGGCCGAACCCTCGGCGAGGATGCGGTCGAGTTCGGCCGGGTCGGACATCAACTCGGCCATCCGCGTCTGGAAGGGTTCGATCGCCGCCACGACGACCTGCGCCACCTCGCCCTTCAGGTCGCCATACCCCTTGCCCGCGAAGTGGCCTTCCAGCTCGGCGACCGGGGTCCCGGAGAGCACCGAGTGGATGGCGAGCAGGTTCGAGACCCCGGGCTTGGCCTCGGGGTCGAAGCGGATCTCACGCTCGGCATCGGTCACGGCCGACTTGATCTTCTTGGCGGTGCGCTTGGGGTCATCGAGCAGATCGATCAGACCGAGATCGGCCGAGGTGCTCTTGGACATCTTCGAGGTCGGCTCCTGCAGATCCATGATCCGGGCGCTCTCCTTGACGATGAAGGCGTCCGGGACCACGAAGGTGCCGGCGAAGCGGCCGTTGAAGCGCTCCGCGAGGTCGCGGGTCAACTCCAGGTGTTGGCGCTGGTCCTCGCCCACCGGAACCAGGTCGGCGTCATAGAGCAGGATGTCGGCGGCCATGAGGATCGGATAGGTGAACAGCCCGACATTGGCGCTCTGCCCCTTGGCGACCTTGTCCTTGAACTGCGTCATCCGCGAGGCCTCACCAAAACCGGTGTGGCAGGCCAAGATCCACGCCAGTTCGGTGTGCTCGGGAACCAAGGACTGCACCATCAGCGTCGAGCGCTGGGGGTCCACCCCGGCCGCGAGATATTGCGCCGCCGTGCGCCGGGTCCGCTCCCGCAGCACGGCCGGGTCGGTGGCAACCGTCAGGGCATGCAGGTCGACGACGCCATAGAACGCGTCATACCGCTCCTGCAAAGCGACCCAGTTGACCAACGCCCCGAGATAGTTGCCGAGGTGCAGCGAGTCGGACGTCGGCTGCATGGCGGAAAAGATGCGTTGCGGGCGCGCGGGGGCCTCAGGGGTTGCGGGCATGGGCCGATTGTGTCAGCCGGCGCCGGGGCAGCCCAAACGGATAAGGATCGGTCAATAGACTCCGGGGATGCAGCATCGTGAGGCCTTCGTGGCGCGCTTCGGCCGGGAGCCGCAGGGGTCGTGGTCGGCCCCGGGCCGGGTCAACCTCATCGGCGAGCACACCGACTACAACAGCGGGCTCGCGTTGCCGATCGGCCTGCCCCAGCGCACCTATGCCCTCGCCGCCCGCCGCACCGATGACCGCCTGCGCGTGGCAAGCCTGCAGACCGGGGATTTGGTGGAGATCGCCATACCCCAGATCGCCCCAGGGGTCCCCCAGGGGTGGGCTTCGTATGTCGCGGGCGTGGCCTGGGCGCTGCGGGCGGACGGCTTCGACATCGGCGGCGCCGATGTGTTGATCGACGGCCAGGTGCCGCTGGGTGCCGGATTGTCGAGTTCGGCGGCAATCGAGTGCGCGACGGGCGCCGCGCTGTCCGGGCTTTATGACCTCGACCTGCTGGCCGATGACACGGATCGGGCCCACTTGGCCGTGCTCTGCCGGCGCGCCGAGAACGAGATCGCCCTGGCGCCGACGGGTGGGATGGATCAGGCGGCATCGCTGCTGGCGCGGGCCGGGCAGGCCCTGCTGCTGGACTGCCGCGATGGCGCCACGCGCCTGGTGCCCTTCGAGATCGAGCGTGACGGGCTGGTCCTGCTGGTCATCGACACGCGCGCCCACCACGCGCTCGTCGATGGGCAGTATGGCGCCCGGCGCGCCTCCTGCGAGCGGGCCGCCGCCGCCTTGGGGTTGCCGAGCCTGCGCGAGGTCGATCCCGCCCGGCTGGACGCGGTTCTCGCCGATCTGGTCGGCCTCCTCGCCGGCGACGGACCGGAGCCGCCCGAGGTGGTGGTGCGTCGGGTGCGCCATGTGGTGACGGAGATCGAGCGGGTGCAGGAGTGCGCCGCGGCCATGACGGCCCGGGACTGGGAGGGTGTCGGGCGGCTCTTCGCGGCCAGCCACGCCTCCCTGCGCGACGACTTCGAGGTCTCGTGCCTCGAATTGGACCTGGCGTGTTCGGTCGCCCAGGATCAGGGCGCCCTCGGTGCCCGGATGACCGGTGGCGGCTTCGGCGGCTCGGCGATCGCCCTGGTGCCCGAGGCAGTGGCCGGGCCGGTGCAGGCCGCGGTGACCGAGGCGTTCGCCGCCGCCGGCTTGACCGCCCCCTCGATCTTCGCGGCGCACGCAGCGCCCGGCGCCGGCTGAGCGACCCTGGCGCTCGCCCGCACCGTGAACGGGCTCCCCCCTTGGCCAGTGCGGACGGAAGGGGCACCGCCGAGGCGATGGCACAATTAGGCAAGTGACCTCGGCCTCTCCCAGCCTTCCGCAGTTCTGTCCCGCCCCGGACATCCTTGATGACCTCGAACTGTTGCGTGTCGGCGCCTTCGCTCCGCAGCACGACGTGCGCCCGGACGGCGCGCTTGAGGTGCACGTCCCCGCCGAGATCGCCGCCACCGCCCGCGCCGCCGGTGGGGTGGAGATCGTCGACCCCGAGGGTGTGCCATTGGTGCGCTTCGAGGCCACCGGCCGCGATTGCGAGTGCGGCGGCCTGGTGCTCGCGGGCGCACCGACCTGGATCGGCAAGCCCTCGCCGCGCACCTTCGAGCGCTTCTATCTCGCGCCCGGCTCCGTGAGCGCTCCCGACCTGGTCGCCGTCGTCGTGGACCGGCCCTTGAGCACCGAGGACCTGCTCGAGATCGCCGCCACGGCAGGTCATCGCCCCCTGTGCTTTCTGGTGCTCGCCGGACCGACCCTGGCCGCCCACTCCACCGGTGTCGCCCTGATCCGCTCGGCCCTGGCCGCCACCGCCCGGATGGGGCGCGGCGATGTCATCGCGATCCCGCTGGATCGCCGCACCTCGCGGGCAAAGCGGGAGGCGGTGCTCGCGGCATACACCAGCGGGGAGGTGATCAACCTGCCCCCACGGCATACCGGCGAGCACCGGCACGGACTCGTGTTGTTCTTCACCGGTCTGTCCGGATCCGGCAAGTCGACGATCGCGCGCAGTGTGCGCGACGCCATTGTGGAGGACGGAACGCGCGGCGTGACGCTGCTCGACGGCGACCTGGTGCGCCGCCACCTCTCCGCCGGCCTGAGCTTCTCCGCGGCCGACCGGGAGACCAATATCCGCCGGATCGGCTGGGTGGGCGCCGAGATCTCCCGGCACGGCGGTATCGCGATCTGCTCCCCCATCGCGCCCTTCGCCGCGACCCGCGAGGCCGTGCGTCATATGGTCACCGAGGCCGGCGGGGACTTCCTGCTCGTGCACATCGCTACCCCGCTCGCCGAGTGCGAGCGCCGCGACCGCAAGGGTTTGTATGCCAAGGCGCGCCGCGGCGAGATCCCGGAGTTCACCGGCATCTCCAGCCCGTATGAGGAGCCGACGGACGCCGATATCGCGATTGACACCACAGGCCTTACCATCGACGCCGCAGTCCAGCAGGTGCTTGAACTGCTTCGCCGTCGGGGGCATATGCACGTGGAGGAGACTGTGGAATGGGCGATCTGATCACGCCGGACACACCCGGCCTGTTGGCCGTCGCCTTCCTCATCGGGATCGTCGTCGGCCTGACCGGCATGGGCGGCGGCGCGCTGATGACACCCGCCCTGATCTTCCTCGGGATCCCGCCGACCGCCGCCGTGGCCAACGACCTGGTGGCGGCCGCGGTGAATAAGTCCGTCGGCGCGGCGGTGCATTACAAGCACGGCTCCCCCAACCTCAAGCTCGCGAAATGGTTGATCCTCGGATCGGTGCCGATGGCCTTTGCCGGCGCCTGGATCATCGCGGCCGTCGGTGAGCCAGAAGATCAACAGGCCTTCTTGAAGAAGGCCATCGGTTTCGCGCTGCTGCTGACCGCGTCGACTTTCACCTTCCGCATCTATTTGGAGATGCGCCGCGGGGACTACACCGACGAGAACCGGCCCGACCCGGCCGTCAAGCCGATCCCCACCCTCATTGTCGGCGCCATCGGTGGCCTGCTGGTCGGGTTGACGAGCGTCGGCTCGGGGTCGCTGATCATGATCAGCCTGCTGCTGCTCTATCCCACCTTGTCGGCTCGCCGCCTCGTCGGCACCGACCTCGTGCAGGCGATCCCGCTGGTCATGTCCGCCGCGATCTCGCACGTGCTCGTGACGGGCATGGACTGGTCGATCCTGCTCCCTCTTATCATCGGCGGCAGCCCCGGCACCTTCCTCGGCGCCCGCCTGGCCGCACACATCTCACAGTCGATCCTGCGCCGCGGCATCGCCATTGTGCTGACGCTGACCGGCCTAGGCCTGCTGAAGGTGCCTCCGGTGTGGGTCGGCATCATCGGCGCGGCGCTGCTCATCCTCGGCCCGGTCGCGTGGGGCATGCTCAAGCACGCCCACGGCCGCCGCGCGTTCATCCATGTGCCCATCGGGCGCCGCGAGGGCATCGCCCAGCATCCCGAACGCGTCGGCGCCCCCGCCCCGCCCGACGCCCACTGAGCCACCCCGCACCGCCGGCCGCCCACGGACGGCCGACACGGCATACAACCCCAGGAAGCAGGACCACGTGACCGACCCCCGCAGCGACCACCAGCTGGCTGCCGACCTCGCCCGCGACGCCGGGGAGGTGCTGCTGCGCATCCGCGCCGACTTCCCCGCCGATGGCGACCCCAAGGAGCTGAAGTCCGCCGGCGATATCGGCTCGCACGACTTCCTCATGGCCGCGCTCGCGCAGGCCCGGCCCGACGACGCGGTCCTGTCGGAGGAGGGCGCCGACGACAAGGCCCGCCTCACCGCGCAGCGCGTATGGATCGTCGATCCCCTGGACGGGACCCGCGAGTTCTCCGAGCGGCCGCGCGACGACTGGGCCGTGCACGTGGCCCTGTGGGAGGCCGGTGCGCTCGTCGCCGGCGCGGTCGCGATCCCGGCTCGCGGTGTCGTGCATTCGACGGCCGAGCCGCTCACGCCGCCGCCGGCGAGTGGGGGCAAGATCCGGCTCGCGGTGAGCCGCTCGCGTCCGCCGGCTTGGCTGCCGGCGCTCGTCGAGGCCCTGGACGCCGAGCTGGTGCCGATGGGGTCGGCGGGGGTCAAGGCGATGTCGGTGCTCGACGGTTCGGCCGACGCCTATGTGCACGCCGGTGGGCAGTATGAATGGGACTCCGCCGCCCCGGTCGTCGTCGCCGCGCACGCCGGCCTGCACACGAGCCGCGTCGACGGTTCGCCGCTGGTCTACAACCAGGAGAACGTCCTGCTCCCCGATCTGATCGTCTGCCGCCCGGAGCTGGCGGAGCAGGTGCTTGCCGCGGTCGCGACCTTGGAATTCTGAGCCGCCGCAAAGGCTTTCGCAGCGACAGACGAGGGCGGACTGCCGGGGATCTCCCCCGTGCAGCCCGCCCTCGTGGTCGTATGCCCCGTGCCGCCCCGCCCGTGGGCGGCACGCGTCAGTCGGCGGGCCGGGCGTCGGAAGCGGTGGCGCCGGCCGGGGCGGGAGTGTCGACGTCGCCGGCGTCGATCCGGTCGGCCAGGGAGCCCGGAGGCGGCGGGGCCGGCGCGGGGAAGCGGGCGACGGGGGGCGGGCCGTCGTAGCCGTCGGGGGTGGGCGCCGCGGGGGCCTTGGCCTTCTTGCCCTTGCCCTTCGCCCCGTCGTGGCCGTAATACGAGCCGTAGTAGCCATAGCCGCCGTAGTTGCCATAGCCGGAGGCGAAGCCGGACTCGATCTTGTTGAAGATGACACCGAGCACGTGGCCGTTGACCTGCTCGAGGCTGGTGAGGGCACCGTCGAGCTGGGTGTCGAGGGTCTTGCCGGCGGTGATGACGACGAGGGCACCGTCGGCATTGGCCGTGAGCACGGCAGCATCGGTGACGGGCAGCAGCGGCGGCGCGTCGACGATGATCATGTGGTTGCGGCGCAGGGTCTGCAGCAGCTGGCGCATGACATTGGAGCCGAGCAGCTCGCTCGGGTTGGGCGGGATGCTGCCGGCGCCGACGACCGTGAGATTCGGGGTCTGGGCCGGGTGCTGGGCGACCTCGTCGAGGGTGGCCTTCCCGGTCAGCAGGTCGGTCAGGCCGGCGCCCTCGAGCAGGCCGAAGGATTCGGCGATCACCGGGCGGCGCAGGTCGCCGTCGAGCAGGATCACCGACTCGCCCGCCTCGGCGAGCGCGATGGCGAGATTGGCCGAGACCGTCGACTTGCCGTCACCCGGCAGCGGGCTCGTCACGACGATGACCCGCGGCGGGTTGTCGATATCCATGAACTGCAGGTTGGTGCGGATCTTGAGGAAGGACTCCACGACCTGGCTGCGCTTGCTGTCGCCCCGGCCCCCGAAGACCACGGGCACGTGCCCCTCCTCGTTGCCGCGCAGGATTTCGCTCGCCGGGATGGCACCGGCGACGGTGACACCGAACTGCCGGGTGACCGTGTCGACATCGCGGATTCGACGGTCGATCCGGGAGCGCAGCAGGGCGTATGCCGATCCGGCCAGCCCCCCGAGCAGGAAGCCGAGCGCGAGATTGCGCACCGGATTCGGGGAGACGGGCCCGCCAGGAAGCGCCGCGTTCTCCACGGGGATCATGCGGATGCTCGATCCCTTGCCTGCCGGGTCCTCGAGCTCCTTGATCTGCTCGGTCAAGGCCACGACCCAGGTGTCCGCCAACTGCTGCGCTCCGGACGGCGACCCGGCCCGGGCCTGCACTTTGATCGTCGCCGTCTGCACCGGCTGGGTGACGGTGATATGGGAGATCAGGGCGTCGGGCGTGGTGTCGAGGCCGAGCTTGTCGATGGCCTTCTGCGCCACCGGACGACTCTTCGCGACGTCGACATAGGCGACGGCCCGCGACTTGGCCAGCGTGTCCCCCAGGGACTCCTCGGCGGGGCTGTCGGCCACGCCGGAGCGCACCATCCCGGAGGCGGTCGCGGCATAGACACGGGGTGTGAACAATGTCACCAGCCAGGCCGTCAGCAGGCCGAGGGCGATGAAGGTCAGGATCGCCTTGTAGTGCAGGCGGGCGATGCGCAGATAGTCACGGAGTTCCACGGGCCGTAAGCGTCCTCAGAGAGCAGGGGGGAAAGAGGTTCGCCGTAGATTACCCGTCCGTCACGCGGGGCACGAGTCGTCGGGGTGTCTCGCCCCTAGGCCCACCAGCAGGCACAATGCTCAGGTGGCACGCCTTTGGGTGGTGCGTTATAGTCGTTGGCGATCTCGCCAGTGTCACGAAAGCCCACAATGCCCGCTACCCCCCCTGACGCTCTGGCGCGGTGGCGATGGCCGGCTCTCGATGTCCTGATCTGGATCGTGGCGGTCGCCCTCGCCGTGCTGCTGCGCTTCGACTTCCGCCTCGAGCACGTGTCTGAGGGCCTGCCTCTTTTCGTCGGCCTCGTCGTCGTGCTCCACCTGGTGACGGGCTTCACCGTGGGGCCGTATGCCATCGGTCACGTCATGGGATCCCTCGAAGAAGTCGTCGACCTGCTGCGCATCATCGCCCTGACCGTCGTCCCGGCCTTCGCCATCAATTGGTTCACCTCGCCCTTGTGGGCGCCGCGCTCGGTGCCGCTGATCGGCGGGCTGATCGCGATCCTCGCCATGTTCGGCGCGCGCTTCGTGGTGCGCCTGCGCACGACTCGACCTGGCGCGCGCGAGGATGCCGAGCGCGTCATCGTCTTCGGTGCCGGGCGCGGTGGCCGCCAGCTCATCCGCAGCCTGATCACCGACCCGGCAAGTCAAATGGCGCCGGTCGCCGTCCTCGACGACGACCCGGCGAAGCGGCGGTGGAGCATCGACGGCATCCGGGTGCGCGGTGGGCGCGGCGATCTCGCGTCGGTGGCCCACCTCTCGGGTGCAACCATGCTCGCCGTCGCCGTCCCGAGCGCGAGCGGCGAACTGCTGAACGAGCTGCGCGAAGCCGCCGCTGCCCTCGACCTCGACCTGCGGGTCCTGCCCCCCACGCGCGACCTGCTGGGCTCGGTCAGGCACACGGACCTGCGCAGCCTGGACCTCGCCGACCTGCTCGGCCGCGGCGAAGTGGCCCTCGACGCCGACGCCATCTCTGGAACCATCAGCGGCAAGACCGTGCTCGTGACGGGAGCCGGCGGCTCCATCGGATCGGAGCTCTGCCGCCAGGTCGCACGCTTCGACCCACGCCGCCTCGTCATGCTCGATCGGGACGAATCGGGATTGCACGCAACGCAACTCACGCTCGCGGGCCACGGCCTGCTCGACGGCGACGACACCGTGCTCGCCGACATTCGCGATGCCGCGCGCATGCACGAGGTGATGAATGACATCCGACCCGATGTGGTCTTCCACGCGGCCGCGCTGAAGCACTTGCCCCTCCTCGAGAGCTATCCCGAGGAGGCGTGGAAGACCAACGTCCTCGGAACCCTCAACGTGCTCAAAGCCGCCCGGGCGGCGGGTGTCGAGGTCTTCGTCAATATCTCTACCGACAAAGCGGCGAACCCCTCGTCCGTCCTCGGATATAGCAAGCGCCTGACCGAGCGGCTCACCGCCCACGAGGCGACGCAGGGCGGCGGACGCTATGTCAGTGTCCGCTTCGGCAATGTCCTCGGCTCGCGCGGCTCGGTGATCACGGCGTTCACTCAGCAGATCGAGCAGGGCGGCCCGGTGACGGTGACCCATCCGGATGTCGAGCGCTATTTCATGCTGATCCCCGAGGCCTGCCAGCTGGTGCTGCAGTCCGCCGCCATCGGGGACGATGGACGCGTGATGGTGCTGGATATGGGCGAGCCGATGAAGATCCTCGACGTCGCCCGCACCCTGATCAGCCTTTCGGGACGCCGCGACATCGAGATCACCTACACCGGCCTACGTGCAGGCGAGAAGCTGACCGAGGAACTCTTCGCTCCTGGGGAAGCAGCGGAATCGGCCGGTCATCCGCTGGTTCGTTGCGTCGACGTGCCGCCCTTGCCGGACTCCGAGGTGGGGACGCGTCGTTTCGCCTGCGCCAAAGAGTCGGAGACGTTCATGCGGTCCGCAGCGCTCGTGCCCATGGAGAACGCCCGGTGAGCAGTCCTGTCATCGCTCTCTCCGTCCCCGCCCTCGGTCCGGCGGAAGCAGCAGCCGCCGCCGCGTCCGTCGACGTCGTGCGGGGCGGCAAGGTCGATCTCGGCGCCATCGAGCAGTTCGAGCGCGGGATCGCGGAGGTGACTGGGTGCCGATATGCCGTCGCCCTCTCCTCGGGAACGGCCGCCTTGCATCTCGCGCTGATCCACCTCGGGGCACGCCCCGGAACGGTGGTGCTCACCTCGAGCATGACTTTTGCGGCCACTGCCAATGCGATCCGCTACACCGGCGCGGAGCCCGTCTTCGTCGACTCGCAGGCGAGCGATGCGAATGTTAACCCGCACCTGTTGCTCAACGCCGCGGACCAACTGCTGGCTCAAGGCCGCGAGATCGCAGCAGCCGTCCCCGTCGATCTGTATGGACGGTGCGCCGACTATTCGGTCCTCGAGCCGGGCCTGCGCGAACGCGGCATCCCCCTTCTCTGTGATGCGGCCGAGTCCCTCGGCGCCGCGCACAACGGCCGCCCTGCGGGGTCCTTCGGTGAGGCCGGCGTCTTCTCCTTCAACGTGAACAAGCTGCTGACGACGCTCGGCGGCGGCATGCTGGTCAGCGACGACGATGACCTCGTCGCGCACGCCCGCAAGCTCGCGACGCAAGCTCGCGAAAATGTGCCGTGGTATGAGCACACCGAACTCGGCTTCAACTACCGGATGACCCACACCTCCGCCGCCATCGGGAACGCGCAGCTCGCGCGCCTGCCCGAACTTCTCGCCGCTCGGCGCGCAATCCGCGACGGGTATGCCGGGCATTTCGCGGACGTGCCCAGCGTGCGCATCCTCGGCAGGGACGCCGGCGACGGAGGCGACAATTGCTGGCTGACCTCGATCGTTGTCAACGACCCGACGTTCGACGCGGCCGCGGCCGTGGCGGCGCTCCAGGCCGAGGGCATCGAAGCGCGCCAATTGTGGAAGCCCATGCATCTGCAGCCGGTCTATGCCGACGCAACGGTCGTCGGCGGCGAGCTCGCCGAAGACCTGTTCGCGCGCGGCCTCAATCTCCCAAGCAGTTCCGTATTGACCGACAGCGAACTTGACCGTGTGGTTGAGCGCCTGACCGGATGGCTGGACGCGCAATGAGTCCCGGATACCGCGGCAAGCGGGCCTTGGACCTGGCGATCAGCGTGCCCGCCGTGGTGGCCAGCCTCCCCATTCAAGCCGCTATCGCGCTGGCCGTCCGCCGTCGGCTTGGTACGCCTGTCCTTTTCCGCCAGACCCGTCCGGGCCTGCATGGTGAGCCCTTTGAACTGGTCAAATTCCGGTCGATGCGCGATATCGATGAGGCCGCCGGCCTCGTCACGGACGCCCAGCGGTTGACGGCTTTCGGGGTATGGCTGCGCTCCACCAGCCTCGACGAGCTGCCGAGTTTGTGGAATGTGGTGAAAGGCGATATGTCGATCGTCGGGCCGCGCCCGCTGCTCATGCGCTATCTGCCGAGATACACACGCGAGCAAGCACGTCGCCACGATGTGCGGCCTGGGATGACCGGACTAGCTCAGGTCAGCGGCCGCAACGCCCTCACCTGGGAGCAGAAGTTCGCGCTCGACACCAAGTATGCGCAGACCTCGAACCTGAGACTCGATTTGAGCGTCATCGTCCGCACAGTGACTCAGGTACTGCGCCGGGACGGCATCACTGCCGACAATGATGCGACGATGCCCGAATTTCTCCGCATGGAGGCCCAATCCGCATGAAACGCATCGTCATCGTGGGCGCCGGCGGCTTCGGTCGCGAGGTCGAGCACGTCATCCACGCCATCAATGCCGTGGCTCCTACCTGGGAGGTCATGGGCTTCGTCGACGACACACCGAGCGGTGAAAATCTGCAGCGGGTCGAGGCACTCGGTCATCGCGTTCTCGGCAGTGTCGACGAAGTCCTCGCCACGGAGCCCGAGCACTTCGTCCTCGGCATCGGTTCGGGTCACCCGCGGCGCATTCTCGATGCACGTTTCACTGAGGCAGGGTGGTCGGCCGCCACCTTGGTGCACCCACACACCAGCTTGGGCCGCGACGTCGAGCTCGGACCGGGAACCATCGTCTGCGCGGGGGTCCGGGCGACAACGAATATTCGCACTGGACGGCACGTGCATCTGAACCTCAATGTCACCGTCGGCCACGACGTGACCTTGCACGATTACGTCACCGTGAATCCGCTCGTGGCGATCTCGGGGGGTGTCGAGGTGGCCGCCCAGACCCTCATCGGCACGACGTCCGCCATCTTGCAAAACCTGTCGGTCGGCGCGCGATCCACTGTGGGCGCCGGCGCCCTCGTCACCAAGGACGTCGCGGACGACGTCATCGTCAAGGGCATTCCAGCGCGGTGAGAGTCTGTCTTGTCACGCAGTGGTTCCCGCCGGAACCGGGGACCATGGTCCCGTCGGCGATCTCGCAGTCGCTACGGGACCTCGGCCATACCGTCGACGTCCTCACCGGCTTCCCGAACTATCCAACCGGCCGACTGCCCGAGGGCTGGCGCCTGCGCCCATACCAACGTGAGGTCGTTAGCGACGGGCTCACGATCCACCGCGCACCCCTGTATCCCAGCCATGACGCCCATGCGGTGCGCCGGATTGCCAACTACCTGAGCTTCGCCGCCGGGGCGTCGATGGTCGCCAACACCCGCATGCCGAAACCCGACGCCTGGCTGATCTACTCCTCCCCCGCAACGGCGGCCCTGCCCGCCATGCTGGCGCGCCGCGGCGTCCGCGCGCCGAGGGCGATGATCGTTCAGGATCTTTGGCCGGACAGCGTCACCGGCAGCGGCATGAACGAGGGACTGTCCGGCAAGATCATCGGCCGTTCTCTCGACGCTTTCTGCCGGGCCAGCTACCGCTCCTGCGGGGCCATCGGGGTCATTTCGCCCGGCATGGCGGACGTGCTGCGATCCCGCGGCGTCCCCGCTCCCAAGATTCACTACACCCCCAACTCGGTGGACGATTCTTTCCTCGACGTGCATGACCCGATGGATTGGCGCGCCGAGCTCGGACTCAATGACGATCTGGTGTTTCTATATGCCGGCAATATCGGCCCCTTGCAAGACCTCGTCCCGTTGGTGCGCGCCTTCGCCGGAATAGAGCGCGCCCATCTCGTCATCGTGGGCGACGGTGTCGCGCGTGACGCAGTCGAGGACGCAGCCGCAGGAATGCCGAATGTTCATCTCCGTCCCGCGGTCGGCTCAGCCGAGATAGGACGCCTCATCATGGGCGCTGACGTGCAAGTCGTCTCCCTTCAGGACACCCCACTGATGCGGGTGACGATGCCAAGCAAGGTGCAGACTTCCCTCGCTTCGGGCCGACCGGTTCTTGTGCATGCGGCCGGGGACCCGGCCGAACTCGTCACCGCCGCTGGGGCGGGCTGGTCGAGCCCGCCCGGTGACGTCGAGGCGACACAGCACGTGCTCCGTAGGATTCTGTCAACGTCGGTGGAACAACGGCTGGCAGCGGGTCAACGGGCTCGAATGCTATTTGAGGCGAACTTCACGACCACTGCCGCGGGGACGCATCTCCATGAACTTCTCGACTATGCAGGAAGGGGCGGCAAGTGACGCAGCTCGCGGGCGCCACCATCGTCATCACCGGTGGGACTGGCTCGTTCGGACGCACGATGGCCAGGCATTTGCTCACGGAAGGGGTCGCGCGCATCCACATCTTCTCGCGGGACGAGGCGAAGCAGGATGAAATGCGCCAGCAGTTCAGCGATACCCGCCTGCGCTTCTTCCTTGGCGACGTTCGGGATCGTCACAGTGTCGACTCAGCAATGACGGGGGCGGACTACGCCTTCCACGCGGCCGCGCTAAAGCAGGTGCCGAGCTGTGAGTTCTTTCCCGACCAAGCGGTCAAGACCAATGTCTTGGGTAGTCAGAATGTCATCGAGTCCGCGCACGAGCACGAGCTGCGCTCGGTCGTGTGCCTGAGCACCGACAAGGCGGTCTATCCGGTCAATGCGATGGGCATGAGCAAGGCCCTGATGGAGAAGACCGCGCAGGCGTTCGCTCGCAACCACCCCGAATCCCGGACGACCGTCTCCGTCACGCGCTACGGCAATGTCATGTATTCGCGCGGCTCGGTCATCCCGCTCTTCGTCCAGCAGATCCAGCAGGGCCGGCCGCTGACGGTCACGGAGCCATCGATGACACGCTTCCTGATGTCGCTGGACGAGTCGGTCGACCTGGTCAAGCACGCGTTCCTGCATGCCCAGTCGGGAGACCTCTTCGTCAAGAAGGCGCCGGCCTGCACGGTCGCCACTCTGGCGCGCGCCGTCGCCGAGCTGATGGGTGCGGATCCGACGGTTCACCGCATCGGGATGCGCCACGGGGAGAAGATGTTCGAGACGCTTTTGTCTCGCGAGGAGATGGCCAAGGCGACGGACCAGGGAGACTATTTCCGCGTGCCGCTGGACGCGCGCAGTCTGGACTATGCGGTCTATGTGGAGCAGGGCGAAGAGGAGACCGTCGAGGTGACGGACTATGACTCAAACAACACCCAGCGTATGGACCTCGAGCAGACCAAGGCGCTGGTCGCTGCCCTGCCCGAGATGCAGGCCGTCCTGGAGGCTCGACGATGAAGATCCTGCTCACCGGCGCCCGCGGCTTCCTCGGCTGGCACACCCGGCTACGGCTGCACGCACTCACCGATCACGAGGTCGTCCCCGTCGGCCGCGACGAGTGGCACGACCTCCCACTGCTCGTCGCCGACAGCGATGCGGTCATTCACATCGCAGGTGTGAATCGTGCCGAGACTGACGACGAGCTCGAGGGTGGCAACGTAGCCCTGGCCGAGGACCTCGCCGCCGCGATCCGCGGGGCGGGCCACCCCCTTCGCATCGTCTACGCCAACTCCATCCAGGCGGGGAACGGGACCCCCTACGGGCGGGGCAAGGAGCGGGCAGCGGAGATCCTCCGTGACGCCACCCAGACCGGCGTCGGCCATCTCGTCGACGTGCTGCTGCCCAACATCTTCGGCGAGCACGGCCGACCGCAGTACAACTCCTTTGTCGCCACCTTCGTCGACGCCACCGTGCGGGGCGAGACCCCGTCCATCAACGACAACCAGGTCGGCCTGCTGCACGTCCAGGACGCGGCCCAGGCCCTCCTAGACGGGCTCGAGACGAGTGACGGACGGCTCACCCCCGAGCCCGAGACCCACAGCGTGCAGGAGGTCTGGGACCTGCTCCAGGAGTTCCACGCGAGCTACGTGCCGACCGGCGAGATCCCCGACCTCAGCACGAAGTTCCGCATCGACCTCTTCAACACCTACCGCGCGGCGCTCTTCCCGGAGCACTACCCGATCCGCCTCACCCCGCACAGCGACCCGCGCGGATCCTTCGTCGAGACCGTGCGCTGCCGCGGCGGTGAGGGCCAGACGTCCTTCTCCACGACGGTCCCCGGCATCACGCGCGGCGAGCACTATCACTTGCACAAGATCGAGCGCTTCGCGGTGATCTCCGGGTCCGCGACGATGGAGCTACGCAAGATGTTCAGCGACGAGGTGCTGACCTTCCCCGCGACGGGCGACGAGCCCGTCGCCATCGACATGCCGGTCGGGTGGGTGCACAACATCACCAACACCGGTGACGAGGTGCTTCTCACCCAGTTCTGGAGCCACGAGCTCTTCCGGCCGGACGCACCCGACACCTTCCCCGAGCCGGTGAGGTTGGATTGACGGTGCAGATGTCGCCCATCCGCCGTGAGGACGCCGACGCCCTCGCGCGGCTGCACGCGCGGGCCTTCCCAAGCTTCTTCCTCAGCTCTCTCGGCGTCCCCTTCCTCCGGCAGTTTTACCTCGGATTCGTGGGGGACCCCACGGCCGTCACCGTCGTCGCGCGCGACGGCGGCACACCAGTGGGCTGCGTCGTGGGCACGATCGAGCCGCAAGGATTCTTCACCCGTCTGCTTCGGCGCCGCCTCGTCGGTTTCGGCGTGGCATCGGCTCGCGCTGCGATCACCCGCCCCCGGTCGATCCGGCGCCTGCTCCGCGGGCTGCTCTACCGCGGGGGCGCCGACCACGCACCGACCGGCGGCGCGCTCCTCAGCTCTATCTGCGTGGACCCCGCCCGTCGGGACATCGGCCTCGGCGCGGATCTCATCTCCCGATGGTCCGAGCTGGCTGCGTCGAAGGGCGCCTCCACCGCGTACCTCACGACGGACGCCATCGATAACGAAGCAGTCAACCGCTTCTACCAGCGCGCAGGGTGGACGATCGCCGGTACCGCATCCACGCCTGAGGGACGATCGATGCACACCTACACCGTCACGCTGCCCACAGGAGCCTCGAATTGAAGGTCATGACCGTCGTCGGCACCCGCCCGGAGCTCATCAGGCTCTCTCGGGTACTGCATCGCCTCGACTCCACCGACGGGATCGAGCACGTCCTGGTGCACACCGGGCAGAACTACGACTACGAGCTCAACCAGGTCTTCTTCGACGACCTGGGGATCCGCAAGCCCGACCACATGCTCGGGGTGGACACCTCGAGCCTCGGGAAGGTCCTCGGCGGGACGCTTATCGCGGTCGAGGACGTCCTCGACCGCGAGCAGCCGGATGCGCTCCTCGTGCTCGGCGACACCAACTCCTGCATCGCAGCGCTCATGGCACGCCGCAAGAAGGTCCCCGTGTACCACATGGAGGCCGGCAACCGGTGCTTCGACCTCAACGTGCCCGAGGAGACGAACCGACGGCTGGTCGACCATGTCAGCGACTTCAACCTCGTCTACACCGAGCACGCGCGGCGCAACCTGCTGGCCGAAGGGCTGCACCCTCGCCGCATCCTCAAGACAGGCTCGCCCATGCGGGAGGTGCTCGATGCGTACCGCGCCGAGATCGCCGCCTCGACGGTCCTCGAGGACAAGGGGCTCACCGAGGGTGGCTATTTCCTCGTCAGCGCGCACCGCGAGGAGAACGTCGACTCACCAGATCGGCTACGGATGCTCCTCGACTGCCTCACCGCAGTGCATGCCACCTACGGGCTACCAGTCTTCGTGTCGACCCATCCGCGTACCCGCAAGCGGCTCGAGGCACTGCCGGGGTGGACCGAGCCGGAGGGTGTAATCTTCAGCGAGCCGCTGGGCTTCCACGACTACAACAAGCTCCAGCTCTCGGCCGCGTGCTGCCTGTCCGACTCAGGGACCATCGCCGAGGAAAGCTCGATCCTCGGCTTCCCGGCAGTCACCCTGCGCGACTCGATCGAGCGGCCGGAGGCCCTGGACACTGGCGGCATCATCATGACCGGACTCGATGCTGAGGACGTCGTCGCTGCGGTCGGCGTCGCCATGGCGAGCGGCTACGAGCGTCACGGCGTCAGCCATCTCACCCCCGATGATTACCTCATCGCCAACACGAGCGAGCGCACGGTGAAGTTCATCCTCTCCACCGCTGGGCGGCATCACCAGTGGGCGGGTATTCGATGACTTGGGAGCCGCCTCGCAATGTGAGCGTCGTCATCGCCACCCACGATCGTCTCGCGGAACTTGACGCCCTATTGCACGACCTGGCGCAGCAGACCGAGTCCCCCCATGAGGTCATCGTGGTCGACAGCGACGCAGCCACCACCGACTCTCGAGCTTTGGTCAACTCTCATGCACGTCGTGGTCTCCATGCCGAGCATGTTCTGTCGGAGAACGTGGTTGCAACGAAACGAAATGCCGGTGCACTCAGATCGACGGGCGATCTCTTGGTCATCCTGGATGACGACTTGCGGGTCGGCTCTGGATTCTTGGCTGCGCACCTGGCCGCTCACGACCAGCCCAGAGTGGTCGCTTCTGGCCACGTTTCCTTCCCGAGGACCTGGGCCCAAACCAGCAACTACTATCGCTTCAAGTCCACTCGGCATGCACGGTCAGAGGGTGAAGAAGTACCCCCGCATCGCTTCGTGTCGATGAACAACTCAGTCGAGCGGGCAGACTACCTCGCCATCGAGGGATATGACGAGGACTACCGCATGTATGGCGGTGAAGACCTCGACTTCGGATTCCGAAGCGCACGCGCGGGCCTGAAGCACCGTCTGGCCCCAGTTGAGTCAATGGCTGAGCATCACGAGGTCAAGATGAACTGGCAGCAGTATGTGGACAAAGTCCACAAGGCTGCCTTCTTCGGGCTCCCACTAGTCCTGTCGAAGAATCCCGAGGCGCGGCAGGTGCCCACGGTGAGAGTCAGCGTTCCCGGCGCCGCGCGGGCGCCACGCGAAAAGGCGCTTGCTGCAGTGGTGGGAGCACTAGCCCATCGACCCGTCTTGCGATTCGCGGCTGCCGTCCTCGCATGGTCAGACTCACACCCTGCGCTGAACTCCACCCTGGCCCAAACAGTGGTGAGTCTGGCAGCCAACCGCCTCGGTTTCGTCGAACAGCTGAGAGGTCGCGCATATGCGCCCGTCGCGCGGCCGTAAGAAGATCCTGCTGAGCAACCGTCTCGCATTCGGCCTGGTCTTCGTTGTCGTCAACCTGCACATTCTGCGAAATCTCGCCGCCCTGCCCTACCTAACGGTCTACGCCATCACGGTCGCCTGGGTGCTGACGAGATTGATAGGCAAGAAACCCATCGTCAAGATGAACGTTCCGACGCTCTGGGTACTGCTGTCCATCTTTGGCTTCATGACCACCGCAGTCATCAGCGGCTCATTTGCTGGCGCTTTCGGACTCGTCCGCTTTCTCTTTGCTTTCCCCATTTTTCTCGCCCTGGCTGCGTTCAGCGAAACTCTCGACGACGTTCAAGATCACATGCGCACCATGGTCATGGTCTTTGCAATAGGATGTCTCAGCGTGCCGCTGCAGTTTGTCACGGGGCCGATCGCGTTCTTCGCAGCTGACGCCGAGCGGGCAGGGATCGATCGCTATGCGAGTGTCTTCGGGAGCCTCACCTCACTGGGCGTTGCTGCGGGCTCATACATCGCCCTGTCGCATGGATTGCCGGGCCGTACGCGAATCTTGAGCACTCTGTCGATATCGATCGGCGGGATCGCTTCGCTGTCAAAAGCCGCCATTGCAAATATTGCCCTTGGCTTGCTCACCGGTCCGCTGTCAGGACGCAAGCGCCTTGGCCGCGCGACCTTCGGGCTTATCTTCAGCGTCATGCTCCTCGTAGCTGCCGTGTGGCAGTCCGAGTCGCTGTCCCGAAGCCTACGTGCCACGGCGATCTCATTTGGCGTTGATTCGGGAGTGAAGACGAACGACCTTTCCTTCACTGCCAGCGCGATCGACCGCTTGACCCGCCTACCTATGGAGAACTGGGCCGGGCTGGAGGCACTCGGGTCGCCTCTTGCCTACCTGACCGGAGGCGGTTTCGGCATGGCGAGCACTGCGCTCGTGCCTGCAGAAGCCTCACTCGCGCCGATGGCCCATAATCAGTTCGCCGAGTTCGTATCGGTATTCGGAGTGGTGGGCGGAGGGGCCTTCGTGGGCATCTGCATCCTCCTAGGGCTGCGCCTGTTGCGACGCTGGCGGAATGAGCCATACCCGTTCTCCGGCCCTGCATTCTTCGCTTTTGCAATGTGGACAACCAACTCCTTCTTTGCGAACGGCACCGCATACCAACCTTCGATGGCCAGCGTCCTATTCTTCTGCATGTTTGTGGCAATCTTGGGTGCCAGAGCGGAAGAGTCCGCGACGCACGTCTCACAAAAAAATTGGGAATAGTTCATGAGAAATAGTGTCCGATCTGCGCTTGAGGACCTCCGCGAGAGTGCCCTCGAAAGGCTTAGCCCACTTCACCAAGGAGTGGCTCGTCTGAACTTCCTGGACTTCCCTGACTACAGCAATATCGGGGACTCGGCGATTTCTCTGGGGACCCTAAGGTACTGGGCTGGGCGGGGAATAACTGTGGACGGGATCCATCCGATCTACACCACGCCACCGGGCCTCGAGCACGGCGATCTGGTTCTTGCACTCCAAGGCGGTGGCACCCTGGGCGGGCTATATCCCCCAATGGAGACCTTCCGCACTGAACTAGCGCGTCGTCTGGCGCCCGGGAGTGTCTTGATTCAACTTCCCCAGAGTGTGGTCTTCCCCCGCCCCGAGGACCGCGCCAACCTGGCAGAAGCTTTTGATCGCCCCGAGGTGCGGCTAGCCGCTCGTGATCAGCAGTCGTTCGACGCGCTGCGCGAGATCGGCCTGCACCCGCACCTCGTGCCAGACATGGCTCACCATCTGGGCTTCATCGATAGTCCCGACCCACGCCAGGAGCTGGTTGTCCTCGCTCGCACGGATCCTGAGGCAGCCGCAGAGGCACTCGACATCGAGGCGGGCAGGACTATCGACTGGCCACGCGACTCATACCCGAAGCGCGCCCTGCACAGGCTCAAGTACGGCCCGCAATGGCCACCGTTCGCGCGCCGACTGGCGACCCGGCCTCCTGCGCACTGGGAGCAGAAGGCGCAGAAGCGTCTTGCCTTGGGGACCTCCCTACTCTCGGCCGGCAAGACCATCGTCACGGATCGCCTGCACGCGATGATCCTGGGCCTGCACCTGGGGCGCCGCGTGGTTGCCGTTGACAACTCCAACATGAAGTTGAGCAACTACGCAGCCACATGGCTCGACGACCCCCGCTTTCCCTTTGAGTTTGCACCGAGCTTTTCGTTTGCGTGCCGGAAAGCAACGACGTCGAGGCCCCGGTAACTTGACCAACTCCGCTCTCACCGTGGTGCTGAGCCGCATCGGCTCCGTCACGTGTGGCTTCTTCACCCTGACGCTGACGGCATGGGGGCTCGGCCCGTCCGGGCGAGGAGTCGTCGCCACGGGCATCTCACTCATGCTGCTCTTCCCGCTGCTTCTCTCGGGGGGCCTGCCCAGCGTGATGAGGCGCATCTGGGCCTTACAGCCGCCTGCCTCTGCCGCTCAGCATCTTCTCGCGGCTCGCGCCCTGGCCCTGCCCCTCGCCGCGGTCTCAGGACTCGTGGCGACTGCCCTGCTGCCCGTACTCGCTCCAAGCGCCTCATCGGGCATCAAGTGGGTCCTCGTCGGGTGCATTGTCACGTGCACAGGGGCTGGCACCCGGTGGCTCAACGACGGCAGCGCGCTGCTGGGTAGCGGGCGTGTCGGGGCCTACTCGCTCGTCCTCCTTACTCCCAGCGTGCTGCTTGCCGTAGTGTCGCTCTGGCTCTGGGCGACAGGTGAGCTCTCGGTCGTGGCCGTGCTGATCGCGCAGGCAGGCGCCTATCTCATTACGGCGGTGGCGTCGCATCTACTCGTGAAGATGCCGTCGGGGGTCAGACGCGAGCCGTTGCTGAGGGTTCTCAGGGAGGGACTTCCCTACTTCGGGAGTCAGGTCGCCGAAGCACTGTCGTACCGCTTGGACCAAGTCCTCGTGCTAGGCGTGATCGGCGCTTTTGGAGCCGGTATCTACTCGATCTCTGCGACGGTAGCTCTCCTCCCGTCGACACTTGGCCTGGCCGTAGCCTCCGCGACATTTCAGCAGGTCGCTGCGCAGCATCAGCGCGACGGCAGGCTTGCGGACGGGTCGGTCGTCCGGGTGAGTCTGCTGGCGGGGGCTATCCTCACGTTGGTGCTCGCGGCTGCGGCGCCCTACGCCATCCCCATCGCCTTCGGCCAGGCGTTTGCCTCAGCGGTGATCCCAACCTGGATCGGGCTCATCGGGGCACTCTTCCTCGTCGGCACTCAAGCCTCTGCCAGCATCCTGATCGCGAGTGGTCGCGGATGGCACCTGACGCTCGCCCAGGTCATCGGTCTGGGCGTCGGGGTCCTGCTCCTGCTGATCATGGGGCCTCGCTTCGGCGCTACGGGGGCCGCTTGGGCGTCGGCCACGGGCTTCTTCACGACCTTCATCATCGCCCTATGGGCGACCCGCCTACCCCTGAGCGAGCTCCTCCCTAGAGGATCTGACGTCAGCCGGACAGTGCAGGTCTTCGTCAGTGGCTCTCTTGAGCCCAGGAGGTCCGACACCTGACATCTCGGCGGCGCTCCCATGTTGCAGCCTCGTCAGGGGCACAGATCGACCTGACGACCTGACCAGGGACAAGACGCATGACTCGCCGTTCCCTGCCCGACCAGGAGAGCGAGGCCGAGAACTCAGCAGATGCAGCTGGCACCCGGCTCTTGGCACTGTCGAAAGGTCAGCCGTCGCCGGGTTCCTCAGACGCGTCGACGACCGAGACGCCCGTCAGGGGACGTCACCGACCGAATTTCGCCGCGGGAGTTCTCGGGCTTGGCGCTGTCTGGCACCACCGGTGCGGTAGAAGTCGTCGGCTTGTCGTGGTACTTCGTCCGCGCGCCGTAGTAGGCCGACGCTTCCCGCTTGGCCGCACGGTTGAGGACGACCCCGAGCAGGCGGGCATTGACCTCCTCGAGCTGGTCAGCCGCGCCCTGGATGTGCGTGTCGAGCGTCTTGCCCGCTGAGGCAACGAGGATGACGCCGTCGGCGATCGTGCCGAGGATCGCGGCGTCAGTTACGGGAAGCAAAGGAGGCGCGTCGATAATGATGAGTTGGTGCTCAGCGAGTCCAGTGACTAGGACGCGCATCGCGCGCGACCCCAGCAACTCGCTCGGGGTCGGCGGCAGGTTGCCCGCGCCGATGATGTGGAGGCCCGGGACCTGGCCCGACTCCTGCATGACGTCCTCGACGTCCGCCTCCCCGGTGAGCACATCGGTGAGACCGGCGCCCTCAGCCAGTCCCAGAGACGTCGCGATGACCGGCTGCGGAGATCGGCATCCATGAGGAGAGTGGGCTGCCCGGTCGGGGCCATCGTTGCCACGAGGTTGGACGCCACGTTCGACTTGCCGTCGCCCTCGTTGGGGCTCGTCACGACGATCACCCGCGGTGGGTCGTCGACGTTCATGTACCTGAGGTTGGTCCGCAAGCGACGGATTGCCTCGCTGGCCGCCGGATCGACAGCCGCACCCTGCGCCGCGGTCAGCAGCGGGGTCCGGCCCTTCGAGCGGTCTAGTGCGCGCGTCGCAGGGAGGCTCGACAGCACGGTGAACCCGAGCAACCGCACGTCCTCTGGGCTGGGCAGCCCGGTCGAGCTGGGACCACCACGGCGGCGCCCAGACCGATGAGCACGCCGAGCACGAGAGCGAGCGGCAGGTCACGTCGCGGGTACGGGCTGATCGGCTGCGTCGGCATCGCCGCGGACTCCTGCGGTACGACCCGCATCGCCCCGGCACCCTTGCCCTCGATGCCCTCAACCTGGGTCGCCAACGCCTGGATCCACGCGTTCGCCAGCTAGGTGGCCGACCGCGGGGTAGCCCCCTTCGCCCTCACCTGGATGAGGACCGTCTCCGGCGGCTGCCTGACGTCGACCCGGCCGATGAGCGACGACGCAGGCGCGTCGGTGCCCATGATCCTCGCCGCCTCCTCAGCGGTCCCTCGGCCCTTGGCGACAACGACGTACGACGCGACTCGAGACTTCGCGAGAGAGTCACTGATCGACGTCTCCGCAGTTGAGCTCGAGGTTCCCGAGACCCCGAATACGGCAGCCTCGGCTTGATACATCTTGGTCGGATGAGGGCCTAAAGACCCGCGATAAGGATGGCGCCCAAGACGCACGCCGCGATTTCGCACCAGTGTCCGCGGACGATCCGCAGACAGTCAGCTAGGTCCACGGTGCTCGCCTGATCGCGCCTGCACCACCCTGCGGAGGAACCGCAGCCTCATCCCGTTGAGAAGGCGGCGGACCCGATACGCAAAGACCTGGCGGCGGTTGTGATAGGGCAGCCCGTGAGTCTCCGCCCAGAACCGGGCCATCTCGTCCGACACGTGGAGCTGGCCCCAGATCACACGTGGGAGCCGCCACGGCGCACGCCGCAGCACTGCAGCGATGATCGCTTCCCCACGGTAGGGGCCACACTGCCGACGCCAAGCCTCGAACCCGGGGTCAGGCGGTCCTGTCAGAGCGGGCCCCGCCGAGCGCGGAGACCACCGGCGCCACTGACCAGCGAGCGCCCACCTCATCGGCCGCAGCGACCACCGTCAGCGGGTCGAAAGGCCTGCGCAGGCCCGCAACGACGCGCTCCGCCGCATCCCCCCACTGCTGCTCCTCGGCGCTGCGGAGGCGATGCAGGGCCTCGATGATCAGGGCGTGCTCCGCCGCCGGGGCCATCGCCTGTGCACCTGCCAGCGGGACGCTGGTGCGCTCTGACCAGAGCGCCTCGAAGACCAACCCTGGATCGGCGAGCAGCCCCGGGTACACGTGGTGGACGTCGACCGTGCACGGCAGCATGTCGTGCCCGTAGGTCGTCGAGTAGATGATGTCGTCGATCTCCGGGGGGAGGTCGTAACCGAGCACGAACCACCCAGCCCCTGTCAGGCAGGCAGCAGCGGCAGCGCGGTCGGCCGGGTGGATGAAGAGATCGACATCGTGACTCTCCTTCGGCGCGCGGACGCCCAGCTCGACGAAAGCAGGCCCCTTGATGGCAAAGGACCGCACCCCAGCGTCGGCCAGGAGCCGCTGCAGGAGCACCGTGCCGAGCGGGACCGCCTCTGCAAGCGTCAGGTCCTCACCCTGGCTCGCACTGCCCGTCACGTCGCCACCACGAGACCCGCCCCGGCTAACGCCTCGAGGAAGGCCGCGACGAGGGCCTCCGCCTGCTCGCCGACGACGTCGTTCGCCAGCGCGACGAGCTGGGACTCCCCCTTCGGCCCCTCCGCGACAGCCCGCCACAGGCTCGCCGCCGGCTCCGGGCACAGCTGAGGCGTGGCCGAGGCCGGGTCGCGGAGGTCGACGAGCGCCACCCGGTCCGGCCCCTCCACCCAGGCGACGTCAGGGCTCGCGGCGTAGCGGACCTCGGCGTCGAGATCGCGGGCGTCGTCGGGCACGGGTGCAGGCTCTCACGTGACGCGCCGCGGCGCCCCTAGCCGGAGGGGCGAGTGACCCACAGCACTCGACCGCTGGTCTGGACCGCATCAGCCGAGTCCATCCTGGAGAAAGTCACCCGCGGCCGAGTCGCCCTCAACCAGGTAACCACCACTGGGACAGACCACTAGGGGCACGAGGCCAACGTCAGAGGTGGCCCGAAGGTCTCGATAACCTGTGGTGACACGACGTGTGCGGAGCATGACCGAGAAGGAGAAGCCAAAGAGATGGCCAAGATCATCTACACCCTGACCGATGAGGCGCCGCTGCTGGCGACGTACTCCTTCCTCCCGATCGTCGAGGCCTTCGCCTCCACGGCCGGCGTGGAGGTCGAGACGCGCGATATCTCCCTCGCGGGGCGCATCGTGGCGGCCTTCGCCGACCTCCTGCCCGAGGACCAGCGCGTGGGGGACGCGCTCGCCGAGTTGGGTGAGCTGGCCACGACGCCCGAGGCCAACATCATCAAGCTGCCCAATATCTCCGCCTCGGTCCCCCAGCTCAAGGCGGCCATCGCCGAGCTGCAGTCCCAGGGCATCTCCCTGCCGGACTATCCGGACGAGCCCAAGACCGACGAGGAGCGCGACGCCCGCGCCCGTTATGACAAGGTCAAGGGCAGCGCGGTCAACCCCGTGCTGCGCGAGGGCAACTCCGACCGCCGCGCCCCCGCATCGGTCAAGAACTACGCCCGCAACCACCCCCACTCCATGGGTGCGTGGAGCAGCGACAGCAAGACCAATGTCGCGACCATGGGCCAGAACGACTTCCGCAGCAACGAGAAGTCCGTCGTCCTCCCCGCCGATGACACCCTGACGATCAAGCACCTCGGCACCGACGGCGCCGAGACGGTGCTCAAGGACGGCTTGAAGGTCCTGGCCGGCGAGGTCGTCGACGGCACCTTCATCAGTGCGGCCGCCCTCGACACCTTCCTCGCCGAGCAGGTCGCCCGCGCCAAGGCCGAAGACGTCCTCTTCTCGGTCCACCTCAAGGCGACGATGATGAAGGTCTCCGACCCGATCATCTTCGGCCACGTGGTCCGCGCCTACTTCAAGGACGTCTATGCGGCATACGGCGAGCAGTTGCTGGCCGCTGGCCTCGACGGCACCAACGGCCTCGCCGCCGTCCTCGCCGGACTCGACTCGCTCGACAACGGCGCCGAGATCAAGGCTACCTTCGACAAGGCGATGGCCGACGGCCCCAGCCTCGCGATGGTCAACTCCGACAAGGGCATCACCGGCCTGCACGTCCCGAGCGACATCATCGTCGACGCCTCCATGCCCGCGATGATCCGCACCTCCGGCCACATGTGGGGCCCCGACGGCGCCGAGGCCGACACTCTTGCCGTCATCCCCGACTCCTCCTATGCCGGCATCTATCAGGCCGTCATCGACGACTGCCGGGCCAATGGCGCATACGACCCCACCACCATGGGCTCGGTGCCCAACGTCGGGCTCATGGCACAGAAGGCCGAGGAATACGGCAGCCACGACAAGACCTTCGAGATGTCCGCACCCGGCAGCGTCCAGGTCGTCAACTCGGCCGGCGACGTGCTCATGGAGCACCAGGTCGAGGCTGGCGACATCTGGCGGGCCTGCCAGACCAAGGACGCCCCGATCCAGGACTGGGTCAAGCTCGCCGTCACACGCGCCCGCGCCACCGGCGACCCCGCGGTCTTCTGGCTCGACAAGTCCCGCGCCCACGACGCCAACCTCATCGCGAAGGTCGAGGAATACCTCCAGCAGCACGACACCGAGGGCCTCGACATCAGCATCCTCGCCCCCGCCGACGCCGCGAAGCTCTCCGTCGAGCGGATCCGCAAGGGCGAGAACACGATCTCGGTGACCGGCAACGTCCTGCGTGACTACAACACCGACCTCTTCCCCATCCTCGAGCTCGGCACCAGCGCCAAGATGCTCTCCGTCGTGCCGCTGATGAACGGCGGTGGCCTCTTCGAGACCGGGGCCGGCGGCTCGGCACCCAAGCACGTGCAGCAGCTGGTCGAGGAGAACTACCTGCGCTGGGACAGCCTCGGTGAGTTCCTCGCGCTGGCCGAGTCGCTGCGTCACCTGTCCGAGACCGATGGCAACGCCCGCGCCGGCATCCTCGCCGACACCCTCGACAAGGCCACCGAGCGCCTGCTCGACGAGAACAAGTCGCCGGCTCGCCGTGTCGGTCAGATCGACAACCGCGGCAGCCACTTCTATCTCGCGATGTATTGGGCGCAGGAGCTGGCCAAGCAGACCGACGACGCCGAGCTCGCGGGCGCCTTCTCGTCCACTGCCGAGGACCTCACCGCCGGCGAGGCGCAGATCAACGACGAGCTGCTCGGCGTCCAAGGCTCCCCCGCCGACATCGGCGGCTACTACCGCCCCGACCCAGACAAGACCAGCGCCGTCATGCGGCCGTCCGCGACGCTGAACACCATCGTGGATCGACTGACGGAGAAGCCGAGCGCCTGAATTGCGGATCGCCCGTTTCCGCTCCTCCCTCGACGCCGATGACGGCGGCATCTTCACCGCCGTCATCGCGTCGAGCGCGGCACTCGCCGACGAGCACGACATCGCCATTGCGGCCCGCCGCATCGCCGGGGACCCGGCCGCACTGCATACCCGCAGCAGGGCGCGCATCGTCGCGCTCCCGACGAACCTCGGCGGCCGAATCCGCGCCACCCACCGGCTCGTCGCCGGCGCCGACCTGGTCACCCTCGAAGGCCCCTGGGACCCGTGGAACCCGCTCACCGCGGCCACCTGCGTGGTCCGGCGCACGCCATACGTCTGCGTGGCGCACGGCTCCTGGAGTCACTTCGTCAAGGACCGCTATCCCGCCAAACACCTCAAGAAACTGCTGTGGTGGGGGCTCGTCGAACACTGGGTCGTGCGCGGCGGCGCGGGGATCTGGTGGACCACCGAGCGCGAGAAGCGCTCCTCGATCGGGACCTTCCCCGGCATCCCGGACCGCGACCCCGTGGTCGAACTCGCCACCGAGGACCTGCGCGGCAAGCGCGACACCGCTTCGCACGACCCCGGCGTCCTCCAGCTGGTCACCCTGACCCGCATCCACCCGCTCAAGCGGCTCGACGACCTCGTCCGGGCGGTCGCGGGGCTGGCGGCCGCGCCATGCGGGCTGCGGGTGCACCTGAGCATCGTCGGCGACGGCCCCCCGGAGGTCATCGCCGGCCTCACCGCGCTCGCCGCGGAGCTTGGGGTCGCCGACCGGATCACCTGGACCGGTCCCCTGTGGGGCGATGCGCGGATCGCGCCGCTCGCCTCCGCGGACGTCTATGTCTGCCCGGGGCCGGAGAGTTTCGGGATGGCCGTGGCCGAGGCCCTCTCGGCGAACCTGCCCGTCGTCGTCTCCGACGAGGTCGCCCTCGCCGGCGAGATCGAGGAGGCCGGGGCGGGAGCCGTGTTCCGGTATGCCGACGTCCCCGACCTCACCGCGGCCCTCGCCCGGGTGGCGGCCGCCGTCGCCGATTCTGGCTACGGGACTACGCCACGGCAGCTGTGGGAGCGGCGGTTCAGCCATCAGGCCTTCCGGCGGCGATTTTCCGAGTCAGGACTCATTCCACGCCTGTAGGCGTTTTCGGGCGGTGAGGTCTTTGCGGCACAATTCGCGTCGTGGAGACGATCGGGCGGACCGGGCCCTGGGTCATCGATGAGTCGGTCGCCTGGGTGCACCACGATGACCGCGTCGTCCTGGTGAAGCTGGCTCCCCCGTTCACGGCGCTTCCCACTCGACTCGACGCGACCGGAGCGATTCTCTGGAGCGCCATTGCCCAGGGTGAAACGCTGGACGAGCTGGTGACCAATTTCGAGGGCGATCCGGACGAGGTTCGGCGCGGGATCATCGACTTCGTGACGAACGTGCTGGCCCAAGGCTTAATCGGACCGGCGGACCGTTCGTGACCGCCGAACTGACGCTCGCCGAGGCAACCCACCTCGCTCATGCGGTGGCCGCACGAGCAATGGCAACCGAGGACATACGGGTGCTCTTCGTCAAAGGTCCTGTAGCGGTGTCTCAAGGGCTGAGGACGGGGGGACTATCGAGCGATGTCGACATCCTGTGCGATCCTGCACGTGTCCGGGATGCCGTCGATCTCGTGCATGAATATGGGTGGACCCGCTATTCCGGCGAGCAGACAGACGCGATGGCCATCGGCATGCACGCCACCGCCTTCACGATCCCTGGGTGGCCGCCCACGATCGACTTGCACGCGAATTTTCCTGGAATGCTGGCCGATCCGCAGTCGGCGTTCGAACGGTTGTGGGCTGCCCACCGCATCGTCCGGCTGGCCCACCACAACATCCCCGCCCCGGCGCCGGCCGATCATTTCGTCATTCTCGCGCTGCACGCCCTACGCACCCTTGCACCGGGTGAACAAACGGTCGCGATGGCGCCCTTGAAGACTGCGTGGGCGTCACTAGGGAAGCGCTGATCTTTAGGACTGTGCGGCCTGGTGGCTGGCTCGGCCGGGCGGGTCGGGAAATGATGAGGTCGTGGACAGTGAGCAGCTCTCCTTCACCGACGTCGAGTACGGCAACCGGCGGCGGGTTTCGCGCCGGGAGAAGT
>JAIUPO010000020.1 GCA_020160805.1 Actinomycetota bacterium | reverse complement strand
GAACACCCTCGTCCCGGACACGTCCAGCACGAAAAACCGCAGGTCAAGGCACCAGCCCGGCCAGTGGCTCAAGATAACGATCGAGAGACTCAACCGGGAGATCCGCCGACGCACCGACGTCGTCGGCATCTTCCCCGACCGGTCCAGCATCATCCGCCTCGTCGGCGCGGTCCTGGCCGAGCAGCACGACGAATGGGCCGAGGGCCGCCGCTACCTCGGGCTCGAGGTCCTGGCCCGTGCCCAAGCCGTCGACACCACCCCCGAGGAGGTGACCGAGCCCGAGCTCCAGGCCCTCACAGCCTGAGCGACACGCCCAACCGAGGGATCAACCTCGTACACCACCCCAACGGACTTGACCGTCATCGGGGCGATCTACCTGCACGGGTCCACCTCGGTGCCGACCTATCCGGCCTCGCACGGCTGCATCCGCGTCAGCGTCACCGATGCCGACTGGATGTACCACAAGGTCGCGAACATGCCGATCTTCATCACGGGCAAGTACGTCTGATCGCCCGGGCGCGGCGACGGCCCGGGGGATAAGGTCGGCGCCATGTTCCGCGACATCTCGCTCGGTGATATCGCCCTGCTGATCCTTGCCGTCTCGGTGGCCTTCCTCGTCTATCGCCTCGGCTCGCTGATCGGCAAGGCGGGCAAGATCCTCGACGAGACGCAGGCCTCGCTGCGCACGACCACCGAGAACGTCCAGCCGACCCTGGTCAAGCTCACCGATACGGTCGGGCTGGCCAATGACCAGCTCGCCCGGGTTGATGGCATCACGGCCAATGTCGGCTCGATGGCGACCAATGCCAGCGCGCTGACCTCACTCTTTGCCGCCACGGTCGGCCAACCGCTGGTCAAGGTCGCCGCCTTCTCGTATGGCGTCCGGTCGGCGCTGGCGGACAAGCCCGGCACCGGGGGCGCCCACCGCCGAGCGGAGGAGTCGTGAGCCGGCGGGGTCGTTTCGGGGTGGCGGCAGCCGCGTTCGCAAGTGGGGCCGCGGCATACGGCCTGTATCGGCTCGGTGCGCGCTACCGCCCCGACGCCCCGCTGGCGGGGCTGACCGACTTCCGGGCCCGGGTGCGCTCGGGCATGGCCGAGCGTGAGCGAGACCTGCGCGATGCCCTGGGGTATGACGCGACGGGGGTCGCCCCCAAGCTCGCCGGCGACGGGCGCGCCCCGGCATACCCCAGCAGTCCGCAAGTGGACAGCGCCCGGCTGAGCGCGGAGGAGGCCCGCGACCTGCTGCGGGATCCCGCCGGCCCGCGCCCGGACCGGGTCGCCGGCGACGAGGGCGCCGGAATCTGAGAGCTGGGCCGCGCAGCCGAGCGGCCCTTGTGAGCGCGAGCGGGGCTATATCCCCGCTCGCACTCACAAAGCCCGCTCCGCTCGGCAGACAGCCCGCTCGCGCTCACCAACCCCGCTCCGCTCGGTCGCGCGAACAACTCGCAGGCCTCGCCCGGGCGGGCTCGCCTAGACTGGACCGGCCCTTCAGGGGCACCCACCACGACGAGAGCACATAGGTCGATACCGCATGGAAACCGCTGAGATCCGGCGCCGCTGGCTGAACTTCTTCGAGAGCAAAGGCCATCTTGTCGTGCCCTCGGCTCCGCTGATCCACGACGACCCGAATCTGCTCTTCGTCAATGCCGGCATGGTGCCCTTCAAGCCCTACTTCCTCGGCCAGGAGACCCCGCCCGGTCCGCGCGCGACGAGCGTGCAGAAGTGCGTGCGCACCCAGGACATCGAGGAGGTCGGCAAGACCTCCCGGCACGGCACCTTCTTCCAGATGAATGGCAATTTCTCCTTCGGCGATTACTTCAAGGAGGGGGCGATTCGCTTCGCCTGGGAGCTGGTGACCTCTTCGGTCGAGTCCGGAGGCTTTGGCCTGGACGGCGAGCGGCTGTGGGCGACCGTGTATGAGGACGACGACGAGGCGATCGAGCTCTGGCGCGGCCTGACCGGGCTGCCGATGGAGCGGATCGTGCGCCGCGGCAAGGCCGACAACTACTGGCATATGGGCGTGCCCGGACCGGGCGGCCCCTGCAGCGAGATCTACTACGACCGCGGCCCCGCCTATGGCCCCGACGGTGGCCCTGAGGTCGATGAGGACCGCTTCCTGGAGTTCTGGAATCTCGTCTTCATGCAGCACGAGCTGTCCGCGGTGCGCAGCAAGGTCGACTTCGATATTGCGGGCGACCTGCCGGCCAAGAACATTGACACCGGCATGGGCCTGGAGCGGATCGCCTCCATCCTGCAGGGCGTCGACAATATGTATGAGATCGACGAGGTCAAGCCGGTGCTCACGCGCGCGGCGGAGATGACCGGCAAGATCTATGGCGCGAAATCCGGCCCGTCCGCGACCGAGAGCCACCCCGATGACGTCCGGCTGCGCGTCGTCGCGGACCATGTCCGCTCCGCCCTGATGCTCATCGGTGATGGCGTCACCCCCGGCAACGAAGGCCGCGGCTATGTGCTGCGCCGGATGCTGCGCCGCGCGGTGCGCTCCATGCGCCTGCTGGGGTATGACGACCCCTGCCTGCCCGAGCTCCTCCCGATCTCGTTGGAGAAGATGAAGGCGTCGTATCCGGAGTTGGAGTCCGGCTTCGGGCGGATCAGCCAAATCGCGTATGCCGAGGAAGAGGCCTTCCGCCGCACCCTGCAGTCCGGCACGACGATGCTCGATGTCGCGGTCGAGAAGACCAAGGCCGCGGGCAGCACGGTGCTCTCTGGCGATCAGGCGTTCGCGCTGCACGACACCTATGGCTTCCCGATCGACCTGACCTTGGAGATGGCGGCCGAGCAGGGTGTCGAGGTGGACCGCGACGGTTTCACCCGCCTGATGACCGAGCAGCGGCAGCGGGCCAAGGCAGACGCGAAGGCGAAGAAGTCCGGGCACGGCGACACCTCCGCATACCGCGGGATCGCCGACGGTCTCGGGCACGAAGTGGAGTTCACCGGCTATCACGAGGTCACCGGCGAGGCGCGGGTCGCGGGCCTGCTCATCGACGGTGCGTCCGCGCCGGTCGCGGCGGCGGGCCAGGAGATCGAGATCGTCCTGGACCGGACCCCCTTCTATGCCGAGGGTGGCGGGCAGCTCGCGGACGGCGGGCTGCTGCGGCTGGCGAATGGTGCGCTCGTCGAGATCGACGATGTCCAAAAGCCGATCACCGGCCTCATCGTGCACCGTGGCCGCGTCGTCTCGGGTGAGGTCGGCACGGGTGAGCAGGCGTATGCCGAGGTCGACATCGCGCGCCGCCGCTCCATCTCGCGCGCGCACACTGCGACGCACATGGTGCACAAGGCGATCCGAGAAGCGTTGGGGGAGACGGCGACTCAGGCGGGGTCGGAGAACAGCCCGGGCCGCTTCCGCTTCGACTTCAACACCGCGGCGGCGGTCCCCGCGTCGGTCTTGCGCGATGTCGAGGCGCGGGTCAATCAGGTGCTGTTGGAGGATCTCGCGGTCCGCGCGGAGGTCATGACCCAGGCGCAGGCCCGCGAGGCCGGTGCGATGGCGCTCTTCGGCGAGAAGTATGGCGATGCGGTGCGCGTCATCTCTGTCGGCGATTGGGCGCGCGAACTGTGTGGTGGCACGCACGCCGAGCGCACCGCCCAGCTGGGTCTCGTCACGCTGCTCGGCGAGTCCTCCATCGGCTCCGGCGTCCGGCGCGTCGAGGCGCTCGTCGGCACCGATGCCTATTCCTTCCTCGCGCGGGAGCGGGCGATCGTCGGCCAGCTCACCGAGCTGATGAAGGGTCGCCCGGAGGAACTACCGGAGCGGGTCCACGGCCTGATGGGCAAGCTCAAGGACGCCGAGCGCGAGCTGGACAAGCTGCGCAAGGAACAGCTCGCGGCGGCCGGTGCCAACTTGACCGCGTCGGCGCGTGATGTCGGCGGCGTGACCTTCCTCGGCCATGACGCTGGCGCGGAGGCGAGCGCCGATGACGTGCGCACGCTCGCGCTCGATCTGCGCGGGCGCCTCGGCAACGACCGGCCCGCGGTTGTCGCGGTCACCGGCTCCGGCGGTGGGCGCCCGGTGATCGTCATCGCGACCAATGACGCGGCTCGCGCGGCGGGCTCCAAGGCGGGCGCGCTGGTGCGTGTCGCCGCCGGTGTGCTCGGCGGCGGGGGTGGCGGCAAGGACGATATCGCCCAAGGCGGCGGGCAGGACGCGAGCAAGACCGGCGCGGCGCTCGCGGCGGTCGAGGCCGCGCTGGGCGCCTGAGCGGCATGCGCCGCGGCGCCCGGCTCGGCATCGACGTCGGCTCGGTCCGCGTCGGGGTCGCGATGTGCGATCCCGACGGGGTCCTGGCCTTCCCGGTGGCGACGGTGGCGCGGTCGGGAGCGGACGGCATACCTGCTGATGCGGGGGGCGGGGATCTCGCAGAGATCGCCGAACTCGTGCGCGAACACGCGGCGATCGAGGTCATCGTCGGCTTGCCGCGCTCGCTGGACGGCGGCGAGGGTCCCGCCGCGGCGCTGGCGCGCGGTTATGCTCAATCAGTTGCTGCGGCAATCGATCCGGTCCCCGTGCGTCTGGTCGACGAACGGATGACCACGGTCGATGCCCACCGCAACCTCCGCGCCAGTGGCGTCGCAGGGCGATCCCAGCGGCGAGTCGTCGATCAGGCGGCTGCCGTGCTCATCCTGCAGGCGGCGCTGGATCAGGAGCGGGCGACCGGGAACCCACCCGGCAGCCCGGCGACGCAGACACGGCGCAAGCCGCGACGGAAGGGCACCACCTAAGTGACGCAGCGACTGGATCAGGAGATCTTCGGCGGCGCCAACCCGAAAACGGGTTTGCCGTCCGGCGAGCCGCCGCGGCACCGCTTCGTGCCCAACCTCTTCGCGCTCTTCCTCTCCCTCGCCGTCGTGCTCGGGGGTGGGTATGCCGTGTGGAAGGTCGCCGCACCGACGATCAGCGACTTTGTGGCCACCGATGACTATCCCGGCCCCGGCTCCGGGTCGGTCGACGTGGTCATCAAGGACGGCGACACCGGGCGCGCGATCGCCGCGACGCTGGTGCGCGCTGGGGTCATCAAGACCTCGAGCGCCTTCGTCAGCGCATCCAGCGACAATTCCGATCTGGCCAAGAAGGTCCAGCCGGGGACCTACACGATGCTCAAGGGCATGAAGGCCGCCGACGCGCTGGCCCTGATCGCGGACCCGAAGAACCGCTCGGTCAAGCGTGTGACAATCCCTGAGGGCTTGTGGGCGAGCGAGATTTTCGAGCGGCTTTCGAAGGGGACCGGGGTGCCCCTCAAGGACTACACCGCGGCTGCGAAGGATGTTGAAGCGCTTGGCCTGCCGGCCGCAGCCAAGGGCAAGGTGGAGGGCTGGCTCTTCCCGTCGACCTATGAGTTCGGCCCCAAGGCCACCGCGGCCGAGCAGTTAAAGACGCTGGTCGATCAGGCGGTCAAGGTCATGAAGGCCGAGAAGATCCCCGAGGACAAGTGGGAAGAGACGATGATCATGGCCTCGATCATCGAGGCCGAGGCCGGGTCGAGCAACGACCGGCGCAAGGTCTCGCGGGTCTTCTGGAACCGTCTGGAGAACCCCACGGCCGAGACGGTGGGGATGCTCCAGTCCGACGCTACTGTCTCGTATGGCGCGAAGCGCCGTGCGGTCGCGCCGACCATCCAAGAGCTCGAGGACGAATCAAATCCCTATAACACGCGCGTCCACAAGGGCTTGCCCCCGGGACCGATTTCCAACCCTGGCAAGGACTCCCTCGATGCCGCCGTCAAACCCGCCAAGGGCGACTGGCTCTACTTTGTCACGGTGAACCCGGACACGGGGGAGACGAAGTTCTCCGAGACGTATGCCCAATTCCTTGAGGACAGCCAGGAGTTCAAGGCGTGGTGCGCCGCTAACCCCAAGGCGAAGTGCTGACCCGCGAAACGTAAGAGATCTGCCTAATGCCTGCGGCCTTTGTCCTCGGTTCGCCGATCGCGCATACGCTCTCGCCGGTGCTGCACCGGGCGGCCTATGCCGCTTTGGGGCTGAGCGATTGGAGGTATGACGCGGCCGAAGTCGACGAGGCGGCTTTCGTCTCCTTCGTGGCAGGCCTCGGGCCGGAGGTTCGCGGACTATCGCTGACGATGCCGCTGAAAGAGGTTGCCTTCGAGGTTGCCGAAACGGTCAGCGATCGTGCGCGGCTCGCCGGGGCGATCAACACCCTGGTGCGGACGCCGACCGGCTGGGCCGCGGACAACACCGATATCGCCGGGATCGTCGCCGCCTTGAAGGCGGCGCTGCCCGACGACCTGCGCGACCTCGATCTGGTCCATCGACGCTCGCGGCGCACCGGCCTGATCGTCGGCGCCGGCGCCACCGCTCGGTCGGCGATGATCGCGCTTGCCGAACTCGGCTGCGTGCGCGTCACCGCCGCCGCCCGCAACCCCACCAAGGCCCTGGCATCTCTCTCCGCGCTCGCGGATCGGCTCAACCTGGAGTTGACGGTGAGAGATTTGGACTACTGGCAGGAGTCGAAGGCCGGCTTCATCGTCTCGACCGTCCCGGCTGCTGGGGGAGCTGTGGCCGCGGAGATCCTCGCCCGGCACCTGACCAACCTTTCCGGCGTCCGCATGCTCGATGTGGTGTATGCCGATTGGCCCACCCCCCTTGCCAGCGCCTCGCACGCGGCCGGCGCCACCGTCGTCAGCGGCCTCGACATGCTCGTCCACCAGGCCGTCGAGCAGGTCGAGTTGATGACCGGCCGCCGACCCGACTGGCGCGATCTGATGGAGGCTGGACGGGCCGCCGTCGCCGCGCGCTGAGCGTGCGAGGATTTCGGGCATGTTGCGTTGGTTGACCGCGGGCGAGTCCCATGGCCAGGCTCTGGTCGCGACGATCGAGGGGCTGCCGGCCGGTGTCGAGGTGACGACGGCCGATGTGGGGTCCGCGCTGGCCCGGCGGCGGCTCGGCTTCGGTCGTGGCGCGCGGATGGCCTTCGAGCAGGATGCCGTGACCTTCCTCGGAGGGGTGCGACATGGCGTCAGCCTCGGCTCGCCGCTGGCGATCATGATCGGCAATAGCGAGTGGCCCAAGTGGCAGACCGTGATGTCCGCCGATCCGGTCTCCGAGGATGCCTTTGCCGCGTCCGATGACATCAACGCGCCGCAAGAAATCGGCCGCAATCGCCCGCTGACTCGGCCCCGACCGGGCCATGCCGACCTTGTCGGGATGCAGAAGTACGGTTTCGAGGACGCCCGGCCGATCCTCGAGCGCGCCTCGGCCCGCGAGACGGCGGCGCGGGTCGCGCTCGGCGAGGTGGCCGCGCGGCTGTTGGCTCAGGCATACGGCATCCGCCTCGTGAGCCACACGATCTCTATCGGGACGGCCTCGGTCGGCCCGGATGCGGCGCTGCCGACCCCCGATGACGTCGACGCGCTGGACGCAGACCCGGTGCGCACGCTGGACGCGGCCGGCTCCGCCGCGATGATCGCCGAAGTCGAGGCGGCGAAGAAGGATGGCGACACGCTCGGCGGGATCGTCGAGGTCGTCGCGTATGACGTGCCGCCCGGCCTCGGCTCGCACGTGCACTGGGACCGCCGGCTTGATGCGCGCCTCGGCGCCGCGCTGATGTCGATCCAGGCAATCAAGGGCGTCGAAGTCGGGGACGGCTTCGAGACGACCCGCCGCCGCGGGTCGCAGGCGCATGACGAGATGGAGCGCGACGCCGAGGGCGTGATCCGCCGCCGCACCGGCCGCGCCGGCGGCACGGAAGGCGGTATGTCGAGTGGCGGGCTGCTGCGCGTCCGCGCGGCCATGAAGCCGATCTCGACCGTGCCGCGCTCGCTCGACACCGTCGACATCGCTGACCCTGATGCGGAAGCAAAGGCCATCCACCAGCGCTCCGATGTCTGCGCGGTGCCCGCCGCCGGTGTCGTCGCCGAGGCGATGGTCGCGCTGGTGCTGGCCGAGGCGTGCTTGGAGAAATTCGGCGGTGACTCGGTCGCCGAGACCCGCCGCAATTTCGAGGCCTATCTCGCCGCCATTCCAGCGGAGATGCGCTCGTGGTGACCCCGGTCGCCATCCTCATCGGACCGCCGGGGGCCGGCAAGTCGACTGTTGGGCGACGGCTGGCCACGCTGCTCGATGTCCCCTTTGACGACACCGACGCGATCATCGAGCGCCGCGAGGGCCGGGTGATTTCGGACATCTTCGTCGACTCCGGCGAACCCTATTTCCGCGAGGTCGAGCGGGCGGTGGTCCTGGAGGCGCTCGGCAAGCACGGGGGAGTGCTGGCCCTCGGTGGGGGCGCGGCGATGGACCCGCAGGTGCAGGAGGCGCTCGCGAGGCATGCCGTCGTCTTCCTCGACGTCGGGATCGCCGACGCGGCCAAGCGCGTGGGCTTTGATCAAAGTCGACCGTTGCTCTCGGTGAACCCTCGGGCCAGTTGGGTCGCTCTGATGAACACCCGCCGCCCGACCTACGAGCGCCTGGCCACCCATCGCGTCGACACGGCGGGTAGGAATGTGGACGCGATCGCCATCGAGATCGCTGGGCTGCTCGCCGGGGCCGCCGGGAGTGCGACGTGACGGTCCGGGTGCGGGTGGGCACGGCATATGACGTGCTCATCGGGCACGACCTGCTGGGCTCGGTCGGCGACGTCGTGCCGCCCGCCGCGACGCGGGCCCTGGTGGTGCACACCGGAAGGCTTCCATCGGTCGTCGCGGCGGTCCGGGAATCCTTGCAAGCCAAGGGTGTTCGCGTTGTCGATGGTCTCGTGCCGGATGCTGAGGCGGCCAAAACGATCGAGGTCGCCGCCGGACTGTGGGGGCTGCTCGGGAGCGAATCCTTCACGCGCACCGATGTCGTCGTCGGCGTCGGGGGCGGCACGGTCACCGACCTCGCCGGCTGGGTGGCGGCGGCGTGGCTGCGCGGCGTCGGCTTCATCAATGTGCCGACCACCGTGCTCGCCATGGTCGACGCGGCCGTCGGCGGCAAGACGGGCATCAACACCGCCGAGGGCAAGAATCTCGTCGGCGCCTTCCACGAGCCGCTCGGGGTGATCTGCGATCTCGACGTGCTCGCCGGCCTGCCCGGGGCGGACTTCGCGGCGGGTATGGCGGAGGTCATCAAGGCCGGTTTCATCGACGACCCGCGCATCCTGGAGATCCTCGAAACCGATCCCGCAGCGGCGCGCCAGGTCGGACCGCACACGCTGGAACTCATCGAGCGCGCCGTTGCGATGAAAGGCCGCGTCGTCAGCGCCGACCTGCGCGAGGCGGGCTTGCGGGAGATCCTCAACTACGGACATACGCTCGGGCACGCGATCGAGCAGCACTCGGCATACACCATGCGCCACGGGGAGGCGGTGGCCATCGGGATGGTCTTCGCCGCCGAACTCGCCCACCGCTCCGGCCTCATCGATGCCGCTCTCCTGCAACGACATCGCGACATCCTCACCGCCGCTGGCCTGCCCACGAGGTATGCCGATGCCCCCCTCGATGACCTGCTCGTCGCGATGGGTCGGGACAAGAAGACGCGCGGCTCGACGCTGCGGTTCGTCGTCTTGGAGGGTCTGGCCGCGCCGACGCGCCTGGTGGGGCCGAGCGAGGATCTGCTGCGCGCCGCATATGGCGCCTTGGTCTGAGCCCTCGCAGGGCCGACCGATGTGCGCGAGGCGGGACTTGAACCCGCACACCCGAAGGCACCAGAACCTAAATCTGGCGCGTCTGCCAATTCCGCCACTCGCGCGCGAGCGACAACTCTAAGGCAGAGACTGCGGTGCGCCCACGTCGGATAGGTTGGGGCGTATGACGAGGCTCGAACCCGGCACGCCTGCACCCGATTTCACCTTGACCGACGACACGGGCAAGCAGGTCAGCCTGCACGACTTCCGCGGCCGCAAGACGATCGTCTACGTCTACCCCAAGGCCATGACGCCCGGCTGCACCACCCAGGCCTGCGATTTCACCGAGTCTCTCGACCGGCTGCGCGGGGAGGGGTATGACGTCATCGGCATTTCGCCGGACAGCCCCTCGGCGCTCGCAAAGTTCCGTGAAAAGGACGGGCTGGGCATCGTGCTGCTCAGCGATCCGGAGAAGGAGATGCTCACGGCATATGGCGCGTTCGGGGAGAAGAAGAACTACGGCAAGGTCGTCCAGGGCGTCATCCGGTCCACTTTCGTCGTGGACGAGGCGGGCACGCTGACGCACGCGTGGTACAACGTCAAGGCCACGGGACATGTCGCTAAACTGCGGCGCGACCTCGGGCTGGATTCGTAGCGCGCCGGGCAGACCAAGGAGAACCCATGAGTGAGAAGTCTGTCGAGCAGTTGCGTGCCGAGATCGCCGCGAGCCGGGAGCGCCTGGCCGGGACGATCGATGAGCTGACGACCCGCGCGGCACCGAAGGCGTTGATGCAGCGTCAAGGCGAGGCGGCCAAGCAGCGCTTCGCCGCGGCGACGACCACGCCGCAGGGCGATCTGCGCACCGAGCGGCTCGCAGCCGTTGCGGCGGCTGTCGCGGTGCTGCTTGTCGTGCGGTGCATGTTGCGCCGCCGCGGGCACTGACCACGGTGGCCAAGAACCGGACCGGGGAGGGCGCCGAGGGGCTGCCGATCAAGATGCTCCACGACCGGCTGCTCGTCTCTGTCGAGGGCGAGCATGGCGAACGCCGTTCTGGCGGAGGCATTCTCATCCCGGCCACCGCGAGCGTCGGCCGCCGTCTCGCGTGGGCGGAGGTGGTCGCGACCGGCCCGAGCGCCCGGCAGGTCGAGATCGGGGATCGGGTGCTCTTCGACCCCGAGGAGCGCGCCGAGGTCGAACTCGGGGCCAAGGCCTACATCCTGCTGCGCGAGCGCGACCTGCACGCCATCGCCGCCCGGCGAGTGCAGGGCGAGGGGCATACCGGCCTCTACCTCTGACCTCACGGGCCGCCCGCGCTCAGGCGATGGGTATGCCGAGTCCCTCGACGATCTCCGCGCCCGGCAGGTCCGCCAGGGCCGAGCCGGTCACCAAGAGTTTGCTGCGCCGAAGGCCGCTGCCGATGACGACAACCTCCTGCGCGAGCAGCCGCTCGTCGATGAAGATCCGCCAGCCATCGGGCAGCCCGACGGGGGTGATGCCGCCATACTCCATCCCGCTCTCGCCGACCGCGCGATCCACGGGTGGAAGGACGCCTTGCGCACATCGAGCCGGCGCTTGGCGAGGTTGTTGACATCGGCTCGGGTGTCCGCGCCGACCACGCAGGCCGCGATCCGCTCCTCGCCGGCGCGCGAGCCGGAGATGACCACGCAGTTGCCGCTGCCTTCGGGCGGTATGCCGTAGGCCGCCATCAGCGCCTCGGTGTCCGCGAGGTCGGGGTCGATGTCGATCACCGCGATCCGGCCATCCAGGCCCGGGTGGCGCCGCAGGCAGTCGAGCGTGGCCGGCGCCAGGAGGTCCGGGTGGTCCAGTGGGGGAAGGGAGTCGGAGCGACCGGGGAGGGCGGGCAACGGCATACGGCCGAACCTATCTCGGAAGGCACAATGGGCGGGTGCGTCGCCTTCTCCCTGTCCTGCTCACTCTCGCCCTCGCTGTCCTCGGCCTGCCGCTGACCGCGAGCGCTCACTCGCAACTGATTTCATCCTCCCCGGCGGCGGGCGAAAAGCTGGATCAGGCGCCGACGGAGGTCGTGCTGACCTTCTCCGAGGAGATCCAGGCGGGTCTGAGCCAGGTCACAGTGACCGACGGCGAGGGCCTGCCGATGACGGACGGCAAGCCGGTGGCCGATGGCGCCACGCTGACGCAGCCGCTCGGGCAACTGCACCCGGGGCCGTACACGATCACCTACAAAGTGGTCAGCGCCGACGGGCACCCGATCAGCGACGCGATCACCTTCACCGTGACCGAGAAGGCGACCTCGACGGCAAGCAGCACCTCCACGTCGTCTTCGACCACGAGCAGCACCACGTCCACGACGACCTCGACAACCCCGGAGGCGACCATGACCACGAGCGCAACCACCACGCCAGCGACGACGGAAGACGACGGCTCGGGTGGGGCCGGGATGGCCCTGGTCGTCGGTCTGGGCGTGCTGCTGATCGCCGGCCTCGGCTGGGGCCTGCGCGGCCGCCGCGGCGCCGATTAGGCCCGCCACCGCTGACGTCGCGCCCGAGCGCTCGCAGAGCCCGGACGTGGGCCGGCATAGGCGATTTCGTGACTGTGCCCCGACGGTGCTAACGTTCTTCCTCGCGCGCCATTAGCTCAATTGGCAGAGCAGCTGACTCTTAATCAGCGGGTTCGGGGTTCGAGTCCCTGATGGCGCACCAAACCAGTCGAACCGGCGTCGCCGCCGGCCACACGCATGGTGGGCGTAGCTCAGCAGGTAGAGCACCTGGTTGTGGTCCAGGATGTCGCGGGTTCGAGCCCCGTCGCTCACCCCAAACGGGTCAGGTGTGAACTTGCGACCAAGGGTCCGCCCTTGGTCGCGGTTCCCACCTGGCCCATCTTCTTTGCCTCGGCGGCCCAACTCAGGGCGTCGGCATGGAGGCCGGACAGGCTCAGCCCGTCGTACGGGTTGCGGTAGCCGACGCGCACGTCGTTGTCCTCGTCGATATAGATCGCCTTGAACAGCGCTTGATTGATGAGCCGACGGTTCGCGTCGTCGGCGTGCTCGTAGATGTCGGCGGCGTTCGACAGCAGCTTCAGGGAGTCATCGAGGTTCTCTCGCGCAGCAGCGTAGTGGCCGTGGTGCGCTGTGATCCGGTGCTCGATGGTCTCCAACGACGCGGTGATCCGGTCCTGCTCCCTCTTGAGGAGGTCGAGCGGGATGGCCCCGGCATAGTGGGCTTGGAGCAGCTTCTGCTGCTCGCCTCCGAGCTGGGTTCTCCGGGACGCGAGGTCGGCGAGCTCGGCGGCTCCTTCGGCCATCATCTCGTCGAACCTGGCATGAATCATCGCCGAGACCGCCTCGATCGTTTCCGGGTCGATCTGCACCTTGACGTAGAAGCGCTCGACGAGTCGTTCGACCTGCTCGATCAGCATGGCCTGCCGGGTGCAGTCGCCACGGCCGCCATGCCGGCTCGCGCATACGAAGTACGGGTAGATCGTGCCCTGACTGCTCTTCGCGTTGCACACCAGCAGCCGCGACCCGCACTGCCCGCAGAACACGGTGCCCTTCAAATAGTGCTCATGGACTTGCGTCGCATCTGCGGCCGAGCGGTGCGTGCCGAGCACGGTCTGCACCTGGTCCCACACCTCGTTGGGGATGATCGCCTCGTGCACTCCGGCGTAGGTGACTCCCTGGTAGCGGACGCTGCCCTTGTAGTACGGGTTCGTCAGCATCCGATGCACCGACGACTTGCCGATGGGCCGGGAAGGTCGCCGCGGCGACGCCGCAGTCGTGAGGCCCCGCGCCACGAGTTCCTGGTGGAGCTGGCTCGTCGTCCAGTCACCGGATGCGAACACCTGGAACGCCCACCGCACCAACCGGGCTCGTTCCTCGTCGATCTCGACGGTGCGTACCTCCCGCCCGAACTCGTCGCGCACGCCGACGTTGCGGTATCCGATGGGTGCCTTCGTCACGGTGCCGCCCTGCGCCGCCTTCTGTGACAGGCCCTTGATGACCTCAGTGGCGAGGTTGCGGCAGTAGAACTCGGCAATCGAGGACATGATGCCGTGCAGCAGCATGCCGGATGGGGTCTCGTCGATGTTCTCCGTGGCCGAGACCAGCGTGACGCCAGCGTCCTTGAGTGCGAGGTGCGCCGCTCGCGCTCGGCGGTGTCGGCGTCACGGATCACTTGATAGATCGGATGCACCGGGTTGCCGGCCTCGATCCGCTCCAGCCCGGCTGCGGCCTCGGCGCGCAGAGTCTCGGGCTGAGCTGGGTTGCCAGCGATGTCTTCGAGGTAGCCGATCTTGTCGAGGGTCTTGTACGACCTACCACCGGAGATCATCGCCGCCGCCAGTTCCCGCGCGTCTCCAAGCGCGCCTGACGATCCCGGAAAGTTTCCGGGAACGTCACTTCTTGGCTGGTTCTCGCTGCTGAACTGGGTGGCGGACTGGCGGCGGGCGGCGTCCGCGACGCCCGCCCCGATCTTGTGGAGTTGGAGACCTTCGACGCCGGCCACACCCTCTGCTGGAACACCGATCCCGACCGGTGGCAGCGGACAGCGACCACCTGGCTCAAGGCGCGTGTCCCGGACTGATCGGCCGAGTGGGCCACCGGTTCGGCACCCATCTCGTTCGGCCACGCCCGGAGAAACCCAACTCAAGCCGTACCTCCGCCGGTATCATCGTGAGTGTTGGCCTGCCTGGGCCATAGAGCGAGGGAGGACCAACGTGGCTGAGCCGTGGCTGTCCGCAGACGACATCGCCGCCCACCTCGGGGTCACCAAAGACACCGTCTACACCTGGATCGCCGAGAAGGCCATGCCCGCCCACAAGGTCGGACGCCTCTGGAAGTTCCAAGCCAGCGAGATCGACGACTGGGTGCGACGAGGTGGCGCCGCCGCCGACTCCGAACCCTCCCCGCCGGGGTGAGCGCTTCGCTCGCCCCGAGCCGCCGCTGACACTTTGTCGGTGGCACCCCATATCCTGATCCACTGCCCAAAATCGGAAGGAGGCACCTCGTGACAGAAGCGACGACCGACGCGACACTGACGCTTGCGACGCTGCGTGCGGGCCAGCGCCTCCGTGGCCTGGTGCCGGGGCAGACGGTCACCCTGATCGCCATCGACCCTATCGACGCTGAGCTGTTCGAGGTCTTCTACCGTGACGACTCCGGTCGCAGCGGCGCCCGCGCGATCACCGACGCCGACGCGGCACGGTTCGAGGTCGCGGGCGACTTCGACTCCGCTCCCGCCTACGATGCCGACCCGGACGAGTTCCGGCTCGCAGCCGAGGCGCTGCGGATCAAGTACGCGGCGCTGTACGACCCGATGGTCGCGGTCAACAGTTCCGATGTTGACCCGCTGCCGCACCAGATTCGCGCGGTCTATCAGGAACTGCTGCCACGTATCCCGCTGCGCTTCCTGCTGGCCGACGACCCCGGCGCGGGCAAGACGATCATGGCCGGCCTGTATCTGAAGGAGCTGATCCTGCGGTCGGACTGCGAGCGCGCGATCATCGTCGCCCCGGGTGGGCTCGTGGAGCAGTGGCGCGAGGAACTCAGCCAGAAGTTCGACCTGCGCTTCGAAATCTTCAGCCGCCAGATGGTCGATGACGCCCAGGGTCGCAACGTCTTCGCCGAGCACCCGTTCCTGATCGCCCGCATGGATCAGCTCTCCCGCAGCGAAGACCTGAGCGAGCAGCTCGGCGAGGTCACCTGGGATGTGGCCGTCGTTGATGAGGCCCACCGCATGTCAGCCCACTATTCATCATGGGCGGGCGAGGTGGATGAGACCAAGCGTTTCAAGCTCGGGCGTCTGCTGTCGGAGACCGCGCACAACTTCCTGCTGATGACGGCGACCCCGCACGCGGGCAAGGAGGAAGACTTCCAGCTGTTCATGTCGCTGCTGGATCGTGACCGCTTCGAGGGCCAGTACCGGCAAGGCGTGCACCGCACCGACACCGACGGTCTGATGCGCCGCATGGTGAAGGAAGACCTGCTCACCTTCGAGGGCAAGCCACTGTTCCCCGAACGCAAGGCCTACACCGTCGAGTACGAGTTGAGCCCGGCCGAGCGAGACCTCTACGAACAGGTCACCGACTACGTCCGCACCGAGATGGGACGGGCCGAGCGGATCGCCCAAGCCGGGGACAAGAAGCGCGGCAACAACGTCGGGTTCGCGCTCACCGTGCTGCAACGCCGCCTCGCCTCCAGCCCCGAAGCGATCCTGCGCTCGCTGGAACGACGCCAGCAGCGCCTCGACACGAAACTGCGCGACATGCAGCGCATCACCGACGATGCCCGCTTCAGCACCTCCATCGCCTCGCACATCGACGAGTGGACGACGGGCAAGACCACGCTTGACTTCGGAAGCGACGCGCTGCCCGCGTTCTCGGTCGATGACTTCGAGGACTTCGACGAAGAGACGACCGACGAGGAACGCGCCCAGTTCGAGGAACAGGCAGACCAGGTTGTCGATCTCGCTACGGCTGCGCAGACGATCCCCGAGCTGCGGGCTGAGATCGCGATCCTCGAAGACCTCATCAAGGTCGCCCGGCGCGTCCGGCTGCAAGACGATGACAAGAAGTGGGTCCAGCTGCGCACCATCCTCGACCAGCAGCTCCTGACCCACGACGGCTCCGGCGATGCTCGCAAGATCATCATCTTCACCGAGCACCGCGACACCCTCGACTACCTGCAAGCCAAGATCACCGCTCAGTTCGGGCGCGCCGATTCGGTCATCACGATCCACGGCGGCACCCGCCGCGAAGACCGCAAGCTCGCCCGCGAACGCTTCACCCACAACCCCGACACCGTGGTCCTGCTCGCTACGGACGCTGCCGGGGAAGGTCTGAACCTTCAGCGTGCGCACCTGATGGTTAACTATGACCTGCCGTGGAATCCGAACCGCATCGAGCAGCGCTTCGGCCGCATCCACCGCATCGGCCAGCGCGAGGTCTGCCACCTGTGGAACATGGTCGCCGGAGACACCCGCGAGGGCGACGTGTTCACTCGGCTGCTGGCGAAGATCGACCAGATGTCGATCGCCTACAACGGCAACCTGTTCAACGTGCTCGGCGACGCCGACGCCTTCCAGGAGCGTTCGCTGCGTGACCTGCTGATCGAGGCCATCCGCTATGGCGACCAGCCCCAGGTCAAGGCCAAGCTCGACCGGATCATCGACGCCGGCGTCTCCCACGGCCTCGACGAGATGCTCGCCGAGCGCGCGCTCCACCCCGAGATGTTCTCTGCGCTCAACCTAGACGAGGTGCGGGCACGGATGGAGAAGGCCCGCGAACGCCGCCTCCAGCCTGGATACATCGCCGCCTTCTTCCTCCCCGCGCTCACCCGGCTCGGCGGGCGCATCCGCAAGCGCGAGAACGGACGCTACGAGATCACCCGCGTGCCGGCCCGCGTGATCGACACGGCGCGTCGCCTCAACCGGTGGGCGCCCGTCGCTGAGCAGTACGAGCGCATCACTTTCGAGCTCTCACGGATGCACCCCGACGGGCTCGCCGACGCCTCCCTCATCGCACCGGGCCACCCGCTGCTGCACGCCGTGATCGAGGCAACCATCGACGACCTCGGCCCCACCCTCAAACAGGGCACGGTGCTGGTTGATCGGCGCACCAAGCAGACCGATGCGCCGATGCTGATGTTCAGCGTCGAGCAGCGCATCGAGAATACGGCTGCCGATGCCGACACGGTTTCTCATCACTTCGACTACCCGCTCCTCGAACAAGACGGCACCGTCACCGTCTCCGCAGCACCGCCCTACCTGGACTATGACCGACCCGACTCGACCGAGACCGAAGCCGTGGCTGAGATCGCGGTCGGCGACTGGGTGCGGCAGAACCACGAGAAGCTCGTGCGCGCCTGGGCCTACCGCGAGGGGCTCCAGCCCCGCATGGACGAGATCAAGACCCGCCTCGACATCGAGACCGGGCGCACCCGAGCGCAGGTGAAGGATCGCCTGCTGGCCGAGATCAACCACTGGGATCGAGAACACAGCCGACTCGAAGCCCTCGAACGAGGAGGCACCGTCGGCAGGCTCCGCGCCGAGACCGCACTCGTTCGCGCCCGACAGCTCGATGAGCGGCTGAGCCACCGGCTCGAACAGCTCGATGAGGCCACCAACCTTGTCGCAGTCCCCGCCGTCATCCGCGGTGCCGCACTCGTCATCCCCAGCGCGCTCCTCGCGACCGACAACGAGCCTGAAGCGCAGACCTTCGCCCGCCAGACCGAGGAAGTCGAGCGTCGAGCAGTCGAAGCCGTACTCGCCGCCGAGCGAGCACTCGGACGCGAACCCCTCGAGATGCCGCGCAACAACCCCGGCTACGACATCCAGTCCACCGACCAGAGCGGCTTCGTCCACTACATCGAGGTCAAGGGCCGCATCGAAGGCTCCGACACCTTCACCATCACCACCAACGAGATCACCTTCGCCCAGACCCAAGGCGACCGGCACCGGCTCGCCCTGGTCGAGGTCTCGGCCAACGGTGCCGACAACGACCGGTTGCGCTACGTGAGCGACGCCTTCACCCACCTGGAGCCATCCGCGACCACCCGTTCCTACAACGAGGTCTGGCGCGACTACTGGGGACGCGGAGGACCACCGCGATGACCCACCCCACAGACATGCAGACCAACGGCAGTGAGAGAAGCCCCGTGACCAACGCACCCAAGAAGAAGCTCATCGAAGTCTCGCTGCCGCTCGAAGCAATCAACGCTGAAGCATCGCGCGAGAAGTCGATCCGGCACGGCCACCCCTCGACGCTGCACCTGTACTGGGCGCGCCGACCACTCGCAGCGGCGCGAGCAGTTCTCTTCGCGCAGCTCGTCGACGACCCGTCATCGCGCCCTGACGAGTTCCCGACTGTCGAGGATCAGGATGCTGAACGCGCACGACTTCACGAGCTCCTGGAGAAGCTCGTCGTGTGGGAGAACTGCAACGATGAAACCCTGCTGCGACAGGCTCGTGAGGAGATTCGCAAGAGCAACAACGGTGAACTGCCGGCTGTGCTCGACCCTTTCGCTGGCGGTGGCGCGATCCCGCTCGAAGCACAACGACTCGGGCTCGAAGCGCACGCGAGCGACCTCAATCCATTGGCCGTGCTCATCAACAAAGCACAGGTTGAGATTCCGCCGAGGTTTACGGGAATCTCGCCCGTCTTCCCTAAGTCCGCTGGAACACGCAACGGTTGGGTTCGAGCGGAAGGCCTAGCCGAGGACGTTCGTCGGTACGGCGAATGGATACGCGAGAGGGCGAAGGAACGGATCGGCAAGCACTACCCCAAGGTCTCGGTGCCGGGCGGTGGCGAGCGTGATGTGATCGCGTGGGTCTGGGCACGCACAGTCAAGAGCCCCAATCCTGCGAACCCCATCGAGGTGCCGCTGGTTCGATCGTGGTGGCTTAGCAAGAAGAAGGGAAAGGAGGCGTGGGTCGCTGCGAACGTCGTGGATGGCGAGGTTCGATACGAAGTGCGCCACGACGCCGACGGCCCCAGCAGCGAGGAGGACGGTACGCGAACCGGCCGCGGTGCGGTGAGCCTTGCAGACGGAACCCCGATTTCGAGCGAGTACCTCAAATCCGAGGGAGCAGCTGGCCGCATGGGTGCTCACCTGATTGCGATCGTCGCCGACGGCGGACGAGGCCGCCTGTATGCGTCACCAAGTCCCGAGCACGTCGAAGCTGCACAGGTGCATCGCCCAGAGGACATTCCAGAGCAGGAACTTCCATACGACCCACGAAACATCTGGACACCTCCATACGGGCTCACAACGTTCTCGGACCTGTTCACCAACCGTCAGCTCGTCGCACTCACAACCCTGAGCGACCTCGTAAGGGAGGCACGCGAGCTTGTGCTGACAGATGCCCTCGCAGCGGGGATGGCGCACGGTCCTCGCCTCGAAGCAGGCGGGGTGGGTGCCGAGGCGTACGCCGACGCCATCGCGACTTACCTCGCCCTAGCGGTTAGTCGAACGGCCGACCTGAGCAACAGTCTTGTCACGTGGTCCAACGGAAGAGACCAGGCTCGAAACCTCTTTGCCCGGCAAGCAATACCGATGGCCTGGGACTACGTGGAGGTGAGTCCATTCGCTGGAGCAGCAGGCGACCTCGGTATCTCCGTCGAGACGTCGGCGAAGGCAATCGAACGTTTGCCGGCAAGCGCCGCTGGGGACGCTGTCCAGGCCAACGCAATGGCCCGAGACTACTCCGGCCTCGCAATCTCGACTGACCCGCCCTACTACGACAACATCGGATACTCCGATTTGTCAGACTTCTTCTACGTCTGGCTGCGCCGCTCCCTGCAGGACGTGCAACCTGAAACAGTCGGCACCATGCTCACGCCGAAGAACGAGGAGCTCGTTGCAAACCCGTACCGGCACAGCGGCAGAAGCGGAGCCGAGCAGTTCTTCGTCAAGGGGTTCAACTCCGTCTTCCACAGGATTCGGGAGGGCGCGAATCCGACTGTTCCTCTCACGGTGTACTACGCGTACAAGCAGCAAGACACGCGAGACGCGGGAACTTCCTCCACAGGCTGGCACACACTTCTGGATGGGCTCATAGACGCAGGTTGGGAGATCACGGCAACCTGGCCTATGCGCAGCGAACGCGGGGGCCGGATGATAAGCGTAGGCACAAACGCTCTCGCCTCCTCGATCGTGCTGTCCTGCCGCCCGCGCCCCGAGAACGCCCCGGCGACGACGCGCCGCGCGTTCGTCTCCGCGCTAAAGGTCGAGCTGCCGGAAGCGCTGCACAAGCTCATTCAGGGATCAATCGCTCCAGTAGACCTCGCCCAGGCGGCTATCGGTCCTGGAATCTCGGTGTTCTCGCGCTATTCACGAGTGCGCGAGGCGGATGGGTCGGACATGAGCGTGAAGGATGCGCTCCTCCTCATCAACTCCACCCTCGACGAGGTGATCGGCGAGCAGGAGTCCGACTTTGATCCAGACACACGCTTCGCGGTGAAGTGGTACCGACAATACGGTTGGGCACGGGAGAACTCCGGTATCGCGGATCAGCTTGCACGATCCTCCGACACATCGATTGGCGCACTCGAACGCGGCGGCATCTTCGAGGCGAAGGGTGGCAAGGCACGCCTGCTCCCACCTGTCCAGCTCGAAGGAGCTTGGGATGCAGCAGCCGACGAGCGGGTGAGCGTCTGGGAGGCGACGGTTCGTCTCGCGGCCGTGATGGCCAAGGATGGCGCCGACAAGGTGGCCGAGCTGCTGCCGTCGGTGCAGACGCGCGTGAACCTGGATGCGGTGAAGGAGTTGGGGTTCCTGCTGTTCCATGAGGCGGAGAAGAAGAAGGACACGAAGGACGCAATCCTCTTCAACGGTCTGGTGAGCGCGTGGGGTGACGTGAACGAACAGGCGCGCAAGTACGCCTCGACGCCGCGCTCGTCACAGCAGGAGTTCGACTTCGACGAGGACGAGGATTAGGTCATGCCCGGAAAGCGAGATCAATCCCAGAGCCGCGGCGCAGCCGCGCGCCGCTCTGGCGCGGACCTGGCTCCGTTCCGGGCCATCGCGGAGTCGGTCAGCGCCTCGGGCGGGGAGCTCGTCGATCAGGTGTCGGCTCTGATCGAGCAGGCGCAGACGTTCGCGGCCACTCAGGTGGACGCGACGCTCACTCTCCGGAACTGGTACATCGGGCGGATGATCGACGTGGCCGTGCTGCGTGAGGGCCGCGCGGGGCACGCTCAGGAACTTGTTGCCTCGCTGGGGCAACAACTGACTTCCAGGTATGGACGCGGCTTCGACCGGACCAACCTCTACCGGATGGTGCGGTTCTCTCAGCAGTTCGCCGAGCCCGAACTTGTTGCCTCACTGGGGCAACAAGTTAGCTGGACCCACTTCAAGGCGCTACTGCCGTTGGCGAACGCGGAGGCGCGAGCGTTCTACGTGAAGGAGACCATCGACCGCCGACTCAGCGTTCGTGAGCTACAGCACGCCATCGAACGCAAGGCGTTCGAGCGTCGCGAGATTGCCGACTCCCAGATTCCCGAGGGCTCGGGGGTCCCGCTCGACGCCTTCCGCGACCCGATGCTGCTGGACATGCTGGGCCTGGCCGACACCTACTTGGAGCGCGACCTCGAAGCGGCCCTGGTCCACGACATGGAGGCGTTCCTGCTGGAGGTCGGGCGCGGGTGGGCGTTCGTCGAGCGCCAGAAGCGCATGACGTTCGATGGCGACGACTACTACCTCGACCTGCTGTTCTACTCCCGCCCGCTGCGTCGGCTGATCGCGGTGGAGTTGAAGGTTGGGAAGTTCAAGCCGAGCTACCAGGGGCAGATGAACTTCTATCTGAAGTGGCTGGACCGGCACGAACGCCAGGCAGACGAGAACCCGCCCATCGGCCTCATCCTGTGCACCGAGGCGAGCCGTGACCAGATCGAGCTGCTCGAACTACACAAGGACGGCATCGTCGTCGCCGAGTACTGGACGACCCTGCCTCCGAAGGCGGAGCTTCAAGCCCGCATCCAGGCGGTCTACCGGGAGGCGCAGGAGCGGATCGCTCGGAGGCAGCTCACCGCAGCGGCGGAAGAAGACATTGATGAGTAGGGATTGGCCGGCGCTGGGTGCAGCCTCGTCGGCAGCAAGTAGTGGGTTCTAGGAGACAACGATGGCGATGAACAACCGAGATCGAGTGGGCAAGGCTTTCGACCTGCTCTCCGAGGGGCTCCTGGACGAGGTCGATGAGGTCATGACGCGGGCCTACAAGACTGCTGACTGGCCGGCCGCGTGGGCGAAGGAGGATGCCCAGCGCCGGGGCGGGCCGCTGCGCACACTGACCAAGCACGATGTGCAGGTACAGCTTCGCGCGATCACTGAGCAGGGCTATCACTTCAAGGACGTGCTCTCCCGCGCCCAGCAAGGCTTCGCGTCTGAGCTGCGCGAGACCCGGAACCTGTGGGCGCACAACGAACCCTTCAGCTCCGACGACGCATCACGTGCCCTGGACACGATTGAGCGGCTGCTGCATGCGGTCGGTGCGGTCGATTCCGCCGAGGACGTGCGGAAGCTGCGCGTCGATCTGCAGCGCACGGTGTTCGAGGATCAGACCCGCAAGCAGGTCAAGCGTACGAAGGTGTCGCTCGAACCTGGCTCCGGGCTGCGTCCGTGGCGTGAGGTGATCCGGCCCCACGATGACGTGGCGCGCGGCGCGTTCACCGCATCGGAGTTCGCCGCCGACCTCCACCTGGTTCACACCGGGCAGGCGACGAGCCCCGAGTACGGCGATCCGGTCGAGTTCTTCACCCGCACCTACCTCACCGAGGGCTTGCGCGACCTGCTGTCGCGGGCGCTTCGCCGACTGAACGGCGAGGCCGGCGCGAGCCCGGTGGTGAACCTGCAAACCAACTTCGGCGGCGGCAAGACCCATTCGATGCTGGCGCTCTACCACCTATTCAGCGGTACCCCGGTCAAGGACTTCCCGCAGGAGCTTCAGGAACTCATCGCCGCGAACGGCAACCCTGACCTCGGCGCACTCGATGTGCGACGGGTCGCCCTCGTTGGCACCTACCTGAAGGCCGGCTCACCGATCATCAAGGACGACGGCACCGAGGTTCGCACGCTGTGGGGTGAACTTGCCTGGCAGCTCGGTGGACGTGAAGCCTACGACCTGATCGCCGAGGACGACCGCGCTGGCACCAACCCGGGTGAGGCGCTACGCACGCTGATCGTGCGCTACTCGCCGTCCCTGATCCTGATCGACGAGTGGGTGGCCTACGCTCGCCAGCTCGTCACCGACAAGGAACTCCCGTCCGGTTCGTTCGAGACGCAGTTCACCTTCGCGCAGTCGCTGACCGAGATCGTGCGCTCGGTGCCGGGCGTGATGCTCGTGGTCTCGATCCCGGCATCCGACACCGGCACCGAAGGGCGCGGCAGCGACATCGAGATCGGTGGCGCGAACGGCCAGCTCGCGCTCGAACGCCTTCAGAACGTGATCCGCCGTGTCGCCGACCAGTGGCGGCCGTCGAGCAAGGACGAGTCGTTCGAGATCGTCCGCCGCCGTCTGTTCCAGGCTCCGAACGCCGAAGGACTCACGACCATCTCCGCTGTGGCGCGCAGTTTCACGAACCTGTACCGCAACAACACCGCGCTGTTCCCGCGCGATGCGGCGTCGCCGAATGACGACTACGAGAAGCGCATCCGTGCCTCGTACCCGCTGCATCCCGAGCTGCTGGATCGGTTGTATGAGGACTGGTCGACGCTGGAGCGGTTCCAGCGCACCCGCGGCGTGCTGAAGCTCGTCTCCTCAATCGTCCACGAGCTGTGGGCATCGAACGATGCCTCGCCGCTGATCCTGCCCGGCAACGTGCCGCTGGATGCGACGACCGTGAACACGGACCTGACGCAGTACCTCGAAGACCAGTGGAAGCCGATCATCGACTCCGACATCGACGGCCCAGGCTCAACCGCGCAGCAGATCGACCTCGACCGCCCCAACCTCGGCCAGCGGTTCGTCACCCAGCGCATCGCCCGAACGATCTTCATGGGCGCGGCCCCTCGGATCAAGAGCAGCCGCAAGGGGCTCGACAAGCAGTACCTCTGGCTCGGCACCGCGGTTCCCGGTGACACGCTCGGCAACTTCGGCAGTGCCGTCGAACTGCTCGCGCAGCGCTCGACCTACTTCTACGAAGAGCAGGGCCACTACTGGTTCGACACCCAGCCGTCCGTCACGAAGACCGCGAACGACTACGCCGAGCGGCTCCGCGAAGATATCGAAACGGTGTGGAACGAGATCACGCGCCGCCTCCAAGGAGAAGAGCGCGTGCGCGGTGTGTTCGACCGGGTCCACATCGCTCCGTCGTCCTCCGCCGATGTCCCCGACCTTGAAGACACGCGCCTGGTGATCGCGCACCCCCGGCACGCCCGTCGCAAGCAGGACGGTGCAGACTCGTCCGCGCATGCGTGGGTCCGCGACGCTATCGAGAGCAAGGGCGCGAGCCAGCGGATCCACCGCAACGCGCTGATCTTCCTTCTCGCCGACAAGAGCGAACTGGAGAGCCTCGAAGCCGCCACCCGCAGCTACCTCGGCTGGAAGCGAGTCCAGGCCACCAGCGACAGCCTCAACCTGTCGGCGCAACAGCGCAAGCAGACCGACGACTGGGTATCCCGCCTCGATCAGACCGTCTCCGACCGCATCCGCGACACCTTCGTCTGGGCCGTCTACCCCGAGCAGTTCGACCCGACCAAGCCGTTCGAGCTCGTCGCCGACAGAGTGCCCGACTCCGGCGGACGATCCCTGGCCGAGCGCGTCAGCGCCAAGCTCGGGCGCGAGGACCAGCTCGTCACCGACTTCGGCGCGCCGATCCTCGGAGCCACCCTGCACCACGAGCTCGGCGCACTGTGGCGCGACGCCGGCGAGATCACCGTCGGTGAGTTGTGGGGTTACTTCACCCGCTACACCTACCTGCCCCGCCTCGTCCGACGCGAGGTCCTCGACAACGCCATCGAACAGTCACTCTCGGCTGTGCTCGTCGACAACGAGCGGTTCGCTATCGCTTCAGGCAAGGACGCCGAGACTGGCCGCTACCGCAGCCTGCTCGTGGCCCCGAACCCGAACACCCGGATTCAGGTCACCGACAGCACACTGCTCATCGAGACTGAGCGCGCCCAGAAGCAGGCCGATGCCGACCGGATCGCGGCCGTACGTGAGGCTGCGATGAACGCCGCCGCTGACGGTGACCTCGCTGCCGTTGGGCCGGTTGACTTCGTGTGGACGGGCAGTTCGTCCGCCGAGGGCGATGAGCCGTCCGAGGCCGAGTCTGCGCTGGAGGCGGTGCTCGCCCGGTTCTTCGGATCGGTGAAGATCGACTCCGACCGCTACGCCCGCGACATCGGCAACGTCACCCGCGAAGTGATCGACCGCCTCGCCGGAGCAGGCGCACGGCTCGACATCACCATCGACATCCAGGCCACCAAGCCTGGCGGCTTCGACGAGTCCGAGGTTCGCACCATCGGTGAGAACGCCCGCGTCCTCAAGTTCGACCCCAGCTCCGGCTTCGAGAAGAGCTGAGCAGGTAGCGCATGCATCTGAAACGCATCGAAGTCGAGGGATACCGGGCGTCTGCGAACGCACCGATCGTCTGTGAGCTGAGCGGACGTTTCTCTCTGATCCTCGGTGCCAATGGCTCGGGGAAGACGACGATCAACGAGGCGATCGCGCTGGCTCATCCGCGCAGCTTCCCCCGGCTCGCACCTATCGATGCAACCGCGTTGGGCGCCACGCCGCGGGCGGTTCGCGTCGAGTACGAGTTCGAGGCCGATGCGTCTCGCGAAGGTGCACTTGGTATGTATCGAAAGCGACAGGGACTTGCAGCACCGCGATGGGGCCGTCCCCTCGAACGCTCGCTCGGTCAGGTTCGCGCGGGGCGGCCCGTCGAGCCAGCCGCCGAGTACGACAGCATTCGGCTCGTACACCTGCCGGCACTGCGGAATCCGGTCGACGATCTCTCGCGGCGAGACGCACGTATCCTCCTCGAACTGCTCCGCGCCGACGAACGTAGACACCCCGAAACCGGCGGGCTTCGATCGCTGCGAGCCCAAGCCGAAGGGATGCTCAGCTCACTCACCAACCACCCACTCGTGGGGAACGTTGAAGACCGCATCGCCGAGAACCTCAGAATCATCAGCGGTGGAGTCCAGGAGCATCACGCGTTCGTCGGGACCCAGACGGTCGATGACACCTACCTGGCCCGAGTCTTCGAGATGCTCGTCGCGCTACTTCCAGACCGCGCGACCGCCCGGCGCTTGCAGGTGTCGAGCCTGGGCTACGTGAACCTGCTTCACATCGCCGTCACTCTCGCCGGCATCCCGGATGCAGGAAGCACGCCGATTCCTGACGATCCGCCGGGTAGCGGCGGAGAGACAGACGACGGCGCCGGGCCAGAGTCTGCGGCGGGCGACAATGAACTTGCCGAGGCCGCACGGGAAAGGCTTGCCAAGACAGCAGAGGCTGCGGATGCCGATGCAGACTCGTTCTACCCCGAGCTCTTCCACGCGACGGTGTTGATCGAGGAGCCAGAAGCGCACCTCCACCCACAGCTCCAGTACGGCCTCATCCGCTATCTGCGCACCCTGGTCGAAGATCGCCCAGACATCCAAGTCATCGTGACGACGCACTCGGCGGACCTCGCCGCCGCCTGCGACCCGGAGGAGCTTGTCGTCGTGCGAAAGGACGCCGAGAACCGCACGCTCTCACGTCGACTCGCGGACCTCCCGATGAGCGACGGCAAGAAGACGCAACTGTTCCAGCAGACTCGACTTCACCTCGACGCAACGCGGTCAGCCGCGTTGTTTGCCGACCGAGTCCTCATCGTCGAGGGCGTTACAGAGGCCAGCATCCTCAGACTGCTCGGGCGGGCGTGGGCAGGTAGCGACGCTCGACGAATCGGCTTCATCGACTCCCTCGCGATCCTTCCAGTCGGCCACAAAGTTGGGCAGTGGCCGATCCGCCTGCTCGCGACACCTGGCCACGAACTCGTGACTCGCGTCGCCGCAGTAGCCGACACGGACCGGCGCGGCACGCCGCTGCCCGAGGCACAGCCGCCTGCTTGGCACTCCGAACTCGACCACGAGTCGGCACGCTTCTATTGGTCCCGACCGACGCTGGAGCCCTCACTCGTTGATGGGAACGAGAACCTCATCAAGCGCGCGTTCAAGGCATGCAAGCTCGATGAGCCGGACTCGGTTACGGCCGAGACCATCGACCAGTTCTTTGTGAAGCACCCGAAGCGCAAGGGCAAGTTCGCCCTCGCGTTGGCGCTGCTGATCGACAAGAACCTGAACTCCGTCGTGGTGCCGAGTCACATCAGTGAGATGTTCACCTGGCTCTACGACGGCACGGCGCCGAACTCGACTCCCGTGGACGACCTCATCTGAGCCCATCGATGGTCAAGCTAACCAATGCCCAGGTACTTGCCGCAGCCGCGCCTGACCGACTCGTCAACGTCATCTCGGCACCCGGCAGCGGCAAGACGACGATCGCGGCGGAGCGATACGGCTACCAGCGATACCAAGCGGGAGACCTTCGCGGTGTGCTCGGCCTGACCTTCAACAGGGCCGCGGCGGCCGAGCTGCGCCGCCGCATCGAAGTCCGCTGGGGCGCGAACTGCATCAGGCCAGCTCATCGCGTCGCTACTTTCGATCACCTCCACGTCGATCTCCTCACCCACTTCCTCAGCGAGGGCAAGGTCACGTGGCCGAACGGCGCCACAACCCTCGACGTCCGTGACGACTACCGCGGTGTCAAGGGTTTCCGCTTCCTCCAGGTCGGAAGCTACGTTCGGTTCGCGAGCCTCAGCAACGCCCGCTCCGTTGTCTCGAAGAGCCGCAAGGTGACGAAGCCGGAGGCCGGGATCGGAAGCGTCGCTGACCATCGAGCGGTTCTCGACGCTGGGACCGTCAGCCATGACGACGTTCGCTCGACTCTCCGCGCGGCCATGCAGGTCGATGAGCTACGACAAGTCGCAGCCGAGTGGCTGTCCGCGAACTACCGCGCGGCGATCATTGATGAGGTGTACGACGCTGACGACCTCGACCTCTACGTTGCCTACTTGGCTGCCGAGGCTGGACTGTCGGTCACTCTCATTGGCGATCCCTGGCAAGCGCTCTACAAGTGGCGAGGTGCGAAACCGGAAGTCGTGGAAAGACTGCTGGACGGCACCTCCGATCAGTTCGTTGCATACGAGCAACCGGAGTCATTCAGGTTCCTCGGCGAGCAGATGCCCCAGCTGGCGGCGAGCCTACGCGCCGGCGCTGCTGCAGCCCTGCCGGGCACCGCCAGCAGCGAGGTTGACGTCGCACTCGCCCGGAACTGGACCCAACTGTGGTCCGTCGGCGACAACGTTCTTCCGCTTGCCTTCCGAACGGTGAACAACGCAACGGATGCGGCCATGAACCTCCTCCTCGACGTCGTCACGCGTGCCCGGCTCGGCACGGCGTCGTACGGACGTGAAGGAGCCATCACGAAGCTCGGGCTTGATCGTGAGCGCTTCCAGGCGAAGCAGGATGAGGTATTCGCGCCGCTGGTCGAGAGTTTGCTTGCTGGCAAGGATGAGGCTGAGGTCCTTGAAGACCTGCGCGAGGCAGTCAAGAGCCTCGGAGTTCGTAAGCCAAGCCGACTATCCGATGAGAACGAAGCCACCGTTCGCCTGCAGCTCTCCCGGTTGGCGGCGAGGCTCAAGGAGGCGGTGGTCATTCCGGGACTCACGGTCTTCCAAGCCAAGGGACGGGAGTGGGAGCGCGTCGGAGTTGTGCTGTCGCGCGCCCAACTCGCAGCGCTCGCTTCGGGGCTGCGCGCGCTCGAAGAAGAGCACTGCATCATCTACGTGGCCATCACCCGAGCGAAGCGCTTTTGTGGTCAGCTGTCGGGCTCCTCGGAACACGAAGAGAACAGTCTCCCGCTCGACGTGTAAGCCCGGCTCGGTCAGTCGAGCAATGCGGAGAGAGCAAGAGCCGCCTGCAACGGTTGCACACCGTTGCCGAGTGCAGTGATCTGCTGGTTCTGCGTCAGCTCGTCGCTGTTGTTCACCCATCCAGTCGGTAAGCCCATGAGCCATTCCACGAATGCCGGTGCTGGGCGAGGGCCGTCGGAGTCGTTCAGGAGGGCTGGCGCCGGCGCTGGTCGTCCGATGATGTGTTCCCAACGGGTGATGGCGTCGGCGTAGCGTCCCCAGCGCTGAACAGTCCGTCGATCAGGGACCACAGGGTCTCCGATTCGGCCCTCCTGCTCGGTGAGCCAGCTGGCCCGTGGAGCGCGAACTCGATGATCTGGTGCGACAGCGCGATCGTCCCTCGTCTCGCTCGCACCTGGTCGAGAGTTTCCCCGCCGCGCGATGAGTCCGTCGCCAGTGGGGTGCGGAACAGTGCGGCGGGCGAGCGCGAAGATGCGGAAGCGTTGGTGAGGAGCGCCGACGAGGGAAGCCGGTAGGCCGACCCATCGCGCATCCAGCCGCAGGTCGGCCAGATCGCCGAGAACGGCGCCGAGAGCCCGTAGAGGTCGAGTTGTGCTGTCTCCCAGACGCCACGGGTCGGGTTCCAGGCCGCGAAGGGTTGCGTCGCCGGGGGTTGCATCGCCGGGGTTGCGCCGGTCATGGTCGTCTCCTTCTGACGGTGGCCGTGTCGCGGGTGAGGACAGCAGCCCGCGGACGTTCTCGATGACGACCCACTCGGGCTGGAGCACGTCGATGGCTGCGGCCATGTGTGCCCACAGTCCCGAGCGTGTTCCTGGCGCAAGGCCGGCGCGCTTGCCGACGGTGGACACGTCCTGGCACGGAAACCCGCCGATGAGGATGTCCACGGGCTTGACCTGGCTCCAGTCGATGGTCGTGATGTCACCGAGGTTCGGCGCGTCGGGCCAGTGGTGGGCGAAGACGCGGGCGACGGGCTCGTTGAGTTCGGAGAACCACACCGTCTTGGCGTTGAAGACGTGCTCGACGGCGAGGTCGAGGCCGCCGTAGCCGCTGAACAGCGAACCAATCCTGAGTTCTGAATCGCCGCTGGCGTCGAGGTCGCGCATGAAGTCCGCTCCGGTGACAGTCGTCCCCGGCAGCCGTGCCTCATCGAGAACGGATGCCGAGCTGGTCACCTGTCAGGTGCACGACTCCGACACGCGCCCGCTGCTCGACCGAGCCACCCGCTTTGTCGCCGCCCGGGGCCCTCCATCTCCGGCCTCAGCTCCGACCGCCCTCCGAGGTCACACGCGTCTTGCAGGTCGAGGTAGAGCCGGGCACTACCGGCTCAGAAGTCACCGGGTGCGGGTGCTCACCTGCTCGCCAGGAACGGAGGTGAGCATGACGGTTTCGATGCGCGTGATGTCGGCGGGTGATGGCTACAAGTACCTGCTCAAGACGGTCGTGGCCGCCGACGGCAACAGGCCGCTCTCGACGCCGCTCACTCGTTACTACTTGGAAGAAGGCACGCCGCCCGGCCGCTGGCTCGGCGCGGGCGTAGCGGCCCTCGGCAAGGGCGAGATTCAGGTGGGCGACCGAGTATCAGAAGACCAACTCCAGCTCCTGATGGGCACGGGCTGTGATCCGATCACCGGCGACAAGCTCGGCCTGGGCTTCCCGGCGTACAAGAGCCAGGACGAGCGGATCGAGGCACGGATCGCCGCTCTTGACCAGACGCTCACACCTGGGGCCAAGGGCGAGGCCATCGCGCAGATCGTTGCCGAGGAGACCGCTCACAGCACACGGCGTGCGGTCGCAGGCTTCGACTTCACCTTCTCCATCCCGAAGTCCGCATCGGTGCTGTGGGCAGTCGCCGACGCCGGGGTCCAAGCACTCATCGCCAAGGCGCACCATCGAGCGGTTGCGGAGGTGGTTGCGTTCATGGAACGTGAAGTTGCAGCCACCCGCACGGGCGCAGCCGCCGGAGACGGCGCGGTTGCGCAGGTCGATGTCACCGGGCTCATCGCAACCGCCTTCGATCACTTCGACTCCCGCGCCGGCGACCCCCACCTCCACACGCACGTGGTCATCAGTAATAAGGCCAAGACCGTCCTCGATGGGAAATGGCGCTCGCTTGACGGCAGACCGATGCACGCCGCCGTCGTTGCCCTCTCCGAACTACACGAAGCCGTGTTCGCCGACCATATGACGCGCTCCTTCGGCGTCTCGTGGGAGGAGCGCGAGATGGGGCGGGACCGGAATCCGGCGTGGGCGATCACCGGGGTTCCGGAAGAGCTGGTCTCGGAGTTCTCGTCCCGTGCCCGTCACATCGACGTCGAGAAGAACCGGCTCATCGCCGAGTACGTTGCCCATCACGGACACCAACCATCGAACGCGACGATCCTCAAGCTGCGAGCCCAGGCCACGCTGGCCACGAGGCCTGAGAAGCAGGTCCGATCCTTGGCTGACCTGACCGCCGAGTGGCGGGATCGCGCGTCCAAGACTCTCGGTCGGGACGCGACGACGTGGGCACGCGAGATGACCGACAACGACAAACCGCTGCTGCTGCGAGCGGACGACGTGCCGCTCGACGTGATCGGCGAGCTGGGACGCTCGGTCGTCGAGGTGGTCGGTGAGAAGCGCTCGACCTGGCGACGGTGGAATCTCGTGGCCGAGGCATGCCGGCAGACAATGGGTTGGCGATTCGCCACCATGCAGGATCGGGAAGCCATCGTCGCGATGGTCGCCGATGCCGCCGAGCTCGTCTCGCTTCGGTTGACACCGCCCGAGCTCGCCGCCTCGCCCGTCGTGTTCCGTCGGCCCGACGGCAGCTCGGTGTTCCGACCGAAGAGCTCGACCGTGTTCACCTCCGAGTCCCAGCTCGCTGCCGAGGACAGACTCCTCGAACGAGCCGCCAACCTCGGCGGGCCAACGGTGCCGCTTGTCACGGTCGAGAAGATCACGCGCAGTCCCGACGCGGACGGCCGGCTGCTCGGCGACGACCAAGCCGACGCCTTGACCCGCATCGCGGTGTCAGGACGGATGCTCGACGTGCTGGTCGGTCCCGCCGGGGCGGGCAAGACAACCGCCATGAACGCCCTCCGCCGCGCTTGGGAAGCCGAGCACGGCACCGGGTCCGTCGTCGGGCTCGCACCGTCAGCCGTCGCTGCACAGGTTCTCGCCGACGATCTCGGGATCGAGACGGAGAACACGGCGAAGTGGTGGCAGAACCACCTCCTCCACGGCACCACGTTCGAGGCGGGCCAGCTCGTCATCATCGACGAAGCCTCCCTCGCCGGCACCCTGTCACTGGACCGCATTACCCACCTCGCCCAAGACGCTGGCGCGAAGGTGCTGCTGGTCGGCGACTACGCGCAACTCCAGTCCGTAGACGCTGGCGGTGTGTTCGCGATGATCGCCAGAGACCGGGCCGACACCCCGGAACTGGTCGACGTGCACCGCTTCACCCACGTCTGGGAGAAGACCGCCTCACTCGAACTACGTCATGGACGTACTGGGGCAATCGACACCTACCTCGCCCACCAGCGCGTCACCGACGGCGACGCCGAGGCCATGACCATCGCGGCATATAACGCCTGGCGTGCCGACCGCGACGCGGGACTGATCTCGGTATTGATCGCCGAGACTCACGAAGACGTAACCACGCTGAACGGTCGCGCCCGTGCCGACCTGATCCTCAACAAGACGCTGAACCCCGACCGTGAAGTCGAGTTGCGCGACGGCACCTTCGCAGGCGTGGGCGACACCATCATCACGCGACTCAACAAGCGCGAACTGCGCACCCTGGTCGGGCGGGACTGGGTGCGTAACGGCGACATCTGGACCGTCACCGCCGTCGGCGACGACGGGACCATCACCATCGCACGCGACTACGGGGCCGGCACCACCGTCCGCGACGACGGAACCATCAGGGCTCGGAGGCGTGGGCGCAGGTTCGGCGGCGGCATCCTCCTCCCAGCGGCGTATGTGGCTGAGCATGTTGATCTCGGTTACGCGGTCACCGCCTACCGCGCCCAAGGCATCACCACCGACACCGCGCACGTGCTGGTCGAACCGACCTCGACCAGAGAGACCTTCTACATCGCGATGACCCGAGGACGGCACTCGAACCACGCATACGTCACCCTCGACCGCGCCGACGACCACGCACAGCCACACCCCGGCGACAACCCGCACGCCACCGCACGAAGCGTCCTCTACGGCGTTCTCCAGCACAGCGGTGCCGAACTCTCGGCGCACGAGACCATCGTGGCCGAGCAGGAACAGTGGGGCTCCATCGCCCAGCTCGCCGCCGAGTACGAAACCATCGCCGCCGCAGCCCAACACGACCGCTGGGCCACCCTAATCCGCGTCTCCGGACTCACCGACGAACAGGCCGAGAACGCCATCGAATCCGAGGCGTTCGGCCCGCTCACGGCCGAACTGCGCCGCGCCGAAGCCAACCACCACAATGTCGATGCGCTCTTGCCGCGTCTCGTGGCTGCGCGTGGGTTTATCGACGCCGACGACATCGCCGCTGTCCTCCACTACCGGGTCGAACGGGCCACCGCCCGTCCCGCAGGCTCGGGCAGGACTCGCAAGCCAGCGCAACTCATCGCCGGCCTCATCCCGCAGGCGCACGGAGTCATCGACGCCGAGATGCGAGCAGCTCTCGACGAGCGAGAAGCACTGATCGAGCTCCGCGCCGACGCCGCACTCGAAGCGGCGCTGTCCGAGAGCGCGCCGTGGACGAAGACTCTTGGAGCGCAGCCGAACGACCGACGACGAGCCGCGACTTGGCGCAAGTCTGCGCGCGTGGTCGCCGCCTATCGAGACCGCTACCGCGTCACCGACGACACACCCCTCGGCACCGCGCCAGAGTCTGCCGCTTAGAAGATCGACGCTGCAAGGGCGCGAGCCGCGCTCACGCAGGCAACCGAAGTCGCCGGTACGCGCGCGGGACGTAGCGGGCCTCGGCCGGTCGAACACAGATCGCTCGGCCGCTCGCTATGACCCGAGCCCGAGGGAGTGTCGGAGCGGCGACGTAGAATAGTTACATGGTTGTAGTTCCCGCAAATCCGCCCGACGCCGGAGGCAACGTGCCCGGTGGCCAGCTTGAGGTGGGCGCACAACTGGACAGCGCCGGGGTGACCGGTCACCTACCTGAGATGGGTTCAGAGCCGTTCCAGATACTGGCACTGGACGGCGGCGGCGCCAAGGCCCTCTTCACCGCTCATGTGCTCGCAAGGTTGGAGCAGGACCTTGGTGTCAGCATCAGCGAGTCTTTCGACTTGATCGCCGGAACCTCGGCTGGCGGGATCGTCGCGCTGGCGCTGGGCGCCGGGCTCACACCTGCCCAGATCGTTGAGCACTACGAGGAGCTCGTCAACACTGTGTTCCCGGCCGCGAGGCGTCGGCTGTGGCGGCGTCCGCGCCAGCTGACCGCTCCCATCTACGATCACGGTGCACTCCGGACCGCGCTCACGAACGTGCTCGGAGGACAGATACTCGGCAACAGCACCAAGCGATTGGTCATCCCAGCGTGGGACGTGCAACGCGGTAGTGTGCATATCTTCAAGACACCGCACAACACGCGGCTCGCCCGAGACTGGCGCATCCCGATGGTGGACATCGCGATGGCGACCTCAGCAGCGCCGCTCTACTTCCCGGCCGCTCGCGTGGACGGGCACCGACTCATCGACGGTGGTGTATGGGCGAACAATCCTTCCGTTGTGGCGATTGCTGAAGCCGTAAGCATGCTCAATCAGCCACTGAGCTCGATCAGGGTGCTGAACGTTGGCACCGTCGACCAGCTCACGAACCACCCCAAGCGCCTCGACCGCGGCGGACTGCTGAACTGGGCGAAGCCAATCGCTCCCCTCATCCTCAACGCCGGAAGCCGCGGTGGACAAGGCATCGCTGAACATCTGATCGGCAAGGATGCCTACACCAGGTTCGACGCCCGCGTCCCCGGCGATCTGTACGCACTCGACTCGGCAGACCCGAGCGACCTCGCCGGGCTCGCTGCGTCCGCCAGCCGCGAGCTCAGTCCCATCTACACCGAGAGGTTCGCGGCCCATCGCGCAGCCGAATACACACCATTGATCGGAGACCCACATCGCGGTGAACCGACGAGCATGCCTACCACGGAGGTCTCCCGATGAAGCTCACCGACCACTTCAATGTCCTGCTCAAGGACACCGTCAACCTCGGCCAGGTAAAGCTGGACCTACTCGACTCACGCGTCGAGTCGGTCTACAAGGCGTTGAAGGCCGACGAGCAAGTCGGCCCTCTCATCCTGGGCAAGACGCCCCAGGGCTCCTGGGCCCATAGGACCATCATCAACCCCGTCGGCGACAACGAGTTCGACGCAGACTTCATGCTCGACATGAGCGAGAACCCGGACTGGGCCGACGATCCGAAGAAGTACATCGAGGAGGTCTACGCCGCTCTACATCGTCACAGCACCTACGGCAACATGCCGCACTCACGGAAGTGCCGCTGCGTCCGTCTGGTCTACGCGAACTCGATGCACCTCGATATCGTGCCGCACTTGAACCTCGCAGACGGGCGCGAGGTCATCGTCAACCGCGATGTCAACGACTGGGAGCTGACCAACCCCCAGGGCTTCACCGACTGGATGAAGACCAAGGACACACTCGCAAACGGCAACCTTCGCAAGGTCATCCGGCTGATGAAGTACCTGCGGGACCACAAGAACTCCTTCACAGGCACGCGGTCCATCCTCCTGACCACCCTCCTCGGCGAGCAGGTAACCGAGCTGCGCACGTTGCTCGATCCCGACTACTACAGCGACGTTCCGACGACCCTCCTACACCTCGTCAACGACCTCGACAGTTGGCTCCAGGCCCGCCCGATCAAGCCGTCGATCCCGGACCCGTCGGGTTCTGGAGTCACGTTCGACCATCGGTGGGGGCAGTCAACCTACAGCTACTTCCGGGATCGCATCCACGCCCACGCGGCCGAGATCGAGAAGGCGTACAACGAGGAGAACAAGGACCGCAGCGTTGAGTTGTGGCAGGGCATCTTCGGCGATGGGTTCAAGGCCCCGGCAACGTCCTCGAACAGCACCAAGTTCCCCGCAGCGCCGGTACCGGCTACTACCGTGGGGCGGTCTGGCCGCGCGGGATGAGCCGTCGAAATCGGGGCACGCTGTCGGTCTGGCAGAAGCAACTTGTTGACGAACTGAGGACGCTCGCCAAAGACAGGCCCGACGACCTGCGAATCGTCCAGCAACCCAAACTCGACGCAGAGAGCCGTGCCAGCGTCCGGGTCCGGCTCAACACAGCCAATATCCTGCGAAGTTCCACAGGTCTCTTGCTTGAGAACCACGAAGAGTTCATCCTCCAGATTCGACCCTCGATGTTCGTTCCGCCGAGCGTCGAGGTTGACCACCCACGCTTCCTCGGCTTTCCACATGTTCTCCAGGGGCAACGGCTCTGCATCTACCTCGATCCTTCGCGCGAGTGGCGTCCGTCGGAAGGAATGGCTGGCTTCCTCAACCGTCTGTGGGGCTGGCTCACTGACGCCGCAGGTGGAAAATTCGACCCCTCGACCGCGATGTATCACGCGGTCGGCGGCGTGCTCCACCACGCGGACGACACACCCACAATCGTGGTCCGCGAGCCTGGCCCAACGAAGCCACGGCAGATCGCTCGGCTCATCGCCCGCTCGACCCATCGGTACGATCTCACCTACTCGACCGAGGGAGATGGACATCGCACGCCCGTCTTCACCCTGGCGAGCGACATGCCCTTCGGCGCCGCCTCGACGCTCGCGTTGTTCCTTGCGCTCCTAGATGATCCGTATCTCGACCAGGCCGGAGGTCAGCCCTCACGAGTAGCGGCTCAATCGCCGGCGTTCATCACCTCCCTTCTCGCCAGCGCTCTCAGAAACCCCGACGGCGAGGAGCAGTACTTCATCCTCGCCGTTCCCCATCCCGCAGGCGGCCCACATCACCTGCTCGGCGGACGCCTCCATGCGACGACCGCCGATGCACTTCGACGCGTCGCTAAAAAGCACGGCACCGCGATCAACCTTGATCCCGCGAGCATCAACGCCGAAATCCCCATTGAATGGTGCAATATGTCCGACGAACGACAAGCAGTCACGACCCGGCGCGACGAACGCCGACCAGTCAACGGCTACCAAGGAAAGATAGTTCACATCTGGGGGTGCGGCGGACTGGGATCATGGGCGGCCGAGTTCATCGCACGCGCCGGGGCCGCAGGTATCACCGTCTGCGACCCAGCAGTCATCACCGGCGGACTCCTCGTACGACAGAACTACACCGAAGCCGACATCGGACAGACAAAAGCCGATGCCCTCGCGACACGGCTGCGCTCGCTCCGCGACGACCTCACCATCACCATCGCGGAGGGGAGCGTTCCAGACCTCGCCGATCTCCTGGCAGCCGATCTCATCATCGATGCGACCGTAAGCCACAGCGTTACCACGTACCTCGACACACTTGTGGGCGTCGAGCGCAAAGCCCTCATTGCCCAGATCGCCACCGACGCCAGTTCCGGCACCCTCGGCATCGCCAACATCAGCGCACCTGGCTCCACTCTGACGCCATCGGGAATGGACGCACGCGCGGGTCGCACGGTACTCACCGACGGTGAGCTGGAGCTTTACCATCCGCTCTGGCAGGAGGTGGCCGACGGGGACGAACTGATACCAACGAGAGGGTGCTCCATGCCCACCTTCCACGGTTCAGCCGCAGACCTAGCCGCCGTCGCTGCGACGCTCGTCAACATGATCGGCCGCCACCTGCAACAGCTGCCGTCCACAGTCTCCGGGACACACCTCATCGCGCTGCCACACGCCTCCTCCGGGCCCAGGCACCACTTCGTGTTGGCCGAAGCAGAGGATGCGCGTCTGCCGCCGTCAGCCGGAGACACTGAATAGCCTCCGCCTACGCGCCGCTGACGGCTACAAGCGCCTCGATCCAGACCAAGCTGTCGTTGCGGGCGGACACTACCGGCCTTCCCAAGCCCGCAACAGGGGCGTAGCCTTGAAATGAGGCGGATTTCTCCTTACCTTTGGGCCGCTCGCGGCAGACCTTCGGGTCACTCTCCACGCACCGTCTCGACCACGACTCGCGTGTTGAGAGGAGCCCATCATGATCCGCCTACTGTGGACAGCCAGCGTCGAAGTTCGCTACTTCCTACGTCGCTACATGCCGAGCAACATCGTGCTCGACCTGATCCGCACCAGGAAGGGGCTGAGGTGGGGCGTGCCTGCGATGCTGCTCGCAGGCCCCTACCTGGCCATCGCCTTCTGGTGCACCACCCTCATCGAGAACAGCGGCCCAGGATGGCTCCACCTCGTCGTGCTGGTCTGCGTCTGGAACGCTCTCAAGATGCTGGCCATCGGCCCCGTGAGTGTCGTTGTCCTCGCAAGGGCTCGTGCCCGTGAGTACCCCGCGCAGCGGCAGGAGTTCCCCGAGGATGTACCACTGGGTGGGCTCACTCGAAGCTCTCGCTGAGTCCAGGGCCAGGCGTCATCAACTGCCGACTGTGCCCGCTAGAGCGTGCGGAGTCGGAGCAGGCGAAGGCGGACGGACATGCTCCCTGTCGAGTCGCTCTCGTGGCGTCTGACCCCGTTCCACCAGCTTGGTGAGGTCCGAAGTGTCCGTAACCAAGGACGCGATGCCATCGCGCAGCAAACGATGCGACCCAACACTCGCGGCGCTCGTGACTGGACCGGGGACGGCTCCGACACGTCGGCCGAGTTCGGCGGCTCGCTGGGCAACCAGCAGTGACCCTGATCGCGCGCCCGCCTCGACGATGACCGACGCGGAGGACAGGGCAGCCATCAGTCGGGCGCGGGCGATGACCCGGTGTCGAGTTGGGACGGCGCCGGGCGGAACCTCGCTAACGAGAAGGCCGACATCAGCGACGCGATCGAGTAGGTCGCGATGGCCGACTGGGTACGGGCGATCGACTCCGTTGGCGAGGATGGCGATCGTGTCGCCGCCTGCAGCGAGGGCGGCCTGGTGTGACGCGCCTTCGATCCCGTAGGCACCTCCCGCGACGACAACCCGTTCCTCTGCGGCAACCGAACTGGCGAGTTCCCGGGCCACGCATTCGCCGTAGAAGGTGCATGCCCGAGCCCCGGCGATCGTGACGAGATCGCTCATCGGCCGCGAGAGGAAGGACGACGCGCCGCGAGTCCACAGCACGTAGGGGGCGACTTCACCAAGATCGTCGAGGGCGGTGGGCCAGTCGCTATCACCTGGGATGAGCGCTCGAACGCCCGATTGCTGCACCTGGTCGATACGAGCGGCCAGTTCGTTCGCACCTGGCACGCCGAGGTGGTCGCGCCAGACCTGCGCGTCCACAGGGCTCAGCCCCACCACTGCGCCGTCGTGCTCAGCGAGCCAAAGCGTCTCGACTGCTCCGAGCCTGGACAAGATGCGTCCTGTCACCGGGTCATTGGGTCCGACGAGCATGGACAGCACCATCCTCGCGGTGCGCTCGTCGTTCGCGACATCACTCAGGCTGGTCATCATCGGTTCCTCTGGCTCTCGTTACCGACGAGGTGCGCCGAGCGCTACCGACGGATTGGCAACTCGGAACCGCAGCTACGAGTCATCGCCCGCTTCGTCCACGATGACGCCAGCGTCGACCAGTGCTGCGCGCACGGCCTTGCGGTCCACTCCCATCCGACGGCCAATCGCTCGCATCGAGACGCCTGCTCGGGCGAGCCGCACCGCCTCCGCCTTCTCGTCGATCCCCAGCCCCGGTCGGCGGCTCGGCACGTTGCGACGACGCAGGTGCGAGAACACCGTGGCGCGGTGGATGCCGTACCTCTCAGCGAGCGTCTTGACGCTCATCCCGGCCAGGTAGTCGCCGACGAGGGCGTCCACCTCGGAGGCGGTGAGAAAAGTTTGAGCCGTCTCGACAGCCCTCACGACGGGGCCACGATCGTCCTTCGGAGCGGTATTCTGGGGGCGTCGAGAGACCTCGTAGACCCCACGGTCTAGGCGGTTGACCAGGGTTTTTGTTTTGGGGGCAGAGTTGCCGAACGTACTACTCAGGCACCCCACAACGACCTCCCGTTTCATCGCGGGAGGTCGTTTTCTTTTGCCGGGCTGGAGCGGATGCCGCCCCGTCAGGTCGTATGCCGTGCGGCGATCGCCCGCGCGGTGGGGGTGTCCGGGCCGGGCTGGGGGACGAAGACCGCCTCGCGGTAGTAGCGCAGTTCGGCGATCGACTCGCGGATGTCCGCTAGGGCTCGGTGGCCGCCCTTTTTTTCGGGCGAGTTGATGTAGGCGCGCGGATACCACCGGCGCGACAACTCCTTTATCGAGGAGACGTCGACGATCCGGTAGTGCAGCCAGGCGTCGAGCTCCGGCAGGTCGCGGGCGAGGAAGCCGCGGTCCGTGGCGACCGTGTTCCCGCCGAGCGGCGCCTTGCGCGGCTCGGGGACCCAGGTGCGGACATAGGCCATCAGCCGCTCATTGGCCTCGGCCAGGCTGATGCCATTCTCCAGTTCGTCGATCAGCCCGGAGGTGGTGTGCATGCGCGTGACGAAGTCGTTCATCTGCGCCAGCGCCTCGGCCGGCGGCTTGATGACGAGGTCGACGCCCTCGCCGAGGACATTGAGCTCGAAGTCGGTGACGAGCGCCGCGACTTCGATCAGCGCGTCGTCCTGGAGCGACAGGCCGGTCATCTCGCAATCGATCCAGACGATCCGGTCCTTGGTGGCGCGATCGGGCACGCTCTTGGTCGAAGGCTCACTCATCCGGACAACTTTACGAGAGCCTCCATTAGCCTTTCGGCCATGTCCTCATCGCCGGCGCCACCGGACCAGCAGTCGTATGTGCCGCACGGGCTGACCCAACCGGCGGCATACGACCCCGGCTATGCCCCCGCCCCGGCCGGTCGCAGCCCCCGCCGCGCCCTGCGCGGCTGGCTGATGTCCGGTCTGCTGATCGCGGGCTTCACGATCGCGGGGCTGGTGCTCGCGGCATACTTCCAAGCCGCCCTCGGCGTGGTCACCGTCCTACTCGCCCTGCTGCTCGCAGCGCTCCCGCTCGGCGTCGTGGTCCCCACCTTCCTGTGGCTGGACCGGTTCGAGGCCGAGCCGACGAAGTACCTCGTGACCGCCTTCCTGTGGGGCGCCCTCGTGTCGTCCCTGGTCGCGGCGCTCTTCAATACCGGCGCGATGCTGGTTCTGGAGGCGGCGGGCGACCCGAGCTCGGCGATGGCGACCACGGCGGTCGTTGTCGCGCCGGTCGTCGAGGAGACCCTCAAGGGCCTCTTTGTGCTGCTCATCTGGCGGATGCGTCGCCGGGAGTTCGACGGGCTGATCGACGGCCTGGTGTATGCCGGGATCGTCGCCGCCGGTTTCGCGTTCACCGAAAACATCCAGTACCTCGGGCAGGCCTATTCCGCCGGCGGCGGCGAGCTGCTCGCGGCGACCTTCATCGGGCGCGGCATCATGAGCCCCTTCGCGCACCCGATGTTCACGTGCCTGACCGGCATCGGAATCGGTATCGCCGCCACCTCCCGCAGCCTCGGGGTCCGCATCGTCGCTCCGGTCGTCGGCTGGCTGCTCGCCATCTGCGCGCACGGTCTGTGGAATCTCTCCGCGGTCACCGGGGGAGCCGGCCTGCTCGTCGGCTACTTCCTCGTCGGCGTCCCGATCTTCTTCGGCTACCTGGCGCTGGTGATCTGGGCCCGCCGCCGGGAGGGCCGGCTGATCGGGCGACACCTCAGTCCGTATGCCGATGCCGGCTGGCTCAGCCCGGGCGAGGTGGCGATGCTCGCGAGTATGTCGCACCGCCGCGAAGCGCGGGTCTGGGCCAAGACGAATGCCGGGTCGAAAGGGCTAACCGCGATGCGGGACTTCCAGGATGCGGCCTCCGAGCTGGGGTTGCTGCGCCAGCGGATGTACCACCAGGCGGCTGACGCGCGTGCCCTCGAGGCCGAGCGCTCCTTGCTTGACCAACTGACCTTGGCCCGCCGCAATTTCGTCGGTGCCCGATGAGCGCCACGATCTCCGCCGAGTTGGCCGAAGACCTCGTCGCGATCCGACGTGATCTGCATCAGCACCCTGAACTGGGCTTGGACAATCCGCGCACGCAGCAGAAGATTCTCGACGCGCTCGACGGGCTCGGGCTGGAGATCACGCTCGGCCGCGATCTGACATCGGTTGTCGCGGTGCTGCGCGGGGGAGCCGGCTCGGGACGGGCGGTGCTGCTGCGTGGTGACATGGACGCGCTGCCGGTGGCGGAGGACCTGGACGTCGATTATGCCTCGCGCGAGCCTGGGCTGATGCACGCCTGCGGGCACGACCTGCACGTGGCCGGACTGATCGGGGCTGCGCGGCTGCTCGCGGCCCGCCGCGACGAGCTCGCGGGCGAGGTCATCTTCATGTTCCAGCCGGGTGAGGAAGGGCCGGGCGGGGCACGGATCATGCTCGAGGAAGGCCTGCTGGACGTGGCCGGGGTGCCGGTCGTTGCGGCATACGCCCTGCACGTCGGGTCCGCGGGGGAGCGGCTGGGCACGTGGTATGGCCGCTCGGGGCCGTTGATGGCCGCCGCCGACGAGGCCGTGATCCGGGTCATCGGTGCTGGCGGCCACGGCTCGCAACCGCACTTGGCCAAGGACCCGGTTCCGGTGGCCTGCGAGATCGTCCTCGCGATGCAGCTGATGATCACGCGGCAGTTCAACGCGATGGAGCCCATGGTGTTGACCGTCGGCAAGATCGTCGGCGGGACCAAGGACAACATCATCCCGGACGACGCGACGCTGGAATTGACCCTGCGGACCTTCGACGCCGAGCAGCGGCTCGCGGCGCAGCATGCGGTGCGGCGGCTGGCCGAGGGCATCGCGGCCGCGCACGGGCTGAGCGCCGAGGTCACCTGGCTGATGGGCTATCCCGTCACGGTCAATGACGCCACCGAGTACGCCTTCCTGCGGGCCACCGCCGAGGAGCTGTTCGGCGCCGATCGGTATGTCGATATGCCGCACCCCGAGGCCGGCGCCGAGGACTTCAGCTTCGTCGCGGAACAGGTGCCCTCGGCATACGTCTTCCTCTCGGCCTGCGCCGCCGACGACCCGCTCACGGCGGCCGACAACCACTCGCCGCGCGCTCACTTCGACGACTCTGTCGTCCCCGACGGGGCCTTGCTCTTGGCCGAACTCGCCCTCCGCCGCCTCGCCAACCCCCGCTGAGAGAGCCCAAAGTCGGCGCCCCCGTTGGCGCTCCCATTCCATTCCGGGCGCCTGTTACTTCTGCGGGGAGCACCAAAGGCCAGCCTCGCTCCTACGTCGCGAGTGCTGGCCCATTGGCGCCCCCGTCGGCGCCCTCATTCCATTCCGGGCGCCTGTTACTTCTGCCGGGAGCACCAAAGGCCAGCCTCGCTCCTACGTCGCGAGTGCTGGCCCATTGGCGCCCCCGGCAGGATTCGAACCTGCGACCTCGGGATTAGAAGGCCCTTGCTCTATCCACTGAGCTACGGAGGCAACGACTGACAAGCGTAGGGCAGGGCGACGCGAGCGCCGCTCATCGCCCGAACCTGTCGGCGCTGAACTAGGGTGCCGCTGTGACGACGACTCCCGGGAAACCCGATCGCCAGTTGTCGGCGATCCTCGAGTTCCGTGAGCAGGTCGCCGCGAGCGTCTTGCCGCTCGACCTGCCGAGCACGGCCGCGGCCAAGGAGAATCGAGCGGCCCTACTGCGCCAACTCGATGACTACGTCATCCCGCGGTTGTCCTCCATCGACGCCCCCATTTTGGCGGTCATCGGCGGCTCGACCGGCGCCGGCAAATCGACCCTGGTCAACTCGCTGCTCAAACGCGAGGTGTCGCGAGCGGGCGTCATACGTCCCACCACCACCAGCCCCGTGCTCATCCATCACCCCGCGGACGCGCACTGGTTCACTGACCAGCGCGTCCTGCCCGAGTTGGCGCGCGTGACCGGCGGTGCTGCCGCCGCAGACTCCGAGGGCACGGTCCGCCTGGTCACCTCCGACGACCTGCCGGCGGGTATGGCGCTGCTCGACGCCCCGGACATCGACTCGGTTGTTGCCGCGAACCGCGGCCTGTCCCGGCAGCTGCTCGCCGCGTCCGACCTGTGGCTTTTCGTCACGACCGCGGCGAGGTATGCGGACGCCGTCCCCTGGGATCTGCTGCGCCAGGCCTCCGATCGGGGCACGGCGGTGGCCATCGTCCTGAACCGGGTGCCGCCGGAGGTGATGGGGGAGGTGCGACCGCACCTGGTCGATATGTTGCGCGACCAGGGCCTGGGGACCGCGCCGGTCTTCCCGATTCCCGAGACGACGCTCACGGACGCTGGCCTGATCCCCGAGGCAGATATTGCCCGGCTGCGCTCCTGGCTGGTCGACCTGGCACAAGATGCCTCCGCGCGCGAAGTCGTTGTCCGCCAGACGCTTTCGGGTGCGCTGGCGTCATTGGACACGCGCTCCGAAGAACTCATCTCCGCCAGCCGGGCTCAGTTGCGCGTGACCGCCGACCTTGTCGACGCCGCCGACCGGTCGTACGCCGCCGCGCTGCACCGGATCGAGGAAGGCATGAGCGATGGCGCTCTGCTGCGGGGCGAAGTGCTCGCCCGTTGGCAGGACTTCGTCGGCACCGGCGAGTTCTTCAAGAAGGTCGAATCCGGTGTCTCGCGCCTGCGCGACCGGCTGACGGGCGCCCTCACCGGCAAGGCGTCGCAGCCGGCCGATGTGGGCGAGGCGCTCCAGGTCGGCGTCGCGCAACTAATCGAGGCGAATGCCGATGCCGCCGCCGCCGAGGTCGCCCGGGCCTGGCGAGGCCTGCCGGCGGGATCCGAGCTCATTGCCGCCCAGCCTGGGCTTGCCGCCTCCGACAAGGATTTCTCGACGCGGGTCGATGCCGCCGTCCGTGCCTGGCAGGGCGAGGTCCTCGATGTCGTGCGCAGCGAGGGCCAGGACCGGCGCACCAACGCGCGGGTTGCGGCATATGGCGTGAACGGGATCGGCCTCTTCCTCATGCTCGTCGCCTTCGCCCACACCGGCGGACTCATGGGCGCCGAGGTGGGCATTGCCGGTGGGACGGCGGTGCTTGCCCAGCGAGTTCTCGAGGCGATCTTCGGAGACCAGGCGGTGCGGACCATGGCGGCCAAGGCGCGCTCCGCGCTGCTTGAGCACACCGAGAGGTTGATCGGCGAGGAGCGCGACCGCTACCTCGACGCGGTTGGCGCCAAGACCATCCCCACTGAGCAGACCGACCGGCTCTCACGCGCCCTCGACGCCGTGCAGGCGGCGTCGTGAGCGCCATGAAACTCGGTCGCGGGCGGTCCGGCGTCAGCGGCGCTGACCTGACCGAGCACGCGGACGCCCTGACCAAGGCCCTCGACGCCGGCGGCGCCGAACTCGACCCGACTGCGGCGGCGGCTGCCCACGCGGTGACCGCCAAGGTGACCGAGCGGATGGGGCGCAGCGGCAGTCATACGGTCGTGGCCTTCGCCGGCGCCACCGGGAGCGGCAAGTCCAGCCTCTTCAATGCGGTTGTGGGCGAGCCGGTCGCGACGATCGGCGCCCGGCGCCCGACGACATCGAAGCCAACCGCCGCGATCTGGGGCGCCGAACCAGCCGGAGCGCTGCTCGACTGGCTGGAGGTCCCCATCCGACACGAGGTGCCCGAAGGCGCGAATAACCAGCTCGACGGCCTCGTGCTGCTCGATCTTCCCGACTTCGACTCTCGCGAGACCGCGAATCGCGTTGAGGCCGAGCGCATTCTGCAATTGGCGGATGTCTTCGTCTGGGTCACCGACCCGCAGAAGTATGCCGATGCCCGCCTCCACGACGACTATGTCGCCGCGATGACGCACTACGACGCCGTGACGGTCGTCGTGCTCAACCAGGCCGACCGGCTCACTCCCAGCGCGCTCAAGGAATGTGTCGCCGACCTGGAGCGACTGTTGCGCCGCGACGGCCTACCGCAGGGCAAAGTCATTGCCACCTCGGCGACCACCGGAAGCGGCGTTCAATCCTTGCGCGACGAATTGGCCAAGGCGGTCGACGGCGCGCGCGCCGCGCGAACCCGCCTGGATGCCGATGTCCGCGCGGCGGCGCAGAGCCTCCAGACCGGAGTGGGGGCATCGGAAGCCGACCCCACCCGGGAGCACCACGCCGGGCTCGTGGCCGCCCTGAGCAAGGCTGCCGGGATCCCGACCGTCCTCGACGCCGTCCGCCGCGACTACCAGCGCGACGCCAGTGCCGCCACCGGTTGGCCCTTCACCCGGTGGGTGCGACGATTCCGGCCCGATCCACTGGGTCGCCTGCGTCTCGACCCCAAGGAGCGCGAAGCCCTTTCTGATCCGCAGGCCCGCCGCTCGCTCGGGCGCTCCTCGATTCCGGTCGCCAACCCCGCCGCCCGCGCGGCGGTTGACCTCGCGTCGCGGCGGTTAGCCGATAGCGTCGCTGCGGGTCTGCCCCACCGGTGGGCGGACGCCATCCACGCCGCTGCGGCCCCCAGCACTGAAGGACTCGCGGACGAACTCGACCAAGCGATCCTCTCGACGCCGCTGCGCAGCCGGCGACCAGTGTGGTGGACGCTGCTCGGGGTCGTGCAGATCCTGCTCGCGCTGACGACCCTCGTGGGCCTGGCTTGGACGATCGTCGAAGTTTTCTTCGGCGCCCAAGACCTGATCGACTTGCCGATGTGGCATGTCGGCCCGTTCGGCCTCCCGCTTGTGCTGCTGGTGGGTGGCCTCCTGCTCGGCTGGCTGCTTGCCCTGCTGTCGCGTTGGTTCGCCGGCATCGGCGCCCGCCGTCGAGCCGCGAGAACAGGCAAACGTCTGGACGCCGCTATTGGCGAGGTCGCCGACCGGGTCATCGTCGAGCCGATCGCGGCCGTGCTCGCTCGCCACAAGGTGACACGAACTCAGCTCGCCGCCGCCTCCGGCCGCCGCTGAGCCTGCTGACAGGCCGCCACGAGGGCCGGCGAAATGGCGCGCCGAGCCCCCGCAGCAACCGGTCAGCAGCGCGTCATACGAGCGCGTCGGCCGGCTCGGGCTCCTCGATGAAGTCGACCTCGGCCTCCGGATCGAAGTCGTCCTCCACCACGGACAACCGGGGTGGCTCGGCCTCACCGACTGCGTCATAGTCCGGATTCCAGGAGTGGCTCTCGCTGCCCGGCGACCACGACTGCCCGCCCGAGCGCCCCCACGTCTCGGGGTCGGTCCGGGAGTCCTCCGACTCGCGCACTGACCGCACGATCGGGTCGTTCTGCGGGTCCTTCGGATCCTCGCGGTTCGCGCGGCCCTTGTGGTAGTCGACATACCCGAAGGTCAGGTCGTGGCCGATCATGCTCGCGGTGATCTCGATGTTGGCGCCCTCGGACCCGTCACCTCGGGTGTAGGTCGTGGCCCGCACCTTGCCGTGCACGAGCACGCGCTGACCCTTCTTGACCGACGCGATCGCGTTGACGGCCAGGTTCCCAAAGGCGGTGACTCGATAGAACTCGGTCCGCACATCCTCATACCGGCCGTCATCTCGGCGACGCGAGATGTTGTTCGCGATCCGGAAGACCGCGAACGGCTGCCCGGAGGCCGCCACCCGCTCCTCGGCGTCGAAGACGACATTCCCGCTGATCGTCAACCTCGGTTCGTTCATCCCTGCACTCCTTGCCTTTACTGGCTGTTCGCGACGCGGGCTGCGCCGTCTCCACCAGCGTGGCGAGTCACAGCCACCGTGGAAAGGGGGCCTCGAAAAGCTGTGGAAAGCGCCTTTTGGGGCCTCTCACCTGTGGACGAGGAGACGATTCGGAGCAGGCCGAATGCCCGGATAGCCTTGTCCTTATGCCCGAATTCATCTACGTCTTCTCCAAGGCGCGCAAGGCGCATGGCGACAAGGTCATCCTCGACGATGTCACCTTGTCCTTCCTGCCCGGCGCCAAAATCGGCGTCGTCGGTCCCAATGGCGCCGGCAAGTCGACCGTGCTGAAGATGATGGCCGGGCTGGAGCAACCCTCGAACGGCGAGGCCCGCCTCACCCCTGGATATTCCGTCGGCATCCTGATGCAGGAGCCGAAGCTCGATGAGACCAAGACCGTCCTCGGCAATGTCGAAGAGGGCGCCGGCGAGATCAAGCGCGCCGTCGATCGTTACAACGAGATCTCCGAGTTGATGGCCGATCCGGACGCCGACTTCGACGCGTTGATGGCCGAGATGGGTCAGCTCCAGGAGAAGATCGACGCCGCCGACGCGTGGGACCTGGACTCCCAGCTCGAGCAGGCGATGGACGCGCTGCGCTGCCCGCCGCCGGATGCCGACGTCTCGGTCCTCTCCGGCGGGGAAAAGCGCCGCGTCGCCTTGTGCAAGCTGCTGTTGGAGAAGCCCGACCTGCTGCTGCTCGATGAGCCGACCAACCATCTCGACGCCGAATCGGTGCTGTGGCTGGAGCAGCACCTCGCGGCATACCCCGGCGCCGTCGTCGCGGTCACCCACGACCGCTACTTCATGGACAACGTGGCCGGCTGGATCCTCGAACTCGATCGCGGTCGCGCCTATCCCTACGAAGGCAACTACTCGACATACCTCGAGAAGAAGCAGGCCCGCCTGGAGGTCCAGGGCAAGAAGGACGCCAAGCTCGCCAAGCGCCTCGCCGAGGAACTGGAGTGGGTGCGCTCCAACGCCAAGGCCAAGCAGACCAAGTCCAAGGCCCGCCTGGCCCGCTATGAAGAGATGGCGGCCGAGGCCGAGCGCACCCGCAAACTCGACTTCGAGGAGATCGCCATCCCGCCCGGCCCGCGCCTGGGCAGCAAGGTCATTGAGGTCAAGAATCTCGTCAAGGGCTTCGGCGACCGCGTCCTGATCGACGGGCTTTCTTTCACGCTCCCGCGCAATGGCATCGTCGGCGTCATCGGCCCCAATGGTGTCGGCAAGACCACCCTCTTCAAGACGATCGTGGGCCTGGAGTCCGCGGACGCCGGCAGCGTCGACATCGGCGAGACCGTGAAGATCTCGTATGTCGACCAGGGCCGCTCGGGCATCGACCCCAACAAGAACCTGTGGGAGGTGGTCTCCGATGGGCTGGACTTCATCAAGGTCGGCAATGTCGAGATCCCGTCCCGGGCGTATGTCAGCCAGTTCGGCTTCAAGGGTCCGGACCAGCAGAAGAAGGCTGGCATCCTCTCCGGTGGAGAGCGCAACCGCCTCAACCTCGCGTTGACCTTGAAGCAGGGTGGCAACCTTCTGCTGCTCGACGAGCCGACCAACGACCTGGACGTCGAAACCCTCGGGTCGCTCGAGAACGCGCTGCTCGATTTCCCCGGCTGCGCCGTGGTCATCAGCCACGACCGGTGGTTCCTCGACCGCGTGGCGACGCACATCCTCGCCTACGAAGGCGATGACGAGAATCCCGCGAAGTGGTTCTGGTTCGAAGGCAACTTCGAGGCCTACGAGAAGAACAAGATCGAGCGCCTCGGCGAGGAGGCCGCCCGCCCGCACCGGGTGACCTACCGCAAGCTCAACCGCGACTGACGAGCTAGATGATCGTCAGGATCTGGCAGATCACGATCTTGACGACCATCGCCACGGGATAGACGAGGGCGTAGCCCATCGTCACCCTCGGGTCGTGGGTGGTGTTCTCGTTGGCATAGGCCAGGATCGCCGGCTGCGTTTGCGAGCCGGCCATCAATCCTGCGACCCGCGGCGCGGCCATCGAGAGCCGGCGGACGCCGACGACCAGCACGGCCGCGTGCGCCGCAGTCACCACGAGCCCGGCCAGCACGATCTTGATGCCCAGCGGCGAGGTGATCGCCGTGACGACCTGCGAGCCGGCGCGACCACCGGCATAGGCCAGGAAGAGCAGCAGACCGAGTTGCGTCAAGGTCTCGGCGCCGGAGTGCGGCAGCGTCCAGAGCATCGGGCCGGACCGTCCCAGCCGTCCCACGACCAGCCCCACGAGGAGCGGCCCGGCCGCGGCGCCGAGGTGCAGGGTTCCCAGCCCCGGGATGACGAACGGGACGATGCCGAGGAGGAGGCCGAGCGTCATACCCGTGGCCAGGCCGAGCGGGTTGATGTCCGAGATCGCGTGCTCGGAGTCCCCGAGATACTTCGCCACCTTGGCCATCTGATCCGCGGGCGCGGTGACGCGGATCCGGTCGCCGGGCTGAATATTCAGATCGGCGGCGGCCAGGAAGTCCTGGTCGGCCCGGCGCACCCGAGTGGGCGTCGCCATGAAGCGATCCCATAGGTGCAACTCGCCGATCGTTTTGCCGAACAGTGCTTTGTTGGAGACCACGATTCGCCGGAAGTCGAATTCGTCGCGCTCCATCGTCAGGACTTCGTCGCTCGCACGGCCAAGCTGCTTGGTCAGGTGATCGACGCTCGCCCGCGCACCGACGATGTGCACAAGATCGCCGGGGCGCAGCACGGTCGAGCCGGCGGCCATGTGCATCTCGCCGTCAGGTGTGCGGTGGCGGGAAAAGAGGACTTCGCCGTATGGCGTGCGCCGCAGTTCGCGGATCTCCATAACGTTGTCGTGGGTAATCTCGACGGTGCGCGTCGTCATGGCGGGCGAGGTGCCCTCCGGCTCGGGATCGGGCAGCGACTGCCCGCGCCGCAGCAGCCAGGCGGTGGTCAGCAGCATGACGAGCACACCACCGATGTAACTGAGCGAATAGCCGACCGTCGGCTCCGGCGAGCCGTTCAGCCGCACAATCGCCGCGGCGAGCCCGGGGGTGTTGGTGTTGGCGCCGGCATATAGGCCCGCGATGGTGCCCGAGGAGAAGCCGAGCACCCGGCCCAGCGCGTAGGTCAGCGCCCCGACGCCGATGAGCGCCCCGGCGACCAGCGCGATCGGCCGGATACCGCGGCGTAGGCCGCCGAAGAAGGAGGGTCCGGCGACGATCCCCACGGCATACGCGAAGAGCGAAAGGCCCAAGGTGCCGACGATCTCGGGGACCGCCCAGTCCGGGTCGATGGCCGAGAGCGCGAGGGCCGCGAAGAGCACACCGGCTGGGCCGAGCCCGACACCGCGGACGGTGATCTTGCCGAGCAGGGTGCCGATGGCCAGGAGGGCGAACAGCACGAGGACCGGCTGGTCGGCGAGGAACTCTCTCACGTGGGTCAAGCCTAGGGACGTCTTCGCGAGCGCGCCAGACAGGTCACCCTGACTGGCCGAGCCCGGTCAGGAGGGTCAGCGCACCCCGACCAGGCGCAAGCCCAGACGGCCGTTCGTGGCGCCGATCTCTTCGGGAGTGCGCTTGATGCCCGGTTGGTACCACCGCGCGACATCGATGCACAGCGACATCAGCGCCAACGCCGTGCGGGGGACGTCTTCGACGACGAACTCACCACGCTCGACGCCATCGACCAGCACCGACCGGACCACCGCATCGATCTGTTTGCGCAGGTCCATCACCGCCTCGCGGTGCTCCGGGGTCAGGTGACCGAACTCGTACTGGATGATCCGCCCGATCCGGTAGACCTCCGCATGCCAGCGGGAGAAGTTCACAAGGATCGCGTAGAGCGCCTCGCTCGGAGTCGTTGCCGCGGCGGCCGCCTCAACGAGCATGTCGCGGGCGGCGGTGTGACCGCGCTCGCAGATCGAAAAAAGCAAGTCCTCCTTGGACGCGAAGTGCACATAGACGCCGGCGGGGGACAGGCCCGCGCGGCCCGCGATATCGCGGGTCGTCGTCGCGTGAAAACCCTTGTCCGCGAACGCATCCGCCGCGGCCTCCATCAGCCGCAAGGCGGTCTCCGTGACCCCATCGGTGAGCGGGATGGCGGCGACATCATAGGTGCGAACGGGCAGCGCGGACTGCAGCCCGGTCGCATCGCTCATAGCTCCCGATTGTGCCTCACCGGAGGTATGACGCGCGTGATGCAGCGCATTGACGATGGCTTGCCTGCCGTGGTGAAGTCCCGGCATGAGCAACCGCCACGACGCCAAAGTCGCCATCGTCACCGGAGCGTCCCGAGGCATCGGCCTCGCGATCGCCGAACGCCTCGTCGCTGAAGGAGCCAAGGTCGTCATCACGGCGCGGAAGCCGGAGGCGCTCGCGGAGGCCGTCGCAGCCCTGGGCGGGCCGGAGTATGCCGTCGCGGTCGCCGGCAATGCCGCCGACGAAGCCCACCAGGGCGAGGTGGTCGCTGCGGCGATCGAGCGGTTCGGACGCCTCGATTACCTCGTCAACAACACCGGCATCAATCCGGCATACGGGCCGATGCTCGAGATGGACCTCGACGCGGCGCGCAAGATCCTCGACACCAATGTCGTCGCGGCGCTGGGGTGGACGCAGAAGGTCATGGCCGGCGGCCTCGGGGAGCACGGCGGCGGCGCGATCGTCAATATCGCCTCCGTCGCCGGCATCGGCGCCTCCGGAGTGATCGGGATGTATGGCGTGTCCAAGGCCGCCCTCATCCACCTGACCACCGAACTCGGTTTCCAACTCGGCCCTGACGTGCGCGTCAATGCCGTCGCGCCCGCCGTCGTGAAAACCAAGTTCGCCGAGGCGTTGTATGAGGGCCGCGAGGAAAAGGTCAGCCGCGCCTATCCGCTGAAGCGCCTTGGTGCGCCCGAGGACATCGCCGGCGCGGTGAGCTTCCTGCTCTCCGCGGATGCCGCCTGGATCACCGGGCAGACGATCGTCGTCGACGGCGGGGTGACCCTCTCCGCCGGAGTCTGACGTCGGGGCGGCCCAGGTCAGTCGAGCGGGCCGCCCGCGACATAAATGACCTGACCGGAGACGAAGCCGGCACCCTCGGAGCACAGGAAGCTGATCGTGGCGGCAATATCCTCCGGCTGCCCGACCCGCTGGACCGGGATCTGCGTGGCGGCGGCCCTGATGAAGTCCTCGAACGGCATCCCCACGCGCTCGGCCGTGGCGGCGGTCATCTCGGTCTGGATGAAGCCGGGGGCCACCGCATTGGCGGTCACGCCGAAACGGCCAAGTTCGATGGCGAGGGTCTTGGTGAAACCCTGCAGACCCGCTTTGGCCGCTGAGTAGTTGGCCTGGCCACGGTTGCCTTGCGCTGAGGAGGACGACAGGTTGACAATCCGGCCGAATTTCGCATCGGTCATGGCCTTCTGGCAGGCCCGGGTCATCAGGAAGGCGCCGCGCAGGTGCACGCCCATGACCGCATCCCAATCCGCGGCGGACATCTTGAAAATGAGATTGTCGCGGATGATCCCCGCATTGTTGACCAGCACGACCGGGGCCCCGAGCTCAGCGGCAACCCGCGCCACGGCGGCCTCCACCTGAGCCTCGTCGGCGACATCGACCCCGACGGCCAGCGCCCGCCCGCCCGCTTCTTCGATGGCCGAGACCGTTGCGGCACAAGCGGATTCATCCAGATCGAGGACGGCGACGGCATACCCATCGCTCGCCAGGCGCTTGGCGGTGGCGGCGCCGATACCGCGCGCGGCACCGGTGACGACGGCGGCCCGATCAGTGCTGGTCATAGGGGGTGGCTCCTTCGAGGATTTCTCGCCGCAGCGGGCGACGGATAGCGTTAACGGGTTGCCTGCAGCCTACGGTGAGGACGAGATGGATCTTTGGCCGGGTAAGCCCTACCCCCTCGGGGCGTCATATGACGGCTCAGGGGTCAATTTCGCCGTCTTCTCGGAGGCGGCCACGGGTGTTGACCTGTGCCTGATCGCCGACGACGGCTCCGAGGAGCGCGTTCCCCTCGGCGAGGTCGACGGTTTCGTCTGGCACGGCTACGTGCCGGGTATGCAGCCCGGGCAGCGCTATGGCTTCCGGGTCCAGGGTCCGTACGACCCTGAGAACGGGCACCGCTGCGATCCGGACAAACTGCTGCTCGACCCCTATGCCCTCGCCATCGACGGGACGATGGAGGGCGATCCGTCGCTTTTCTCGTATCCGATGACCGACGGCACGCGGGGGACGACGGGGGAGCGCAACGGTCTCGACAGCCTCGGGCATACCCTCCTGTCGGTCGTCGTCAATCCCTTCTTCGACTGGGGTCAGGACCGGCCGCCCAAGCACGAATACCACCAGAGCGTCATCTACGAAGCCCACGTCAAGGGCATGACGATGCTGCACCCAGATGTCCCGGAGGCGCTGCGCGGCACCTATGCCGGCATCGGTCACCCGGTCATCGTCGAGCACCTTGTCTCCCTCGGGGTGACCGCCATCGAGTTGATGCCGGTGCACCAGTTCGTCAATGACTTCCACCTGCAGGACAAGGGGTTGTCGAACTACTGGGGCTACAACACCATCGGCTTCTTCGCCCCACACAATGGGTATGCCGCCTATGGCACCCGCGGCGAGCAGGTCGCCGAGTTCAAGGGCATGGTCAAGAACCTGCACGCTGCGGGGATTGAGGTGATCCTCGATGTGGTCTACAACCACACGGCCGAGGGCAACCACATGGGCCCGACACTGGCCTTCCGCGGCCTGGACAACAAGTCGTACTACCGCCTGGTGTCCAGCAATGAGGCGCACTATTACGACACGACGGGCACCGGCAACAGCCTGCTGATGCGCAATCCCCATGTGCTGCAACTGATCATGGACTCGCTGCGCTACTGGGTCACCGAGATGCATGTGGACGGTTTCCGCTTCGACCTCGCCGCCACCTTGGCCCGGCAATTCCACGAGGTCGACCGGCTCTCGGCCTTCTTCGACCTCGTCCAGCAGGACCCGGTGGTCAGCCAGGTCAAGCTGATCGCCGAGCCGTGGGATATCGGCGATGGTGGCTACCAGGTCGGCAACTTCCCGCCGCTGTGGACCGAGTGGAATGGCAAGTACCGCGACACCGTCCGCGACTTCTGGCGCGGCGAGCCGTCGACGATCGGTGAGTTCGCGTCCCGCCTGACCGGCAGCTCCGACCTCTATGAGCACTCGGGCCGCAAGCCGATCGCCTCGATCAATTTCGTCATCGCCCACGACGGCTTCACGCTGCGTGACCTGGTGTCCTACAACCAGAAACACAATGACGCCAATGGCGAGGACAATCGGGACGGCGAGAGCCACAATCGCTCGTGGAACTGCGGCACCGAGGGGCCGACCGAGGACGTCGACATCAATGCGCTGCGCCTCCAACAGCAGAAGAACTTCATCACGACTCTGCTACTCTCCCAAGGCGTTCCGATGCTCGCGCACGGCGACGAGCTCAGCCGCACCCAAGGCGGCAATAACAACGCCTACTGCCAGGACAACGAGATTGCCTGGATGGATTGGGAATTGTCCGAGGAGCAATTGGACCTGCTCGACTTCACCCGCCGGGTCCTGCAATTGCGCAAGGAGAATCCGGTCTTCCGGCGCCGCCGCTTCTTCGCCGGCAGCGCCGATCACGGCGGCGAGTCCGACGTGCACGACATCTCGTGGTTCACCCCGGCTGGCCTGCAGATGAACGAATCAGACTGGAGCAATGGGCACGCCCGCTCGCTCATGGTCTTCCTCAATGGCAATGCCATCCCGGAGCCGGACCCGCGGGGGATGCCGATCCGCGGCGACAGCTTCCTGATGATCTTCAACGGGCACAGCGAGATGCTGCCGTTCACGCTGCCCGACGCGGAGTACGGCACCGACTGGACGGTGGAGATCGACACTGCCGATCCCGAGCCGTCGACCCGCACCTATGCCGCCGGCGAGGCGGTCGAGACTCAGGCGCGCAGCGTCATCGTGCTGCGACATGTCAGCGTCAAGGACGCCCGCCCGCCGCGCGGCGCCGCCAAGGCGCCGGAGATTCGAGGTGTGGCCCGCCCATGACCCGCTTCGTCGATGTGGCCCTGCGCTGGTCAGACATGGATGCCTATGGCCATGTCAACAACGTCCAGTTCCTGCGGCTGCTCGAGGATGCGCGAGTGGCGGCCTTCGCCGAGTGGTTCGGCCAGGACCGGACGATGCTGGAGACCGGGGTGCTTGTCGCCCGGCACGAGATCGAATACCTCGCGCCGCTGACCTTCCGGCACGCGCCCGTGCGAATCTCGTTGTGGCCCACGGCAATTTCTGGGGCGAGTTTCGAGCTCGGGTATGAAGTCCGCGACCCGGAGGGGGTTGGCGACCGGCTGTATGCCCGCGCTGAGACCTCCCTGGTGGCCTATGACTTCGCGACGGCCAGCCCGCGCCGGCTGACCGAATCCGAGCGGGCCCGGCTGCGCGAGTTGGCGGGGGAGCCGGTGGCCTTCCGGTGGCGACGGCGATGAGTGAGTTGTGCTTCGCCGACGCTGAGTCGGTTGCCGACCTGCGCCGATTTGCCCTGCTGGCCAAGGAGATTGACGCGGACGCCGCTGTTCGGCTGGCGGCTTCGGGGGGTGTGCTGGCGGCATACGTCTGCGTGCTGCCCGGCCGGGGGCTGACCGGCAGCGGCACGGTGCTCGGGCTGCGGACGCTGGCTCTCGCCGAACCGGCCGAGGTGGACGCCGTCGTGCCGGTGGCGGCGGTCCTCGACCGGATCGCCCACGCCGAGCGCCAGGGTGAGGCGGCCATCCCGGTGCCGCCGATGTCGGTCTTCGTCCCGTGGGCGGCTATGACCCCGCCGCGGACGGGCTGGGAAGAGGTCATGACCTACACCCCCGAGACCTTGCTCGCGGAGGTCCGGGCCGGCGTCACCACGCTCGGTGAGGCGGGCACCGGGCTTGCGGCCCAGGTCGATGCGCTGCGCGCCCGCGTCTGGGGCGAGGAACTGCCCGGCAGCCGCGGACCGCGGGGGCTAGCCTTCGCGGTATACAGCCTGCGCTTCCTCGCGCCCGGCGAGCCGGCGACTCTCTATCGCTGCGGCACCTGGTGGCGGCTGCGAACGACCGGCGGACACGTCCTCGCTCGCTGACCTGCGGTCACGGTCATGTGAGAGGCTGGCCGTATGACGCGTCTCCCCGCGCAGCTTGAGCCGACCGAGCAGTGGTTGGCCGCCTTGTCCGCCGATCCCGCGAGCGCCCAGGATCGGGATCTCGCGGGCGCCCTCGTGTGGCGTGGCGTGGCGGTCGGGAGATGGATGCGCGAGCGACCGCTGGCGACCACGCGCAAGACCTCCGTGTCGGACATCGTGACCGAGGCCGACCACCGGGCGGAGGCCGATATCGTCGCGGCGCTCGCCGCGCTGCGGCCCGCTGACGGCATCCTCGGTGAGGAAGGTGCCGCGCGGGCGAGCGCTTCGGGACGCACGTGGATCATCGATCCGGTCGATGGGACCTACAACTACGCCAGTCGTCTTGGCTCGTGGTGTAGTGCGATTGCCCTTCGCGCAGAAGGCGATTCGCTGATCGGAGCGGTCGCCTCGGGGGCGACCGGGGAGACCTGGATCGGGCAGACCGAGGGCGATGGCCCCGGGCTGCTGCTCCACGATGGCAAGCCGGCACCCAGCCTGTTGGACACGGCCCTCGCGGACATCGCCCTGACGACCTACCTGCATCCGACTCGCATGCACGACCCGGATGTCATCGAGCCCTGGCTGGCCGCCTCCAGCGGCGCGGCGACGGTCCGGATGCTCGGCTCCGGCTCGCTCGACCTAGCCGCGGTGGCCGCGGGGCGCGCCGGCGGATTCCTCCAGAGCGGCACCGCGGACTGGGATTGGTATCCCGGCATCGCCCTGGTTCGGGCCGCCGGGGGAGAGGCGCAGGTCGTGCACCACCGGGGCCACCGCTGGCATATCGCCGGACCCGCGCGCGTCGTGGCGGACGTGGCGGAACGCCTGCTCGGTGCGTGATGGAATAGGCCCTCGTGACGACTCTCGCGACGACCACGATCCATGACCACGACGCCGCGAATGCGGCCTGGTGGCGCCATGCGGTGATCTACCAGATCTATCCGCGTTCCTTCGCCGACAGCGACGGAAGTGGCATCGGCGACCTGCCCGGTGCGCGCGCGAAATTGCCCTACCTGAAGGCGCTCGGCGTCGACGCGGTCTGGTTCTCGCCGTTTTATGTCTCGCCGCAGCACGACGCCGGCTATGACGTCGCGGACTATCGCGATATCGACCCGCTCTTCGGATCGCTCGCAGATTTCGAGGGCCTGATCGCGGACGCCGATGCCGCCGGCCTGAAGGTCATCGTCGACCTGGTGCCCAATCACTCCTCATCCGAGCACCCGTGGTTCCAGGCGGCCCTCGCGGCCGGGCCGGGCAGCCCGGAGCGGGAGCGCTATATGTTCCGCAACGGACGCGGTGAGAACGGCGAATTGCCGCCCAACAACTGGAAGTCCGTCTTCGGTGGCCCGGGGTGGACGCGCGTCACCGAGACCGACGGCAGCCTGGGCCAGTGGTACCTCCACATCTTCGATGTCACCCAGCCGGACCTGAATTGGGAACACCCCGACGTTCGTCAGGAGTTCCTCGACATCCTCGACTTCTGGGTGCAGCGCGGCGTCGCCGGCTTCCGGGTCGATGTCGCCCACGGCCTCGTCAAGGACCCGGCCCTGCCGGACTGGGATGGCGAGCTCGAACTGCTCGGCCCCGAGGACGAGGAGCGCCCCACCAGTGACGCGCCGATGTGGGACAAGGACGGCGTCCACGACATCTACCAGTCCTGGCGCGCCCTGCTGGACTCCTATGGCGAGCCGGACCGCATCCTGTGCGCCGAGGCCTGGGTCAACCCGCCGGAGCGGGCCGCCCTCTACATCCGTCACGACGAGTTCCACCAGGCCTTCAACTTCGACTTCCTCGAATGCCCTTGGCGCGCAGCAGATTTGCACGCTGTCATCGCCAAGTCATTGGAAGTGTGCGACTCAGTTGGCGCGCCGGCGACGTGGGTGCTGAGCAATCACGATGTCGTGCGGCACGTCAGCCGGCTCGCGCTGCCCATCGGCAAACGCCGCCCCAATGGCATCGGCGCTGGCGACCCGCAACCGGACAATGCCCTCGGTCTGCGGCGGGCCCGCGCGGCGACGACGCTGATGCTCGCACTGCCGGGGTCCGCATACCTCTACCAGGGCGAAGAACTCGGGCTGCCCGAGGCGACTGCCCTGCCGAACGAGCTGCGCGAGGACCCGGTCTACCTGCGCACCGGCGGCAAGGAACTCGGCCGCGATGGCTGCCGCGTCCCCCTGCCGTGGGTGGCGGGCGAGCCCGGGCTCGGCTTCGGTCCCGGCGGCAAGACGTGGCTTCCGCAGCCGGCGGAGTATGCCGCCCTCGCCGCCGACCTGCAGGTGGGCGTTGACGGCTCAACGCTGGAACTCTACCGGGCACTGCTGACGACTCGCGCCGAGCGCGAACTCGGGCTCGGGAGCCTGGCCCGGGTTGACGGCCTCGGTGAGGACATCGTGGCCTACGTCAACAGGGGCCTGAACGACCGATTCCCGACACTTGTCCTGCTCAACCTTGGCTTCGAGCCGGCGCGGTTGCCCGACGGTGCTGAGGTGCTGGTGGCCTCGGGCGAACTCACCGCAGACGGACTGGTCCCCACGGACACCGCCGTCTGGGCGCGGATCTGAGCGACCGATGCGCGCGGCCGACCACCCCTATTTCGATCTGACGGGACCGGTCGGCCTCGCGCATCGGGGCGGGGCGCTGCATACCCCAAACCTGCAGCGAGAGAACACGATTGCCGCCTTTGCCGAGGCGATCCGGCTCGGGTTCCGCTATCTCGAGACCGATGTCCACGCCACCAAGGACGGGCAGCTGGTCGCCTTCCACGACACGCATCTGGACCGGGTCACCGATGGCCGCGGCGCCATCGCGGACGTCTCGTCGGCCGATCTCGCGTCGGTCCGCACCGCCGCGGGCGATGCCATCCCCACGCTGGTCGAGGTGCTCGAGAGCTTCCCCGCGGCGCACGTCAACATCGACGTCAAGGCCGCCGGGGCGATTGCGCCACTGATCGAGACCGTGCGCTCGATGGACGTGCTCGACCGCATCTGCGTCGGATCGTTTTCGGAGTCCAGGCTGCGGGCGGTGCGCAAAGGACTCGGCCCGCGCCTGGCCACCGCCGCGGGACAAGCCGGGATCGTCGGCCTGCGATATGCCCCGCTGCCGCTTTCGCGGCTGCTGCATTCGTCGTCGCCGGTGCTGCAGATCCCGCGACGTCATGTGGTGCGTGGCCGGCGCATCGAACTCGTCACGCCGGCGCTGGTGCGGCGCGTGCACGCCCTCGGCAAGCATCTGCACGTGTGGACGATCGACGATCCGCGGGAGATGACCGAGTTGCTCGACCTCGGCGTCGACGGCATCGTCACCGACGACCTGGAGACCCTCAACGCGGTCTTCGCCGCGCGCGACCTGCGCCCCTGAGGGGCGCGGCCTCACTCCATCGCGTTGACTAGGCTGTATGCCGCCCGCGTGAGGTAGTCGCGCAGCGTCGCGTCGTGCTCCGGGTCCAGCCCGATCGCGTCGACCGCGTCCATCATGTGCAGCAGCCAGCGGTCCCGCATGTCGGGGGTGACGGCATACGGCACATGGCGCATCCGCAAGCGGGGATGCCCGCGCTCTTGCGAGTAGGTCGTCGGCCCTCCCCAGTACTGCTCGAGGAACATCCGCAGCCGGTCCGCCGCCGGGCCGAGGTCTTCCTCGGGATAGAGCGCGCGCAGCGGTTCGTCGCCGGCCACGCCGGCATAAAAGACCGCGACCAAGCGCTCGAAGGTTTCGTGGCCGCCGACGGCCTCATAGAAGCTGACCTCGCTCACGGCGCACCTCCTGGCGTCGGGAGTATGCCGCCCGGTCGCGGCCCGGGAATCCCGGCCGCGTCGAGCGCATTCTTGGCCCGCAGGCGCAACTCTCGCTGCACTGAGAACTCCTGTCCCGCAACGCACTTGGCGATCATCCGCAAGGTCATGGCGCCACCGACCAAGGACTCGACGCCCAGGACGCTCGGCGCGTCGACGACCTTGTCCGACCACTGGGGATCGGCGGCAAAGTCAGCGACGACCCGGTCGAGAGCCTGCAAGGCCTTCTCGACATCGGCGTCATAACCGACCGGCAGGTCCACGACAACCTGCGCCCAGCCCTGGCTCTTGTTGCCGACACGCAGAATCTCCCCATTGCGCACATGCCAGGTCACGCCATTGGCATCACGCACGGTCGTGATCCGCAGCGAGACATCCTCGACGGTGCCCGTCACCTCGCCGAGGTCGACGACATCGCCGACGCCGTACTGATCCTCCATGATCATGAAGACACCGGAGAGGAAGTCTTTGACGAGGCTCTGCGCGCCGAACCCCAGCGCGAGACCGCCGACGCCGGCCGAGGCGAGCAGCGGCGCGAGCGGCAGCCCCAAGAGCGACATGATCGTCAGGATCGCCACGAGCGCGACGACCAAGGTCACCGTGCTGCGCAGCAGGGTCCCCAGCGTCGCCAAGCGTTGCCGGTGGCGGTCGATCGACCAGCCGGTGGCGTGCGCGACAAACCGACCCGTGCGCGAGGACTCCTCCCGGTCACCGCGGGCGATGGCGAGCGCGATCGCCCGGCGGATGACGCGGTGCAACAGCCAGCGCAGGAACGTCGCCCCGAGGATCGTTGCGACGATCCGCATCGGCACGCCCTGAAACCCCTCCCACAGTTCGTGCCGGGTCAGGAGTGGCACGACGGTGCCCGACATCGCTCAGGCCTGCGTCCGGTCGCGCTCTTGAGCGGTGACGGCGCGAGCGACGCCATCGCGGTTCTCGGCCATCGTGCGCCGGACCGTGGCGGGCGCATCCGGATTCGCCGCGAGCCACTCATTGGTCGCGGCGAGGAGCTCCGGCCCGGCCAGGCCGCTGGGGAAGAAGCCGTTGATTTCCTCGGCGATGGCGAAGGTGCGGGTCTTGGCGACCTGCAAAATCACGTCGAGGAATTTCGCGACATAAGGCTGTAGCAGGGCCGGGTCGTCGGCCTTGTTGAAGCCCATGGCCAGCGCCATGATCACCGAGTTCGGCGTCTTCTCGTTCTCGACGCCCTCGGCCCAGGCCGCCGCCTTCGCTTCCGCGGTCGGGCGCGCGGCGCGGGCGCGGGCGGCGCGTTCACGGCCATTGGAGGTGCTGTCGCGCTCCAATTCGGCGGCCACGAGGTCGCCCTCCTCGGCGCCAATCGCGGCCAGGGAGGTCACCAGCGTCCACCGCATATCCGGGTCGATGGCCAGTCCGTCCAGCGGCGCGCTGCCGTCGAGCAGCCCGCGAACGAGGGCGGGGTCGTCGCCGGGGGCCAGGAGCACGGCATATGCGGAGACCAACTGCAGTTGCGCGTCGCTGCCGGCCGGTGCCGCCAGGGCCATCGCCCGCAGCTTCTCGACCACCTCGAGGCGAGCCGCGGCCCGGTGTTCCGGCGCGAGATAGTGCGACAGGCAGGTCGAGATCTGCGCGAGCAGGCTGCGCAGCAGGGTCGAATCGCGCTCCCCGTCGACCACGGCGAGGGCGAAGGTGAGGTAGTCGCTGGCGCGCATCTCCCCATCGCGCGTCATATCCCACAGGGCGGCAACGGCGAGGGAATGGGGGAGGGTTTCGGTGAAACCGCGCGGCCGGGCCAGCACCGAGGCGAGCGAACGCTCGTCGAAGCGGATCTTGGCGTAGGCGAGATCGTCGTCGTTGACCAGCAGCACGGCCGGCTGCTGCAGACCGATCAGTTCCGGCACCAGTGTCTGCGCGCCGTCGACGTCGACATCGAAAACCGCTGAGCGGACGAAGGATTCGCCGTCCAGGTCGTAGGCCCCGATGCGCAGGCTGTGCGGGCGCAAGAGGTCATCGCCGGAGGCAACGCTCTGCTCGATGACAGCTGAGGAGATGGCTCCGCGATCATCGGTGGTGATGACCGGGCGCAGGATGTTGACGCCTGAGGTCTCCAGCCACTGACCCGACCAGGTCTGCAAATCGCGACCGGAGGCGGCCTCCAATTCCCCGAGCAGGTCGGCGAGGGTCGTGTTGCCCCAGGCGTGCTTCGCGAAGTAGGCCCGCAGCCCGGCGACGAAGTGCTCGCGGCCGGCATACGCGACCAATTGCTTCAAGACCGAGGCGCCCTTGGCATAGGTGATGCCATCGAAGTTCGTCTCGACATCGTGCAGGTCGCCGATCGTCGCGACGATGGGGTGGGTGGAGGAGAGCTGATCCTGGCGATAGGCCCAAGCCTTCTCATGCGTGCAGAAGGTCGTCCAGGCGCTCGACCATTGCGTCACCTCGGCCTGGCAGGTGGTCGAGGCCCACTCGGCGAACGACTCGTTGAGCCACAGGTCGTTCCACCACTGCATCGTGACGAGATTGCCGAACCACATGTGCGCGAGCTCGTGCAGGATCGTCAGCGCGCGACGTTCGATGAGCGCGTCCGGGACCTTGCCGCGGAAGACGTACATCTCGTTGATCGTCACGCAGCCGGCGTTCTCCATCGCGCCCATGTTGTATTCGGGCGTGAAGAGCTGATCGTATTTCGTGAACGGATAGGGCGAGTCGAACATCTCCTCGAAGAACGCGAAGCCGCGCTTGGTGCAATCGAGGATGTTATCGGCGTCGAGATAGGGCGTCATCGACTTGCGGCAGAAGACGCCCAGCGGAATCTCCCCGGCGCGGGTGGTTGCCGAGTCGCGCACCACGTCATACGGCCCGGCCACGAGCGCAGTGATGTAGGACGAGATCCGGGCGGTCGGCGGGAAGGACCAGCGGGCCACGCCCTCGCGGACCGCCTCGGACTCGGGCGTGATGCTATTGGAGACAACCTGCCAGTGATCGGGCGCCGTGACGGTGAACGTGAACTCTGCCTTGAGATCCGGCTGCTCGAAGACAGCCATGATCCGCCGACTGTCGGGGACCTCGAACTGGGTGTAGAGGTAGACCTCGTCGTCGACCGGGTCGACGAAGCGGTGCATTCCCTCACCGGTGTTCATATAGGCGCAGGTCGCGTCGATGACGACCGCATTGTCCGCGGCAAGGTCCGGCAGGCTGATCCGGGCGCCATCGAAATGCGTCGCCGGGTCCAGCGCGGAGCCATTGAGAGTGATCGCCTCGACGCTCGGGGCGATCAGATCGAGGAAGGTGTCCGACCCCGGCGCGCTGGAGGTGAACTGCACGGTCGTGACGCTGCGGAAGGTGTCCGGCGAGGTCGTCAGGTCCAGATCGACGGCATAGCTGGCCACCTGAATATGCTCGGCGCGAGATCGCGCCTCGTCACGGGTCAGATTGGTTCCCGGCACGGGGATACTCCTGGGTTCGGCGGGTGTTGGGAGCGCCGCAGGCGGGCTGCGGGCGTCGAGCCCATCCTGTCACGCGAGGTAGGCCCTTGCGCCGTAGCGTAGGTTTGGGGTCATGGTTACCGACAGTTCAGGATCTGCGGCCGCGCCGGCATCCGCCGAGATGTGGTTCGACCCGGTCTGCCCGTGGGCCTGGATGACCTCGCGCTGGCTGATGGAGGTCGAGAAGATCCGTTCGGTGCAGGTGACCTGGTCGATCATGAGCCTCTCAGTCCTTAACGAAGGCCGCGACCTGCCCGCCGACTATCGCGACCTGATGGACCGCGCCTGGGGTCCGGTGCGCGTGCTCATCGCGGCTCGGCAGGCCCACGGTGACCAAGTCATCAAGCCGCTCTATGACGCCCTGGGCGAGCGGATCCATCACCAGGCCAATAAGGATTACGACGCGGTCATAGCCGAGGCGCTCGCCGAGGTCGGCCTGCCCGCCGAGTTGGCTGCGGCCGCTACGAGCACGGAGTATGACGAGGCGCTCACGGCCTCGCACGAGCGCGCCATCTCGCTGGTCGGCGACGAGGTCGGCACCCCCGTCATCGCGGTTGACGGCATCGCCTTCTTCGGCCCGGTCATCTCGCCAGCCCCCAAGGGCGAAACGGCCGGCCGCCTTTGGGACGGCTGCGTGCTCGTCGCCGGGACGCCCGGTTTCTACGAACTCAAACGCACCCGGACCACCGGCCCGATCTTCGATACGGAGGCCTGAGATGCGCGTTCATCTCGGCGGGGACCACGCGGCATACGACCTGCTCGGGGAGCTTGTCTCCTTCGTTGGCGAGCTGGGGCACGAAGCGATCAGCCACGGACCGTTCGCCTATGACGCGCAGGACGACTATCCCGTCTTTGTGCTCCGCGCGGCCGAAGCCGTCGCGGCCGAGCCGGACTCCCTGGGAATCGTCCTCGGCGGGTCGGGCAATGGCGAGCAGATCGCCGCCAACAAGGTCGCGGGGATCCGGGCGGCGCTGGCCTACACCGAGGAGACGGCCCGCCTGGCGCGCGAACACAATGACGCGCAGGTGCTCTCCATCGGGGCCCGGATGAACACCGTCGACGAAGCCAAGGCGATGGTCGCGGCCTTCTTGGCCACGCCCTTCTCGCACGACCCGCGGCATCAGCGGCGCATCGACATGCTCAGCGCCTACCAACGCGACGGTAGTCTGCCGCCATTGCCTGAGCCGGCCTAGATGGCGACCCACGCCGCGACGGAACGGGTGACCTCCCGGACCGCGCAGGCGCAACGCTGGCTGGCCTCCGCCGCGGCCCACGGGCCCGCGGAGCCGGTTCGGCTGGTCGTGCTGTGTCTCGCCGCGCTCGCGCTCTCGGTGCTGGTCTGGCGCTGGCCCAATGATGTGCCGCGCGGGACGCTCGCGCCCCTGGCCGTGCTTGCCGGCCTGGGCCTGTCGCTGCACCGGCTGCTGATGTTCTACGGCTGGTTGATCTGCTGTTATGTCGTGACCTTGACGGCCGGCCATCCGACCGCCTGGCGCAGCCTGTCGGTGGCCGTCGCCATGGCCGCGATCATGGTGGCGATGTTCTTCCTCGCGCGCGCTCGCGAGGGCCTCGGGGTCTATGGCACGACGGCGGAGCACCTGCTGCGTGCCCTGCACACTGCGCAGGGCCAGTTCGGTGCCGTCCCGGCGCTGCCCGAGGGGTGGCATGCCGAATGCGCGGTCGACGGGGCGTATGGCGATGCCTTCCGCGGTGACATCATCCTGTGCGCCGAAGGCTTCCATCGCCGGCACGCCGAGTTCGCGCTCGTCGATGTCAGCGGAAAGGGCCTGCGGGCCGGCACCCGCGGGATGACGACCTCGGCAGCCTTGAGCGGGCTGCTGGGCCAGGTCGAGCCCTGGCGCTTCCTCGACGCCGCCAACACCTTCCTCGTGCGCCAGGCCTGGGCCGAGGGTTTTGCCACCGCCGTCCATGTCGACCTCGACCCGGTCTTCGGCCACTTCTCGGTCAGCGGTGCCGGGCACCCGCCCGCCATGCAATTCCGGGCCGCGACAGGTACCTGGCGTGAGGTCACACAATCCCAGGGCCCGGCACTTGGGCTGATGGAGGGCATGACCTTCCCCCGCAGCAATGGCGAGATGCAGACGGGCGATGTGCTCGTGCTCTTCACTGATGGCGTCATCGAGTCCCGCGAATCCGACCTGGCCGATGGCATCGACTGGGTCGGTGGGCTGGCGGAACGCTTTGTGCGAGAAGGCAGTTTCTCGGGACTGGCGCAGGAACTCGTCGATTCGGCGCGAGGCGGGGTGAACGACGATCGCGCGGCGCTGGTGATCTGGCGCGGATGAGCGAGCCCGAATCCCCTTCTCGCGCACCGGATTCCCTCATCGGTGGCGGGTGGCCACTCGACGTCGAGAATCCGCGTCCGATCCGCACCTTCACGCCGCGCTATCGGGTCTCTGATCTGACCCGGCGCCGGCTGGAGGACTTGCTCCCCGCATATCGCGTGGAGCAATTGCCGCTCGACCCGGAGCGCGAGTTCGGGCGCCTGGCGCCGCTGGTGCTGGAGATCGGCTCGGGGCATGGTGGCGCGGCGATCGGGTATGCCGCGGCGCACCCGGACCATGATGTCCTGACGGCGGAAGTGCACCTGCCCGGGGTCGTGCGGATGCTGGCTGTCGTCCAGGATCAGGGGCTGACCAATGTGCGGGTGTATGCCCGCGATGCCATGGAGCTGCTCGGCGGCGGGATCGCGCCGCACAGCCTGCGAGCGGTGCATCTGTTCTTCCCTGACCCGTGGCCCAAGGCGAAACATGCCAAGCGGCGGTTCGTCCAGCGGCGGACCATCGAGGCGATCGCCGGGGTGCTCGAGCCGGGCGGGGAGCTGCTCATCGGCACCGACCACCCGGTGTATGCCGACTGGACTCGCGATCAGCTTGCCGCCTTCGGGCCCGGTCGGGTGGAGCAGATCGAGCGGCCGGCGTGGAAGGACGATGACGGCTTCGAGCGCAAGGGTATGGCGGCCGGTCGCCCCCCGCTCTACCTGCGGGTGACCTTCGAGCGCTGTGGCTGGCGCTAGAGCGGCGTTAGTGGCGCCGCGGACGCATGACGGCGACCCCGAGGCCGGCAAGTCCGGCCAGGGCGAGGCCCACGAAGGTCTTCTTGATCAGGTCCCAGTTGGTGCCGCCATTGAAGATTTCGCTGGCGATGGTCCCGACCTTCTCCTGGATGCCGGGGCCTTCGCTGGTCTCGTCGTCGCTGGGGACCACGACCTCGTCTTCGGTGCTGGTCGAGGAGGACGTGGAGGTCGAGGTGCTGGTCGACGTCGAGGCGGGGGGAGGCGTCGAGACCGTGCTGGTGGACCGGGGGGTGGTCGAGGTCGAGGTGCGCGTGGTGCTCGACGACGAGGGCCGCGGCGTGACCGAGGTCGACGACGAGGAGGGCGGGTTGAAAGTGCTGGTCGACGATGTAGGCGGCGTGAAGCTGGTCGTCGTCTCGACCGGGGTGGTCGTCGAGGTCTCCGGGGGCGTGAAGGTCGACGTGGAGGACGTCGAGCTCGGCTCCGTCGTCGTCGTGGACGTCGGCTCCGTGGTGGTCGTCGTCGTGCTGGTCTCCGGCGGCGTGAACGAGGTTGTGCTGCTGCTCGTGGAGGACTCCGTGCCGGTCGCGAAGGCGATGCCCGCAGCAATGGGGTTGCCGACTCCGGCGGTGGCCGCGGGCGCGAGCGCCAAACCACCGGCGAGCGCCATGACGGCGACCGGAAGGGATATGGCCCGTCGCGAACGGGACGATCCGCGGTGGCGATCAGACATGGCGGCATTTCCCCTGAGGCGACACAACACGACAGGAAACCGGCAGATTTCCCGAGGGCATCCTACCAGTCAGCCTGATCACACCAGTCCCAGCCGACTCCCGAGCACCACGGCCGGCGTCGCGTGCGCGGCCTGATCTGCGAGTTCTGCGTCGAGACCGGCCGTCGTGATCGCCCAATCCCGGCAGGTCGGCAGGCTGCTCGTGCTTCCCGCGATCGAGCCGCCGTCGACCAGTCGGGCTACGCCCTCGCTGACCCGGACGGCGAGTTCGCCGAGGAGATAGTCGCCATCGCCGAGGCCGGTCGCCGACATGGCATCGGAGACGAGCGCGATGTGCTCCGGCCCCAGCAGATCGAAGACCATCCCCACGACCTCGGGCGCGACATGCACCCCGTCGGCGATCAGCTCGACGATCACCTCGCCCTGTGCCGCGGCGGCGAGGGCGGCGGCCACCGGGCCGCCATCGCGGTGGTGCAGGGGCGGCATACCGTTGAAGAGGTGCGTGATCAGCGGCGGCCCGCTTCCCGCGTCGAGGGCGAGGTCGATGGCGGTGCGCACCTGCGCTGCGCTGGCTGCTGTATGCCCGATCGCCGGCCGAATCCCGTGCCGTACCAAGGCTTTCGCGAAAGCCGCGGCGCCGGGCAGCTCCGGGGCGAAGGTCCAGTGCACGATCGCGCCGGGGGCTCCGGCCTCAGCCACGGCGTCGGCGAGCCGGTCCACAAGGGCGCAGTCGGGGTCGATCAGCGCGCCCGGGTCGTGGGCGCCGCGGCGGTCGTGGGCGAGGCAGGGGCCTTCGAGGTGGATTCCGAGGATCGTGCCGTCGGCGACGAGCGGCGCAAGCACCCGGACCTGCTGCTCCAGCCGGTCCGGTGCGGCGCTGACCAGGCTGGCGACGACATACGCACCCTGGCTGCGGTGGTAGGCCGCCGCCCGGCGCGAGGTGGCCTCATCGGTGCCGAAGTTCGCACCGAGGGCGCCGTGGCAGTGCAGGTCGAGCAGCATCACTTGATGCTGCCCGCGTTGAAGGCCGCATTGGTCAGGATCAGGGCGGCATAGGTGTTGATCAGCGTCAGCTCGAAGAACTGGCGATAGAGCCCGACGACCAGTGACGTCGGCGCGAACATCTGGGTGACCAGCACGAGCAATAGGAAGGGCGTGCGGCCGGGGACAGCGCTCATCGGCGCGTCTCCTCACGCCAGTTGATGATCCGCAGATAGAGCATCACGACCAGCAGGATGAGCAGGCCATTGATGACGCCGGCGTCGGCCGACACACCGACATCCTTCTCCTGTCTCTTGAAGGCCAGCTTGTACATGAACGTGATCGTCGTTGTCGTGGAGGAAACCGGGATTGCAGTCGTTGAGGGTGTAGACGATCGGAAAAGAATTGAAGACGTAGATCGCGTTGAGGACGGTGGCGACCATCAGCGCGGGACGCAGCAGCGGCAAGGTGATGCGGCGATAGCGCTGCCACGGGCTCGCGCCGTCGACCATCGCCGCCTCCTGGATGTCCTCCGGGATCGCAGACGGGCCGGCGATGAAGACGAAGATCGTGAACGGCAGCGAGAGTGGCGTGCAGGGCCCGCGCGACGGCGAGATTGACCGCGACACCAGCCTTCATATCGCAGGCGCCCCGGCCGTGTACGGCGCCGTCGCGGATGGCGCCGGAGAACGGATCGCCGTCGGTCCACTGGGCCAGATCGCCCGTGGGCACGACATCGGTGTGGCCTTGGAGGATGAGTGCCGGTGGCTGGTGAGGGTTGCCGGGGGTGGTGCCGACCAGGCCATAGCCCTCGCTGCGCTCGGCCTCAGTGCCGGGAAACTCGGGGTCCGCGTGCAGGGCGTCGAGGTCGAGGCGCCAAAGGTCGGTTTCCAGCCCGACCTCCTCGAAAGCGCGCGCCAGTGCTGTTGTTCGGACTCGACATCGGTGCCGGTCACGCTCGGCGCGCGGACCAGGGCGACCAGATCGGCGACCAGCCGGTCCTGGTCCAGGGCGTCCAGGGCCTGGCGCTGGTGCGCGGTCAGGGGAGCGGGCGGCATACGCCGGAGTCTAGGGAACCGGCGGATTAAGCGATTTCGGGCGCCTGCGGCGGGCAGGTAGGCTGGCCCTCGCTTCGTGCGCGCCCCGGCGCGGACGGCGCGCGGGCGTAGCTCAATGGTAGAGCCTCAGTCTTCCAAACTGATTACGCGAGTTCGATTCTCGTCGCCCGCTCCGGGACGTGTTTGCCCCTAACCTCTGCTAGCAGACGTTAGTCAAATCCGCACAGCTTGCACGGTGCGCGGAGTTGATTAAGTTCTGCTAGCAGAGGTTAGTAGGGCCCCCGCCCCGGGGTATGGCGCAGGTTGGTAGCGCGTCCGCTTTGGGAGCGGAAGGCCGCCGGTTCAAATCCGGCTACCCCGACCATGGAGTATGTCCGCTGGGGTTGTCACCGTTTGACGGACATCGGTTATGCGGCTTGTGCCGCGGTGGTGATGTGGTGTTCGAAGGCTACCGGGGTGTAGCCGAGGGCTGAGTGGCGTCGGCGGCGGTTGTACACGGTCTCGATCCATTCGGTGACGCCGTGGATTGCGGCGGCGTGGGTGGTGAACTGGTAGCGGTGGTAGAACTCGGTCTTCAGCGTTGACCAGAAGCTCTCTTGTTGCGCGTTGTCCCAGCAGACGCCGGTGCGGCCGACGGACAGTCGGACGTTGAGAGCTTCGGCCGCGTCGTGGAGTTGCTGCGAGGTGTATTGGCAGCCGCGGTCCGCGTGCAGGATCACCCCGTGGGTGTCGCCGTCGCGGAAGGTCACGGCGCGGCGCAGGGCGTCCTCGACGAGATCGGTGTGCAGGCTGTCGCTGAAGGCGTACCCGAGGACGCGTCGGGAACAGCCGTCGCGGATCGCGCACAGGTATAGCCAGCCCTGCCCGGTGGCCAGGTAGGTGATGTCGGAGGTCCAGACTCTGTTCACCTCTCCGGTGTCGAAACGCCGCTCGACCAGGTCTGGGATCGCGTGTGGCGAGGGATCCACAATCGTGGTGACCGGGTGCCAGGTGCGAGGGCTGATGCCCTCGATCCCGGTGCGGCGCATCACTTTCGCCGCCGTCTTCACCGAGACCACTTCCCCGGCAGGGCGTAACTCGGCGGTGATTCGCGGGGCCCCGTACGCCCCGTCGGAGTCCTTGTGCGCACGACGGACTTCGTCCGCTAACGCCAGCAGCCGTGCCTCGCGCGGCCCGGGCCCGGCGTGTTGTCGCGTGGCCCAGTCGTAATATCCCGACCGAGACACCCCGAGCAGGTCACACATGCGTGAGACCGTCACCGACGGCCCCGTCCTAAGAGTGGCCTTCTCCGCGTGGATCACCGCGAACGCTGCGTCGGGTTCGATGCGTTCTCCGCTGCGAAGAAGGCCGCTGCATTTTTCAGGAACTCCCGATCCATCCGCAGCTGCGTGTCTCCGCCCGTAACCGCTCCAACTCGGCCCGCTCGTTGATATCGACCGCCGGCGGCGGATCCTCCATCCGAGCCCGCTCATTCGCGACCCACCGACCCAGCAACTGCTCCCCGACCCCGATCTCGTCCGCGACCGCACGCGCCGTGCGTCCCGAATCGATGACCAGACGCGCGGCATCACGCCGGTACTGCGGGGTGAACTTCCTGCGAGTAGCACCCATAAGGGCATCCTCTCCCGCCAGCCGAAGCTGGCCAGTCAGGATGTCCGTCAAACGGGGTCAACACCACCGCGCGGCAGGCACCGTCATTTTGGGCGTGCGCTGCCCCGCCGCGTAAGATGCGGGGAGCCTGGCTGGTGTTCGCGTGCCCGCACGCCCAGCCCGCAACCTGATCCACCACCGAATATCCACTTTTGGAGTGCCTGCTGTGAAGAGTGCCGTCGAGAACCTCACCCCGACCCGAGTCAAGCTCGTTGTCGAGGTCCCCTACGAGGAGCTCAAGCCGAGCATCGACGCGGCATACCGCACCATCGGCAGCCAGGTGACGATCCCCGGCTTCCGCAAGGGCAAGGTGCCGGCGCGCATCATCGACCAGCGCATGGGCAAGGGCGCCGTCCTGCAGGAAGCCGTCAACGAGGCGATGCCGGGCCTGTACGCCCAGGCGGTCGAGGAGTCCGCGGTCCGCCCGATCGGCCAGCCCGAGGTCGAGATCACGGCCGTCCCGGTGGACGAGTCCGAGACCCTCAACTTCACCGCCGAGATGGATGTCGTCCCGGCCTTCACCCTGCCCGACCTGGACGGCATCGCCGTTACCGTCGATGACGTCGAGTTGACCGACGAGGACGTCGCGGAAGAGTTGGAGAAGCTGCGCACCCGCTTCGGCACCCTCGTCACCGTCGAGCGCGCCGCTGTCGATGGCGACTTCGTGAGCATCGATCTGTCCGCGACCATCGATGGCGAGCCGATCGACGAGGTCTCCGGCATCTCCTATGAGATCGGCTCGGGCAACATGCTGCCCGGCATGGACGAGGCGCTCATCGGTATGTCGGCCGGCGAACGCAAGGACTTCACCGCGCCGCTGGCCGGTGGGGACCGGGCGGGCCAGGAGGCCGACTGCACCGTCACCCTGCAGGCCGTCAAGGAGCGCGAACTACCCGCGTTGGACGACGACTTCGCCCAGCTCGCCTCGGAGTTCGACACCCTCGAAGAGCTCAAGGCCAATGTCTCTGAGGTGGCGCTGCAGGCCAAGAAGTTCGAGCAGGGCGTCTCCGCGCGCGACAAGATCCTCGAGCACCTCCTCGACTCCGTCGACCTCGAGCTGCCGCAGGGCGTCATCGACGCCGAGGTCAACGCGCACCTGGAGGGTGAGGGCCGCCTGGAGGACGACGAGCACCGCGCCGAGGTCCAGGAATCGACCGCCCGCGCCCTGAAGGCGCAGTTCATCCTTGACGCCATCGTCGAGCAGGACGAGGTCGAGGTCTCGCAGCAGGAGTTCGTTGAGTACCTCCTGATGCAGGCCCAGCAGTACGGCATGGACCCCAACCAGTTCGCCCAGGCCATCGACGCCAACAACCAGGTGCCGGGCATGGTCGGCGAGGTCGCCCGCCGCAAGGCCCTCGCCGGTGTCCTCGACCGCGCCAAGATCACCGATGCCTCCGGCAACGAGGTCGACCTCGCCGAACTCGCGCCCGATGAGGACGAGGACGACACGCTCGAGACCAACGAGGTCGTCGAGGATGTCGCCGCCGACGCTGAGCCGGTGGACGAGGCCACCGACGCCGCCGCGACCGAGGAATACGCCGGCAGCCACGCCGGTGAGGACCTGGACGCCCCGAAGGCCTGATCGCCGCCGCCGCCCCGCGTCCGGGTGCGGCACCCAGAACCAGTGCGTATGCCGCGCGGCCCCGACGAGGGGGCCGTGCGGCATACGCGTGAACGCCCGACCACGGCCTGGGGGAGTGGACCCACATGACCACGCCGGCACTGGACCGGCCGCGCCTGCTCGCGGCCCGCAATGCGGTGTATGCCGTCTTCACCGTCAACGGACTGGCGTTCGCCTCATGGGCCAGCCGGATCCCGGACGCCAAGGCCACCTTGAACTTGAGCCCGGGGCAACTCGGCGTTGTGCTGCTCTTCGCCTCGGCCGGCTCGATTGTCGGGCTGCCGATGGCTGGCCATATCGTGCACCGGATCGGGGCCGCCCGAACTTGCGCCATCGCCCTCACGGTCTTGGGCGTCGGCCTGTCGGTCGTCGGGCTCGGCGTCGACATCGTCGGCAACCGCTGGTGCGTCGCGGCGGGTCTGTTCCTGCTGGGCCTGGGTATGGGCACCTGCGATGTGGCGATGAATCTCGAGGGCGCGAATGTCGAGCGGCTGCTGGAGCGTTCGATCATGCCGCGATTCCACGCCGCCTTCAGCGGCGGGACCGTCTTCGCGGCGCTCGTGGGGGCGGGTATGGCGGCCCTCTCGGTCCCCGTGTGGGCGCACCTTGCCGTCGTGGCGGCGTTCCTTGTCTTGTCCTCGGGCGTCATCACCCGGCCCTACTTGCCGCGCTCCCTCGAGGAGGAGCCGCAGGATGCGGCGGTGGGCGACGCTCCTCTGGCTGCGGCAAGCTCGCGGTCCGCGTGGACCGAGCCGCGCACCCTGCTGATCGGCCTGGTCGTCCTCGTGGCGGCCTTCACCGAAGGCACCGCCAACGACTGGGTTTCGGTGGCTTTCGTCGAGGGCTACGACCTGCCCGCGTGGGCCGGCGTGCTCGCCTTCGCGACCTTCCTCGGCTTCATGACGATCGGCCGCGTCCTCGGCACGAACTTGCTGGACCGCTATGGCCGCGTGCCGGTGCTGCGGATCATGCTGCTCATCGCCCTCGCGGGCTCCCTGATGGTGGTCTTCGGCGGCCCGGCGCTGGCATACCCCGGCGCGGCACTGTGGGGCTTCGGGGTCTCCCTCGGCTTCCCCGTGGGCATGTCGGCCGCCGCCGACGACCCGGCGCGCGCGCACGCGCGGGTGTCGGTCGTCGCGACCGTTGGCTATGTCGCCTTCATCGCCGGCCCGCCGCTGATCGGCTTCCTCGGCGACCACTACGGCGTGCTGCGCGCACTCCTGGCCGTGGGCACCCTCATCGTGCTCGCGTATGCCGCCCTGCCCTCCGTCCGCGAGCCGCGGAACGGCTGAGGTCACAGACCCAGGCTGGCCGCCTCGGGGTAGGCGCGAGCCGAGCTGACCATCGCCGCCCAGTCGCGCTGCACGGCGGCGAGTTGATCGGCGTTGGTTTCCGCGAAGTCGGCGAGGTCCGTAGCCACGTGCATCGCGATCAGATCGCGCACGGGACCGCGGCAGGCGGCGTCAGCGGCACCATCGACGGCCTGAGAGAACGCTTCCTGATCGGCGCTCGAGAGCTTGTTGAATGCGGCTGTGGCAGCCTTGGAGGTCGTCGGTGCCGCTCTGGCGGCATCGGAAATGACGTGGAAGGTGTCCGCGCCGATGGGGGATGACCGCGGCGCCGACGGCGACACTCGCAGCTTTCTTCCTCAGCACGAGGAACTCCTCTCGTCGCCTCCGGAAAAGTATGCGGTGCGCAGCCTGATCAGGCGTCGCCCGGGATCAGGAGTGGAACGCGGAAGCGGGCGAAGTCTCGGTCGAAGGTCGCCACGGTTGCGCCATACTCCAGCGCGAGCGCGGCGATGTGGGCATCCGTGGTCAAGTTGGCTGCGGTGCCTGACGCGCTGAGGTTGCCGGCGAGCAAAGCGAAATGCCGCGATGTCGGCTCGGGCACCGTGACTGCGGGTTGGCGCAGCCAGGTCTCGACGATGCGCAACGCCTGGCTGGCTGTCAGTGGCTTGGCGAAGGCCCGCGGGTTGGTGCTGATGCGAATGAAGCCGAGCAGAGATACCCACGGCATCCCCACCACGTGACTCCCAGAAATCTGCTCGCGCAACCACGCGTGGGCCGCCTCGTGATGCGCGGACCCGGAGTGGACGACATACACCAGCACATTGGTATCGACGACGAACACCTCAGACGCCCCGGGCCAGCTTGCGCAGGAGTTCTTCGTCTTCGAGTTCGGCGGCCATCCGACTGGCGTCGTCGAGGTCGACCCGCACACTGCCGAGGTCATAAGTCGGCCAAGCGATATCGACCGTGGGGGACTGTCCCAGCCCGCGGCGGATAGCGTCGTTGACGGCCACCTTGAATCCGATCTCCCGCTGCTTCATCTCCTTCTCGAGGAGGGCAGCGACATCCGGGTCAAGGGTGATCGTGGTGCGCATGACGCATCATAGCATCACCAGGAATGATGACATGATGCACGCTGTTCGTGGTGGGTCCGTAGGTCGGGCTTTGGCCCTCGGTGTGCGCTGACAGTGAACAGCGGCCCGAGGCGGGATTGTCCGGGAGAGGGCGCGCGTTAGGGTCACCATGAACTATCCGCACGAGCGCACGACGGAGACGACAAGCGTGAGCAACCCCAGCGCCGCCGCACAGGGTGGCCAGTTCGGCCTCGACGACCACATCTATCAGCGGCTGCTCAAGGAACGCATCATCTTCCTCGGCTCCGATGTCCGCGACGACAACGCCAACGCCATCTGCGCGCAGATGCTGCTGCTCGCCGCCGAAGACCCCAAGTCCGACATCTGGCTCTACATCAACAGCCCCGGCGGCTCGGTGACCGCTGGCATGGCGATCTTCGACACCATGAATTGGATCCCCAATGACGTCGCGACCGTCGCCATGGGCATGGCCGCATCGATGGGCCAGTTCCTGCTCTCGGCGGGCACCAAGGGCAAGCGGTATGCCACCCCGCACGCGCGCGTCATGATGCACCAGCCGTCCGGCGGCATCGGCGGCACCGCCTCCGACATCAAGATCCAGGCCGAGCAGATGCTCTTCATCAAGAAGCAAATGGCCGAGTTGATCGCCCAGCACACCGGCCAGAGCCTGGAGCAGATCGAGGCCGACTCCGACCGCGACCGCTGGTTCACCGCCGAGGAAGCCAAGGACTATGGCTTCGTCGACCACGTCTTCCTGCGCGCCGAGCAGGCCGGCACCGACGACAACCCGGTCACCGACTGAACCCGGCATACGGATCGAAAAGGACTGAAACGACAATGACTTTCGACGGTATGGCGACCGGTCGCCTCCACGTGCCGGGCCCGAGCAGCCGCTACATCCTCCCGCAGTTCGAGGAGCGCACGTCCTATGGGATGAAGCGCCTCGACCCCTACACCAAGCTCTTCGAGGACCGCATCATCTTCCTCGGGGTGCAGGTCGATGACGCGTCCGCGGACGACATCATCGCCCAGCTGATCGTGTTGGAGTCGCAGGACCCCGACCGCGACATCCTCATGTACATCAACAGCCCCGGCGGCTCGTTCACGGCGATGACCGCGATCTACGACACGATGCAGTACATCCGCCCCGATGTGCAGACCTTCGTGATCGGCCAGGCGGCCTCGGCCGCGGCGGTGCTGCTCAGCGCCGGCGCGCCGGGCAAGCGTTTCGCCCTCCCCAACGCGCGGGTGCTCATCCACCAGCCAGCGCTCATGGGCGGCGACTACGGCCAGGCCTCCGACCTGGAGATCCAGGCCAAGGAGGTGCTGCGGATGCGCGAGTGGCTCGAGGAGACCTGGGCCAAGCACTCTGGCCGCACCGTCGAGCAGGTCCAAAAGGACATCGAGCGCGACAAGATCCTCTCGGCCGCCGAGGCCAAGGAGTATGGCCTGATCGATGAGGTTCTCGCCTCGCGCAAGGCGTCCTTCGAGAACTGAGCTCGCACCTAAGGTCTGAGGGTTGGCACCACATACGGTGCCAACCCTCAGACCTTATTTACTGTCGCGCGCGGAGGCAGGGTGCAAGGCAGTCAGGACCTCGCGTCACGGCGGCGATCAGGCAAGGGACTCTGAGGACCCGGGGATCGGTAGGCTCTCGCCCTTGTGAGCAAACTGGGGGAGGCGATCGCGCCGGCGCGGCTGGGGCGCGACTTTCGCTGGCTGCTCGGCTCGTCCTGGGTTGGGCAGATCGGCGACGGGATTGCGTTGGCCGCCGGTCCGTTGCTCGTCGCGAGCCAGACCCGTAATGCCTTCCTCGTCGGCTTGGCGGCAGCCTTGCAGCGCGTGCCAACCTTGCTGTTCGGGCTGATTGCCGGTGCCGTCGCGGATAGGCACAATCGCACGCAGCTGGTTGTGCTGGCCAATGGCGCGCGGGTGCTCGTGCTGGCAGTGCTCATCGCCACCCTCGCGACGGGCCACGTCTCAATCGGCATCGTCTTGGCGGCGATGTTCGCCCTCGGATGTGCGGAGATCTTCGCCGACACCAGCTTCTCGACCTTGCTTCCGATGGTCGTCTCGAAAGATGATCTGGGACTGGGAAATTCGCGGCTGATGGCGGGATTCCTGACGGGCAACCAGCTCGTCGGTCCGCCCGTTGGGGCCTTCCTGTTCGCCGCCGGTATGGCGTGGCCGTTCGTCATCCAGTTGGTGACCCTGGCATTCGGGGCGGTGCTCATCCTGCGGATCGCCACGCCGACGCTCGCCCGCCCCGATCGCGAGCCGACGCACGTTCGGCGCGATATCGCCGAGGGCGTGCGGTGGCTGCTCGGCAACGCGCCGGTGCGCACGCTGGCGCTGGTGATCCTCGCGTTCAATGTCACCTGGGGCGCCGCGTGGTCGGTGCTCGTCCTCTATGCCTTGGACCATCTGCACATGGGGGAGATCGGCTTCGGTCTGCTGACGACGGCCGCCGCCGTGGGCGGGGTGGTGAGCACCGCGGCATACGGCCGGCTCGAAAAGCGCTTCGACTTGGCCACCTTGATGCGGGCCTGCCTGACGCTGGAGGTGGTGACGCATTTCGCGCTGGCGCTCAACCGCAGTGGGGCGCTGGCGATCGCCATCATGGTGATCTTCGGGGCGTACGCGTTCGTCTGGGGGACGTTGTCGACGGCGGTGCGGCAGCGGGCGGTGCCCACCGAGTTCCAGGGGCGGGTGTCCAGTGTGTATGTCGTGGCGCTGTTCGGTGGCCTCGTCGTCGGTCAGGTGCTGGGTGGGGGGATCGCCCAGGAGTGGGGGCTGACCGCGCCCTTCTGGTTCGCCGGCGTCGGGTCCGGAGTCACCCTGCTGCTCGTATGGCGCCAACTCACCCACATCGCCCACGCCGAGGCCTGAGGGTGGTTGCCTCGGTGGCGTTCGCTCATGAGCTCCTGGCAGGTTGCCGGAACCGAGCGCGAGTTGTGGGCGGCGGGCGTGTTGATGTCGCAGCCGAGCGCTGATCTTGCAGCTGAGCGTTGATTTCGTAGCGGAGACGAGGTCTTGCCGCGGGGCCGCGTTATAGCGCTGCTCGGCTGCGAAAAAGCTGCTCCGACGCGACAAGAGCGCTCGACCAGGAGCCTGTCCTTTCGAGCGAATTTGATTGCCCACCAATATTTTTCATCACTCAACCCCTTGCTCTGTGGATCGAACTGGTGTACCATTTGAAGATGACAGCAATGGCGCAGCACCCCACAGACGGGCTTGTCGGGCCCGCTGCCGGACTGCGCCCCACCGGTGCTCGTGAGGGGTTAACTCCGCTCGATGACGCGTGGTGGCCGCCACTGGATGTCGAGGAGTTGGTCGCCGATTTCGAGGCGTGGCAGGACGAACTCGGCTGGGATGACGTGGATGAGGCCGACGAGCGGGACTCGTGGGCGCTCGCCGTGACTGAACCCCGCTGGTGCGACCTGCCGGCCGGCCATGCCTCACCCGTTACGGCGGTTCGGGAACTCGTCGATTGGCTCGCAACCCTCGCACCGGAGGGCAACCCCGACCTTGCCGACCCGGCGGGCAACCCCAGGCCCGAGTTGGGTCTGGCGGAGTTGATCGACTTCATCGCCGGGCTGGAGCAGGTCAAGGGCGCGATCGCGGCGGCGCAGGCTCGCGCGACGGCGGAGTTCGGGCGGGCGACCGTGCGGGAGGCGCTCGCGAACCGGGCCTCGCTGCCGAAAGCCCGATCCTCCATCGCGCCACAGATCGCGCTGGCTCGGCGGTGTTCGCCTGCGACCGCGGACCGGCACCTCGGGCTCGCGCGGGCGCTGCCGGGCATGCCGCACACGCAGGCGGCATTGACTGCCGGGATCATCGACGAACGATCCGCCGCCGCGATCGTCCGCGAAACCAATGTCCTCAGCCCGGAGTTGCGGGCCCGGGTGGATGAGTTGATCGCGCCACGGCTGGCGACATCGAGTCTGAAACAACTCACCGGTGCCGCCGCGCGCTACGCCGCGGAACTCGACCCCGCCGCTGTCGTGGCCAAACACGAACGCGCAATGTCGGAACGGGGTGTGTGGACCCGCCCCGCACCCGACGGGATGGCGTACCTGTCGATCTTCGGACCCTTGACGGGGATCGTCGGCGCGTACGCGTCCTTGCACCGGCACGCCACCGCGGTGGTCGCCGGCCATCACGAAACCGACACCCCCGACACGCCGGCGGATCCGCTGGATGAGCGGACCCACGCCCAAGTGATGGCCGACGCCGCCCTGCGCTGGCTCGCCGGACTCACCCCCGGCCAAGCCTGCCCCGTCGCCCTCAACCTCGTCATGCCCG
>JAIUPO010000019.1 GCA_020160805.1 Actinomycetota bacterium | reverse complement strand
ACCATTTCGCAGCAGCCGCCTGATCGGCGCAGAGCGACAGCCTACCTCTGACTGCCGCCAATCTTTGCAACAGAGCCCGCAGACACGCCGTTGACCAGCACGTATACCCTTGGCGTCTCATCGGATGCATCATTGACTCATTGGATGCAACCGCGGAACGAGGTGTCGGATGCACGTCGACGGTGTGGGTCGGGTCTCGGTGGTGCCCTCGCTGCCGGTCCTTCGGCCCGAGGAGCAGGTGCTCCAGCTCATGCTGGACGGCTGGCGCAACCAGCAGCTCTCCAGGAACCTGCAGTTCGCGACGATCGAGCAGCGGCTGCGCTGTGTGCGCCGGTTCGTTGAGCACATGAACGAGGATCCGTGGAACTGGACGCCGGCGATGGTCGAGGAGTTCTCGGCCGACCTGCGCACCGTCCGACACGTCTCTCGCTCCACGCTGCGCAGCTACCACTCTGCGCTTCGGGCGTTCACGAGCTACGTCAGCAACCCCGACTACGGATGGGACCGGGTCTGCGAGCAGTACTTCGGCACCCACCCGGCGCAGGTCTTCTTCGACTGGAACTCCGCACCGCACGTCCAGGAGTACGACGGCGGACCCACGAAGCGTCCCTACACGCGGTCCGAGCTCGATCGACTCTTCGTCTACGCCGACGATGAGGTCGAACGCATGGGGCGGTCGGGACGCAAGGGCTGGCAGGCGGCCTATCGCGATGCGGTCATGATGAAGATCGCCTACGCCTACGGCCTCCGCTTCAACGAGTTGCGACACCTGCAGCTCGTCGACTTCGCCCGCAACCCGCATGCGCGCGAGTTCGGCCGGTTCGGCGTCTGCAAGGTCCGCTACGGCAAGTCAAAGCGCTCCTCGCCCTACAAACCCCGCAGCGTGCTCACCGTCTGGCGATGGACGCCTCCGATCCTCGAGGACTGGCTCGCCAACGGTCGCGGTGAGCCCGACACACTCGACCTGTTCCCCAGCGAACGCGGCGGCCTGGTCGGAGAACCGGCGCTGCTGCGCCGGCTACGCCGCTACTGCGACGAGCTCGGACTTTCGGACGGGCTCGATCTGCACTCGTTCCGACGCTCCTACGCTACGCATCTGTTGGAGGCTGGCTGGGACCCACGGTTCGTCCAGGACCAGATGGGGCACGAGTACGCCTCGACGACCGGCATCTACCAGTTCGTCGGCGACGAGTTCCGGCGCAGCACGCTCCGCAGCGCTCTCGACAGGACCGTCAACGAGGCCCTGGCCCGCACCACGAAGGATGGAACACCATGAAACGCAAGGTCGACTACCAGTGGCGCCTGGCCGAGCTGATGGCGGCCAGAGGTCTGCACAACACGACCGATCTCATCCCGCTGCTCGGCGAACGGGACATCACGCTCTCCCGACCGCAGGTCTACCGCCTCGTCAATCAGCGGCCGGAGCGCGTCTCGCTCCAAGTTATCGCCGCACTCTGCGACATCTTCGAGTGCACACCAGCCGATCTGGTCACGACAACCGCCGCGGACGTCCGGCGCCGGAAGACCGCGACCGAGCCCGGCTCCAACGTCGTCAGCCTCGACCGATCAGTTCGACCCCGGCGCGCGAACATTCTCGACGAGTAGGGATGGCTGCCGTGGCGAGTCGAGGACCAGCAGGCCTGTCCCCCCGCTCCACCATCCAGGGTCGTCCACGCATCACCTCGACGACCGGGAACCCGTGCGCACGCTGCGGCCGCAAGATCCCGCGGGTCGCCGTCACATGGCCGGAGGGCCGGCTCTGCAACATCTGCTACTACAACGCCGTCCACACCCGAGGCGTCTGCCCGGAGTGCCTCCAAGACCGCCTGCTACCAGGACCCGCAAGCGCCGGCGGCGGTCCGATCTGCGCGACCTGCGCGGAGATCCCCCACGACTTCCATTGCGACAGCTGCGACACCGAAGCCGGGCATCACCGAGGGCGGCTCTGCGCCCGATGTGCGCTTCGCGCCGACCTCCACCAGGTCCTCGGCGGCGAGCCGGAACACCCCGCTCTGCGCGGTCTGGTCGACGCGCTATGCGCATCCGAGCGACCCGAGTCGATCCTCGTCTGGAAGCGATCCCCCAAGGTCCAGACGCTCCTGCGTGGCCTTGGCGACGGCACGATCCCGATCTCCCACGAAGGCCTCGACGCCGTTCCCGGCAAGCCGACCGAACACATCCGAGCACTCCTGCAACATCACGGCCTACTCCCCTACCGCGATGCCTACCTGCACCGATTCGAGGAGTGGATCGCCGTCAAGTTAGAAGGGCTCCCCGCCGAGGTCCGTCAGCCCGTCCAGCACTTCGCGACCTGGCACCACCTACGCAACATCCGCGCCAAATCCGAAGCAGGCGCCAACACGCGCGGCCCGGTGCACTCAGCGAAGCAAGAGATCACCGAGACAGTCAAGTTCCTGACCTGGCTGCACCAGACACACCACCGCACCGCCGCGACCTGCACCCAGCAAGACGCCGACGAGTGGCTGGCAGGCGGACCGACCACTCGCACCATGATCAGGAACTTCTTCCAGCTCGCCAAGAAGTCCCGCTTGAACACCGGTGTCACGGTCGCGCATCGCACTCCCCGATCGAGCCCGTCCCTGAGCCAGGAGCAGAGACTTGCCTGGATCCGCGAATTGCTCACCGGGACCAGCGAGTCACTCCCCTACCGCGTCGCCGGCATGCTCCTGCTCCTCTACGCGCAACCACTGGTCAAAGTCGTCACTCTGACGACCGAGGCCATCGCCGAGAGCCCTCACGGCATGAGAATCCAGCTCGGCCGCCATCCAGTGGACGTGCCTGAGCCGTTCGCCAACATGATCCGCCAGCACCGCGATGCTCGGCCCAACCTCCGGACAGCGGCAGGGACGGACAGCCCCTGGATGTTCCCAAGCATCCTCGCCGGACGACACCTCCACCCCAACACCGTGATGGACAGACTGCGAGCCCTCGGCGTGAACCTCCTCGGCGCCCGCAACAGCGCCCTCGGCGAGCTCGTCCTCCAATGCCCACCGTCGCTAGTCGCCGACGCACTCGGCTACAGCCACCACGTCGCCTTCCTCCACGCCGAAAAGTCCGCAGAACCGTCGGCCCGATATGCGGCCCGCCACGCGGGCGACCAGCGATAGCCGGCGACCACCACGATCTGCCCAGCCATGCTCGCGTTCAGTTACACCAGGATGGTCTGGCCGTCGGCCTGCTGGATGTCCAGCAACAGATGCCCGCGCCCGCGGCTCGTCCTCACCACGGAACCGAACCCAGGGCACGACATGCGCCCGGGCATGCCGCCGCGGTCAGCGCGCTCCGGTGGCACGAAGTGGTGGCCACCGGAGCGCACTGGGTCAGTGTCTGCTGTCCTCGATAGGTGTCAGCATGACAAGTACGGCTGCGGCGGCGCAGGAAGATGCGGGTGCGGACGCTGGCGTTCCACAGACGCTGCATGAGATTCATGATGGCCTCACTTTTCACACGGGAGCACTTCGATGTGGCTGGTCCTGTGTGGTGAGTGCCCCGAGGCTTCTTGGGGCGGTCTGCTCCGCCCGACGTCAGGCTTCGCGCGTGGTCTGTCCTGCCATTTCGCAGTCTACGCTGCTCGGTTGGAGTGCGGAAGAGCGGTGGAGTTCCGCTTGCGGATTGGAGTGGAGAAGCGTCAGAAGGAGGAGCCCAGCGCAGCCTTTTGCTCATGGGAGGTTTCGTGCCAGGTGTCGGCGATGAACTGCGCGACTGCAACAGTCGAGTTGAACACGAGGCGTGCATGTCGTGGAGTCGCGGGGCTCTCGTTGACGGAGCCATGCCCGTCGCCGATTGAGTTGCGTGCCTCCGCGACGGACTGCACGAGAGTGGAGAGGGCGCGCATCGCTTTGCGGAGGGCGTCGCTGCCGCGCTTGCTGCCGTCTACCGCGTCGGCATTGATCGCGAGTGCCGATGCGGTGCTTGCGAAAAGAGCCGGGAGCTCGTCTCGTTCGGAGAACTCGATATCCAGATCCGTGAGCACGATCTTGCACTGGCTCTCGAGGAGGTTCTTGCAGGAGGAGATCGCCGCAGCGGGATCTGAGCTGAGGTCGCGGTTGATTAGATCGAGGTGACGGCGCAGCACAGAGTTCTCGGTGAGGTCGGGCGTCTTGGCGAGCGTTAGCTCGGTTGGGGCGTAATACGCGGAAATCTGACGCCAGCCATAGATGATGCGATCTCCGAAACGGTCTGTCTCGATGAGCTCATACCCATCTCGGCGGAGGGTGTCATTGTAGGCAGCGACCATCGCGGCAGCGGCGTCTGGATCGTCGCGGACAATGGGATGGACTGTCTCGGCTAAGAAGTTGAGGAACGTCTCGTCGCTGCCGTTACGAAGCTGGAAACGGTCGTCGTTGAAGACCCAGTCATCCTCCCAGTCCCAGTTGTTCACCATGTGCTGGTAGATGTCGCCGCTGGCAGTGCGGTACCTGTGGTCTCTGCTCGGCAGCTCCTCCAAGTCGTAGAGCCGGGCGAGGAACTGCGGATGCTGCAGCCGCCCCGACCAGTCGTACTCGGAAAGCGAGAGCCAATCGAACACGTTTGAGCGCGTCTGGCGAGAGATCCGCGCGCGGTTCGTTGGCGTCATGCACTAAGAATATCGGCCGCATACATCAGGAAATCGACCGCCTCTGACTCCGTCTGGACCGCACTTCCTCCGGGGAGTGCTCGGTCTGCTGAAGGCTCACGAGCACGCCCTGGGCGCGTTCGTAGTCGACGCGCTGAGCATCGTCGCCGGGCACCGCTCCGAGTGGGCTGCTCGAGGTGACGCCCCACCGGTCGCGGTACGCAATGACCGCCCGTGCCGCAGCCTCACCCTCTGCGGGAGCGGTCTCGTCGAGTCCCGTCAACCAGGGCTCTGGCTGCTTGAGGAGCTTCTCGACCAGGGCATCGATGCGCTGCTCCATGAGCTGCTCCCGCTCGTCGAGGGCTTGCCTCATCGCGGGATCGGTGATCCCGGTCGCGCGCGGGACCAGGCCGGCGATCATCCTGGCGGTCCGCTGCGGAGCAGGCTGGTAGGCCGCCGTGATGCGCTGGAGCCTGTAACGCAGCAGCGACCCGAGATCCTGCACCTCGTCCAGTCCTCCAACCTGGATGATGCGCGGGAGAAGACTGTCGATGTCGTGCCCGTCGGCTTCGAGCCTGCGCAGCTCGGTGGTGAGGATCCCGAAGGCGTCTGTCTCGACGAGCTCGTCGATCGTCTCCGCCGTGAGGCCTCCGGCGTGCAGGAGGGCGATCCAGCGTTCCTGTCCGGCGACTTGTGCGATGGTGTCGTACTCGGCCGCGAGTTGCTCGAGTGAGCCCCAGAAGTCCTGCTCCACGGTGATCGTGTCGTGTGCGGAGAGCTCTGCGCCAGGGTGCTGCAGGATCCCGTAGAGGATGCTCCGGGCGGTGTTCTGCAGGTCCTCACGGTGCTGATGCTCCTCGAGGTGATGCTCGTCGGTGGCGACGTAGACGCGGTTGGATTCGCGGCCGCGGGTCATCGCGACGTAGAGGGATTCTCGGGTCACTTCCGGTGAGTGGACGACCGCGTGTGCGGTGTCGACGGTGGCCCCTTGGGCACGGTGCGCGGTGACGGCGTAGCCGAGGTCGACGTGCTCGGCGACGTAGCTCACGGGCAGCGTGATCGTGGTGCGCCGCTTCGATCCTGCCCGCCGCACGGTGAGGGATCCGTCGTCGTTCGCATGGGCGACGTGCCAGCGGTCGCCGTTTTTCACCCAGCTTCGCCCGAGCGAGAGGCGCCGATTGTTCTCGCGGGTGATGATGAGATCTCCGCGGGAAACTTCGTTGCCGTCATGGAGTTTGACGCCGTCCACAGCGACGTCGCCCTGGAGGATTCGGTCGGTGCGGGCGCGGGTGTTGAGCGCAGAGACCGTGTCGAGGGTTTCCGCGATCAGCACCGTGCTCTTTCCCGCTGCGAGGTCTGTGCGCCAGGCTTGGTAGGCGGCTTCGAGAATCTCGTCATATCCGCCCGGCGTGACGCGCTGGTGCGCAATGTAGGTATCGATGACGTCGGTGTCGCCGATCCGCAACTGCAGGGACGCCTGCTTCTCCCAGTCGTTTCGGAAGCGACGCACATCGACCAGTTCCGGGGCGTCGCCGCGGTCACGCACGAGCATCCCGAACGCGCCGCCCGCGTCCACCGCTGCGAGTTGCGCCCAATCGCCCACGAGCAGCACTTTCGCGCCGACCTGCTGGGCGTGACTGGTGATGGCATCGAGCGCGAACGTGCCACCCAAGGAGGCTTCGTCGATGATGACGAGCTGTCCGCGCGTGAGGTTCCATTTCCCGAGGCGATGCTCATGCAGCCACTTCGCCGTGTTCTCCGTCCCGATCTCCAGATCCCCGGCGAGGACGTCGGCGGCAGCGGCCGAGGGCGCGAGCCCGGTCACCGAGCCTGGCCCGTAGCGTCGCTCCCAGGCTCGGCGCAGGGCACGCATCGTTGTGGTCTTCCCAGTCCCTGCGGGGCCGACGAGTACGTCGAGGACGCGGCCGGAGACGCCGATCTTCGCGATCGCCTGCTCCTGGTCCACCGACAGGGTGTGCCCGTCGCGGTTCTTCGTTCTGGCAGCGTCCTCGATCCATGCCAGCGGTACGGTCGGCGCCGACCGATCATTCGACGCGCCAAGGAGTCGGTCTTCTGCCGCGAGCACCTGCTCGGAGGAGAACACCGTTCCGGCTTTGGGTCGGAACACGCTCGACCCGTCCGCGCGACGAAACAGCGAGGGGCTCTTCGCGAGCTCGGGCGGAGTGAGGCGCAGCGAGACCCGTTCTGCGGCATCGACGATCTGCTGGGTGATGACGTCCCGGTCGTTCGCGGACGCGAAGCGGAGAGCCATCGTCTGTCGCACGGCCTCCGCGTGGAGGTTCCACCGTTTCCACGTCGCTCGCCGGTCACCGACCTGCTGCACCACGACCTCGGCGACCTCCTCGAGATCCTCCAACGGGATATCGTCTGCCCGCAGCAACGGTTCGTGCTCACTACCGGCGAGCAGTGCCGACGCCCAGGTTGGCGCGTCCTCACCCAGCAACGCGGTCGCGCGTTCTCGCCACTGGGAGGTGAGATCGCTGAGAGAGTGCTGCTGCTTCGGGGGCCGAGTCTCGAGCGTGGCCTGCTGCCGGAACTGCCACACCAGCTTCGGGGACGGCTGCCTCCCGTGCTTCGAGACGTAGTCGTCGACCAGCCGGTCTTTGACCTGCTCGATATCGCGAGTACGGGAAGAGAACTCGTCCATCAGCTCCTGCGGCACGCCAACGATCTCCCACGCCGTGGAGCGCCCCGCACCGCGCTCACGGGCTTCCCACCCGACGCCGAGGATCTGAGTGAGATGGTCCGAGAGGACCGCGTTGTAATGCTCCGATAGGCCGGTGACGGCGGCGTGGATAGCGCGAGAATCGAGCGTGCGCCACTTCCCGTCATGAGCTGCTTGCACGCGGTTGGCGACGACAATGTGCGTGTGGAGTTGTGGATCCGCGGCCCGAGAATCGTAATGATCGTAGGCAGTCGCAATCACACCCCGCACGTCGACTTGCGCGACGGCGCCACGCGCCCCTTTCGCGCCGACCCTGGTCATCGCGACGTCGCGCTCGAGTAGGGCGATCATGTCTCGGATCGCTGCGTGGTGAGCTTGGGCAATGAGTGCTTGCGTGCCGCCGTCGGCAACTGCCCAGAGGGTCGAGACGGACTTCGGGACCGAGAACGTGAGATCGAACCCTGCGACCGGCGCATTCGTTGGCTTCTGTGCTTCCTCCGCCTCGATCAGCGCTTGCTGCGCGGTACGCTCACCTGCGGTAAGGGACTTCGGGAGCTGATCGAGGCGGCGCTGCGTCCGCTCGCCCGCGGTGGCAAACTTTCGGTACGGACGCCCCAGTTGCTCGCCGCTGTTCGGATCCTGCCCGTGCCCCATGAGGCGCCGTAACTGCTCCTCGCTCACCGAGGCACCGACGGCGATCTCTCCGGCGAGTCCTGGGAGGCCGGCCCCGAGCCAGATGCCGGGAGGCGTTCCTGCTTCAAGGTAGTACCTTGTCAGCGCTGACGACGCATCGCGATCCCCGTCGCCAGCGACAACTGCGTTCAGCAGGTACCGGTACCCGTCCCCAGCGGTCATGACCCTGATCGAGATCGTCACACTGGGCAGGTGCGCCGCAGATCTTGGGATCTACCCTCGGAAGGCGGAGAGCGCGATGTTTGCGTCAATGCAGGGAGATAGCGAAGAGCGCGCTTCAACGGAGATGCTCGAATGGGTCCACGACGGATTGGACTCCGTGGTCGCGGCAGACGTAGACGATTCACACGCCGTACCCGTCGGCGCCGCTCGGCTCGGGGTCGCATTCTGCGCGGCAGACGTTACAGAGCCGGTGCTCGTTGCTCCCCCAGACCGTGACCTCGATATCGTCGGGGATCTCCATTCCGTCGAACTCCATATGCGGAGGTTAGCTGTCGCGGATTGAGTCGTGTCAAGATGCGGCACCGATGCTAAACCGCCGTTACCTATGGTCATCGCGCCGGTCACGCACTCGACGCTTAGTTCTTGAGGTACTCGAGGACGGCGATGACGCGCTTGTTTCCTGTGCGCTCGTTAAGGTCGAGCATGGTGAAGATGCTGCTGATGTGCCGTTCCGCGATCGCGACGCGACATGCATACGGTCCCTGATTTGCTCGTTAGTGAGCTCCGTAGCCATGAGCAAAACGTCAGTATCGCGGAGGAGCTGCTGCGGGAGCGGGAAAGGATTGACCTTACTGACGCAGAGACCCAAAGCGCGAGCATCCCTCATCGCTTTGATGCCAGCCCTTCAACCATTGCAACTAACCCGAACTCGAAATCTAGGTCTTGATCGACAGGCTCACATCCGTTGTCGAGCGCTGTTTGTTCTTCTAGTACGAAACCGACCGTATAGCGGCTGATAGCCATGAGAGCTCGGACCGCAGAGACCTCAGCGAATCCTTCGGACACGAGAAACTCGATCTGACTTTCGGGGGCATCCGAGCCCGCTGGCATCTGGTCACTCTTTTGACGGTGAAACTCTGCGTGCAGCCGTGCTCCATCCCGGACTGCCAGAAGCGCTGTCCGGAAGCTCCGCGCGTTGCGCAGGAGAAAGTCGTCCCAGCGCTCCCCTGACTCTGGGAGTGAGGCGTGGTGTTCGCGATCAAGCACATCAGCTGCGAGCGATCCGAGCAGGTGGCCCTTTGTCCGAAAGTGCCAGTAGAGCGCTGGCTGCTGCACCCGCAGATGCGCAGCCAGCGCCCGCGTGGTGAAACCGTCGATCCCCGTGTTATTGAGCACATGCCTCGCACCGCGCAAGACTGCTGCACGATCGAGTCGCGCTTGTTTCTGAGCCATGCTTGCACTTTATCATCGATAACTTTATCGTTGATAAGGTGTCATCTCTCACTTCCGCTCGTGGCTCGTTGGCCACGGTCCTCATCACGGCTAGCCTCGACGCCGCCGGCATGGGCCTGGTGATGCCGATTCTCCCCGCACTGCTACACGAGGCAGGGGTCACCGCTGATGCGGTTCCGCTGAACGTCGGAGTGCTGATCGCGCTCTACGCGGTAATGCAGTTCATCTTTGCCCCCGTACTGGGAACACTGTCGGACCGATTCGGCCGCCGCCGGGTGCTGCTTGTTTCCCTGGCCGGTGCGACCGTCGACTATCTCGTGCTCGCCACGACATCCGCTCTGTCGGTGTTCTATATCGCCCGTGCAGTGGCTGGGATAACCGGAGCGACCAATGCGGTCACCGCCACCGTGATCGCCGACATCACGCCACCCCACCAGCGCGCCAAGCGTTTCGGTTTACTCAGTGCCTGCTATGGCGGCGGAATGATCGCGGGGCCAGCCATGGGTGGACTGTTCGGTGCCATCTCGCCACATCTGCCGTTTTTGCTCGCTGCTCTTCTCTCAGCGAGCAATCTGGCACTCACCTTTATCTTGTTACGCGAGACCCGTCCTGATTCCCCTGCGCGCTCTGCGTCGCTCGCTCAGCATCGTGGTCGCCCCGGCCTCAGCGCGGTGCCTGGGATTACCTTCCTATTAGTCGCATTCGGCCTTGTTCAATTCATTGGGCAGGCTCCAGGTGCGACCTGGGTGCTGTTTACTGAACACCGCCTCGACTGGAGTCCCGTCGAAGTTGGAATCTCCCTGTCCGTCTTCGGGATCGTACAGGTTCTCGTGCAGGCCCTCCTTACTGGCCGCATCGTGGAGTGGATCGGTGAGGCAAAAACAGTCATCATCGGGTGTGTTACCGACGCCTTGGGTCTCGTAGGCCTGGCGATTGTCACTGACGCATTTTCCATGGCGCCTATCTTGGCGGCACTGGGGATCGGTGGCATCGGCCTCCCCGCTCTGCAAACCCTTCTCTCCCAGCGCGTCGATGAACAGCACCAAGGGCGCCTCCAGGGTGTGCTCGCCAGCATCAACAGCGTCACATCGATCTTCGGACCGGTCGCTTTCACAACGATCTTCGCGCTCACTTACATCAACGCCGACGGCTTCCTCTGGCTCTGCGCCGCAGCACTCTACGTGCCCTGCGTGATTCTCATCATGCGTGGTACAGCAGCGTCCCCGAAGTTCGGCTCATGGGCGAGCGGCGACTCGATGTGAGTTGTGAGACGTGAGCAGGAGCAACACGGCGGCGACACTGCTTCGCCATGGCCGACTAGCGAGACGGCGCCACCGGGAAACTCGGCATCATCTACCAAGGACAGGTCAGCTGGGAGCCTGATAGACCCATCGAAATGTGCGTGCCGATCGCGGAGAAAGGCCGGGCGCATCGGATCGAGCCATAGCACCATGAGTCTTCACGGAAGTGCGTTGACGGAGACTTCGTTGTGAACCGGGCCAAGGGAGAGCTGGAGGCCCTCTCCGAGTGGCTTGCCGATGACATGAGCTGGACGCTCATCGAGAAATCCACACACAGCGGCCCCAGTGCAGCCCGAGAGGTGCGCCCGCCGTTCTCCCGAGCGGGTGGAGGTCATTTCTGTCGTCACCCACGGACGACGCGCTTCCTGCGACGGCTACCTCGAGGCTGGAGGAATGCGCGTCCGTTTCAGCCATGCGTTCCGCTTCGTCAGCACCCCCAAGACCGCGATGATCGCAGAACTGCGACGCTACTGCATCGAGACGCAGGTTGACTGAGGCCTGTGCGGACAGCACGAACGACCCTTAAGCCCGTAATCTGGGAACCGCAGAAACTACCCGATCGAAACGCAACTACTTTGCCGGCCCTACGGGGTTGGCTCGCGGTCGTCGTCCTTGGCCGCGACCGTGCGCAGGAGGTGCTTGTAGCCATCCCTCGCGATCATCACGCGCATCGAAACCGTCACGACGCTACTGCCTTCGACGATCAGGGGAGCGGGGACTGATCGCGGACGCGCTGTCCACTTTGGTTAAAAGATTGCGCCGCTGTAGACGACCGCCATCTAGATGCCGACGATGACCATGCTCTCGAGTGCGCCACTACCCACCATTAGTGTGGTCAGGGTCGGCTTCAGGTGATGAGTCCATGTCGGTAGGCGGTGATGGCGGCGTGGACACGGTTGTCGATGCCGAGGGTGTTGAAGAGCTGGGAGACGTATTGCTTGACGGTGCCTTCGGACAGATGCATGGCCCTGCCGATCTGGGCGTTGGAGAGTCCGCGAGCGATGTGGGTGAGGAGCTCGATCTGGCGCTCGGTGAGCAGGGCAGTGAGTTCGTCTCGCGCGGTTCGGGTGCGGTGGCCCGCTCGTTGCTCGGCGGCGAGCCAGCGGGCGACTCGAGGGGAGAACGCGCCTCCGCCGTGCGCGAGGGCCCTGACGCCGGCAATGAGTTGCTGAGGTTCGTCGGACTTGAGGAGGAAACCGAGGGCGCCGGCGTTGATCGCATCGGCGATGAGATGGTCGTCGGAAAAGGTGGTGAGCATGGCGATCGGAAGCTCGGGCAGTCGGTGCCGGATCTCACGGAGAGCTCCGATGCCGTCGAGTCGTGGCATCTGGATATCCAGCAGTGCGACGTCAACGCGGTGTGTTGCCGCGGCGTCGACGGCCTCGTGGCCGTTGCTGGCGAGGGCGGTGATGTCAAGGTCAGTGGCGGAGGCGAGAATAGCGGCGACGCCGGTGCGGACGAGCTGGTCGTCATCCGCGATCAGGACACGGATCGGCGGGGTGTCGGTGCGATCCTCCGGGGTCATGGCGCGGGAACCGTTCCGATCCTGCTGACCTGGTCGGAGGCGAAGCAGACGACGTGGACGTCGACTCGTTCGAAGAAGCTGATTTCCGCCTCGTAATAGTGACAGGTCTCGTCGGGGCGAGGCGGGAACTCATCGCGTGGAGGATCGAGCATCTCCAGGGCGGCCACCGCGTCCTGTCCGGCGACTCGAGGGGCAATGGCAGTCTGTGTGGTCTCGGTGACGACCGTAGTGGTGCCGACTAACCCAGCGACCAGGTACAAGTGGACCATGGTCAGCGAGTCCAGTGCCAGGGCAGTGATCACCGTCGCCAGCAGCATTGCTCGGACCAGGCCAGAGCCAGCGAGCAGCCGCACCGTGGGCGAGCGGTCGACCAGGACCCCAATCGGGATCCCCAGCACGAGGAATGCCAGTGTTCCGATGGCGTTGAGCAAACCCATCTGCGCAGCACTGGCTCCAAGAACCAGTACCGCCAAGACATCAGTTACGAAGTCGACACCCCGACGCCCAGCGGCATCCAAGGCATTGGACAATAGCAATGGCCACCTGGGCCGTGGTAGCGAGGATCGCAGAGAAGAAGAGGAATCGGTAGAAGACATGAACTTCCCTCAGGAATGAGCGGGCGAGTGGGCAGAACAAAGGACCGCGCGACGTTCCAGCGCGGTCCTGTTACTCGCCACTTACAGGCTGGCCCGAGCCCTGAAGAACATGTCCCAACCTTCCTGGATGGATCGACCAGGAGCGTGGACAACCGTCCCCGCTCAGTGCTGAGTCTAGGCCAGCGCCAGCGCAGACCCTCAGTCGCATCCCCACATGCCGCCGAGCACGCGTCCTCGATTCCCTCCCCCGCGTCGCTCTGAAGGCCGGAACTGACTGCCCCAGCCCTTCGCGGGGGAACATGCCCGAGCCGGATGCGCAGTGGTGCCGGTGCCGCGCTGCGTTCTCCGACAGATGAAGCAGCACGGTCCCGCTGCGCGCCCCTGGCCGAGCAGATCGGCGCACGCGCCATGGTGCCCGCGATCGGCGTTGCTGCCAAGGCCGTGACCACGCTCGCGATGTCAGGCCCCTCGGCTGAACCACAGCCTGACTCAGCTCGTATACGCCCAACCTTGATACGCAGGGTTACCAGTAGTCGGTGATCGGTCATGTAGTCGTCAGTCCGGTTGCCGCGGCCGCGAATTATTTCTGCTAGCCCACGAGTTTCTCAGCGACAAGCAAGTCATGCACGGCCTGTCGGACCAGCTCGCTACGGCCCTTGCCGCTTCGCTCGGCAAGAGTATTGAGCGCGTCAAATTCTTCGACCGGTATCACTCCGCGAACGACGGGTGACGGACCCTGCTTCGGAGTTCCGACGATCGGGCGCCCTGGCCGCATCGCCCGCCGGATCGCCTCATCAGAGCCATACTCGCGGAGAAGAAATTCTCTCCCGTAACGGGCCGCGTCGTCTCCGGTAAGCACCGAGCCTGGTGCCGGAAGCACTTCATTCGGGTCTGCGAGCCGCGCAGCAAGGCTCGCGTAGTCGACGTCCTTCGCCTTAGCCATTCGGGTGTTCCTCTCGATACCGCCGATACTTCGGACCTAACTCCATTGCGTGGAAAATGACTGCTTCCTGCCCAGATTCTGCAAACTCCTGAATAAGAATCTCCAGCTCACGCCTTGTCTGGGGATGCGCAGGACCGATAAACAACATAACTCGACCACTCCCCCGACCCTCACCGACAAGCTCAGCTACGTATGTGGCGTTGAGTATCGCGTGGACCTGGTCACGTCGCGGGACCTGGTGCTTGTCAGACGATTCAGTCCAACGGGGTGCCATGGATCTAGCATATCATCGAGGCTAGAAATACATAGCTTTTAATTATGGCCACATTTCGACGATCTCGCGTGGCTCTCGATAACCGCCGTTATGTCAGTATGAAGTTACTCTGGGGTGCTCTGGCCGCACCATAACAATCTTTGATCAGCTATTTTCACATCCGTGTTGCATGAGACGGTCGAGATCGCGTAGATGAACGAAACCTCTCAACCCTCTGACGGTCATCCCTCTCTGCTGCGGCGGTCGGCTCATCGAGTCGGCCGCAGCACACTGCCGTTGTCTTGGGTGGAAGCCGTTGACGCCGAACACATAGGCCTCCCAGCTGGTCGATGGTGAGGCCTGTTATCCTTTCGTGACAGTGAATGATCTGGGAGGTGGGAACGTGCATTTACTCCCCCTCCGTAGAATTTTTGGGAGTGGAGCCGACGTTTCACAAGTCTTGCTGGCGCTCATCGCAGTCCCTGTTGTCCTTTTCGGGCTGCTGCTGATGCACGTCATCACCTCTGATGGCACCGCTGCGTCTGTGGCGTCGGGCGCCCCCGTCGCAAGCGTGCAGGAGCTCCAGGCGGAGGCCGTCTCCGAGGACAATCCGGTTGAGCCGCAGCAGACCCTTGCACAGCTGGTCTGTATCCTCGCCTTACTTCTCGGCGTGCTCGTCCTCGCTCTGCCTGCGCTGACTACGGGTCGGCGAGGTGTGGGAGCAAGAAGCGGCACCCAGATAGCGAGCGGGCCGAACGCCAACACCCCGCAACCGGAATTGCACGTTCTCTCGATAAGCCGAACCTGATTGGCCCGATGTGCCCTAACTACTAGGGCGCATCGCACCGAGTGAGGTGGGGACCTCTGGTCTCATTTGCCATCACTCGAGTGCTCGCCAACGGAATTCGAAACTCGAGAGAAACCCATGCCCGATTTGCACACTTCGCACCACCCGAGCGCGCGCGAGCGCCGTGACAAGATCGCGGCTGAGCGAGGCAGCGCACGGACGCCACGGCTGCGCCGCGCCGGATTCCTTGGAAAACCGACTCGAACACCTCCACGCAGTGGAGGAAGCGCTAGAACTTTGCTGGCTGCGTTCGGCGTGCTCTCGCTTCTGGGCTTGTACATTCTCCCCGCCTACGCAAGCCCCGGCGACAGCCTCGACCTAGGGCTAGATTCGCCTCTCAGCTCACAAAGCGTCGAAGTGTCAGCCGATGCGAATGTTGCCCAAGTTCAACGTGATCAATTCCAAGTCACGCGGACTACTTTGAATGGCTATCAGCCCTATGCGCATTTGGCCGACACGTTCTCCAACAATCCAAATTCGGCCTGGCGGTGGCCTTTTGAGGTTGGTGTGCCAATCAGCAGCGGATTCGGTTACCGCGAGTGCTCCGGGTGCAGTTCCAACCACCAGGGGCTGGACATGAACCCAGGCGAGGGCACCCCTATCCAGTCGATCGGGGACGGCGTGGTAGTCGAGGTCGGCAATCCCGACGGCACCTACGGCGTTTACGCTCGCATCCAACACGAGGTCGATGGGCAGATGTTTACGAGCCTTTACGCGCACATGCTTGAGGGCTCATTGGCGGTCCGGGTCGGCGACATTGTGACCGGCGGGACACTAGTCGGCCAGGTCGGCAACTCCGGACAAAGCACGGGACCCCACCTGCACTTCGGCATCTACCTCGACGGCGTTACGCCAATCGACCCATACTCCTTCATGAAGGACAAGGTGGGTTCGTGACATCCGGCGGCGATGACTCCCGGCCCCCCGATCACATCGACGGTGGCCCGGATCTTGGCCCGGTCCTTCTGCCCCGGTTAGGTCCTATCGGGTGGGCGCGATGGGCGTGGCGTCAACTGACCAGCATGCACACAGCACTGGTGCTGCTCTTGTTACTCGCTGTTGCAGCCGTTCCCGGGTCGCTATTCCCGCAGAGGACGTCGGATCCGAATGGCGTGATCCAGTACTTCCGCGACGATCCCGATCGTGCGGCAATCCTGGATAGTTTTGGGCTGTTCGGCGTCTACTCGTCCCCGTGGTTCTCCGCGATCTACCTGCTGCTCTTCATTTCCCTCATCGGCTGCGTCATTCCCAGAACCCGCCACCATCTTGGCGCGCTTCTCCAACCCCCTCCACGAACGCCAGCACGACTTTCTCGGTTGCCCGAGTACAGACGCATTGAGACGCCTGGATTCCCCGCGAACTTGGAGAGCACTGTCGACAGCGCTCGCGCAACACTCAAACGGCTCGGCTACAGGACAATCACTATCAACGAAGGCCCGGATGCCCGATCGGTGTCGGCAGAACGTGGATACCTTCGAGAGACGGGCAATCTTGTTTTCCACGTCTCTTTGATACTCATCCTCGCCTCAATCGCGATCGGCGGCGGCTTCTCCTACTCTGGTCAGCGGGTGATCGTGGAGGGGCAGACGTTTGTGAGCAACCGGGCCGCGTACGACTCCTTCAAGGCCGGCCCGCTCTTCAACGACAGTCAGCTACCGCCCTTCGCAATGAAGCTGAACGAGTTCACCGTCTCCTACATCGAGGATGACATTGACAATCTCGGATTCATCACCGACTACCGGGCCGCGGTCTCCATAACTAACCCGGACGCCAGCACCGCCCAGGCGATACGCTCGGACATTCGAGTCAACGAGCCGCTGAGCTTGGCCGGCTCGGAGATCTACCTCCTAGGCAATGGGTATGCCCCCCTCCTCACGGTGAAAGATCCGCAAGGAACGATCGTCTTCTCGGAGCCCATCCCTTTCCTGCCACAGGACTCGAACCTGACGAGTCTCGGAGTCGTGAAACTGCCGGATGGGCTTTCCGAACAAGTCGGACTGCTGGGATTTTTCTATCCGACAAAGGGAGTCCTCGCCAACGGGGCTTTCACATCGGTTTACCCCGATCTACAGTTCCCTGTGCTCACGTTGAACGTCTTCACAGGCGACCTCGGCATCGACTCCGGCACGCCAAAGTCAGTGTATTCACTCGACACTTCTGAAATGCAGCAGCTCACCGGAGCTGAAACCGGCATCGATTCACTTCAGCTGGTGCCGGGCCAGTCGACGCAACTACCGAACGGGCTCGGATCAATCCAGCTCGAGGAGGTGAGGCGATTCGCCTCTTTCGACATCGCGTTCGATCCGACGAAGGCCCCGGTGTTGATCTTCGTGTGTGTGATGCTCGGCGGGCTAATGCTGGGACTGTTCATCCCCCGACGCCGGATGTGGGTGAGAGTCAGTCCAGGACTCCTCGAGTACGGTGCGCTGTCACGTGGGGATGACCCGACGCTTTCGGCCGCACTGGACGCAGTGGTGCGTCGGCACCAAGACGCTCTAGATCCCCACCCGGACTATGAAGTACTCGTCGGTGTAGATCGGGCGCACCAGCACTGACCGGCCCTCATAGGGTGCATCGATGAACGTGCCGTTTCCCAGGTAGATGCCGTTGTGCGACCCGTCGGTCATGATCACGATGTCGCCCGGTAGCGCCGCCTCGCGCGCGATTGCAGTACCGAATGCTGCTTGCCCGTTCACCGAGTGGGGCAAGGAAATGCCGAACTGCGCGTAGACGTACAGCACGAGCCCGGAGCAATCGAACCCCGAGGGATCCGCGCCACCGAAACGATACGGCACCCCCTGATACTGCAGTGCGACCTGAACGACTTGATCGAGACTAAAGCTGGGATACGGCGGGTTCGCCAGCAGAGCAGCTACGGACGGCCCCGAATAGGACGCTGCCGAGGCCGCCAACATTTCCGCCGCGGACGTGGCCGTGAACGCGTCACGAGTGACAGGCGCTGCGGCAGCATCACTCGCGAAGATCGTGTTGTGCTGCACGGCCTGAACGCTCGGCACCGCCGCCGTGATTTCGTGTGCGATGGCTGGCGAGGCCTGAGCCGGAAGCGCGGTGCTCAGAACGAGTGTAGGAATGGCCAGCACCATCACGGCCGGGCCGAGCGGGTGAAGCAGAGAGGATCCAACTCGCATAAGGCTGAGTCGGCGAACGGCGTGAGAAAGCAAAGGAGTCACGTGTGAAAATCTTCCGAGTCGGGAACTTCAAGAGCCTAAGGACCAATAATCCGAAAACGCCGAGATGACATCGCCCCACAAAGTATGCGAGCATGTTCATATGTTCATTTCTATCGGTCTTCGGTAATGGGCGACGGACACGCTCACCCCAGCGCCGTCAGTGCTGGCGGTAGGCACGTTCGCCCACTGGTCATTGCGTTTGTCCTCACGGCCTCGTACATGGTGGTTGAGTTCGTCGTCGGGTTCACCGTTAACTCCCTCGCGCTCATCTCCGACGCGGCGCACATGGGAACAGACGTGCTCGGTCTCGGAATGGCCTTGGCCGCCATTTCACTGGCAAGCCGTCCAACCACCTCCCAACGAACTTTCGGTTTCTACCGGATCGAAGTGCTCGCCGCTCTCGCCAACGGCGTTCTACTTTTCGCGGTAGCGGGCTACGTCATCTATGAGGCAATTCAGAGATTCGCTGAGCCTCCGGAAATTCCGGGCCTGCCGCTACTGATCGTGGCCAGCGTCGGGTTGGTCATCAACCTGATCAGCTTCCGGCTGCTCATGGCCGGCTCTAAGGAAAGCTTGAACCTCAAGGGGGCCTACCTTGAAGTTCTCGGTGACCTGCTCGGATCAGTCGGTGTCATCGTCGCCGCAATCATCCTGTTCACCACGGGATGGGCGTACGCCGATCCGATCATCGGCGTCGGAATAGGACTGTTCATCTTGCCCCGCACCTTCCAGCTGACCCGCCAAGCGCTGCGCATCCTGCTCGAGGCGGCCCCGAAGGACATCGACGTTGCAACCGTGCAGGAGGAGCTGCTCGCGCTGCCCGGAGTGGCCGAAGTGCACGACCTGCATGTCTGGACGATAACCTCCGGCATGGAAAGCGCCAGCGGCCACATCGTTGTCGAGACCGGCAAGGACTATCCCGCCGTTCTCAATTCCGTGCTCGAACTGCTGAAGGAGAAATACCACATCGAGCATGCGACGTTCCAGTGCGAGCCGGGACAATTCGATGAAAGCAAAACCGCCGTATGAGCCCGAACGCTAGCGTTGAGCACATGACCCCCCGCCGAATCGGATCAGCGCCCACGGCCAGCGCCCACGGATCCCCGGAACGTTTGGTCAATGCCACGCAGGTCGACCATGTGAGAGAAGCGATGCCGCCGGCAAGCGCCATCGTCGATCTCGCGGACGTCTTCGACCTTCTCGGCGAACCCAGCCGGGTCAGCATCCTGATCGCCTTGCTGACCGGCCCGATGGCGGTCCGCGATCTCGCGGCCGTCGTCGAACTGAGCGAGTCTGCCACCTCACACGCCCTTCGGCTGCTGCGCGCCCACCGCGTCGTCGACGTTCATCGAGAAGGGCGGAACGCATACTACGCTCTCGCCGACTCGCATGTTCGCCTCCTGCTGGACCTGGCTCTCGAGCATGTCGGCCACTCGATCCTGCTGCACCCCACCGATCCTGCCGACAGCTTCGCCGGTGACGAATCGTGCATCCAGCAGCCCATGAAATAGAACTGGACTCCGTGTACCATCCCCGCGCAACCCCTGCAGTTCTCACAACTCTTGTCGTCGCGGCACTCACGCTCGGCATCACCTCGCCCGCGGTGGCGCACGACGGCCTCATCGCAGCATCGCCCGAACCGGGCTCCTCGGTGACGACGGAACTAAGCCAGGTGACCCTGGATTTCAGCCAAGACTTCCTCGACCTGGGGGGCCTCACGACCGCGTTCGCGATCCAGGTAAGCGGTCCTGATGGCAACTTCTACCACGTCGGCTGCGTCACGGTGCAGCCATCGCGTATTTCCATCGGCACGCAGCTTGGCGAGAGTGGTCAGTACACGGTCGTGTGGCAGATCGTCTCGTCCGATGGGCACCCCACATCAGACACATACCAGTTCAGCTACAACAAGCCAGCAGACACCGTCGCCGCCGCCGGCAGCGCTATCGCCGATACGTGCACTCCTGCAGTGACTCCCCCGCCCTCTGCCAGCAGCGAACCGTTTGCGAGCTCCGGCCCAACGCCGCCCTCCCCGCCCGCGGACGGCGATGCTCCTGCCGCTGCACCGCTACCGCTCATCATCGGGGGAATCGGGGCCCTTACGCTAGCCGTCACGGCCGTGGTGGTACTCGTCCGGCGCCGCCGCTCTCCCTAGCGGTCCGGGCGTGCCCCGGCAGCACGCCCGCAATCGCACCCATACCATTGGAAGGTGACAGTTGTGAGGATCACAGTTCGACGACGGCTCAACACCGCCGTCGCGCTGCGTGTACTCACCATCGCCCTCACGAGCCTCGTCCTGCTGCTGGGCGCACTTGCCGCCCACCACGCCGAAGCCTCCACATTCGAGGCCGACTACACGGCCAGCGGTCAGCTGCAGGACGAACACGCGCCCATCCTGACCGGCGATCCGGTTTCCGCGACCGCCGGTGCCGAAAGCGTTCTGGTGACGCTCGCCGCCGGATGTGTTGCATTCGCCATCTGCTGCGTCATCGCTCTGGCGTTGCTCACCCGCGCACAATGGGCGGCCCTTCTCGCCCGCTACCGTGGTGCCGCTACCGCCTCCCAGGTGCGCAACCTCCCCCTCACCACGTTCCCCTCAGCGCTGGCTGCGCCATCGCTGTTCTCGCTCTCCATCAGTCGCACGTAGACGCGGGTTTGACTCTCACACCGCCGGTGTGAGCGTTCGCTTTGGCGCCCAAAGTGCCGCCTCGCCCTCCCTTTGTTGACGACCCGGAAAGTTCATGAACACAAACACGAAAGTTGCCCTCGGATTCACCGCAGTTGTGATCCTCATCGTCCTAGCCTTCATCACCGTTGCGATCATCCAGGCGCAGAACCGACCACAAGCAATCCCAGACCCAACCACCGGGCTCGCTCCGACCGTACGAGAAGACAGTCACCGTCTGACTAATCCCGAGTCGTCGACGGTGACGTTCGTCGAGTTCCTCGACTTCGAGTGCGAGGCGTGCGGGGCCGCATTCCCCTATGTCGAGCAACTTCGTGCCGAGTACGGCGATCGAGTGACCTTTGTCATGCGTTACTTTCCCCTTCCGTCGCACTTCAATTCCACCAACGCCGCCGTTGCGGCGGAAGCAGCCGCGCGACAGGGCCAACTCGAAGCGATGTACCAGAAGTTGTTCGAATCGCAGAGTGAATGGGGCGAGAAACAAGACTCCCAGGCTCCTCTTTTTCGGACCTACGCTGAGGAGTTGGGTCTGGTTATGGGGCAATACGACGCCGATATCGCGGATCCGAGCACCCTCGAGCGGGTCAAATCTGACTTCGACGACGGTGTCGCGCTCGGCGTGGCAAGCACACCGACAATGTACGTAAACGATGTCCTCGTCGAGCTGACATCGTTCGAGGACATCAGAACGGCCGTCGAGAATGCGCTTGCCGAATGACCAGGAACCCGCCATCGCTGAGCCATAAGCGGGTGATCATCGTCGGCGCTGGCCAAGCCGGACTGGCGATGGGTTACTCGCTGATGCAAAAGGGGTTGCGACCTCAAGAGGACTTCGTGCTGATCGATGCTGCAGCACGAGATCACGTCGCCTGGACGAGCCGTTGGCACTCGCTCACGCTCTTCACTTCAGCGCAGTACTCGGCCCTGTCCGGGATGGCCTTTCCCGGCGACCCGAACCGATACCCTCGGGCGGATGAGGTCGCTGAGTATCTGAGAGACTATGCGGATCAAATGGGTCTTCGTCCGGTCTGGGGCGTACGAGCTCTTGCCGTGACCCCGAGCGCAGGCAGCCGAAGTCTCACCCTGCGCACCAGCGACGGGGACTTTGACACCCGCAATGTCGTGGCGGCGACCGGACCATTCAGCGTGCCGCGCCTTCCCCCTTGGGCCGGCGGCACAGTAGTTCCTGGGATCAATATTCACAGCAGCCAATACACCCACCCCAAGCAAATACCGCAGGGGACGGTGCTGATCGTGGGCGCCGGGAACACAGGACGTCAACTGGCGCGGGAGTTGTCGTTCTCGCACGACGTTACGCTGGCCAGCGGCTCGACCCAGCCCGAACTTCCCCAACGCCTGTTTGGCCGCGATGTGTTCGCCTGGCTCACCCGTACCGGCCTGTTGTCGTTCCCGGTACCGCCGCCAGTGCGCGGTTCCCTCGCGCGCAGAGAGGTTGTCATCGGCAACCCGTTGCCAGAGCTTCGAACTCTGGGCGTGAGCACGGTGGGACGCGTAACGAGCAGCAGCGAAGGTGTCTTCCCCATTGAGGACAGTTCCCCGGTGACTCCAGACTCGGTGATCTGGGCGACGGGGTTCGAGCCAGGATTCGACTGGCTTCCCGGCGATACACGAACCCGCGATGGGCATGTTATCCAGCGTCGAGGAGCGACGCGAATGGCGGGATTGTTCGTTCTCGGCCTGCCGTGGATGCGCAGCCGAGGTTCGGCTCTCATCACCTGCGTCAGCTCTGACGCATCCCACATCGCCCGGCTGATTCGGGACCGACCGTGATCGCCCGCATCCTCGCCGCCGCGACCGCCTTGGTGATTGCGGGCTTACTCGTCGGATGCACGCAAGGAGCAGATCGTTCGGCAGAACCGAGCCAGAACTATGTGTCCGGTGATGGCACCGTGACGGAATTCCCCCTTGGCAATCGCGGTGACCCGATCAAGTTCACAGGAGTAACCGACGCGGGCGAAATAGCACGCAGCGAAGACTACCTGGGTGATGTTCTCGTCGTGAACTTCTGGTATGCGACATGCCCGCCATGCCGTTTGGAAGCCCCCTGGCTGGAGGAGCTCAATCAGAAGTACGCCGCAGACGGGGTGCAGTTTCTCGGGGTGAACATCCGGGATGGTGCACAAACAGCTCAAGTTTTCGCCGAGAAGTTCGGCATTACCTACCCGTCAATCATCGACAGTGGCGGTCTTGTCACGCTCGCGTTCTCAGGCCTGGCCTCGCCCACGGCGGTGCCGACCACGCTCGTGCTTGACCGGGACGGGACCGTGGCGTCGAGAATTGTCGGTTTGCTGGAGAAATCCACCCTCGACGCACTCATTCGCACTGCGCTCAATGGCACGGGCGAGGCCGGGGCCGATTGATGAACGATATCGGGGGTTTCTTCGCCGAGACCGTGTTCTCGGGCGCACTACTCATTGCAATACCCCTGGCGATAATTGCGGGCGTAGTGTCATTCCTCTCCCCCTGCGTGCTCCCCCTCGTGCCCGGGTTTCTCGGATACGTTTCCGGACTTGCCGACCCGACGGCGTCTGCCGGCCGCAGACGCGTCGTTATCGGAACTGCGCTATTCGTCTTGGGTTTCTCGATCGTTTTCGTGGTCTACGGCACAGCGTTCGGGGCTGTGGGGATGTGGCTTACTCGCTGGCAAGACGTGCTCACCCGAATACTCGGCGCGCTAGTGATCGTCATGGGTTTCGTCATGACCGGCGCACTGGGGTGGTTCCAGCGCACCCGCAAACCCTCCTGGACCCCTGCCGTCGGCCTCGCGGGCGCCCCCCTGCTCGGGGTGGTCTTCGGATTGGGCTGGACTCCATGCATCGGGCCGACACTGAGCGCTGTCATTGCGCTCAGCCTCACCGGTGGCAGCCCCTGGCGTGGGGCGGTGCTCGCATTCGCCTACTGCCTTGGCATCGGAATACCCTTCCTTCTCGCCGCACTCGGCGTCGGGTGGGCTACGCGCGGTATGTCCCTCGTTCGCCGCCATATCCGGGTCATCAACCTCATCGGCGGAGCTACCCTGATCATTCTCGGCATCCTCATGGTGACCGGAGTGTGGAGCGCACTCATCCTCTCCCTACAGGGGGTCATCGGCTCGTTTGTGACGGTGGTGTGAATATGAACAGCAGTGAAGATTTCCCCGGGCGTCGGCTCGGCGTGATCGGTCTGATTCTTGCCATGACCGTGTCGGTCGTCGGGATTGTCGTCAGCATCGTCGCGCTGATCACGTCGATGCGGGCGAAGCGGCGAAACCCTGCCGCGGTCGCCGGGATCGTTCTCGGCGCTCTGGGAACCGTGGCTTTCGTCTTCGCATTCTGGTTTATCGTGCAGTTCTTCGCCGGGAACATCGGACCATGCGCCGAACTCGGGCCGGGCACCCATAGCGATGGGCTCGCCACCTACGAATGCGGACCCGCATGATCGCCCAACTTGAGGTGCCGGACTGGGTTCCCGACGTGCCGCCAGACCTAGCGGGATACCTCACGATCGCTCCCGCCGCTCCATTGCTCCTGCCGGCGACCGCGATCCTTCTCGCCGTCGTCTACCTCGCGGGCGCTGTGCGACTGTGGTCACAGAAACGCCGGTGGTCCATCGGACGCACGCTGCTGTTCCTGTGCGGCTGTCTTCTCATCTTCGCCGTCACGGGCACGAACGTTGAAGGCTACGGGTACGGGATGTTCTCCGTCTTCATGTTCCAGCAGCTCACGCTGATGATGATCGTTCCCGTGTTTCTTGTTCTCGGCGCACCCGGGACTCTGCTTCTGCGCGCAACCCCCCATCGATTCGGTGGCCAACTGGTTCTCCGGGCGGCCCATTGGGGGCTGCGTTCTCGGCTCGGAAAACTCCTGATCCATCCGGGCTTCGCTCTTCCCTTGTTTCTGATCAGCTTTTACGGGCTGTACCTCGGCGCCATCGCCGACGCGTTCCTGGCAACACAATTCGGGCACACAACACTCGAGGTGCTGTTCTTGGTCTCCGGAGTGCTGTTCACCGTTCCAGTCCTCAGCGTCGACCCACTACCCCGACGCCAGAACCACGCCGGCCGCCTGCTGGATGTCTTCGGTGAGATGGCCCTCCACGCATTCTTCGGCGTGATCGTGATGATGGCCGCCACACCACTGGTCGCGGCGTTCGCAAACCCGCCCGCGAGCTGGAACGTAGATCCGATCGCCGACCAACAGCTCGCAGGAGCCCTCGCTTGGTCCTACGGCGAGTTCCCCAACCTGATCATCGTGCTCATCCTTCTGCACGCCTGGTACCTGTCCGACACTAAGCGATCACGGATAGCCGACGAGAGGGCGGACAAGGAAGGCACACCAGAGCTCGACTCCTACAACGCGTACCTCGAATCGCTCACCCGGGCGGCCGACCGCAACCCAACCCGCAAGGAACCCTCGTGACCAGCTACCTCGTCGTAACGATCGTCGTGTTCGTCGCAATCGGAATCGGGGCGTGGCTGACGTTTAAGCGCATGGACGATCGCTTCAAATGAAAGGCAGATTGCGCATGACCAAGAGGACGATCCTGCGACCACTTGTCCCAAGGGATAGTCAACGAAGTGCCTCCCTGCTCCTCGCCGGAACCGTCCTCCTCGGATTCGTCGGTTCACTGGTGTTGCTCGGCCCGGCCGCATCTGCCCGGGCCACTGACTATCCGACCTGGGGCGATGTCGCCGCGGTGCGAAACGATCAGGCAGCTGCACAGAATGCGATCGCACGGATCGAAGGATTGCTGGCGGGGCTCCAGTCAGAGGCTGCTCGTACCGCTGCTGACTCAGAAACCAAGGGCACCCTGTGGCGGGCAGCCGACGAGAAGTTTCAAGTCGCCGCTCTACGGGCAGAAAACCTGCAGAACCAAGCGGACCTGGCGAGCGAGCTCGCGAACTCGTCCCAGCAGCGCGCCGGGCAGATGGCTGCGCAGCTCGCGCGCGGTGGGAGTGGACGGGACCTAGTCGCCGAGCTTCTGACGAGCACCTCGGATCCGGCGGACCTTCTCTATAACCTCGGCATGTCCAGCAAGATCTCCGAGCAGGCGAACACGATCTACGAACGCGCGCTACAAGATCGCAACACGGCACAAGCGCTAACCGACCAGGCCGACGTTGCGAAGGCCGAGCTGGAAGTGTTGCGGAAGGCGGCCGAGAAGCTATTCGTCGAGGCGCAGGCCGCGGCGATAGCGGCAGCTGACGCGCTGCGCGAGCAAGAGGAGAATCAAGCGAGGCTGCAGCAGCAACTCACGGTGCTCACCGAGAAGAGAGCCGCAACCGAAGCGGACTACCTCGCTGGCGTACGCGAACGCATCGGAAGCGGCGCAAGCCTTGACGCTGGGGAGATCAGCCTCAGTGGCTGGGCCAAACCCGTCTCGGGGCGCATCACGGATTCATTCGGATGGCGGATCTCCCCCACTGCGGGAGCATCCAGCTATCACCAGGGGACCGACATCGGTGCTGGCTGCGGCCAACCGCTGTACGCCGCCTCTAGCGGCACAGTTATTTACGCGGGCTGGAACGGGGGCTATGGCAACTTCGTCATGATCGATCATGGCAGCGGTGTCACCACCTCCTACGCACACATCCGCGACGGAGGCATCCTCGTTTCCTACGGTCAATACGTCGACGTTGCCACAAACATCGCCCAAGTTGGTACCACCGGCACGTCGACCGGCTGCCACTCCCACTATGAGGTGCGCATCAACGGCACGGCCACCGATGCTGAGGTGTTCATGAGAAACCAAGGGATAACCCTCGGATGACACCCGCGCGGTGGGGAGGTTTCGCGATGCTCGTAATCGTCGTCGTCATCTTGGCGACTATTTTGTTGTCAAACCAAGGCGGAGCTTGCGCACAGGCCAAGCAGGCCTACACGATCGCCATTACGTCTCCCGACCCTCAAGACAGGGCTACCGCGCTGACTCTGTACTACCTCAAGAAGGGAGAGTGTGAGGCCGCTGGAGGAACCGTTGGAGACTGAGCCGGACCCTTTGGTTGTGTCTTAGTCGAAAAGTTCGCTGAGCCAGCTCTCCTTCTTCCGCTTTCTTCCGTACTGGTCGTACCCTCCACCGGAATGGTGACCTCCCCCGTCTTGATATTGCGGCGGGGCTGGGTTCTGCCCGGTCGCGTTCTGCCCCGCGCTAGGTGCGGCCAAGGACCGCTCCACGATCTTGTCGAGCTCCCCGCGATCCAACCACACACCACGGCACGTCGGGCAATAGTCAATCTCGATACCGGATCGCTCCGACATCACCAGCGTGGTCTCGTCAATCGGACACTTCATGCGAACCCTCTTCCAAAATTTCGTTTGCTCAAGCGTACGAACAGCGCCTGAGAAACCGCCAAACTCCTCGAGGCAGGGAATCACGTCAGGGTGAGGCTCTGGGGCGGTTCTGTGTCCCCTTCGTTGCCGGCCATCGCGCTCAGCCCGCGCTCGGCAGGCGGGAGAATCCGGCGACATTTGGATGGTGGCGTTGACTCATACATTATGCAATAATCTGCGTATGCATGCAGATAAGGAAATTGGGGGCATCGATCCCGACAGCCAGTTCGTTGAACTCGCTGTTGAGGTCTTCGCGATGCTCGCCGATGCGACCAGGGTTCGCCTGATTCTCGCCCTAAAGGATGGCGAGATGTCCGTGAATCATTTGGCCGACATCGTCGACAAATCGCCGGCATCCGTTTCGCAGCATCTCGCCAAGCTGCGGCTGGCACGCTTCGTGTCCAGCCGCCAGGAGGGTACGCGTGTGTTTTACCGGCTCGAGTACGAGCACGCGAGCCGGCTGGTTGCCGACGCGATCTTCCAAGCCGAGCACTCCGTGGGTGGAATCCCGCGCCACCACCAGCAGGAAGCGCAGGACACTCCATGAGCACAACGCCCGCACACCCTCACGACGAGCACGAGCACGAGCACGACGAGCACAGTGATGGCGGCCATGCGCACGATGATCATGCCCATGACGGTCACGATCACGATCACGGACCGAGCGGGCACTCGCATCCGACCGGGATCAAAGGTTTCTTCTACGGCTTGTTCGTGCCGCACTCGCATGACGCAGCCGACTCCATCGACAACGCGCTGGAGGCAAGCAAGGAGGGCGTGAGGGCCCTGAAGATCAGCCTTGTGATCCTGCTCGTGACCACTGTTCTTCAGCTCGCGGTCGTGGTGATCAGTGGATCGGTCGCGCTTCTCGCGGACACCATTCACAACTTCTCGGATGCCCTTACTGCCGTGCCGCTGTGGATCGCGTTCATCCTCGGCCGGCGGGCAGCAACCCGCCGCTACACCTACGGCTTCGGCCGCGCCGAAGATCTCGCGGGCCTCTTCATCGTTGTCGTGGTCGCGGCATCTGCGATCGTCGCAGCATGGCAGTCCATCGACCGCCTCATCAATCCGCAACCGCTTCACAACCTGTGGTGGGTTCTCGCCGCCGGGGTGATCGGCTTCCTCGGCAACGAGATCGTCGCCGTTTACCGAATCCGAGTCGGACAGAAGATCGGCTCGGCAGCCCTCGTCGCCGACGGTGTGCACGCACGCACCGACGGGTTCACTTCCCTCGCCGTCGTCGTTGGCGCGATAGGCGTCATGCTCGGCTTCCCCCTGGCCGACCCCATCGTCGGCCTCGTCATCTCCGCCGCGATCATCGTGCTGCTCTGGGGAACGGTGCGAAGCATCGGCCGCCGACTCATGGACGGCATTGAACCGGAACTGGTCGACAAAGCCCGCGCCGCGCTTGAGACCACGCCCGGGGTGATCGCCGTGCCGCGACTGCAACTGCGCTGGGTCGGACACCGGCTTCAGGGGACAGCGACTCTAGTCGTGGCCGACCGGGCGCTCTCGGAGATCGAGTCGATCCTCCACGAAGCAGAGCACGAGCTGGGGCACGCCCTCCCGAACCTCGATGACATGGTTTTGCGAACCGCGACCACAAGCGCGGAGACCGCCCCACACTCACACGACCACTAGCTGCTCGACGCGACCGGGCTCACTGATCCGTTTCACGACCGTCGAAGGCGTTCGTCACCGGTTTTCTATCGGCGCAGATATACCCCTAGGGGGTATAGTGGTTCGTGGTCCACACCGGGCCCGGAGCCAGGGGGTTCACCATGAATGTTGTCGTCGTCGTGATCGCAGGCGCCCTAACGGCGCTACTTGCTTGGTATTTCTTCGCCCCCCGTACTGCCAAGCGCGCAGCCGTCGACGGAGACGTTCAGGTACAGACGATCAAAGTCAGCGGCGGCTACTCCCCTAGCGTCGTCGAGGTTGCACAAGGTGTCAGGACCCGCTTGTTGTTCGACCGCCAGGAGACCGGGGACTGCTCCTCGCGAGTGGTTTTCCCGGACTTCAAGGTGAACCAGAGCCTGCCTGCATATGCCACGACTGCCGTGGAGTTCACTCCAGACCAAGTCGGCGACTTCGAGTTCGCCTGCGGAATGAACATGTTGCACGGCACGGTACGGGTCGTTGCCGCAGCTGAAGGCCAAACTGCGACGGCACTGCTCGACGCCCCCACAATCACGGAATCTCACGAGGGCGGCATCGACGAGTTCGCTCTGGGGGATGACGGAGACCACGAGGCGGAGGAGCACGCAAGGGAGATCCGGGATCTGCTTCGCCGCGTGATCGTCGGTGCCGTGCTAACGCTCCCCGTATTCCTGTCGGTAATGGCCCATGACCTCTTCGGGGCGATGTGGGTACCCGCCTTGCTGATGACGCCGTGGTTCCAATTCCTGCTGATCACCCCGGTCATGATCTACACGGGCTGGCCGATTCACCGCACAGGCTGGTTGGCGTTGACCCACCGGGCAGCGGAGATGAACTCGCTCATCACACTCGGCACGATCGCTGCTTACGGATTCAGCCTCGTCGCCACGTTTCTTCCCTCGGCATTGCCTGCGGAAGCGCGCGGGGTGTACTTCGAGGCTGTTGGCGTCATCCTCACGTTGATTCTCATTGGCCGGCTGTTGGAGACGCGCGCCAAGGCGGGTACAGGTCAGGCGATCCGCACACTGATCGGCCTGCAGCCGCGCACAGCCCGGGTGGTCCGTGGCGACAGCGAGTTGGAGATCCCGGTCGGTGAGGTCGCCGCCGGCGACATTGTGGTCATCCGCCCTGGTGAGAAGCTCCCGGTTGACGGTCAGGTCGTCGAGGGCAGCTCCGCGGTGGATGAGTCGATGATCACGGGCGAGCCGCTGCCGGTGGTCAAGACCATTGGCGACACGGTGATCGGGGCAACGATCAACCAGACCGGCTCATTCCGATACACGGTTACCAAAGTGGGCGCGGATACGATGCTCGCTCAGATCATCAGGCTGGTGCGCGAGGCCCAAGGTTCAAAGGCGCCCATCCAGCGCTTGGCCGACAAGGTTTCGGGCTACTTCGTACCGGCGGTCATCGCCATTGCCATCTGGACGTTCGCCGCGTGGTGGGTCTTCGGTCCGCCGCCGTCCGGCGTTTTTGCTCTGGTTGCCGCGGTTGCCGTCCTCATCATCGCCTGCCCCTGCGCGCTCGGTCTCGCGACGCCACTGTCCATCACCGTCGCCACCGGGAAGGCAGCGAGCAACGGCATTCTCATCCGGTCCGCTCAGGCGCTCGAGAGCGCCCACAAGATCAACACTGTTGTGCTCGACAAGACGGGCACGATCACCAACGGCACCCCCATCCTCACTGACGTGCTGCCTGCCGTCGGGTTTGACTCGGACGAGTTGCTGGCGCTGATCGCGACCGCCGAACGCGACTCTGAACATCCCCTGGCCGCCGCGATCGTCGCCGGCGCCAAAGAGCGCAGCATAAACGTGGGCCGCTCGTCGCTGTTCGAGTCGATCACGGGCCAAGGCGTTCGCGCCACCGTCGACGGCAGAACAGTCCTGATCGGCAACGCTCGTCTTCTGTCGGCTGCAGGCGTAGACAGCTCAGCTCTCACCGCTGATCTGGAAGCGTTGGCCGGTGACGGCAAGACCCCGATGCTCGCGGCCGTTGACGGCCGTGCAGCTGGGGTTCTGGGTGTTGCAGACACCATCAAAGAAGGCTCTGCTGCTGCGATCGCCGGGCTAGTCGCCCGCGGCATCGACGTCGTAATGATGACCGGCGACAACCGGGCCACTGCGGCGGCCATCGCCCGACAGGTCGGCATCGGCAGGGTCGTGGCGGAGGTCATGCCCGAGCACAAGGCACGCGAGGTTCGCCGCCTGCAGGAGGAGGGCCGCGTTGTCGGCATGGTCGGGGATGGAATCAACGACGCCCCGGCCCTCGCCCAGGCCGACGTGGGCTCGGCGATCGGTACGGGCACTGATGTTGCGATCGAAGCGTCCGACATCACCCTGATCTCCGGAAACCTGTCCGGCCTTGTCACTGCGATCGACCTATCCCGCGCCACCATGCGCAACATCAAGCAGAACCTCGGGTTCGCCTTCGGTTACAACATCATCGGCATCCCCCTCGCCGCTGGGGTCCTGTACCCGACGTTCGGCCTGCTACTTAGCCCGATGATCGCCGCCCTCGCAATGGCGCTCTCGTCGCTGTCTGTCGTCACCAACTCGAGCCGGCTCCGCCGGTTCACCCCCAAGCCCGCGGCCATCCCGGCCACGGCCTCAACCACCAATCCGGTGGTTGAGATCGGCACCCAACACGAAAGCAAGGACACTGAAATGACACACGACCACGACACCGCACCCGCAAGCGCAACGGCGCTCGTCACCGACCCCGTCTGCGGCATGAACATCGACCCGAAGACCGCGGCAGCAACGCGAGAGCACGACGGAACGACGTTCTACTTCTGCTCCACTGGCTGCGCTGCCAGCTTCGACGCCGACCCGCACAAGTACGGCCACCCCCACGCCCACTGAGTCACCGGAACAGGAGAACAATCAGTGCACGGCTATGTCGGAAACAAGGATGCCCTGCTGGCCCGTCTGCGGCGAGTAGAAGGACAGGTGCGCGGACTTGCCCGAATGGTCGAAGACGACACCTACTGCATCGACGTTCTCACCCAGGTGTCCGCCACGACCAAAGCCCTCGAAGCGGTCGCTCTCGCACTACTAGACGACCACTTGATGCACTGCGTCGCTGAAGCCACCGAACAGGGCGGCCCCGTAGCAGAAGAGAAACTCCGTGAGGCAAGCGCGGCGATCGCGCGCCTCGTCCGCTCGTGACTACGACCGCCGACCCGGGATTGCAGATGCCGTCTTCGCCCGCTCGACTCGGTATCCGCGAACGTGAAGCCTGGGTAGTGGTCGTAGCGGGCGGCGCGGGACTTGCCTCGGCCTATTGGGATGATTCGTGGCACACCACGTTGGGTCGGGACAGCGCGCTCATTCCCCCGCACCTTCTTCTCTACGTCTCGATTATCTCGGTCGGGCTCGTTCTCGCCGTCTGGATGGTGAGGATGTTTGGGAGCACGCGGTCCATCCCCGCCGTGCTCCGTGCACCCGGGTTTCTTCTCGCCGCTGCCGCTGCCGCTGCTACGGCCGCGGCAGCGCCGGCGGACGCAGTCTGGCACGCGGCCTTCGGTCGGGATGCGGTTCTCTGGTCGCCGCCACATCTGCTTTCCGTGGTAGCTACCACGATTCTCCTAGCGGCGCTACTGATCGGACTCGACCAGCGCAGCAGCCGTGCACTTCGTGTCGCACTCTCCGCAGCCCTACTCGGAGCCACGCAGATCAGTCTGATGGAGTACGACACCGACGTTCCGCAGTTCTCCGAAGTCCTCTACCTACCCCTGCTGCTCGTGACGAGCCTCGGGGCCGCCTGGGTGATCATCAAAACGGCCGGGTTCCGGTATGCGGTCTCGTTCGCAGTGGTGGCCTATGTCGTCTTCCGGATACTGATTCTGATCGTCCTCGGGGTTCCCGGATGGATTGGACCTGACATCCCTCTGGCGCTGTTCGGGCTGGTGCTATTGGACCTACCGCGCTCGGCTAACCACTGGCGGTGGCCGCTCGCCATCGGTGCCGTCTCGTCTTTCCAGGTGGCCGCGAGCCTCACGGGAGTGAGTAGCGTGGATCCGGCTTCGGTTTTGCGTTCAGCGTTCGTGCCGGCAGTGATCGTGGCGCTGATCTCTCTGGCCATTCTCATTCGTCGCCCAACGGCTCGTGCTGCCCTTATCCTCCTCTTCGCGCTAGGCGCAGCCGTGTCCACTCCGAGCCCGGCCTTCGCCCACGACCCCGGTCAGGGTCCATCGTTTGGGACTGCGACCATGGTTCTGTCCGGGAACGGATCGGGACGAATCGAGGTGAGCGTTTCGAAGATCGAAACGACGGCGAGCGTTGACCTGCAACCAGACCGTGTCATCGCCCGGCGGGCCGGCCAAACAGTCTCCGGAACGCTGGGATCGAGCGGCGAAGCCGGAGCCTTCAGCGGTTCTATTCAGCTCCCGAGTCCCGGCTTGTGGTTCATCTACGCGGAGTTCACGGACGGGACACAGTCGCTGGAGATCTGGCTGCCCGTGCAGCATGACTTGGAGTCCACCCGCGCTGAACAGCGCGCCCTCTACGAACCGGTCGGCACCGACGAACACAAGCCCCTCGTGGAGTACCTCGCAGGCGGTCTACTTCTTGTCGTCAGCGCGGCCCTCGTCGGGTGGTTGATCGCGGCCGTGCAAAGATCGAGACGGACCGTCCGTACCGCGACTCGGTAGCCACCAATTGCGATCCATGAGCTCGCGACCAGCACCAGCAATCGAAACCCTCCACAGCACCGACCGAACCCTTGGCGCAACCCACCCTGATGCGGACATTAGGCTTAGAAAGTTCACCAATCGCGAAGGAGGTGCGGATATGAAAGCGATCCTTGTTGCGCTCCGCGCCTCCCCGCGTGGCCGCTTGGCGCTTGCTCTGTTCGCGGTGCCTGCGATCCTTATTGGGCTTCTGGCCATGCACGTCCTCACCACCGGGAACATGGCCGACACCGCCGATCACCACTCCAGCGTCTCACTAGCGGCGGCTGCGGTAGACGAAATGGCGATAGCTCCGAGCCCTGACCCTAGCCCTGTCTCGGATGACTGCGGCGGGGTGTGCATGCCCAGCCATGACATGCTCGGGATCTTGTGTGTTCTCGCTCTCCTCGCGGGAGTGATTCTGTTCGCCCTGCATCCGGCACTTACCGGCTGGCCGACTCTCACGCGAATACTCAGACCACTCCGCCTGACGGTTGCTGCGTTAGCTCCCCCTAATCCCCCATCACTGCACGTTCTCTCGATCAGCCGGACCTGATTCGTGCGATCTGGCCCGCCCAGACCGTATTCACCCCACCGGGTGCCCGAATTCTGTTATTCCACTGAAAGAGATAGGACTCTGATGAACTTCCGAACCGCCGCGCTGGCTGCGAGCGCCCTCACTATTGCACTCGTCCTCGCGGGCTGCAGCGCAACCACAACCACAACCATGCCCTCGGACATGCCGGGGATGCCGGGCATGGATTCGCCTTCAAATGCCGCCCCCCAATTCAACGACTCAGACATAGCCTTTGTCATGCAGATGATTCCGCACCATCAGCAGGCGGTCGAGATGGCCGACATTCTGCTTGACAAGACAGATGTCGACTCCCGTGTTGTTGAACTAGCCACACAAGTCAAAGCAGCCCAAGGACCCGAGATCACCACAATGACCTCTTGGCTAGAGACCTGGGGTCTGGCCGCGCCGGAGCCAATGGAAGGGATGGTGATGAACGGAATGATGTCGCCCGACGAGATGGACGCGCTCACCAACGCCTCCGGCCCTGACTCGTCGAAGCTATTCCTTCAGCAGATGATCCAGCACCACCAGGGTGCAATCGATATGGCCAACGAGGAGCTGTCGGCGGGCATGAACGCACCCGCTCTCACCCTAGCCAAGGCGATTCTCGATGCCCAGACGGCGGAGATCGCAACGATGCAGAGCATTCTCGACACGCTCTAGCGAGCTGGGCGGGCAGATGCCCCTTGGCTTCGGCCCGCCCACCCCCGTTCTCGACAATTCTCCGTGGATTGGGTAGGTGTAATGAACTCTCCGTCAATTGCAATTTTCCTTGTGTGCTTGGTGCTCCTTGCAGTCGTACTCGGCTCAGCTCTAATTGCTACGGCCACTATGTGACCAGCATGAACCGCACAAAAGTGACGACGTTCGCTTCCGCCGTCGGGGCTGTCGCCAGCGCGATGATGCTCCTCACCGGCTGCTCCTCGGACGACAACAACACTGGCAACCTCACGGAGCCGTCCGGGCATTCTAATTTCCATCGTTTCGATGTCGCCGTCGCTGTGATCCTGACCCCGTCGTCGATTTCGCAGCCATCGCTGCCTCACCGATGATTGACGACCGAGACGCTCGCGCACAGCGATCGAGCGATCCGCTGCGCGATAAGCGCGTGCATGTCTTGGGAACAGGCATAGTCGCGGCAGCGATCGGCACCGCACTCACGAACACTGGCCTCATCGAAGGACTGGACTTCGTGATCATCGACCCCAATGAAATCGAGACGACCGGCGAAGGCGATCTCAGTCCTGCAGCGACGCCACGGGTGGTGTCGATCAGCTACGGGCCCAAGGGCGAAGATCTGACACTTGTCACATCGGCCGGGACCATCGCGGCGCGCAACATCGTAGTCGCCAACGACGCGATCTGGCATAACAGTGGGCTCGCATCCGAGCTGTCGGTGCGTCGTGCCGACAAGTCCGAGCGAGCTGGCCCAGCCTTCACCGGCCGGCCGGTGCCGGGCTTGTTCACTGTTGGATATCCGGATGCCGCAACACGATCCGAGCAGTTCACACTCGACGCTGCGGCGGCACTTATTGCCGCGCTCATCGAGCAACGTAGGTGAGTAGAAAAGTCTCGCGTCTGCCGCGGTCGGCTGATTTACAGGTTCGGCGAACGCTTTAGCAAGTAACCTAGGGGGATGGCGGAGTGGAAGGCGGGCGAGATGAATGCCATCATGGCGCTTTCGTCACGTCCACATTCCAGCTGGCGGCGTGTGGTGATAGCCCTGTTCGCAGTGCCCGCGATTCTCATCGGTCTTCTAGCCATGCACTTCCTCGCGTCGGAGTCTCTAGCCCCAGAGGCTCATTCCATGAGCGCTTCAGTCGCGGATTACCCGACTCTCGTGAACATGCACAACGACGAGCCGGCGCCCGAAGGGTGCGCCGAGACGTGCGGACCAACACACGACATGCTCGGCATGGCATGCCTGCTTGCACTGCTAGTTTCAGCGATCCTCATCATCTTCCGCGTCTTCTTTTTCCGGTTCCGCGCTGCTGCCGTAGTTCTACAGGCGATCGGTGCCCGACTTTCCGCGTTACCCCCCCTGTCGCCCCCCTCGTTACACATCCTTTCTATTAGTCGAACCTGATTCGCTGCCCGGTCAAGCCGGGCCAACGCCGCACGCGGCGAGCGACTCAAATCATTCGACTAGTAGAAAGAATCACAGTGAAAATCCGCACAATCGCCCTCATTTCCGGTGTTCTCGCAACGACTTTAGCCCTTACCGGATGCTCGATGGAGGGCATGGACATGGGGGGCGGCTCCTCGCCTTCGACCTCCAGCTCATCCGGCTCCTCCAAAGCTAACAACGCCGACATTGCCTTCGCCATGCAAATGGTTGCCCACCATGAGCAGGCTGTCGAGATGGCTCAGATGATCCTTGACAAGGACGGTGTAGATGCGCGCGTCACCGAGCTCGCGCAGACAATCAAGGACGCCCAAGGCCCAGAGATCGACACAATGAACGGCTGGCTCACCAGCTGGGGAACCAGTGGCTCAATGGACGGTATGGACATGGGCGGAACCATGTCCGATGCGGACATGACTGCTCTGGAGGCTGCCTCCGGCTCGGAAGCCAACAAGCTGTTCCTCGCGCAGATGACCGTGCACCATCAGGGTGCCATCGACATGGCCAAGACAGAACTGCAGGACGGCCAGAACGCTGATGCGCTTGCCCTCGCGCAAAAGATTGTCAACGACCAGACGGCTGAGATCACCCGCATGAAGGACCTCCTCGGCACCCTGCAGTAGCTGCCAGGCACTAGTCCGGGCCGCGGTGGCCTGTGCTCCACCGCGGCCCTCCATCCGCTCCTCGTTCAGTCGTTAGGACAACCATGAATCCCCGCTCCTACCCAGGCAACTCCGACGAAGCCGCATGCCTGCATGAAAGCGAAGATCGGGTTGCGAGAAGGCCGCGGCAATCCGTTCGAGCGAAAGCGATCCTGCGAACCGCAGCAATATCAGCAGTACTTCTGCTCGGTCTGAGTGCGTGCATGGAAACCCCCTCTCTCGCAGGCAGTGCCGGTTCGGGCTACTCCTCGGTCAGCCCGGTGACGGAGATCCGCGCAGCTGAGCGCGGTGAGCCGATCCCCTTCTCGGGGACATTTGACACCGGCACCAGCGGGTCGTCCGAAGACTGGCTAGGCGGCGTTGTCGTAGTCAACTTCTGGTACGCCGGGTGCGGCCCGTGTCGCGATGAAGCACCCGATCTTGAGGCTCTCAACATCAAGTACCAGCCTGACGGCGTGCAGTTTGTCGGAGTAAACGTAAGGGATCAAGCCGGGACCGCGCGGTCTTTCGCTGACAAGTTCGGGATCACGTATCCGTCCTTCTTGGACGCTGACGGCGGCGAGATTCAGCTGGCCTTCGCTGGCGAGATTGCTCCTGATGCGGTGCCGACCACCCTGGTGGTTGACCGGCAAGGGCGTGTCGCCGCGCGCATCGTCGGAAGGCTGGACAGGTCCATTTTGAACACGCTGATAAGCGATGCGGTCGCCGAGCAATGACACCTGCGCCCGGACTACGCACCGCAGCCATCCGAGAGGCGGGAACCGTTCCATGCTCCCGATAGCCATCCCCAGTCCCGACATTAGCTTCATTGACATTGGGCCGTTGCGGATCCACTTCTACGCGCTCTTTATGCTTGCCGCGATCGCCGCGGCAACAGCCATCACCGGACGGCGCATGCGCCGATTGGATTTTCCCAGCGGCGCTGCCCTGGACATCGCAATCTGGGCCGTGCCGATCGGAATACTTGGCGGACGCCTGTACCACGTGTTCACGCACCCAAATGACTATTTCTACGCGGGCGCGGATCTCTGGAGGGTGCTCTACGTATGGGAAGGTGGGCTGGCCATCTTCGGATCGATCACCTTCGGCGCGTTAGGGGCATGGATTGGCGCGAGGCGCCGCGGAGTGCCGTTCGTTGTATTCGCCGATGCTCTCGCGCCCGGTCTCCTCTTGGCTCAGGCCATCGGGCGTATCGGCAATTATTTCAACCAGGAGCTGTACGGAACCCCGACAACCCTCCCGTGGGGCCTGGAGATCAACCCGAACAGCCCAGCCTTCCCGGACGGGTTGCCGACAGGCACCCTTTTCCACCCCCTGTTTCTCTACGAGATGCTGTGGAACCTCGCGGGCATTCTTGTGATCCTCGGAATAGAACGGCTCACCCGACGTCGTCGCGGATTCGCCATAGGCACCTATTTCATCTGGTACGGCATCGGCCGGGCCTGGTTCGAATCCTTCCGCCTGGACCCCACCGAGCTGGAGCTTCTCGGCGTGAAGATCAACATCATCACCGCAGGCGGGGCCGCTGTTGTCGGTGCCTGCATCCTCGCCATCTACCTGAATCGCAGCAACAGCCCGTCCGATACGGTCAAGGATCAGACCCTCGACATACCCTCGAAGGTCAACCAACAATGATGCTCCGCACGGGCAGGGTCGATGAGGAAGCAGGCGAGACGAGTGGCCGACCCGACGACCACTTCGATCGCGGCGCAACGTCGACGGTCGTATCCTCGCCGCTGGGCGTCCTCGGGTGGGCTCGCTGGTCGTGGCGCCAACTCACGAGTATGCGAACCGCGCTGCTTCTGCTTCTGCTTCTCGCACTAGCGGCGGTCCCCGGATCGCTGTTCCCCCAGCGTTCGTCAGACCCGAACGGTGTAATTCAATACTTCAAATCCAACCCATCAGGCGCGAAGACGATAGATGCATTGCAGCTCTTCAACGTCTACACCTCAGTGTGGTTCTCGGCGATCTACCTCCTGCTGTTCATCTCCCTGATCGGGTGCGTCATACCCCGCACTCGGCATCATTGGATCGCTTTGCGGCAGTCCCCTCCACGAACCCCCAGAAACATGGCGCGGCTTCCCGTTTACGAGCGTCGCATCTTCACGCTCGCCGAGAACGCAGTCGAGCCGATCACAGCCATTCGCGCGGCTGAGGGCGTCCTCCGAGCCCAGCGGTACCGAACCCGTCTGTATGAAAACGACAACCCGGTCGACGAGGTTGACACAGCGTCCGTCTCAGCAGAGCGCGGGTATCTGCGTGAGACCGGAAATCTGGTCTTTCACTTGGCTCTTATAGGAATCCTGCTGACCGTCGCCATCGGGGGCGGATTCACCTATACCGGTCAACGCGTGGTGGTCGAGGGCCAAACCTTTGTCAACACCCGGTCCGCCTACGACTCCTTCACTCCGGGACGATTCTTCAGCGACTCTCAGCTCGAGCCGTACTCCCTGACCCTGAACGCGTTCTCCGTCACCTACGTTGAGAACAACCCTTCGACCCTCGGATTCATCACCGACTACACGGCGTCCGTCAGCACACAAGAACAGAACGCACCGCAGGCCGTGCGCTCAAGAATTCAGGTTAACGAGCCGCTCACGATCGATTCAACCGAGGTGTATCTCTTGGGCAACGGATATGCCCCCGAGATAGTCGTGAAGAACCCCGCAGGCGACGTCGTGTTCACGGACACCGTCCCCTTCCTCCCTCAGGATGCAAACCTCACAAGCCTCGGCGTCATCAAAGTGCCCGACGGCCTCGCCGAGCAGGTGGGAATGATCGGCTTCTTCTACCCGACAAAGGCCGCCTCGACGAACGGAGCGTTCGCTTCTATCTATCCGGACTTGCAAAACCCGGTGCTCACCCTCAACGTCTACACGGGCGATCTTGGGCTCAGTACCGGAAATCCCAAGTCGGTCTACGCACTCGATACCTCCATGATGACTCAGATCGCAGGGCGCGGTACCGCAAATTCTGCCATCGAGATTCGACCCGGCGAATCAGCACAGCTTCCCGATGGACTCGGCAGCGTGGAATTCCTAGACACGAAGCGGTTCGCGTCGTTTGACATCTCACACGATCCGACCAAGGGTTTCATGTTGTTCTTCGCGATCACGGTCATTGCTGGTCTCGGAGCCGCCTTCTTCGTTCCCCGCCGTCGCATCTGGGTGCGCGCTAGCAAGAATCCCCAGTGCCTCACTGTCGAATACGGAGGTCTATCGCGCGGAGACGACCCTGCCCTTGAGGCGGCCATTGGGTCTTTCACAATCCAGCATGAGAACTCACTTCACCAACAGTCCCGTTCGCTCCAAAAGAAAGGTACCGCTGCATCATGAACCCCCCGAACAAGAACACTCCTGCGCCGTACGACCCAGAGAAGAGTTGGCGCCTGCACCGTCGGTTGGTGCGAGTCGGTCAGGCTCTCATGCTGGCCGGGGCCGTCGTCGCAATTACGCACTGGCTGGCGCATCTCGAGGCTTTTGGCCCGGGACAGCCTCCCGGCTGGATGGACCTCGCGGCGGGCTACCCCATGGGCGGCGTTCTGCTGATCTTCGGTGCGATCCTCGCAGGACGCAAGCGCCCCACATCGAACACTCGAACATGATCGAAGAATTCTGGCCCAACGCATTGTGGTCACTCGCTCCGAGCGGCGCTCCTCGGACTGACCGTCTGGTTCGTCATCGGTCGATCATCCATAGCGACCACAACGAATGCCACCCTTTGGAGGTCTGCTTCACGTCGCCCTGCATCCTTTCCTGGATGCCAGGCTACCGCCCCCTCGTCTAACTCCGACCTGGATTGGATTTACCCCTTTGGAAACACGCACCATCGCCATCTTTCTTACTTGCCTAGTGCTCCTCGCGGTCGCGCTGGGGGCAGCACTCATTGGTTTCGGCTCGATGGGAACACGATGAATGCCACACGAGTCATCGCCCTCAGTTCCGCCGTCGGAGCAGTCATTGCGGCGACGCTGTTCCTCACTGGCTGCTCCCCAGCTGCCACTCCGACTGCGGGTCCGAGCGAAGCGCCAACCTCGGCCTTTCAGCACATCCACGAGCTCGTTCCGGACGCAAGCGACGGGACCCTGCTGATCGCCACCCACGAAGGCCTGTACCGGCTCACCATCGGCTCCGGCGGCGCAACTGCAGCAGCCGGGCCGATCGGCGGCCTCGACTTCGACCCCATGGGGTTCACCCTCGCCAACGGGATCACCTACGCATCAGGTCACCCCGGACCCACAACCCCGGCAACCTTCGGTAGCCCGAACCTCGGGCTGATCACCAGCACTGACGTTGGGGAGACTTGGAGCAATGTCTCGCTCACAGGCCAGGTCGACTTCCATGGCCTAACTGTGACCACCTCGGGCGAAGGTGATCCTCGCGTGTTCGGGTACGACGCATCCGAGGGGCGAGTAAAGCGCAGCCTCGACGGTGGTGTCACTTGGAGCGCAGGTGCCGCATTGAGCGCCCGCGACATGCTCGCGGTTAATGATCAGCTCTATGCCACCACCGCGGAGGGGCTTGCGATCAGCGATGATGACGGTGACACGTTCACGATCGACCTGGACGCACCCGGCCTCTATCTGATCGCGGGCGACGGCGACGGCACGCTTGCCGGCATCGACACCAGCGGCACGATCTGGACCCGTCCGGCGGGCCAGGACTGGGTTCACGGCCACACCGTCGAGGGGACACCGCAGGCGCTCGCCGTCGCCGGCGCCCGCCTCTACGTTGCTGACGATCGCGGCATCGCCTATACCGACGACAGCGGCGCGACCTGGGTTGTGCTCAAGGTGCACAAATGATCCGCCAGCGCACTGCCACCTCGGTTGCGGCAGCCGCTCTGCTCGCGGTTCTTTTAGCCGGCTGCACGGCGGCATCGAACATTGGGCCGGCGGGCTCGACCTCGAGCGCAGATGACACAATCACCGAGATCGCGGCCGCTGATCGGGGCGACCCGATCGTGTTCGCGGGAAAGTTGGAAGATGACGCTGCAGCGAACTCGACCGACTGGTTGGGGTCGGTGGTCGTGGTCAACTTCTGGTACGCCGCCTGCCCGCCCTGCCGGGCCGAGGCCCCGGACCTTGAGGCACTGTATGAGCAGTTCGCGCCTGACGGTGTGGTCTTCATCGGCGTCAACGTCCGCGACAGCGCCGCTACCGCGACCGCATTTGCGAACAAGTTCGGCATCACCTACCCCTCGATCATCGACGCAAACGGGAGCAGCGTGCAGCTCGCCTTCGCCGGGCAGATCGCACCCAACGCCGTTCCAACCACAATCGTCCTCGACAGGGAGGGGCGCGCCACCGCGCGGATCGTTGGCCGGATCCCCTCACGCATCACCCTGGCGACTCTCATCGAGGACGCCTTAGCCGAAGGTGCCAAGTAGATGGGTGGAGTGATCGCTGACGGGCAACTGTGGATTGCCATCCCGCTCGCATTGCTCGCCGGGCTGGTGTCCTTCGCCTCCCCGTGCGTGCTCCCCTTGGTGCCCGGCTATCTGGGCTATGTCACCGGGTCGTCAGCCGCCACCTCGCGGTGGCGGCCCATGATCGGCGTCGCGCTGTTCATCCTCGGCTTCACCTTAGTGTTCGTCGCCTACGGGGCCGCATTCGGATCGTTGGGAGGCTGGCTGTTCCGCTGGCAAGACCTCCTTACCCGAATCCTCGGAGTCGTCGTCATCCTCATGGGTCTGGTATTCATCGGCATGTTCAGGGTCTTCCAGCGCACCGCGAAACTCTCCGTCAGTCCGCGAACTGGTATCGCTGGCGCACCACTTCTCGGGATCGTGTTCGGGCTCGGCTGGACCCCCTGCCTTGGCCCCACTCTCGCAGCAATCTCCGCCTTGAGCATCGGAACCGGCTCGGCTGCCCGCGGTGCTCTCCTCACCGCCATCTACTGTGTCGGGCTCGGTGTACCGTTCCTTGTGCTCGCCGCCGGACTCGGGTGGGCCACCACCGCGGTCGCCATCCTCCGTCGCCATATTCGCGCGATCAACGTCGCGGGTGGTGTGACAATGATCGCGATTGGAGCCCTCATGGTCACCGGCGTGTGGACCGAGATCATCTACTCCATGCAAAACCTCATCGGCGGGACGGTGCTGCCGATATGAGCTCACCCGCCGGACTGCCGAAAGGACCCCACTGGCCGCTGATACTCGCCCTCGCTGACCCCCCAATCCTGTTCAGCGCTCTCCAGACCGTGACGCTCGCCGGTCCGCGCAGCACTGAGACCGATCGTGAGTTCGCACCAACGACTACTAACCCAGCCGCGAGGCGCCAGCGAGTGCAGTCCAAGTCTTCCGCAACGAACGGCACGACATCGGCGCGCAATGCCTCGTGTTCTCCCAGCGCAACCCTCTCGGGCGATGCCCCATCGACGTCGAGAGCCCTACGGCCTCATCGTTCCTCACGTCACCAGACCGGCGTTCGCGGGCGACAGGGAGTGAATCTTGAGTAATTCCAAACTCCACAGCAACGCCGCTCGCCGGCGCCGCGATCTCCGCCGAGCCGGGCCGCGGAAGCAGAAGGCTCGAGTGGGCGTTCGTGAGTTCGCCAGCATGCTGCGCAGCACCACTGCCGCGGTCTCTGCTGCTCTTTTGGTGCTCACCTTCGGGCTCCCCGCGTATGGCCTTAGCGACGACGACCAATCAGCACCATCGGCACCGGCGGGCGGGACGCCTCAAACATTCACAGCCGGCTCGGATATTTCGAGTGTCACCGTCGACCGGGACAACTACATGGTGACCAGGGTTCTCCAGGGAGGACTTCAGCCCTATTCGACAACTGCCGACACTTTCATCAACGATCCCAGTTCGCCCGTTCAGTGGCCATTCATTTTGGGAGTGCCGATAAGTAGCGGGTTTGGGTATCGAACTGATCCGTGGCCAGGGTTCCACACCGGACTCGACATGAACCCTGGCGTTGGGACGCCGGTTCAGGCGATGGCCGACGGCGTCGTCTCCGAGGCCAGCGACGGGGGCACTTCCTACGGGGTTTACGTGGTGATCGACCATGTCATCGGCGGGCAGAAGGTCAGCAGTCTGTACGCGCACATGCTCGCCGGCTCACGGACGCTCAATGTGGGGGATAGGGTGACGGTTGCCCAGACGGTCGGTCTCGTCGGAAGCACCGGGCTCAGTACAGGCGCTCACCTTCACTTCGAAGTCCGGCTCAACGGAACGGATGCCGTTGACCCTTACGCCTGGCTAAAGGAGGCGGTCGGATCGTGAATTCGGCGTACCCTCCTCACGGGCGGACGGCAGGCACGGCCGCGACCCCTCCTCTTGGCCACGACATCCCTTCCTGGGGCGGCAGAATCACGGAAATCCCCTCGAGCGACCGAGGCGCTCCCGTCCCGTTCTCCGGGGAGCTCGACACCGGCGACATGGCCAACTCGGATGAATGGCTCAGGGCGCTCAATGTAACCACCAACCCGTCGATTCTCGACACTCCAGGCGGGGTGACTCAGCTTGCCCTCGCTGCGCAGATGTCCCCCGGCGCGACCTTCATGTTGTTGGTGACTTTCGCCGCATCCCTTCGCCCCAAAGCTGCCCCGCGAATGGCACGGCACATGGGCAGCTTGGCTGGCCGTAGTCGAGTTCACGGATGCCGATTTGAACAGCGCCACTGGTCACCACGCGCGCTCACACTAGCCGATGATCGAGTCAACACTCGATGCGGCGAGTATCGACTCGGTCTTGGCGAAAGTGTGGGGACTTTCGACCCTCCCGCAACCGCGTCGACTAGACGAGCATTGATTTACAAACGATGGGACACTCATGGACTCAGCATTCTCCAACGCTAGCCTCACCCGCCGCGGCTTCCTCGCCGTCGGCACCGGCGCACTCGCTGCCATGACGCTGGCGTCGTGCGCAGCCCCGCCGCGCTACCTCACCCCGGCCGGCGCTGCCGTGCGCAGCGCCGAAGCAGCTCGTGGCGGCACCGGTCGGATCACCACCCTTGACCTGACTGCTGCCCCTTCTCAGATCGATCTTGCCGGAACCACCGCGAACACCTGGAGCTACGGCACCATCCCGGGGCCCACAATCCGGCTGGGCGCCGGCGACACCCTCCGGGCGACACTGCACAACAAACTTCCGACCGACACTTCCGTGCACTGGCACGGCCTCCAGTTGCGCAATGACATGGATGGGGTGCCCGGAGCAACCCAAGACCCCGTCGCGGCCGGCAGCGACTTCGTCTACGACTTCATCGCCGACCAGCCTGGGACCTACTGGTTCCACCCCCACGTCGGGCCGCAGCTGGATCGAGGCCTCTACGGCGTCCTGATCGTCGAAGACCCGCATGAGCCCCTCAGCTACGACGACGAATGGGTCGTCGTTCTTGATGACTGGCTCGACGGCGTCACCGGCACCCCAGACGACGTACTCAAAGAGCTCAGCGGCGGGATGGGCGGGATGATGAGTGGTTCGAGCAGCCACATGATGATGGGCACCCGCTCCGACCTGCTCGGCGGCGACTCCGGAGACGTCGCCTACCCGTACTTCCTCATCAATGGGCACCCTTCCGCCGACCCCGAGACGTTCACTAGCACTCCAGGCAAACGGGTCCGCCTGCGCATCATCAACGCAGCCAGCGACACTGCTTTCCGTGTCGCTCTCGGCGGTCACCGCCTGAGCGTGACCCACAGCGACGGGTACCCGGTGAACCCCGTCGACACCGATGCAATCCTGATCGGCATGGGCGAACGCTACGACGCCATCGTGACACTAGCCGATGGGGCGTTCCCGCTCATCGCCTCCGCAGAAGGCAAGAGCGCCACTGCCCTAGCGATCGTCCGCACCGGTACCGGCGCGCAGCCGGTGGCAGGGGCGTCGATCCCAGAACTGTCCGGGACGGTGTTGACGGCAGCAATGCTCTCCGCTCCCGAAAGCGTCTCCCTGGTCAAGAAGAGCGCTGACCGCGAACTGACCGCTGCGCTGACCGGGTCGATGATGGCCTACGACTGGGGAATCAACGGTCACCGCTTTGACCCGAGCAACCCCATGGCTGGGGCGCTCAACGTGCTGCAGGGTGAGCGGGTGCGCCTGCGAGTAGAAAACACGACCACGATGTGGCATCCATTCCACCTGCACGGGCACACATACCAGCATGTCGGCGGCGGCCCGCGGAAGGACACCTCGATCGTCCTGCCGGGCAGAACCCTGACCGTCGAGTTCGATGCCGACAACCCGGGTCTGTGGGCAGCACACTGCCACAACATCTACCACGCCGAGTCCGGGATGATGACCATCCTCGGCTACCTGGCCTCCTAACCCAACCCGCGAGAGAGAAGTCGCAGATGAGCACCGACAATCGAACCGTCGTCCTGGAAGTTTCCGGCGTCCAGTGGGCCTCCTCGAAAGCCGTCGTCGAGGCGACCCTTCGCCGCCAACCCGGGGTCGTCTCGGTGGAGGCCAACCCGGTCGCCCAAACCGCCAACGTTACGTACGACCCCGAAACGACATCACAAGCCCACCTGCGTAGGTGGATCCTCGAGTGCGGTTACCACTGCGCCGGGCAATCGGTTCCCCAACATATCTGCGACCCCGCCTTGGACAGAGCACTCAAGTCGGCCGCCACCGAACCCGGCGCGGACGCAGCCGCGACTCCGGGATCCGCCGCCCGACCGACGAACGTGGACCACGCGCACATGGACCCCAAGGCGCACGCTGCCATGCAGCATTCGGGCCCGATGACTGCGGCAGGCGGGCCGGCGACCGGCGACTCCCACGCGGGACACCCAGCACCCTCCCGGACTAGCCAAGACGTCATGGGCCACGGCGGCGGCCACGCGGGAATGTCGATGGCCTCCATGATTCGCGACATGCGCAACCGCTTCCTGGTGGCCTCAATCCTCTCCGCTGCCATCATCCTGTGGTCACCCATCGGCCGCCAGGTATTCGGGTTCACCGTGCCCGCCCCCTTCGGGCTGCGCGACGACGTCTTCTCACTGATCCTGTCGCTACCGGTGATCTTCTACTCAGCCTGGATCTTCTTCGACGGTGCGTTCCGGGCCTTGCGTGCACGGACCCTGGACATGATGGTGCTGGTCGCCGTCGGTGTCGGAGCCGGCTGGATCTACAGCCTCGCCGTGACCCTCACCGGCGGCGGCGAAGTGTTCTACGAAGCCGCCACCGTGCTGACCTCGTTCGTGCTGTTGGGGCACTGGGTTGAGATGCGTGCCCGCGGCGGTGCGAACGACGCCATCCGCACCCTGCTCGAACTCGCACCCGCGCGAGCCATCGTCCTCCGCGACGGCGAGCCGGTCGAAGTCCCCACCGCCGAGGTGGTGCCCGGGGATCTGCTGCTCGTGCGCCCGGGCGCGAAGATCCCGACCGACGGAACGGTCGAGGAGGGCGACTCGGATGTCGACGAATCAATGGTCACCGGCGAGAGCCTGCCGGTGGCGAAGTCGACCGGGTCTGCGGTCATCGGCGCGACAGTGAACACCACCGGAACCCTGCGGGTTCGAGCCACCAAGGTCGGAGCCGACACCGCTTTGGCGCAGATCGTCGCCTTGGTCCAGGAAGCGCAAAACTCCAAAGCTCCCGGCCAACGCCTCGCTGACCGTGCCGCGTTCTGGCTGGTGCTCGTCGCCCTCATCGGCGGCAGCCTCACCTTTGCCGCGTGGCTGCTCCTCGGCGCAACACCCCAGGCCGCACTCCTGTTCGCCATCACCGTGGTGGTCATCACCTGTCCTGACGCCCTCGGCCTGGCAACCCCGACCGCGATCATGGTGGGAACCGGCCTCGGCGCCAAACGTGGCGTGCTGTTCAAGAACGCCGCAGCGCTGGAATCGGCGGCCCATATTGACACGGTCGTCATGGACAAGACCGGCACCCTCACCAAAGGCGAGCCGGAGGTGACGGACTTCATCGAAGTAGGCATCCCCCGCCAAGAACTCCTGGCGTTAGTGGCAGCGGTTGAGCGGGAATCCGAGCATCCCCTCGCCGCAGCGGTCGTCACCTACGCCGAAGCCCAAGGCGCCGAGAAGATCGCGGCCACCGAGTTCCGCAACGTCCCTGGACATGGTGCCGGCGCCACAGTCCGCGGTCGGCGGGTGCTAGTCGGCAACCGGAAACTCATGGCAGCCGAAAGTGTCGACATCAGCGCGATCGCCGACCAGCGCGAGAAGTTGGCGTCTACCGGACGCACCGCGGTGCTCGTCGCCGTTGACGGGAAAGCAGCAGGTGTGATCGCGCTAGCCGATGCTGCCCGGGATACCGCCCAAGCGGCGATCACTGCTCTCCACGGCGCCGGCATCGAGGTTGCCATGCTGACCGGCGACAACGAGGCGACAGCCCAACGGATCGCCACGATGCTGGGCATCGACACGGTCATCGCCGAGGTGCTCCCGCAGGACAAATCTGCCAAGGTCGCGGAGCTGCAGGCTGCTGGCAAGAAGGTGGCGATGGTGGGCGACGGAGTCAACGACGCACCGGCTCTCGCACAAGCTGACCTCGGCATCGCCATCGGTGCAGGAACCGATGTCGCGATCGAGACCGCCGATGTCGTCCTGATGCGCTCCGATCCGTTGGATGTTGCGATCGCATTGCGCATCGGCAAAGGAACTGTGCGAAAGATGCGGCAAAACTTGGGCTGGGCGATAGGCTACAACGCCATCGCGCTGCCCATCGCCGCCGGAGTCTTCGCAGGCGTCGGACTCATGCTCAGCCCCGAGATCGCCGCTATCTCCATGTCGGGGTCCAGCGCGATCGTCGCCATCAATGCGCTTCTCCTTCGGCGGCTGCGCCTGCCCGCACAGCCCAAACAGTCCGCCAGCCACCCGGTCGACACCCCACGCGAGCCAACCGCGGCAGAAGTAGAACAGGGCATCTGATGACCGAAACGTTGCTGGGCCCCGACATTCTCGATGCGTCTCAGCTCGAGCTGATCGACGCCTGGTGGAGGGCCGCCAACTACCTCTCAGTGGGCCAGATCTATCTGTTGGACAATCCTCTGCTGCGCGAGCCGCTACTGCCCGAGCACATCAAACCTCGTCTGCTCGGGCATTGGGGTACCACGCCGGGTTTGAACTTCATCTACGCGCATCTGAACCGGGCAATCATGCAGCGCGATCTCGACACCATCTACGTCATGGGCCCAGGTCACGGCGGGCCCGGCCCGGTCGCGGCGGCGTGGTTGGAGGGCAGCTACACCGAGACCTACCCGGACATCACCCAGGATGCCGTCGGCATGCGCCGCCTGTTCCGGCAGTTCTCCTTCCCCGGCGGAATTCCCAGTCACGTCGCCCCTGAGACTCCCGGGTCCATCCACGAGGGCGGCGAATTGGGGTACGCCCTGTCGCACGCCTACGGCGCGGCGTTCGACAACCCCGACCTGATCGTCGCCGCGGTGGTCGGCGACGGGGAGGCGGAAACCGGTCCGCTGGCGGCCAGTTGGCAGTCCAACAAGTTCGTCAACCCCGCCCGGGACGGGACGGTGCTGCCGATCCTGCACCTGAACGGGTACAAGATCGCCAACCCCACCGTGCTGGCGCGGATCAGCCCCGAAGAGTTGGACCATCTGCTGCGCGGCTACGGGCATACCCCGTTCTACGTCGAAGGGGACGCCCCCGCGCAGATGCACCAGGACTTCGCCCGCGCCCTGGACGCCTGCATGGACGAGATCCGCAAGATCAAGGACCGCGCCCGCAACGGGGACACGCGCCGTCCGCTGTGGCCGATGATCGTGCTGCGCTCCCCGAAGGGCTGGACCGGCCCGAAGGAGGTCGACGGCAAGAAGGTCGAGGGCAATTGGCGCTCGCACCAAGTGCCGTTTACCCGGGCCCGGGAGAATGCCGAGCACCGGGCCGTTCTGGAGTCCTGGATGCGCAGCTACCGTCCCGAGGAGCTCTTCGACGACGCAGGGGCACCGATCGAGGCGATCGCGACCCTGCATCCGGCCGGGAATCGGCGGATGAGCGCCAACCCGCACAGCAACGGCGGCAGTCTGCTGCGCGATCTGCGGATGCCCAACTTCCGCGACCATGCCGTGCCGGTCCCCACCCCCGGGACGGTCACCGGCGAGTCCACGCGGGTGCTCGGCGGACTTCTGCGCGACGTGATGTTCGACAACATGGACAATTTCCGGGTCTTCGCCCCCGACGAGAACAACTCCAACCGGCTCGACGCCGTCCTCGAGGCCACCGACCGTGCCTGGAATGCCGCCACCGTCGCCGACGACGATCACCTGGCCGTCGACGGCCGGGTGATGGAGATCCTCTCCGAGCACACCCTGCAGGGTTGGCTGGAGGGCTACTTGCTCACCGGCCGGCACGGATTCTTCTCCTGCTACGAGGGTTTCATTCACATCGTCGACTCGATGTTCAACCAGCACGCCAAATGGTTGACCACCACCAACGGAATCCCGTGGCGGCGCCCGGTGGCCTCCCTGAATTACCTGCTCACCTCCCATGTGTGGCGCCAGGACAACAACGGCTTCTCCCACCAGGACCCCGGCTTCATCGATCACGTCGTGAACAAGAAGCCCGACGTGATTCGGGTGTACTTGCCGCCGGACACGAACACTCTGCTGTCGGTCGCCGACCATTGCCTTCGCAGTCGGCAGTACGTCAACGTGATCGTCGCCGGCAAGCAGCCTCAGCTGCAGTTCCTCACCATGGACCAAGCGGTCGAGCACTGCACCAAGGGCATCGGCATCTGGGAGTGGGCTAGTAGCGACAATGGGCAGGAACCCGACGTCGTGATGGCCTGCGCTGGTGACGTGCCGACGATGGAGACTCTCGCCGCAGTGATGATCCTGAAATCCCATTTTCCCGACCTGCGCATCCGGGTGGTCAACGTCGTCGACTTGATGCGGTTGAAGGACCAGAAGGCACACCCGCACGGCCTCTCCGACGAGGACTTCGACGCGCTGTTCACAACGCACACACCCGTCGTGTTCGCATACCACGGCTACCCGACCCTGATCCATCGGCTCACCTACCGCCGGGCGAATCACGCCAACCTGCACGTCCACGGCTACCAAGAAGAGGGCACCACCACCACCCCCTTCGACATGTGCGTGCTCAACGAACTCGACCGCTACCACCTGGCCATCGACGTCATCGACCGTGTGCCTCGGTTACGCGACGTGTCCGCGCACGTCCGGGAAGAACTGCGCAACGCGCTGATCGACCATCGCGTCTACATCCGCGAGCACGGCGAAGACCAACCCGAGATCCGCGAGTGGACCTGGAACGACCGAACGACGGATGCGACTGAGCAGAGCACATCGGCGTCCAGATGAGCACGCAGCCGGCTGTCCACGGCCCTCACAGAATCGAGGCCGTCTGGGGCCGACGGCCCGATAGGTCGCACGCTATCAGTGACCGTGACGGCGCAGCACACCGGCGATCCGCCCGTCCGGGCTAGATGGAATGTCGGTCTCCTTCTGAAGTTGCAGCTTGGGCGCTTGGATTCCGAAGTCCGAGGATCGGGGCCGGCCGGCTGTAAGGATGAGAAGGATGAGTGCCGCCACAACGACTCCGGTCCCGATCCAGGCCCACACGCTTTGTGCCTCGCGGAGCACGACTGTCGACAGGATGACGCCGAAGACCGGGACCAGAAGCGTCCAGGTCGTGAGTTGGTCGAGCCTCGCGGCGCGCGCCTCGGTGATCCACGCGACATTCGTGGCGGCGGTGCCCAGCACGGACATGTAGAGCAGCGCGACCACGAATCGTGGGCTCCAGGTGATCTGGGGAATCCCTTCGACGGCCAGGGCGACCACTGCAAGAACCACCCCTCCGATCACGAACTGCCAGGCGGCGACCGTCAGGGGCTCAGCGTCGATGATTCTCGAGATCAGGGTTCCAGCTGTCACGGCGAGTGATGCAGTCAGTGCCAGCCAGGCTCCGGTGCCGAAGCCGGTCGGGATCGCCACGAGAAGCAGACCGATCACGCCCACGAGCATCGCCGCAAGGACGGGTGGAGTCGGCGCCTCTCGGAAGAACAACCAAGCGGGGAAAAGAATGAGAAGCGGCTGTGCATTGGCGAGCACTGACGCGGCGCCCGTGGACAGCCCGATGATCCCGCTGAACATGGCCCCGTAGGCTAGGGCGACATTGACGAGCCCCATCACCGCGACAAGCAGCCAGGTTCTCTGGCCGCGCGGACGGGCTACCCGCTGGACTCCCGCCACGGTCAGCAAGACAGCGGCGGCGACCAAAGTGCGCAGCGCAGCGAGCCACAGCACGGGCGCGTCTTGCAGCCCGATCGAGATGGCGAGGTAGCAGGATCCCCAGGCGAAGGTCACCCACAGCATGCGCCACGGCCGGGGCGATCTCATGACCAGGCCTTCACAACGGCGAGTTAGATGCGAAGAACTCCTTGCGGATGCCCAGGGTCGAATCGGTGATCGCCATTGAGGTGTGCGCGTCGGGTGCCAGACGCAGGAGGGCGCGGATCGCGTCGATCGTCTCAGGGACGACGATCGCCTCGTTGTAGACCTGGTATGTCAGGAACGCCTCGTCGCCTTGAACGGTGATGAGATCCTCCCATACCGCCACCTCCCACATGTCCCCACGGGGGCGACCCAGATCCCTCATCAGCTCAAGCGTCGAGTTCAGCGCGACGAGGCCGTCCGACATCCGGATGAATGCGATTCTCGGTGCGACCCGCAACGCGTCGACTACCTCCTCGCGGGAGGCGGCACGGGTCAGCTGCAGGGTCCAGAAGTGGTTGTGGGTTTGAGTGTGAGCTCCCTTCGCCGCAATGGTGACGAGGTCGAGACCGGGGAGGATTGTCTGGGCATCGGGGCCCTGATGCGACGGAATTGTCGGCTCCGGAACCATGGTGTTCATGATTCCGCCGAGATGGGACTCCCACGGGTCGGTCGCACGGCGGATCAAGACCCCTCTAGCGCGCGCTAGCAGCCCAGAATCATCAAAAGCACCCAGTACCCGCACAATGCTAGTCGTGTTGCACGACACGACACGAGTCATCTCCCGCCCGAGCGCACTCGCGTAGTTCGCCTGGGCCACGAACGAGTGACCCGTGGTCGAGTGGGACTCTCCACCCTGAAACACAACCTTCACTCCGGCGGACCGGTACCGCTCGAGGTTGCCGGCAGCGACGTGCTTGGGGGTCGTGTCGATCACGATGTCAGATCCAGCAAGCAACTCGTCGAGGGAGCCCCGGGGCTGCAAGTTGGCGGCTCGCATCGCTGTTGCGGACTCCTCCGTGGAGGCATAGACCGGCAGGCGGTCAGCCACCGCCTTGATCCGCCAGTCCGTCGCAACGTCGGCGATTCCCATCAACTCCATGTCTGGCTGAAGCAGAACGGCATCCGCCACCCGCTTTCCGATAACTCCGTAGCCGTTCACCGCCACTCGTGCAATCATGTTCTCTTCCTTTCGTTGTCATCGGCTTCTGCAGTGCCGTTCGGGAAGTCCCGAGTCTCGCCTCCTGCGAGAAGTACCGCCGTTGTTCCGACCCGGATTGGGATGTCTGCCGCCCGAGTTGGCCGCGCGCTCAGGCGGAGACCCTTCTGGTCCAACGCTGCGTCGATCCGATGATCTCTGAAGGCGATTTGGAAGCGCAAGCTTGTGAGCTGGGTGGGCAGTTTCGGCGTGAAGCGAAGCTCGCCCGCGCTGAAGTCAACGCCCGCGAAGCAGCGGATGACCAGATCCAGAGTGCCGCTCATGGCACCGAGATGGATGCCCTCTCGGGTCGTTCCGCCCTGAGTGTCGTCGAGGTCCGCGATCAGGGCCTCACGAAACAGAGGCCATGCGCGGCCGTCATCCAGGCGGGCGAGAACCGACGCGTTGACCACCCTACTGAGCGTTGACCCGTCTGAGGTTCGGTCAAGATAGTACGAAACGGTGCGCTCGAGGTCGGCCAGCGAGATCGGATAACCGAGCTGATCGAGCTGCTGTCGCACTCCTTCCGGCCCCAGAAGGTAGACGAGCATGACGACGTCGGGTTGTTTCGACACTCGGTACTTGTTCGTGGAATCGTTCTCGGATTCGAGGATGAGGTCCAGGCGGCCGATATTGCCGTAGCGATCGCGGTAGGCGGCGAAGTCGAACTCTGCGAGGTCCTCGTATCCGTCGAACTGGCTGATCACGCCATCCACGTGGAAGGGCACAGCGAGACGATTCGCCAGTTGCGACCATTTCAGCATTTCGTCCTCGGTGATCTGCAGTCGCTCGACGAGGTCGGAAGTCGGATATCCGGCGAGCGCATCGAGCGCTTTCGCCGCGCGAGTGCACACCCATGCGGCGAGGACGTTGGTGTAGGCGTTGTCACGCACGCCAATGCCCGGAGCAGAGGGGTACCCGTCGTGATACTCGTCGGGCCCCATCACGCCAGCGATGTGGAAGCGGTCGGTCGCGGCATCCCAGTAGGCGGACGAGGTGAACATGCGCGTGACCTCGATGATGAGTTCAGCGCCGCGTTGGGCCAGCCAGTCGAGGTCTCCGGTTGCTTCGAAGTGCTGCCAAGCGTTGTACGCCACAGCCAGACCGACGTGACGTTGTCGATGAGAATTGTCCGCCATCCATCGCTCGGACCTGGGGTTGTACAGAGTCGTCGGAGTCTCCTCGCGACCGTCGCTTCCGCTCTGCCACGGGAACAGAGCCCCTGTCAGGCCGGCTTGCGTGGCCGCCGTCCGTGCGGCGTCGAGGCGATGCCAGCGGTAGTCGAGCAACGAGCGCGCGATCTGCGGCTCGCGAAGGTTCATTACCCGCATGACGAACAGCTCGTCCCAGAACACGTGCCCGCGGTATCCCTCACCGTGCAAACCTCGCGCCGAAACGCCGGCGTCACGCCCGGTCGTGTGCGGTGAGATCGACTGCAGCACATGGAACACGTGCAGATTGAGCACCTGCTGGCTGAGCGGATCCGCATCGATGGCGACAGAGAACCGATCCCATAGCCGCCGCCATGCAGCCTGATGTCTCCGAAGCGCGTCGGCGAGGTCTGTGGATCCTGCCCGGGCGCGGGCGAAAGCGGCTTGTCCTGGTGATGCAGTGGCCGCATCACGAGAGGTGAAGACCGCGGCCGTCTTGGTCAAGGTGACCGGGACGCCATCGACGAGCAGGACCTCCGCCTCGCGTGAGTAGCTTCTCCTGTCCCCACCGCTGTCACTCCGCCAGTTGGCGTCGGCACCCGACACCTGGAGGTGAGTCGCGGTGGCGATAGTCACCTGACTTTGTCGAGTGCGGACAATGCACAGGATGGTGTCATCCCGGGAGCGGAAGTTCGGAGCGGAAAGGTGTCGCGTGTCGGAGCCGATGTACGCCGAAACATTCGTGTTCCGCACCCCCGCATCGATCCCAGCTCGCAAGGTCGCTCTGCCGCGCCAGCCGACAGCGGTCACCGCGGTTTCTAGCGCGGCGAGGTGGGGATCATCCATGGACACAAAGGACCACTGCTCGACGTTCAAGATCTCCCCGCCCGCTGCCAGAAGAGTCACTGTGCGACGCGAGACGCCGGTACGGAGGTCCAGCTCCCGGCGCTCGTCTAACGTTTCCAGGTCGCCGCTCGACCACCACGGGCCATCGCCGATGCGGACGTCCAATGGCAGCCAATTCGGAGCGTTGACGAGGTGCTCCTCCTCGATCCGTCGACCGTGAATGCGGCTCCGCAACCGGTTGTAGACCCCCGCGAGGTAAGTCCCTGGATAGTGCACGCCGTCATCAACGTGCTCTGGACGGGCGCCCCTGCTCGCGAAGTAACCGTTGCCCAACACGGTTAGGGCCTCGCGGTGGCCCTCGTGGGCCGGGTCGAAATCCTCGTAGACCAGTAGCCACGGGTCGGCCGCGGACGCGCCGATGTCGAGCTCACCCACGTCGTCAACGACGATGTCGGCTCCGGCCGCCTCGAGCTCGGCGCGATGGCCCGCGCGGTCAACGCCCACGACGAGGCCGAAGCCGCCTCGATGGCCTGCCTCCACTCCGGCGACCGCATCCTCGACAACGACCGTGCGCTCGGGGGCGGCTCCCAATCGAGTCGCCGCTTCGAGGAACATCGCCGGGTCAGGCTTGCCGGGCAACCCAAGATTGAGGGCATCCTGCCCGTCGACGATGACATCAAAAGCGCTGACGAGGTCTGCCGCGTTCAACATTTCGCGCGCGTTCCGACTTGCGGTGACCAATCCGATCCGTACCCCGGCTGTTCGCAGGCGGTTGACCAGCGCCGTGGTCCCGGGGTAGGTACGAAGTCCCCGGGCAGCAAGTTCAGTAAGGAACAGGTCATTCTTTCGTGCCGCGAGCCCGGCGATCGTCCATGTGTCTGCCGCGTCTGTTGCCTCACCAGCGTCAAGCTTCACTCCGCGCGAGGTCAGATAGGCTGCGACACCATCCTCGCGCGACCGTCCGTCGACGAAAAAACGATAGTCACGGTCTTGATCGAAGCTGAGATCGGGGTCCGTCGGGTGAGCGCGTGGATCTTGGAGCACCGAGTCGAACAGAGCCTTCCAGGCAGCGGCGTGAATCGAGGCGGTGTTTGTGACGACCCCATCCATGTCGAAGAGCACAGCGTCGTAGCCAGTTCGGATGCCGTATGCGCTCGGTAGGTGGTGCAGCGGCTGAGTGCCCTGCGTCGATGCCGTGCGACGTGTCACAGTCATGTAGATGGATGCGCCGGCGCTCCAACGCCGCCGCCAATGTCCCGAACGTTCGTGCCTTCGATCATCGAGTGCGCATCTGGCGCACCCTTTCGCATCTGACTCAGTAAACGAATGCTGACGATGAAGAGAACAAGTTGGATGGCCGGAAGCAGGCTGTCGAGATCGACTCCCTCGTCAAAGGCATTGGCGGGCAGTATCCATGGGTGAGTCCCTCCGTTCATCACGTGGAGGGTGATCGCGAGCACGGTTGCCGAAATCGCGGCTAGCGCTGTAACAGCCACGAGGAGCATATGGGCGACCCGGGGCAGCCGATTCAGCCGCCACGCCCAGAGCCCCGCGGTTCCGATGAGTGCGACGCCGATCAGGGTCTCACCGAGCATGATCACGACGGCCCAGAAAGTTGGTGCCGGAGCGACTACGACATTCAGGATTCCCTTGAACCACTCGGGGGCGCCTTGGGATGAGTCCGGCAAGTTTGTCGCGAATTGAGTGACGAAGTCGCCGAAGATCTTCGCGAGCCCCGAGACAAGCCATTCGTAGCCGATGATCGCCTGAACAGCGAGCAAGCCCAAGAGCCCGATCCTGCCTTGGTCGGCCATGTAATGCACGGAAGCCGCCTGCGCGGACGCGATCGGGGCATCTGGCGCCTTGCTCATGAGTCTTCCTCTTTGTTGTGGATCGTGATGCTCGGGCTCGGGCTCGGGCTGGACTCTAGCCGTCGCTCGTATGGATCTTTCCGTGGTTAGCCTGGTTGATCTGTGTGGGCATCACGTCGCTGCCCGGGCACCAAGCCAAGAACGGGCCGCACCGCGAAGCGCAACTGCCGCAGACTGGCAACTCCCCGACCTCGCAACGCCTCACCCGTTTCTGAGGCTCGAGGCAGCTACTGCTTCCCGCCCAAAATGGCGATGCGTTCGTGATATTCCTCGGTGGTCAGTTCACCGCGCGCATACCGTTCATCAAGGATCTGTCGCGGCCGGGGGGTACCCTTGTCAGCACCGACCCGCCGCGCCGAAACGGTCGAGTTGCGGATCAAGAAAACGATTAAGACCACGATCCCGATAGCGACGAGTGCGCCGACGAGCAACATCCATCCCCACCCGTTGTATCCGTATCCCCACATCATGATGGTGCCTCTCTCCGTGCGGGCGCGATCTGCGCTTGCCCTTCCAGCTTCGTCGAACGCGCGGCCCGACACTAAGGCCATTAGTCCCGCGGCCCAGTTCAAGGTCCAGACACTGCTGGGTAGCGGCAGGAGTTATAGACGCCGGGCTCGTCGGGCACATGAGTACACCCTCGCGGGCCGGAATCGCCTGGACTCTAGGGGGAAGGATCTATCTCGCACCTGCGCAGGATCCGAAATTCAAGGTGCTGATCGAGCGCAACGATAGGCTCGCCGGTGCAGAAACCGCTGCCGCCCGATCGCCCGCTCGTCCACGTTTGAGTCGATCAGCGCCACGGGCGTGCGCGATAATGTGGATTGCACGACAGCGCTCTCATGGATGCACGTGGCCATCGCGCCACGGCCCCCGTAGTCGAGATCGGCAACCGGCACTAAAGCAAGGACTCTCCCGAAACGTCCTCTACTCCGGGGGTGTGGTCAACAGCGGTCGGCCGGAGTTCACCCATGCGTCCATTCCGCCCTCTAATTCGACGACATTGGTGTATCCGAGACCGGTGAAGGTCCGGCCGGCGATCGCGCTCATCCGGCCGGTGCGGCAGTAGATCGCCAGCGGCGTGTTCAGGTCGGCTGGCAGCACGTTGGCTTCCTCGCCGATCTGATCGTAGGGAACCATTCGGTCCGTTGCGGAGATCTCGCCAGCGAATGGGAGATGAACATTGATGGTCACCCGGTCCGGCTCTGCCATCGCTGCCGCGAACTGAGTGGGAAGGAGCAAACGACTCGTGGTCGCGGGTGCGGAGGGGACCACATCAGGGGTCTGCCTCGTGCCGCTTGATTGTGAGTGTGCCGATCCACATCCGGTCAACAAAATGGCCGAGGCTAGGAGAATGACACCGACAGAAATGAGGCGCGTGAACGTCAGATGGACGCTATCTCTCACTGCTGAACCTTCCCTGACATCAGAACTTTTGCTCAAGTGGGCCCGTCCAAATTTGTCGTGATCGACTATGGCCATCCGTCTGGATCCATTGTTCTCTGTGTCGCTCACAACCTGGCCCGCAGCGCCTCGGCGATTTGCTCTTCCGTCGGGAGCCCTGCAAGCCCGTGCGGGGTGAAATAGATACGACAGGCAAGGTCGGCTGTCCGACCGTCTGAGGCGAATATGTCCTTACCGGCAAGAGTGAGTGTCGGTGAGCCGGCGAATCCGGTGAGCTCCGCATCATCGGGAGTGCTCACAAGCCGGTATTCGACGCCCACGTCGGGCCGGCCCAGAGCCAGGAGTGCGTTCGACGCTCTGACTCCCGCCTCCTGCCAATTCGGGCAGTCCTCGATGTGGAGCACTTCTAATGTCATGAACCCAAGGTAAGCCTGTGTTGAGGCTCTGGTGAGAATCCGTATGGCCTGACTTGACTGCCGCGGCACGCGGTGCCCTGTGCTACCGGTGGCGATGGAATCATCCCATGGGCTCAACCGGAACTGAAGGCTAGAGGCGGTTGAGCGGCGGCATGAACTCGCGCCGCAGCCGTCGCTCGAGCTGGTCGGCCGCGTCGACCGTCGAGCACTCCTGCCACGACAGGTTGCAGCTGCGCAGCCAGTCGTGGATCGCCGCCGCTTGCTCAGCGGTCACCTTCTGCTGGTTCGGGTTTCTGGTCACGCTCGGCGGGATCCCGAACAGCAGCTCGCAGACGTTTCGTCGCAGCGACGATCCGGCGACGCTGAGCCCGCGTCCCAGGTGCTTGCTCCATGCGCGGCCGCGCAGGCTCGTAGCCATGCCGACATAGACGGCCCGACCCTGATGCCGCCATAGGTACACGCCGGGCTCGTCGGGCACCTGCGCACGCGCGAGCTCGCGGACGGGGATCGTGGGCGCCGACAGGAGGGCGCCCCACTCCCCCGCGGTCGGCGGACCGCCGGCAGACGTCATCGGCCGTCGCGGCCGATCTGGCGATCCGGCGTCGACGCGGGAACTCGGGTACGCGGCGACTTGCCCTTGCGGCTACCCTGCACGGCCTCGCGCGGGTGGCGCGCCTGGTCGACGTCGGCCTGCTTCCATGCGGTCGCGGCGGCGGCCTGGTCGGGGCCGGCCTTGATGCCCTCGACGTGCAGCTCGCGCCGCTCGGCCGAGTCCCACGACAACTCCGCGTCGTGGTCGACGTCGGCGGCGAGGTCGCGGAGGTCCTGCGCTTCCTCCGCGTCGACGAGATCCGCGGGAGCTTCGAGCACTTCGGCGCCGACCACGAGGCCCGCGGCGAGGTCCTGGTCGTCGCGTGCCTGCGCTTCGCGCGCGTCGCGCTCGGCCCGCTCGGTGTCGCGGTCGACGAGCGTGGCGCGCACCACGGCGGGATCGGCACCCGTCTCCAACACCTCGACGTCGTACCGGTCGCGCAGCTCTTGGCGAATGCGAGCCTCGGCGTCGCGGGCGGCCTGGTCTTCGTCGCGGAACGTGACGGCTGTCTCATAGGCGCGGGCGACGTCGCGCGTCTGCGCCTGATCCCACCACGACGCATTGTGCACGGGGGCAAGCTCGGCCCGGGCGGCGACCCTCTGCGCGTCGAGCTGCGCCTGCAGCTGACGTGCTTCCTCGAGGTCCCGCCGCGTCGCCCGCTGGGCGGCGTCCTGTCGCGCCTGGACCGCTGAGCGGGCCAGCTGCGCCGCAGCCATGAGCTGCTGGCGGATGTTCCCCTCGGCCTCTTCCAACACTCCATCGGCCTGCAGTTCTGCCATGGCTCTCCCCTATCTCTCGGCGCCGCGATCGGGCGGCGTAGTCGGTACCTGGGGCCGCGACGTGAGCGGCGTCGGGAGTGGGCTGGCTGCCGGTCGTGCCGGCGCCTGCCCTCCGGTGGCCTGGCGCAGCCTCTCGGTCATCGGACTTTCCGCCGCGACCTCGCCTGTAGCAAACCCCGCGAGTTCGGGCATCCGGGCTCGCACGGCATCCAGTCGCGCGCCGAGCGCGTTGCGGATCTCCGCCGCACGTCGTGACTCGTCGACGGCTTGGTGCATGGAGTAGATCGCCTGCGCTGTGCGCATCAGCTGACGGAACAGCATGGCCTCAGCCTGCGTGCCCTGGCCATGGGTGGTCGCCATGGCCAGGAGGTTCGCCGCGCCGGCGATCGAGCGAGGGCCGGCCGTGTTCTTCGGCCGCACGTCGCGGGCTCGGATCTGAGCCGTGCGGGCGAGCGTCCGCGAAGCATCCGCCAGGGGGCCGGGTGTCGCCTCGACACGCTGCGACCATGCGGCGAACGCGCCGCTGGTTTCGCGAGCCACCCGCGCCCACGTCGCACGGTCGGTCGGGTCCACGGCGCTGAGCTGGTCGCGCAACTGCGTCACCTGGTCGGTGTACTCGCGCCACAACTCGGGGCCGGGCTCGTGCTGCTCCCGGCCGGGGGCGACCGGCGTGTACCGCATCGGGTTTCGCCAGGTCGCTCGCCACTCGTCGACGCCGGCCTGCGCCGCCTGTGGGGTGTCCGGCCAGCCGTCCCGAAGCCGCGGCAAGGTCAGGTCACGGGCGAGTCGCCCTCCCCCATGCCAGACAATCGTCTCGTCCCGGTTCCCGGGTCGAAGCGCGACGGAGTAGCCGGCCACAACATCGTCGCGATCGGCGGCGAAGCGTGGCCGCACGAGCACGCCGGCCTGGTGCAGCCGGCGCACGAACTCGCCCTCGTCGAGTGAGGCTGCAGCGGCCGCTCGCACGCTCCGCTCGAGGCGCACGGACGCCAACGTGTCATCGCCGCGGCGGTTCGCTATCTCCCGCTCCCCTGGTCGCTCCCCGCGCATGGCCATGTCCGACCCGCGCGACTCGAGCAGCTGCAGTCCGTGCTCCTGCTCCAGCTCGCGGGCGATCGACTGAGCCCGCGAGTAGTCGTGATGGATCGACGCCTTCGTGCCGTCCTCGCGCACCAGGTTGACCGCGATGTGGATGTGGTCGTTGCCGGCCTTCGACAGGCCGTGCCGAACGGCCACCCACCGGCAGCCGGCCTTGCCGGAGCCTTCCGTGAATCCCATCCGGTCGACGAACTGCTCCGCGATCGTCGCCCAGTGCTCGTCGGTCAGCTGCCCCTCCTCAGCACGGAGGCTGAGGCTGGCGTGCCAGACGTGGCCGCCGTTGACCTCGACCCCGAACGCCGTCCGGGGCTCGTCGAGGTGCTTGGCGATCGCCAACGCCGTTGACGGTGCAAGCTCGCTATCACCGAAGAAGGTGAACGTCGCAGAGTCGCCGTTCACCAGGTGCGGCTCGGTGTGCTCGTTCGAGCGCCCCTCCCCCGCGAGGTAGCTCAGCAGACCGCCCATGCGGTCGCCTCGCGTCACGTTCGGCATCACGAGTCGGCCAGCCGATCAACCGCCGCGGTGACCCTCGGGAACAGTGCACGGAACTCGGCAGTGACCGCCTCGGCCTCGGCCGGGAAGGTTCCCTCCGTGTTCGCGTACCGGGCCAGCTGGTTCAGGTTCGTGGCAATGCCGGCGACCTCGCGACGGACGCTGAACAGCTCCGCGATCGCCGCCTTCCGCTCGGTGCTCGTCTCGACGTGCGCGCTCTTCGCGGACTCGTGCAGCAGCCGCGGCACGCTCATGCCAGCGGCCGCAGCCTTCGCCTCGAGCTCGGCCGCCTCGGCCGGCGTCACGGTCACCGGGTAGCGCTTCGAGCGCTTCTCCCCCGGCGTCGCATTCGCACGCCGGCGGCGACCGAAGACACCGCGATCATGGCTCTCAGTCACGGTCCCTCCCCCCTGGCCCAGCGCAGCGACCCCGCCTCCTGGCGGGGCGTCATACGACAAGTATGCCGAGGCAGGACGCCCCGCGTCTAGCCTCCAAGCCGGTTTATGGAACATAAACTTATAGCTTGCTCCGTTTGGAACGCCATCCAGACAGTGCGCAGCAGTGTCCTCGGATCGAAAAGCCCAGAGAGCCGGAGCAAAGCTCCGCGATGTTGTTGGCCGGCTGCGCCGGCACGGCAACTCCGTTGCCTTTCGCACCGGGAAGGGTACGCACCACTCCCCGACCATCAAGGGCTTTCGCGGCATATCCTCGCTGCGCTCCGGTATTCCACGGTCCCTTGACGCTCGACTCCTGGCGCTGTTTTCGGCGTGTGCCGAAAGGCAATGGGAGATGTGAGAGAGGGGTCTGTGATGGACAGGAACCGAACGTTGGACTCGGCGACCGTGGGCGAATACGAAGTGCCCGTCGACCCCATGGACGAACTGCAATGCGACAGCTGCCAATGAGAGTCCTGGTCGACGTGACGACGCTCACGACGAACGTCCCCACCGGGGACGACGAGGCCGGGCGGCGAATGGCCAAGCTCGCTGCCCGCGACAAGGACCTGAGAGCACACGGCCATTCCGGCTACCGGGTGTGCACAACGGTTGCCATCCCGAACGGCGATTACGTGATGATCGTCGACACGCTCGAGCGAGAGGAAATCCAACAATGACGAACCTGCAGCCGAGCGTGCTCGAAGAGCCGCCGGCAACCGAACTGTTCCTGATCCCGGATGAAGTCAGCGCCGCGCTGCGCATCAGCCGCGGCAACCTCAAACGGCTCCGGGACGCCGGCCAAGGTCCCGCGTACTTCACAATCGGCTCGACGATCCGCTACCTGCAAACCGACGTCAACGAGTGGCGGGCCAAGCACCCGCACGGCATCGAGATCCCGGAACGGCGATCGCTGGGCGAAGGTCGCTAGATCACTGCAAGCCGTAGCGTGCGCGGCCGCGCGCCACGAGCTCGTCGACGTCGATGCGGCCTGCTACCCATTCCGCGGCGTCGGCACGAGTAGCCGGGTCAACGTGCAGGCCCTCCATCTCGCCGCTGTGCTCGGCCTGCTCGAGCGCGAACCAACGCTGAGCCTCGGAGGATGGGGTCGGGCTCGCGGAGCGCTTCGACGCGCTCACTATCGGCCATGCCCGGATCGGCCCAGGCCAGGATCGGCTCGGTACATGGTGGTGCCGAAGGCATCCAGTCCGGCGGCACTCGATCTGTCGGCGCCGGGCTTAAAGGGAGTGTCGAGGCCGGCAAGGCGGGCCGCTGACCATCCGCGGTCAAGAGACGAATCGGTCGACGACACCAGGTGATCGCGCAGGTACCCCGCTAGTGGCTCGTGCCGGCCGGCGACGGCCACGAGCCGCAAGTTGCGCAACGTTGGCACGTCGATCGCGGCCCAGTCGATCGGGTGCCCGGCGCGTTCTGCGAGCGAGCTGACGTAGGCGCTCTGACTTCTAGTGTTCCCGTCCCTGAAAGGGTGAATGGCCGAGAGCTCTCCCCACCGGTCCGCGAGGCGATCCGCAAAGGTCGCGGAGTCGAGGCCGGTCAAGAAGTCCTCGCGCTGCAGCTTGTCGAACAAGGAGCGAAGCGACTCCGGGATGTACTCGGGTCGAGCGTAGGCGATGCCCGTTCCGGTCGCCTGCGCGTCCGTTTCACGCAGCTCGCCAGCCCAGTCCAACAGCGACCCGAACATCTCGCGGTGGATGGTCTGCAGGTAGTCGAAACCTGGTGGCTCAGCAGGGGCCCGCCGCCGCAGGTGAACCCATCCGACAGTGGCGTAGTCGTTGAGCGCCTGGTCGAGTCGGTCAGCATCGCGGATGCCGAACCGATTGACAAGCACACCACCCGACCCAGGATAGGTGTACTTGTCGTCGAGGGTCATCCCCTCGAGTACTTGGCGTCGATTTCGGCGCGGGCTTCCTCGATGGTGAGTTCGCTGCGGTACACGCGGCGGCCGCGGTCGAGCGCTTCCGCGTCCGGGAAGTGGCCCGCAAGCTGCTGGCCCTTCTCAACCTCAGCCATCAGGCGGTCGACCGGGGCTACACCCGCGAGGGCTGCACCCGTCTGAATCGTGTTCGACATGCTCACTCCCTCACTCAATCGGCCTGGTACCAGTCTACCGGTGACTGCTGTCAGCGGTAAGGTGCTGGGCCGATTGAGTGAGGGGTGCAGAGTCCGATCTACGGGAATCGAGGCACTCCTGACTTCTCGCCTGGGCGGCGGTGAACGAGTCCACACTTCGCGGCGCGGGGCAGCAGTGGGCCGCGACGAGCAGCGCCACCGACACAAGCGGTGCGCGCTCTGCGTTCCTCCAGCGAGTCGTCATTGCGTATCTGGCGGGCGTTCGTCCACACGGAGGGTCGATCAGGATCGCAGCTCTTGGGCATCAGAGTTCGCCAAGAACGTAGATCGTGAGGAAACCGAGGAAGAACATGGCGCCAAGAAGAGTGGTTTCTTCTTGTTCGTGGGCTTCGGTGAGGAGTTCTTCGACGACGAGGTAGAGCAGGGCTGCGGCGCCGAATGCGAGCACCGTCGCCAGGATCGCGGAGGAAGCACCTGCGAGAAGCGCTGCTCCCACGATTGCGCCGAGGGCGGTGGTTAGGCCGAGGCTGCTGCTAATGACCACAGAACGACGACGACTGAGCCCAGTTTGATTGAGCGATGTGGTGACGGAGAGGCCGATGAAGAGGATCTCTATCGTGAGAGCGATGGTGATGATCAGCCCCTGTTTGCTTCCGAGAGTTGAGCTGACCCCGACCAGGAGTCCATCGAGGAGCAGGTCAATCCCTACGGCGATGATCAAGCCGAGTGGGACGACGGACGCGGTGGCGTCCTGGGGTTTGCTTTCGAGTTTGCGTCCGATGGCGCCGAGGGTAAGCATGACTGCAGTTCCGCCTGCGAAGCCGGCGACTGCCCAGCCGAGATTGCCCTCGTGGCGGAGGTCGGGAAGGATCTCGCCCGCTAACGCTGCGAGCACGACGCCGGCGGCGAAGTGTTGGACCGCGCTCGTGAGTTTGGGGCCCGGAGGTCGAAGAACCGAGACCACTGAACCGATGATTGCTGCCGCGACGGGGAAAGACACCAGCAGAGCGGCCTGAGCGATCACACTGCCGGTGCTAACCATCAATGTTTCTGTTCAACAGAGTGCGGGTATCGGCGGTTCAGTTGTTACCGCCGAAGTCGCCCGATCTGTCTCTCCAAGCGCGCGTTGAATCCACTTTCTCGGGCGCGTGCGGCTTCAGCTGGCGACCCGAGACGACGAAGATCAGACAGAGCAGGACGCCGCTGACGACGAGAATGTCGGCGATATTGCCGATGAAGAGGTCGCCGTAGGCGATGAAGTCCGTGACATGCCCTTGCCCGAATGACGGCGGTTTCAGGAGCCGATCTGCGAGGTTGCCGACCGCGCCACCGAGTATGAGGCCGAGCGCGATGCCCCAACGGATGCCCCGCAGTCGCACGGCGACGCCGATTATCGCCGCCGCGGCGAGTGCCCCGATGACGGTGAACACCCACGCTGCCCCTGAGCCGATGGAGAACGCCGCTCCGGGGTTGCGAACGAGCAACAATGAGAGAACGTCTGCGATGAGCGGGACACGGCTGCCTGGTGTCAGCTGTGCGATTGCGAACATCTTCGTGACCTGGTCGAGGATCAGCCCGAGTGCCGCGACGGCGAGGGCGACCCCGAGAGCACGAAGGAGAACTCTTTCTGATCTCGCGACCGGACAAGGACTCCTCGACTCCTTCCGCGGCCGCCTCGGCGGGTGACCCGGCACCCTGGGCAATCACGAGACCGCCTTTCGGGTGCGCGCCGCGCGGAGCCCGTTGAGGATCACGATGACTTCCGCGATCTCGTGGACCAGGACGACGGCCGCGAGCCCGAGGACGCCGAATAGCGCAAGCGGGAGCAGGGCGGTGATGATCAGCAGCGACAGGATGATGTTCTGGTTGATGATGCGGCGTCCCCGGCGGGCGTGGTCGAACGCGCGCGGGATGAGGCGCAGGTCATGCCCGGTGAAAGCGACATCCGCGGACTCGATCGCGGCGTCGGAGCCAGTGGCTCCCATCGCGATGCCGATATCCGCGGCGGCGAGGGCGGGGGCGTCGTTGATGCCGTCGCCGATCATCGCGACCGATCCCGCCTGAGACAGCTCGCCGATCGCCGCGGCCTTGTCCTCTGGGCGCAGCTCGGCGCGCACGTCGCTGATCCCGGCTTGCGCGGCGAGAGCGCGCGCGGTGCGGGCGTTGTCGCCGGTCAGCATGGTTACCCCGACACCCTGGTCTGCGAGGGTGCGAACGACCTCCGGGACCTCGGGGCGCAGCTCGTCGCGGACGCCGATCGCGGCGACCGGTGTTCCGTCGCGGTGCACGATCACGACGGTCATACCCTGCTCCTCCAGGCTCGTGACCTGGCTCCCGAGCCTGTCGGCGTCGAGCCAGCGGGGACTGCCGACTGTGATCCGTGTCCCGTCGACGGTGCCTTCGATGCCGTTCCCGGCCTGCTCGGTCACGTCAACCGCCGCAGGGATGCCGGGGGCAGCGGCGGTGATCGCGGCAGCGAGCGGGTGTGTACTGTGTTGCTCCAGCGCGGCCGCCCAGTCGAGGGCCTGTCGCTCGGTCACTCCGTCGACGGTGAGGACCGCGGTGACGGCCGGCTGGTTGCGGGTGAGGGTGCCGGTCTTGTCGACGGCGACGTGGCGGATCGTCCCGAATCGTTCGAAGGCTGCGCCGGACTTGATGATCACGCCGAACTTGCTGGCCGCGCCGATCGCGGCGACGACCGTGAGCGGCACAGAGATTGCCAGTGCACACGGCGAGGCGGCGACGAGCACGACGAGAGCCCGGGTGATCCACAGCTCCGGGTCGCCGAACAGCGACCCGATGAGCGCGACCAGCGCGGCAAGGATCAGCACGCCGGGAACCAGGGGGCGAGCGATCCGGTCCGCGAGACGCGCACGGTCACCCTTCTCCGCCTGTGCCTGCTCGACCAGCTCCACGATCGTGGTCAGCGAGTTGTCCGCGCCCGCTGCGGAAGCCTCGATCTCAAGCGCCCCAGAGGTGTTGATCGAACCGGCGGACACCGCGTCACCAGGCTCGACCTCGACCGGAATCGACTCGCCAGTGATCGCGGAGGTATCCAGGCTGGAACGCCCCGAGCGGACGATCCCGTCCGTCGCGACCCGCTCCCCCGGACGAACAAGCATGATCTGGCCGACGGTGAGAGCCTTCGCCGCGATCTCGACCGAGGCCCCGTCGCGGCGCACTGTCACGGTCTCCGGGACGAGCTTCAACAGTGCGCGCAGGCCGCCGCGGGCGCGGTCCATCGCCTTGTCCTCGAGCGCTTCAGCGATCGAATAGAGGAACGCCAGCGCGGCCGCTTCCTCTACGTAGCCGAGGATGACCGCGCCAACCGCGCTGATCGTCATCAGAAGACCGATACCAAGTTTTCCCTTGAATAGCTTCCAGATCGCCCCAGGCGTGAACGTCGACGCGCCCAGCAGCAATCCGATCCAGAACAGCACCAGTGCCGGGATCCCCGCACCCGACCACTCACAGACCAGGCCCGCGAGGAATGCGATACCCGAGAACACCGGGACCATGATCCCGCGATCCTTCCACCACGGCCCGTCATGGTCGTCGTCATCATCATCGTCGACCGCAGAACCCTCCACCTGAGACTTCGTCACCGCGCTCACGCGTCAGCCCTGGTACCGCAGCATCCCGGCACGGTGCAGGAGGCATCCACGCACGGCTCGTTCTCGTCGACGGCCAGCGTCACATCCACGAGCGCATTCAACGCCTCCGCGAGATGCGGGTCCGCGATCTCGTAGCGAGTCTGCCTCCCCTCCGGCTCGGAAACGACGATCCCACAGTCACGCAAACACGTCAGATGGTTCGACACGTTCGAACGGGTGAGTTCCAGCTCACGCGAAAGGACAGCCGGGTAGCTCGGCCCCCTGAGCAGGGTCATCAGAATCCGAGAGCGCGTCGGATCCGCCATCGCCCGGCCGAGCCGGTTCATGACGTCGAGGCGCGGAGCAATAGTCAGCATGCACTGATCATACAGCGCGTGCTGACTATTTTTGGATGCCCAAGAAGACACCCTGTCGTAACGACCGACCAATGTTCAGAGCGTTGTTCGGCGACCAGCTACCGCACAGGCGTTCGACGCTACTGGCGGCATCCGGTGTCGAGTTGCGAGTCACACCTGGTTGCAGGAGGTCGATGGGCCATTGAGGGGCCTCCTGTTCCGCTGGGACAGCGTGCTCGCACATCCGCCAACGCAAGACGAACTCAATAGATCGACTCTCAGATGCCGAGAGACTTGCGTAGCGCCGCCTCGTCGCCGCCGGTGAGTTCATCGGCGCGGGACAGCAGCAGGTCGACTGCGATTCGAATCAAGGTGTTGTCCGTGATCCTGTCCGAGTCGGTGTCCTTGGTCTTGTTGAGCTGGCGGGCTCGAAGCGTCAGGTCCGTCAGCTGGTCGGTGCGAAGCCGCGATTCCTTCCGTTCGTAGCGGAGGTATGGGGGTACCGACTCGACCGGTGCCTTTGGTGCCTTGGCCCGCGCTTCCCGCTTGGGTCGATCAACAATGGCCTGTGCCGCTGGCACGGCAGGCTCGGCCGGTCGGGCAGGTTCGACTTCGAGGATCGGGGTGGGGGCCTCCCCCACCTTCACGGTGTCCTCTTCGTTGCCTCGCGGCTCGAGCAGAGAGCTCAGTTGTGGTCTCGCCATGGTTATGCTCCTACGCCTGCTCGTGTTCCGGTGTGAGCCCAGAGCGATGTCAGCTCCAGGGCGACCCTGCGATAGTCCTCGCGGGCCTTGGCGGCGATGCGGGAGTCGCCGTCGGCATATTGGGTGACGACCTTGCCTTCGACCGGCGCCATCTTGTGGATCTTGTAGTCACGGATCGCCGACTTGAACCGGAGCAGGCCGGCGCCGTCGAGCAGTGCTTCGGCATCGGTGAGCTCGACCGGAACGCGCGGGTCGATCTTGTTCAGCATCACTCGGTAGGTCACTTTGGAGGGCAGGACGATCTCGTTGATCGTCGCGATCAGAGGCGCGAATGCGAGCGGTGAGGGTTCGGTCGGGAGAATCACGAAGTCTGACTCGGTGAGCACGGTGGCTAGGACGTCGCGTCCCTCCAGCGAGCCGGGAGTGTCCACGAGCACTACGTCGTACTGCAGCTCCCGGAGGCGAGACAGGTTCGAGGGGTTGGTGTCGTCAACGACATCGAACGGCAGGTCGTTGCCGGCCCGGTCGGCCCACCATGCGGACGACTTCTGCGGGTCGACGTCCGCGACCAGGACTCGTGAGTTTTCGGAAAGGATGCTGGCGAGGTTCATGACCGTGGTGGTCTTCCCGGCCCCGCCCTTTTGGTTGGCGATCGTGACGATGCGCATGTCTCTATCCAATCTGTAAGTCTGTAAGTTCCGGAGTCTGTAAGTCGGGGTGTCGAGCTTTCTTTGCCCTCTGCGGAGGTTCAACTCTGTAAGTTCGGGACTCTGTAACTCTGTTAGTTACAGAGTCTGTGAGTGGTAAGACGCCCTAAGCCCTCGCCACTTACAGAGTCTGTAAGTTTGGAACTACCAAAGTCTGTTACTTACAGACTCCGACAGTAACAGACTTCCGGACTCTGTAAGTTGTTTCCCGCGAACTTACAGAGTCTGTAAGTTCCGAAGTCTGTAAGTTCCGCCCTTCTACCGAATCCGCCGCCCAGACGGCTTGAGCTCACCGGGGTGAGCAGAGGGGCGGGATTGGCCTAAACGCGGCTCCTGGAGGCGCACAGGGGCGTTTCCGGGGGTCTTATGACGCGCTGCATGCCCGCGGGGGAGCGTGAGGGGGCAGCGAGCCCCCTCACCGGCGAGAAACGCCGCGACGTCAGTGCTTGGTCGCGCCGGTCACCATGGACAGGTCGATGCCGGACAGGATGCGCTCGGCGAGGCCTGCGGGGGAGTACAGGTAGTCGAAGTAGTGCCCGCCGATGACAATCTCAGTCGGCACGGGGCCGTTGTGGATTGGTTCTCCACTGTCGGTGCAGGTTCGAAGTTCGGTGTGCCCGGCCTCGTCGATCATCTTCTGAGCGTGAATTCGGGCGGCGGGGGAGTAGTTCCGATGGCTGTTGATCCCGTCACACATGAATGCGACTTCGGCGGGCAGCTCGTCACCTGAGGTGACGAGAAGGAGGGTTCCCTTGCTGTCGTAACCGTCGGTCATGCCGTTGAAGCTGCGCCCTTCGTAGTTGCCGCAGAACAGCGCGAGGTCCGAGTAGGTGGGGCCGTCGATGTAGGTCACGCTGAGCCACGCGGATCCGGTGCCGGTGCCCATGCGGACGCTGAACTTCACTCCGGGCCATGCTTTCGCGAGATCCTTTCGCAGCATCGCGGCGGTCTCCTTGGTGCTGATGTACTGGGTTGTCATCGTTTTCTCCCTCGTCGTTTCTTTGGCCTTTCCGGCACAGAGATCGTTTGAGAGCGGGAGGCGCGTGAGTGATCCGTCTGAGCGGTTGCTACGCGAAGGCGTGAGCCGGAGTCTGCAAATAGCGAATGGCGGGGCACGGGAGCGGCGTAGCGAACTACGGTCGGCGAGCCGGACAGGCCAGAGGCCAGAGGAATTGTCAGCGCCGGCCTCCGTGCCGGCTCGGCTTGGTCAGCTGAGCGCCGCCGACCAGGCGGCTCCGTTCGGCGGGCGGTCTGGCCCCGACGATTGCCGGGGCCAGATGCTCGTTAGCCCTCGAACTCGTCCGGGTCGACCTCATCAGCGTCGTCGGGGTCAGGCTCAGGTGCCGGACGCTCAGCGGGGGTGGCGTCGGCGACGATCTGCTCCACCTCTGACAACGGGTAACCCCATGCAGCGAGTTGTGTGAAGTAGGCGAACGCGTCACGTCCGGGGTTTCGCCATGTGTGCTTTCCGGTGCTCGCCTCATACCCGCCGATCACCACGGCGAGGGCGATGTGCCCGGCTTTGCCGGGCTGGCTTGCGGCGAGGGTGTCGAGTGGGCTGGCTGCCCAGTACGAGTCGGGGGCGTCGAGGCTCAGCAGTGATGCCGCGAGCCTGTTGCCGTTGCCGATGGCTGCCGCGATGGTGTTGCGGTGTGCCGTGAGCGCCTGTGCGATGAAGGGGCTGGCATCCTTCGGGAGGGTCTTGCGGGACAGGAGCGTTGCCAGCCACTCGCGTCGGACAACTTCCGCCGATGCCCACGCCTTGTTGTTGGCGATGAGCGTCTTTCGCTCGGCCTTCTGCTCCTCGCTCATGGGTCCGCTGACGTTCCCGCTGGCGCTGACCTTCCTGAAGCCGTGCGCCTTGGGGTCGGTGACGTAGTAGGCCACGTCGACGTCGCCGGTGTAGAACGAGCGGACGTGGGCGAACTTCGGGGTGACGTCGGTCAGGTGCTCGACGGTGACCGGTTCGCCTTCGGCTGTGACCAGATCGCGGATGCTGGTGTGCTCTTTGTCGTAGTAGGAGTCCGGGCGTGATTCGAGGATGGTGTAGCCCATCTCGATCAGAGTGGTGCGCTCGGCGGCGACGGCGTCGGCGCGCACCCGGTTATCGCGCTGGCGCTGCAGCTCGTGGGCGAACTGGTCGGGGCTCTCTTCGGCATACTGGACGAGTCGGCTCACTGCCTCTTTGTCATCTTCGAATTCGATCAGTGCGGCTGCCTGATCGAGGGTCACTTCGTGCTTGCTGGCGAGCTGACCGGCGAACTGGCTATCGGCGACCTTGATTCCCGCCTCGACTACGGCCTTCTTGACGCCCGTCTGCTTGGCGATTTGAGGAACGCTGAGGCCTTCGAACGCCAGCTGCTGGAACACGGCGGCGCGTTCGGGTTCGGTCAGGTCGGCACGGTGCTCGTTCTCGGCGAACTGTTCCACGAGCCGGGTCACGGTCGAATCGTCGCCCTCCACGATGTAGGCCGGGATGGTGGTCCGTCCGGCTTCTCTGGCGGCGAGCACTCGACGCTGCCCCATCCGAACGCTGACCGTGCCCTCGGTGCTGCGGCGGCAGACGACAGGTTCGAGGACTCCGAACTCGCGGATGCTGGCTACGAGAGCGGTGTCGACTTTCACGATCGTTCGCACGTTCGTTTCGACCTCGATCTGCGCGGGGTCGATGTGCTCGATGGTGCCGAGCGTGATGGTGTCTGTCATGGTTCTTGTCTCCTTGATCGACTGTTTTTGTTGCCGTTCCGGCACAGAGATCGTTTGGGAGTGGAGGCTGCGCAGTGCCTGGTCGTGGAATACCGCAGTGAGCGAAGCGAGCGAGGATATGCCGCGAAAGCCAGGAACGAAGCGGCCGGAGCGAACTACGGTCGGCGCGCCGGAAGGGCAACCTGGCAGGTTGTCACTGCTGCTGCACCGCCGTGTACGGCGGTTCCGATGCGCTTCTTGGTGAGGGACAAGCCGGGGAGCGACAGGCCGGCCCCGGCAGGGCCGGCCTGTCGTGGCCTACAGCTCGGCGGCCTCCTCTGAGTTGGTGACGAGGGTTGCGGCGTGGTCTCGGATGAGGCGGTGTGTTCCGGCGGATGCCGCGCTGGTCACCGGTCCGGGCACTGCTCCTACGGGTCGGCCGAGGGTAGCGGCGTGACTTGCGGTCCCTAGTGAGCCGGAGCGCCATCCTGCTTCGGTGACCAGTACGGAGGAGCTGTTGGCTGCGATGAGCCGGTTTCGTTGCAGGAAGCGCCAGCGGGTCGGGGCTGCGCCGCAGGGGAGTTCGGAAACGACTGCTCCGGCCTCAGCGATGCGGGTCAGCAATGCGTCGTGCCCTGCCGGGTAGAACCGGTCGACACCCCCGGCGAGGTAGGCGATGGTGCGCCCTCCTGACGCGAGAGCCGCCCGGTGTGCCATGCCGTCGATGCCGTAGGCGGCTCCTGAAGCGATGGTGTGTCCGCGGTCGACGAGTCCTGCGGCGATTTCCATGGTGATGTGCTCTCCGTAGCCGGTGGCCGCTCGGGCGCCGACGATGGCGGTGGTTTTCTCGTCGGTGAGGATCTCACTGTTGCCACGGACCCACAGGGCCACCGGGGCGATGTCCGCGAGATCGTTCATACGGGTGGGCCAGTGCGGGTGCTCGGGCGTGATGAGGGTTGCACCGTGCCGGGTCGCGGCGCGGAGTGCTTGTGCGATGTTGCCGCTGCTGAACCGGGGGACTGTGCGCTCTCGTAGCTGCGCGGTGCTCGGGTCGTCCTCGGTGTCGAAGATGGCCTGAACGGTCGCGTATGCGCCGATGGTTGCGACGAGCTTTCCGGCTTCGGAGTCGCCGGGCTCGAGCACGCAGGACAGGATGACGCGCGCTATCTGGTCGGCGGTGAGGCCGTGGTGCTGCTGGTGGATGCTGTCGAGGGTGCTGGTCGTGGTGGTCATTGCGTTCTCCAAGTTGTGAGTTGTGCTTGCTGATGTTTGGGGGAGTGGGCCGACCTGCCTGTTTCAGGTCGGCCCACGGTGGTTGACGGCGACGCTTAGGCGCTGACGGCTTCGGCGGGCTCCTGCTCGCTCGGGGTGCTCACGCTTCGGCTGAATACGGCGGTGCCCCATGCGAGGTCGTGTCCGATCGATTCGCTTTCGACCTCGACGTTGGTTCCGGTCCGCTCGTCGCTTTCCCATTCGCGGATGCGGACGACTCCGGTGAGGATGATGCGCTGCCCTTTGGTGATGGACTGCGCTGCGTTGACGGCCAGCTGGCGGAACGCGGTGATGGTGTACCAGTTGGTTTCGCCGTCGAGCCATCGGTTCTCGGTGCGGTCGAACCGGCGCGTGGTGCTTGCGAGGCGGAAGGATGTGATCGGCAGTCCGTCGCTGGTGACGACGTGGCGCGGGGTGGTGGCGACCAATCCTCTGAGGGTGATGATGTCCGTCATGGTTTTTTCCCCTTGATCAACTGTTTCTTTTGCCTTTCCGGCAACAGAGATCGATTGAGAGCGGACGGCCTGGAGTGCTTGAGGGGTGCGGTTGCTAAGCGCAGGCGTAGCCGGAGTCTGCAAATAGCGCCCGGAGGGCACGCAGGGTCGGGAGCGAGCTACGGTCGGCGAGCCGGAAGGGCAATTAGCTGTTTGGGCACCTGGCCCGCTTGCGGGCTCCGTCAGGCCGCTTGAGCGGCCGTGATCTTCTCTGTGCGCAGGATGCCTGCGGCTACCAGCCCAGCCGCAGCTCCGTGGTCGAAACGTCCAGCTCGAGCTCGGGGATAGCGCCGGTAGTCGGGTCGATCGTTTTGCGCGAAAAGGGTGAGGCCGGTGGGTTCCTTACGCCCGCGTCGCCGCAATCGCGGGAGAGAGACGATCAGTCGTCGTAGTGAAAACGAGCCTGCAAGACTACGAGATCGGTTCCGACAATTCGGTACACAAGTCGGTGTTCTTGAGTGATGCGCCGGGACCAAACATCATTGGCCCGGTGTTTGAGCCGCTCGGGTTGTCCACGTCCTTCACCAGGCGTGCGAAGCGCGTCGTCGATCAGAGTATTGATGCGCTTCAGGAGCCGACGGTCATTGAGCTGCCACCATTGGTAGTCTTCCCAACCGGCCTGATCGAAGACGAGTCTCACTCCCGGTCGAGTTCCCGAGCGGTGTAGCTGCCGGCGTCGGAACGCTCGAGCGCTTCGGAGAGGCGGCGGGCATTGGCGGGAGTAGAGAACAGGTGAAGAGTCGTCTGCCACGCTTCGTAGTCTTCTTCAGAGATCAGAACTCCGTTACCGGCCTTAGAGGTGATGGTCACCACGCTGTGGTCGTCATTGACCTGCCCCAGCAGGGGGAATAGGGACTTACGCGCATCGCTTGCCGTGACAGTCGTCATGACCCACCTCCGAGTTACTTGTACAAGAAACGGTACCACACCTTGCTGGGGCGACGCAGCTCGCTTATGCGGCATCTGACAGCTGCCACCGGTTGGTGGGGGACAGGACGCCGTCATTCACATATTGCCTGGCCTGTCGGTGGTCGGCTCGAGCATCACTGCTGCGAGGGTAGCGAGGCCAAATCCGCTCTCCAGGACGACCGCTCTCAAACACCGGGCGGCTGGTGACATGGGCTCGACGCGGACGAGCTCCAGGACGAGCCATCATCGTTGATACTTCGGCCTGCCACCACGCCCACAGTTCGCGCTCGTCCGCGTACCGAGCGGCTCTGTCGCGAAGCACTCCCAGAACCCCAAGTACCCTCGCTGCCTTATCGCGAAGGTCTTGCTTCGCCCTCGCCCAACCATTTCCTGCTCGGACGAGCAGCTTCGAATGCCTCAGTCGGCTCAGAACTGTCGCCGCATGTCGAGGAGAAACACCGAGCATCTGGGCCGCCGAATCAACCGTTACTGACTGCCGACCACCCAGGTAGGCGTAGAGCTGACCGGCTAGATGTCCCAGACCCGCGCGGGTGAAGAGGTCATGCCGCTGATCCAGCAGTCGCCGCTCGAGAACGTCGACAACCGCAGCTCTAACAGTAAAGAGTTCGGTGGGGGGGCGGGGGTTCTTAAGTGGTTGTGACCGGAGTCTGTCAGGGCTTGTGGAAAAGTGCGGGGTTAGCTTCCATTCGGCAGCGTTGGCGCCGTCGTGGCCACGCACCGGCTGGAGGAAACCTGCGGCTGTGAGGGCGTGGAGGGCGGTTGCGGCGGTGGTGCGGCCGAGGCCGGAAAGCAGTGCCAGGTCGCGGATTGAAGCTGCGACGACGCGTTTGCCAGTGTGCAGTGTCAGGTATGCCACGGCGGTGAGGATGGTGCGCTGAGACACGGCGGCCTCCGTGTTGCCCCAACGACCGGCATTGACCGTGAAGCGCTGCAGGAGGTCCTCGACGTCGGTGACGATCGCGTCCAGCTCGGTGAGGTCCCGTGGCTCTCGTGCCGGCGGCAGGACGGTGTGCAGGGCGGCGATTTGCTGGGCTTTGGCCCATTGCCGCTCAAGGCGTGTGGCGGCTTCTGCGGCCGTGCGGGGGCGGCGGGTGCCGCGGCCGGTGTTCTTCGTCCGGTAGTGCTCCATACCCGGAGCAGTGCGTGCGGCATGCTCGACATCGCGTAATGCCCAGCCGGCGGTGGCGGCAGCGAGTAGGCACATGAAACCGGTCCAGCTGGGGTTGCTGCCACCTCGAATGGTTGCCATGTGCGCTTCGCCGGACTTGCTCAGGCGCCGGTGGGCCGTGTGAGAGGTATCGATCGGTCCGGACGGGGAGCTTTCCTCTGCCCGGATCGAGGGTGCCGCACTGATGAGCGCCGAGATCACCTGTGAGAGGTCCTCGGTGGTCGTGGTCGGGTTGGTCAACGATTCGATGCGACCGCGAAGAATACGCGAGGCACTGCCATCGCGGTGGGGTGCGCCGGGAGGCCGGGCGGCTCCTTCTCTCGGGTTCAGCAGCATTCCGTGGTCAAGGGTGCGGTAGTTGGCGCGGGCGGCGATCGCGAGTCGCCCGATGATGTCACTGGCTGCGGAGCCGCGAATACCAACCCAGAGGTGTCGGCCGCCGCCGGCTGAGGACTGGCAGACAACGTGGGCGATCGACAGTCCGCCAAGAATTTTGGAGAGTGCCTCGCAGTCATCGACAGCTCGTTCAGCAGCGTCCTCGCCGTCCTTGGCGTCGAAGTCAAAGCACAGCAGGCGGAACTGCCCACGAGTGTCAGCCAGGCGGATACACCACGGCGTTTGTGGGACCGTAGGGCCGAGCCTGTAGAGGCGCGGGTAGGCGTTCGCATGGAGCTGACCATCGGCTTCCCGGACCATCACGCGAACGTCATCGCGCGGGCTAATGCGCCGGGTCAGCTCCCACGCTGCATCCAGGGGAAGCGACACGCTGGTCGTGTGGGTGCGCGCAACGAGGTCGTATCTGTGCAGATCGGTTACTATCAACCCAACACCTTCCTCGGATTGTGGGTACAACAAAGGCCCGGATCTCTTCCGGCTCTTTACCAAATCGGCCATACACCTGATCTGTCGCCAAACTTCTCTAGGTGTGAGGCTGTGAGACTTCGGCCCGTCGCTTGCGGCGGGCCTTCTCTTTTAAGCGGGTCTGATAGGCAGCTCCTCGCCTCGAGCGCGGGGCCCAGTGGCTGCAGGGATGCCAAATAGGACACCCCAATGCCTGGGGAATTCGTTTGTCGCTGTGAAAAGGCGTCGACCAAACTGGCTCAAAACTGATGCGCGACCACCCACGGACTCTGCGAGCGTCCCTGCTTTCACGAGCGACACGCCGAGGACCACTGATGGTGAAAGCCGTCGGGGTAGCAATAAACTGCGAGACATAGAGAAACCTCCCGTGAGGGTTGGATGATCTTCCTCAGTTCGAACCCCAGTGCCGGCAAGCGAGAGGGTTGGAACTGCAATACTTCGGATGGCCCGCCACGCAAGTGGCGGGCCTTTTCTGGTTATGCGGCGCGTTTTGTTATTACCTCCGTGCCATCGAGCGTGGGGGAGAGCACGGGCAGCGCTCCTAGTTCGGCTTCGAGCTGACTGATAAGGCGCTCGAGGTATAGGGAAAAAGACATCTGGCCGGATGCCTTCGATGCTGCGGCGATAGCGGCAGCTGTAGCGGGATCCAGGTGGATCTTCCGCTCGACTGACTTTGTTCCGGTGGGACGACGGTTGCGTTTGACGCCTGCGTTGCTTCCCTGACTCATGGGGCAATCATTCCGAGTTAAAGGGGGCTTTAATCGGAGGCGCGCGGGCGTGTCGCGGGTCCCAGGCTGAAGAACCTTCGATCTCCGGAGGTCTAGTTGATCCTTGCGGTGTTCGCGTTGGTGTTCAGCGCTAGTCGGAGTTCGTGGGTATAGACCACCCATCGGCCATTGATGACGTAACCCGGGATCTGTTGCTCCGTGAGCCAGCGCCGGATTGTCTGTTTGGTCTTGCCGAAGATCTCCATGAGCTCGGCCATTCCGAGTTGATCCTCGCAGGCGATCAGGGGGTCCGGGTTGGGCAGTTCGTCCATGGGCAGGTTGCGTCGGCTGGCAAGCCACGCACGGAATTCGCTTTGGAAGACGATCCAGGATCCGCCGATGAAGTGCCCGGGGATGGTGGCATCTTGAAGTCTGCGGAGCACAGTTGTCTCGCTGAGCCGCAAGATCAGTGCGAGCTCTGAGAGCGGAAGCGGGTCCGAGAAGTTGGACCAGTACTCGTCGTCCATCAGCGTGCTTTCGTGCAGTGGTGTTGGGGCGCGCAGCGCTGAGCGCCCAACGGTTCGGGTAGGAACTGCATGGGTCATTATCCCGTCGAATCGATCGCAAGCTCCGGATATTCGGGGGTGGAGCTTGCATCATCGCTCCCGTCGGATTGGTTCTGCGGGGATTGCCACGGTGCAGGTGACATCGGTGCCAAGGTGCAGCAGGTCGCCGTCGAGCAGTTGGTAGGGCTCACCGGTCGTGAGCTCGAACCGTCCTTGAGATGGACGAGTGACGGCTGTGCCGTTGCCGGCGCCTCGATCGCTGATGGTGAGCGCCTCGCCTTTCCAACCGATGTCGGCGTGCGCGCGAGACACGGTGCGGCTGTGATCGGAGACGACCACAAGCTGGGATCCGCCCGGGTCGGGAACCACTGAGCTGGGGTTCCGCCCGACGATTGCGGGGGGACCGATCATCGCGGTGTCGCCGGTTGAGAACTTGAGCAGGGCGACTCGCGTGCCTGCCACAGGCAGGTGCGCGCTGGCGTCGCGCGGAAGTGCTGTCGCGGGCTCCGCGAGCTGATCAATCAAGGCGGTTGTCGAGCCTGTCGCCTGTTCTGGCTTGGTGGCCGTGAGGAACCCGGGCCGTCGCTGACCGATGCCGGTCTTCGGCGCTGGACGCCCTTTCACGGGTGCGGGTTCCAGGTCGACGACCTCGCCGTCTGGGTAGACGCCGAGCTTCCACTCCCCATCTGGGTCGGTGGTGGTCATCCGCACGCCGCGGCCGAGGCGCGCGGCCACCGCGATCGCGTAGGCCGTGACCTGGGCGCGGGTCTCTTGGAGGTCGCCGGCCGGGTAGTTCCGGTGGTCCCCGGCAACGTTGACGTGGGCGCTGCCGTCCCGATGCACGGTGACGTGCACGACCGGGTAGCTGGGGATTCTTGGGTCGTTCATCAGTAGGTCCTTCTGCAACTGTCCGAGGCGCACAGCGTGAGACCAAATGCCTCGTAGAACTGTTCGGGGTCGACGAATCCGGCGGGGCCACCGATGGATTCCGATCGCGGCAGTTCGGCGATCGCGGGATTGGTGTTTCCTGCCACGCTGATCGCAAGATGCAGATGGCAGCCGGTCGAGGGGCCGTTGGAGCCGGTCGCGCCTACCTGCTGGCCAGCGGTCACCTGGTCGCCGACCTTTACTAGCACTTCGTTGAGGTACATGTGGAGGTAGGAGACGGTGTAGCCGTCGGGGCTTTTGATTGACAGTTGGTAGCCCTCGAGCAGGGTCACCGTTCCGTCGGTGATGGCGAACACGGGGTCGTGGCACGGGTTTGGGTAGTGCTGTAGGTCATCGGCGGCGTGCCAGAGGCTGGCGCCCTCGGTGACGAATCCGCGAGGGCCGTAGTTGCTGGTCATCTGGTAACCGGGGCCGAGCGGGAATACGAGGTAGCCGCTCTGGCAGACCGTGACGCCTTTGCCGGCGAGGGTGCCGACGACGGTGGCGGCATCGGCGTAGAACTGCTCGTAGTGGTACGGGTCGGTGTTGCCTTGCACGCGGTGGGCGGCGATCGTGGGGGGCAGGCTTTCCCAGCCGTCCACCCGTTGAAGCGCCGTGAAGAAGTTGGTGGCGCTGATGGTCGGGTCCATACGGTCAGCGACTGACCCCCAAGCCCCGTTGTCGCGCTGTTGGAAGAGTCCCCGACTGTCCGGGCCGGCGGTGTCGCCGTGGTCGACCAACGTACAGGCTGGACTCGCCCATGGCCGTCATGACTCCGATGATCTGCGCAGCGCGATCAAGGCCAAGGGCGCTGGCCGCGTTCATGACGTAAGCCGCGTTGGTGAGCTGGGCGCCGCTGTAACCGGCGACCGCATCCTCGGGCAACTGGGTGAGGTCGACAGTTTGCCCGGGTCCGCACGCCCCGGCCTGTTGCGCGGGCCCGAAGACCAGGAGGATGCCGGCTACGAGGGTACCGACGAGGATTAGCGGCACGGCAACGACAGCCGCCACGCCTAGTCCCCCCTGCTTTGCCATTGTTAGCCTTGGGCCGGTCGGATGCGATCAGCCAGCCACGGCGCTGAGGCGTTGGGTCTGGTGAGGGTGATGTTGTAGGGTCCGACGTCGGTCGGCACTTGGACGATCAGGCTGACATCGGTGCTGTCTGCGAGCACGATTGCAGCCCCGGTGACCTGGTGCGCGGGGATTTGCGCGGGGTCGGTGCCCTCGTAGGCCACACCTCCCTGTTGGCTAAGTAAGGGGAGCATCTGGGCCCACCAATCGTCGGCGCTGAGCTGTGGCTGGGCGAACGTTTTCATCGCCTCTGTCGCCGCTTCGATTGCGTCTTGCTGGCTGTCGGGGCCCGCTTCAGGTGCCGCGGCAATCTCGCCGTCATCGATGGGCGATGTCGGAGCAGTTGAGGGCAAGTAGCTCGAGCTCGACGTTGTTGGGTCGGGCCCGCTCTGCTCGACGCAGCCGGAGAGTGCGCTGACGACGGCGATGGTGACGAGGACAGCGGCCGCGGTCCTACGCATCGCGACCGCCCTCGATGTGGTTCTGCGGGGCAGGGGCATCGCGTGCGACCTGGTGCTGCCTGTTCGTCGCACTCATGGTGAGATGGTAACTGTTGTAGGGGTGCTTTTGAACCCTTGCGTATTATTTCACTGCCAAAGGGTATGATTCCCTGCAAGTGGAACCACGCTCCGTCTAACCCCCGTTCGAGGGTAGAACATTTCTGACGGAGACTGTGACTAGCGAGCAACATGAGGGGGCGCAGTGGCGGACAATCCGTGGGTACAGAAGTCGCCGGCATCTGAGCCGGCCCCGGTGGTTGCCGAGATACCAGCCGAAAAGGGTCTGAACCAGCCTCGAGCGGCATCCCCGCAGGATGGCGTGCCGGTGCCCGACCAAGCGGACCGACTACCCAGAAGGACGACTCCGCACAGCGCCACGATCTGGTGGCTCGGCGTCACCGGGGGAGCGGGAGAGTCCACGCTCGCCGCTCTCGCACGCGGCTCACGCGCAGCGGGCCACGAGTGGCCGATCCCAGAGAATCGAGGCTCGGCCAGCCGGGTCGTTCTCGTGGCCCGGACCAACTTCGCGGGCCTCACCGCAGCGCAGCACGCGGCCATCGAATGGGCCTCGGGACTATTCGGCGACGCAGTGCGCGTCGATGGCCTCGTACTGATTCCGGATATGCCGGGTCGTATGCCCAAGGAGCTGCGCCACCTCGCGCAGGTTGTGGCCGGGGGCCTTCCCAACACGTGGACGCTGCCGTGGGTGGACGCATGGCGCTTCGGCCCGCTCGACCCCACAGGGGACATGCCAAAAGAGTTCCACCTATTTCTAGCCGCCCTTCACCTCAACACCACCGCTCCGTAAGCCCTGAAAGGTTCACCCGCATGTCGCTAATCGCCCACTCGTTCGACCTGCTCAGCTCGCTCCCATTTGCCATCCCGGATCCGGGACCGGTCGCGCCTCCGGGCTTCGAGGGACCGGTCGGCATCATTCTCGGCTGGGTGAAGTGGATCGGACTGATCGTCGCCGTGCTCGGCGTCATCATCATCGGAGCCAAGCTCGCGATCAACGTGCGCCGCGGGGAGGCAGCCGGTGAACTGGGCGGCCTCCTGTACGTGGGCCTTGGCTGCATCCTCATCGGTGCGGCCGTCTCACTCGTCGGCTTCCTCTCCGGCAGCTGACCCAGCAAAGGAGCAATCGTGTCCGACGACAACACACCGCCGAGCAACCCCTTCACCAGCCGTGGCTTCATCGCGGCCGCAGTAGTCGTTGGGGTCATCATCCTTGCAGCGATCATCGTGCTCGTGACCTCGCTCAGCGCCCCACGCGATCCCATCGCGCAGCCGACGTCGACGCCGAGCGGGCCCGTCGCATCCGGTGACGACAGGAGCATCTGCGGGCTCGAGGGCTTCGAGGCAGAGAGCAGCTTGACTGCGGCGCCGGAAACGAAGTGGGAGCTCGTTGGAACCGTCGCAGCTCCCACCGACGCGAAGGTCGGGCCCGGCAAGGTCGATAGTGATGGGCTGCGCACCTGTTTCGCTCACACAGCTCAAGGTGCCCTGTTCGCGTCTGTCAACTACATCGCGCTCGGTTCGGATGCTCGGACCCTCCCATATCTTGCGCAGCTCATCGAGCCTGGGCCTGGCCGTGATGCAGCAGAGGCGGCCTCCTCACCCGATGCGTCGCCCTCAAACGCTCGGCTGCAAGTGGCGGGGTTCAAGGTGAATTCGTACACAGGGGCAGAGGCAGTGATCGACATCGCGTGGACCGTCACCTCGTCCGGGAACAAACTTGTGAGCTACCCAATGGTCATGCACTGGATCGACGGTGACTGGATGGTGTCGCTGACAGATGCGGGCCAACCCCCGTTCTCGTCGTCACCTCTTTCCAGCCTCGGCGGCTACATCCCCTGGGCAGGGGTCTGACTGTGGCTTGCGATCCGATCGGTGATCCGTTCGGCTGCATTACAGACGGCATCGGGGACGTCGTATCGACAGCCGCCAACAACACTTTGCAGGAGCTGACGAACCAGGCTCTTGAGGGGTTCGGTCAGGCGGTGGGAAGTCTCGGCACGATGTGGGTTTACTTGCCGTCGCCTGTGCTCACTGCCGGCACTGGCCAGGCCGGTGGTGGGACGCCTCCGGGCTCTGACGGCGTGACGACGATTCTCGGCTATGTGATGTGGATTGCGCTGTCAATCTGCGTTCTCTCCATCATCGCCATCGGCGCAATGCTCGCGATGCGAGTCCGCCGCGGCGACGGTGAGCAACTCCTTGGTCGCCTCGGCATCGTGTTCGGGGCGGTGATCCTCATTTCCGGTGCGACTGCCCTCGTGGCGGGTCTTTTGCCTAACCAGGCACCGGGTGGATCAGCGTCGGCGGTCGGATTCCTGCAGAACTCGCTGTGGTGGTACGTGGGTGCCATGGCGGTCGTGTCCGTGATCGTCGCCGGCATCCGCATGGCGTGGGAGCAACGCGCGAACCCGGGCAAGGAGCTTCTTCAATCGCTCCTGACTTTGATCGTCGTGTCAGGGGCCGGCCTGACCATCATCGGTCTTGCAGTCACGGCGGCAGACGCCTTCTCCGTCTGGGTACTAAACGGCGCGACGCAATGCGACGTCTCAGCCGCGGGGGAGTCCAACTGCTTCGGCACGAACGTTGCCGCAATGATCGGACTCAGCTCTACCTCCCCGCTGGCCCTGCTGGCCATCCTGATCCTCGCCCTGTTGGCGATGTTGATGTCATGGGTGCAGGTCGCGCTCATGATCGTGCGCGGAGGCCTCCTGGTGGTTCTCGCCGGCGTGCTGCCGATCACTGCCAGCTTCACCAACACCCAGATGGGTCGGCAGTGGTTCCAGAAGGCGATCGGCTGGACGCTGGCGTTCATCTTGTACAAGCCGGCGGCGGCACTGATCTACGCGGCCGCATTCCGGCTCACTGGCTCCGACGCGTTCGGCGCGAACGGTGTGGGGATCGTGTCGATCCTTACCGGCATCGGCCTGATGATCCTCGCCCTGTTCGCCCTGCCTGCCCTGCTGCGCTTCGTCGCTCCGATGACGAGCGCGGCGATCGGCGGCGGTAGCGGCGGCCTCGCGATGGGCGCCATGGGCGCAGCGATGGGAGTTGAAGCGGCCACCGGTGCGATCAGCCGCACGAGTTCCTCCTCGGTTGGTGCTCCTGCCACCTCGTTGGCGCCCTCAGGAGCGTCGGCTTCTGGGGGCTCGGCGGCGGGTACCGGTGGTGGCGCTGCGGCCGCAGGTGGGGGAGCCGCCGCCGGCGGTGGCGCAGCGGCAGGGGGTGCCGCTGCGGCATCCGCAGCAACGGGGGTCGGGATCCCGGTTGCCGCAGGGATCGCGGTCGCCCAAGGGGCGGCGAAAGTCGGCGGACAGATGAAAACCGGCATCCAATCCGCAGCTGCGGATTCTGTCGGCGAACCAAGCGGAGCGTAAGGGGAATCATGAGCGCCACAACCACGACGAGCCAGCCAGCTCACAACGGCCCGCGGACCTACGGCAACTGGACGCGGCCGAAGTCGCCGGGCCTGCTCGGGCTGGGGGCGATCGGCACCGGTGTCCTGTTTGTCGGGGCGGGCATCACGATTGTGGTGTCCATCATCGGCGGGCTTCTGGCGGGCTTTGTGGTCGCCGTCCTCACGTTGGGGTTCCTGCTGCTGATCGCAGTACGCGACAAGCATGGGCAGAGCACTCTCGCGCGGACGGCCACCCGATTCGGTTGGGTGAACACTCGTGCTCGCCGCAAGAACATCTACCGGTCGGGGCCGCTGGGTCGGGCCGACTGGGGCACCGCGCAGCTTCCCGGTCTTGCTGCCGGATCTCGTCTCGTCGAGTACAAGGATTCCTATAACCGACCGTTCGCGATGATCCAGGTTCCGTCGACCGGGGACTTCACGATCGTGATCGGGTCGGAACCGGACGGCTCCTCGCTGGTCGACCGTGAGCAGGTGGACATTTGGGTTGCCGAGTGGGGCATGTGGCTTGCGAACGTGGCCGACGAGCCGGGGCTCGAGGCCGTATCGGTGACGATCGAGACTGCACCCGACACGGGGCTGCGACTGCAGCGCATGGTGAGCAACAGCATCGCTGACGACGCTCCGGAGTTCTCCAAGCAACTCCTTCACGACATTGTTGGTGCCTACCCGTCGGGGGCGGCGGTGGTGCGTGCGTACATCGCGCTCACCTTCAACGCTGCAGCCCGAGCTGGCGGCCGCAAGCGCACCGCGGACGAGATGGGACGTGAGCTTGCGTCCCGCGTACCCGGCCTGACCTTGGGCCTGTCCTCGACCGGCGCGGGCGCCGTGCACCCTTTGAGCGCGCAGGAGCTGTGTGAGGTGATCCGGGTTGCCTACGACCCCGCCGCAGCGGTCCTGATCGATGAAGCGAATGCTGCGGGCGAACCGCCGGAGCTCTCGTGGCCAGAGGTCGGCCCGACCGCCCATCAGGCGGGGTGGGATTCTTACCGACACGATTCGGCGACGTCGGTGACGTGGATGATGAGCACAGCCCCTCGAGGCAACGTACCGTCGACAATCTTGGCGAGGCTTCTCGCGCCCCACCGTGACATCGCGCGCAAGCGCGTCACGCTGCTGTACCGGCCGATCGACGCTGCGCGAGCGGCGGCGATTGTGGAGGCAGACGTGCGAGCGGCCAGCTTCAATCTGTCCGCATCCGACCGGCCGTCGGCCCGGAATGTGGCCAGCACGCGGGCGGCGTTTGCCACGGCGGCCGAAGAAGCGGGCGGTGCTGGTTTGGTGAACTTCGGGATGCTGATCACCGCGACGGTCACCGATCGCGAGCGTGAGCAGGACGCTAGGGCTGCGATCGACAATCTCTCCGCCACGGCGCGCCTGCGGGTGCGCCTCGTGCACGGTTCGCAGGATTCCGCGTTCGCGGCCGCGCTTCCTCTCGGCTTGGTGCTGCCCAAGCATCTACAGGTGCCCGCCGAAGTTAGGGGGCAGCTGTGAGTCTCGACCGCACCCGCACCAAGGGTCGCAAGGAACGTCAGGCTCTTGCGCGGCTGCAGCGCGAGGAGGCGACAGCCAAGCGGCTGCAGCAACTGCGCCGTCCCTCCTCGAGAGGGTGGTGGCAGGTCGCAGCCGGCGGGGCCAACATCCTCCAGCCCGTCGACGAGTACCGCGGCACGACAGTTCAGGTCTGCGGGCTGTGGCCATACGTTGTGGGGGCCGGCACGCCGATGGTGGGCGTGCCACTGGGCTTGAACCTCATCAACGGGTCAACGGTCTGCGGCGACCCGATCTCCTGGTTCCAGCAGAACCTCATCGGCAACCCTTCCGTGTTCGTGCTGGGCCTGCCGGGGCTGGGCAAGTCCACGATCATCCGCCGCATGGCTGCCGGCGGTGCCGGGTTCGGTGCGTTGCCGTTGGTGCTGGGCGACCTGAAGCCGGACTATGTCGACCTGATCAAGGCGCTCGGTGGGCAGGTCATCACTCTCGGTCGCGGGCGCGGGCACCTGAATGTGTTGGATCCCGGCGAGGCGATCGAGGCGGCCGAACGGTTGCGGGCAGCAGGCAAAGAGAAGGAGCGCCAGCAGGTTTTGGCTGACGCTCACGGCCGTCGCCACACGATGGTGTCGGCGTTGTTGACGATCCTGCGCAAGGAGCCTCCCACCGACCGTGAAGAGTCGATCATCGACCGCGCGCTGAAAGTCCTCGACGAGCGCAACGAGGGCGTGCCAGTGCTGGGCGACCTGTTGAAGGTGATCCAAGAGGCACCGCAGGAGGTGCGGGACGTCGCTCTCGACCGCGGTGACGACGCCCGCTACAAGAAGATCACCGAGAACCTCGAAGCGTCCCTCATCAGCCTCACCTCCGGTGGTCGGCTGGGGGAGACGTTCGCTGGCAAGACGGACGTACCGATGCTTCGTGACCGGCCCGTGGTCTATGACGTCTCCTCCATCGACGACTCGGACACTGACCTGCAGGCGGCGATGCTCTTGGCGTGCTGGTCGGCCGGCTTCGGCACGGTTACGGTTGCGAACGCCTTGGCGGATGCCGGGCTTGAGCCGCGGCGCCACTACTTCGTCATCCTCGACGAGCTGTGGCGTGCCCTGCGCGCCGGACGCGGCATGGTCGACCGAGTCGATGCGCTGACTCGCCTCAACCGCCAGCGCGGCGTCGGTTTGGCGATGATTTCCCACACGATGAGCGACCTTCTCGCCCTCCCCACGGAGGAGGAGCGGATGAAGGCTCGCGGCTTCGTGGAACGCGCCGGCATGGTCGTCGCCGGCGGGCTTCCGAGTGCCGAAATGTCGATGCTCACCTCCGCCATTCCGCTGTCGAAAGCGGAACAGGATCTCCTCATCTCTTGGCAGGACCCACCAGCGTGGGACTCGTCGACCGGGAGGGAGGCGGAACCTCCCGGCCGCGGCAAATTCTTGGTCAAGGTGGGTGGGCACCCCGGCACGCCTCTGAAGGTGCAGCTCATGGCCATGGAGCTGGCAGTGAACGACACCAACCGGATGTGGCACGCCGGGGACCGTCTACCACCCGTCCTTCCTGAAGAGCCGGAGCTGATCGCGGTGCGGGATCCGCACCGCGCGGAGGGTGCGGCGTGAGCCAGACGAATCGTCGACCCGAGCCGGGACGCGTGGACTCCACGACGATCCTGATCGGCATTGTCGTCGTGCTCGCTCTGTGCATCGTCGGCGTGCTGTGGGGATCAGTGACGATCGGCTCACGGCTTGACGGTGTGAACCCGTCTCTGACCCGCAACCCGCTCGAGGTCGTCTTCGGCCTCATCCGGGGCCGAGTTGTCTGGCCCGCTTCGTCGACCTGGCTGACCGTCGTCTTCGCCGTCATCCTTCTGGCGATCGCCACCGGTCTCGGCATCCTGATCGGTCGTGTCCGGGGCAAGCGCACCCGGGTCGACCGGTCGGCTGCTTATCTGGCTCGGGGTCGCGACCTTTCCGAGCTGGGCCGCAAGGGCGCAAGCCGTACGGCACAGCGGCTGGGCGTGCAGGGCGCGCCGGGGATCCCGCTCGGACGCTCGATCCCCGGCGGCCAACAGCTCTATGCGCTCTGGGAGTACGTCATGATCGCTCTGGCCGGCCCTCGCGTCGGCAAGACAACGACCTTGGTGATCCCAGCAATTCTCGAAGCCCCCGGCGCTGTCGTGACGACGTCGAACAAGCGCGACACGGTCGATGCGACGCGCGACCCCCGGGCGCAGCTTGGCCAAGTGTGGATCTTCGACCCGCAGGCGATCGCGCTCGAACAGCCCACGTGGTGGTGGAACCCGCTGTCCTATGTCAAGGACGACGTGAAGGCGTTCAAGCTCGCCGAGCACTTCGCCTCCTCCGCGAGGGCGGACGGTGCGGTGCAGGATGCGTTTTTCGAGCCCGCGGGCCAAGACCTGCTCGCAGGCATGCTGCTCGCGGCCGCGCTGCAGAACCGACCGATCACTCAGGTGTTCACCTGGCTGTCCGAGCCGACCAATCAGGAACCTGTCGATGTGCTGCGCGCCCACGACTACGACCTGATCGCCGCCGACGTGCAGGGCGTCATCATGTCGCCGGAGAAGCAACGTGGTGGTGTGTACGGCACTGCACGGCAGATGGCGTCTTGTTTGAAGATCCGGGCGATCGAGCGCTGGGTCGCACCGCTGGGAAGCAACTTCTCCGGCGATCGCCGGCCGCAGTTTGATCCGGATGCCTTCGTGCGCGGTACCGGCACCCTCTACTCGCTCTCAAAGGAGGGCCAGGGCAGCGCTGGCGCTCTGGTCACTGCACTCACCGCGGCAGTTGTCGAGGCTGCGGAGGAGTTCGCCACCGGTCAGGCTGGCGGACGCCTCACGGTACCGATGTTGGTCGTCTTGGACGAGGCCGCGAATGTGTGCCGGTGGAAGAATCTGCCCGACCTCTACTCGCATTACGGTTCGCGTGGGATCCCGATCATGTCGCTGTTCCAGTCCTGGGCGCAGGGGCAGGTTGTCTTCGGTCGAGAGGGCATGCGAAAGCTTTGGTCGGCGTCGAACGTGAAGCTGTACCTCGGGGGAGTGGCTGAGGCTGAGTTTCTGCGCGAGCTGTCCGAGCTCGTAGGGGACTACGACAAGTCGACGGCTTCCGTGAGCTACAACCGCGGGATCAGGTCGACAAACCATCAGCTGCGCCGTGAGCGCATCCTGGACGCGGCCGAACTCTCGGCGCTGCCACGCGGCCGCGCAGTGATGTTGTCTTCAGGAACGCCGGCCGCTCTCATCGAGACGGTGCCCTGGATGAAGGGCAAGCACGCCGCGGCGGTGCGTGCGTCGATCGCAGCGCACGATCCGTCTGGGACGGCTGGGACCACCAGCACCCAGCAAATCGCCGTTCCGGTGACCACGATTCCCCCTGAGAGCGATCAGGACAGCGAAAAGTGACCAGCGACGTCAAAGAATGGGATGAAGAGGCGACTCCTGAGGTTCCTCCGCCGGCACCGGGCGCCGCGGCCGAGCCGACCCTGTTTTTTGGCTCGGTCGACGAGTTCGTGCGCGAACGGCTGCGCTACACCTACACCCGCCGGGTTGGCCCGCAGGGGCCGAACCGGTGGTCGGCCGAGTGGTGGAAGTCCCCGGAGGCGATCAGTCGTCTCGACGCGCTCTGGCGCTCCTGGGAGGCGCTGCGCCTCGAGCCGACTTTCGGAATGAGCGTCTGGTGGCGTGACCACGCCGACCACCACATGCGGATGTTGATGTCGTCCGACGGACCGTTCGCGGATTCCCGCGATACCAACGCCCAGGGCGAGCCGCTGCCGTACGCGGCACCCCCTGTCGGCATGTTCGTTGACGTGCGGCTGCTGCCGAGCTAGCCAGACTTCCCGAGTTGATGCGGCGCCTGGGCGTCAGAAGCCTGCGGGCTCGTCGCCGCCTTGGCCGATCATTCTCTGTCGAAGGAGTAGCGACTTCTCTAGTTCTTCGTTTCGCCCCTGCATTCGGTACAACTCGTTGAGCGCGTCGAGCGTCCTCCCAAGGAGGCTTGTGTCGGAATGATCCTCGAGTTGATCTTGGTACAAGGTCAAGACGCGATTGAACGCATTCTCCGCCTCCTGCTCACGCTCCGAGAACTGGTACACGAACCCGAGCATGAAAAGCGCCCCGGCAAGTATGTCGGTGGCTTTCGAGGGTTGATGGGGATGCGTCATCCCTTCTGAGGCATCCTTGACTGGATCGTTGAGCGAATCGTTGAGCTGCAAGGCCTACCGTTCACCGACCGTCCAGGATCGGAACCGCGGGGTCTGTCTTGGTCCGATTGCGCGGTGCTGTTCCGCTCGGTCAAGGACGCGGACGACCTTGTCGACGAGCTGAAGCGGCGGGACATCCCATTCATCGTCAAGGGCCTCGCGCGGCTCTTCGACGCGGTCGAGATTCAGGCATGTGTTGGGTTGTTCCGCTACATGCTTGGCGAGATCACTGCGACGGATCTCCGCGAGCTGTGGGATGCGGCGAAGCTGATTCCTGACGTGTCGAAGTGGTCAGCCGCGATGCGCGCACTTGACGATGGTGCAGACTTCACTGCGAGCACGCGGTGGGGCGTGTACAACATCCAGCGGCTCTTCCTCAGAGTTCTCGAAGCGCTCGACCTGCGGGAAGACACGATCCCCGGCGACCCGCGCCGCGGCGAGCTCGTGATGTACCAGCTGGGCAAGTTCTCGCAAGTGATCTCCGACTTCGAGACCATCCACTTCTCGTCCAGCCCGAAATCCAAGTACGAAGCCTTCGCCGGCTTCCTCACGTTCCAGGCGCCCGGCGTCTACGAGGAAGCGGACGACGACGCCGGCTACGTCGCACCCGATGCTGTCGTGATTTCGACCGTGCACCGGTCAAAGGGCCTGCAGTGGCCGGCAGTGTTTGTCCCATTCCTGCGTGCGAATCGGTTCCCGATCAAGGCGCCGGGTGGCACGCAGACCATCCGCACCTCGTGCCCGAGATCGCCGTGCCGAACGGCGCCCGGTACAAGGTGAACCGGTCCGACGAGACCCGGCTTTTCTATGTCGCAGTCACCCGGGCGCAGAAGTACCTGTATGTGTCTTACGCCCCCGGGGACTCAAAGCTGTACAAGAAGCCGTCCGACTTCTACCTGCACTGCACCGCCTCAACGTGGATGTCGACCACAGACGAAGGGCTCCCAGCTGCTGCCCGACTCACTCCGACACCAAAGCTGGAGACGCCGAACATCGCCATCTCGTTCAGCGAGCTCAAGTACCTGATCGAGTGTCCTTACCAGTTCAAGCTGCGATTCATGTACGGCTTCAACCCGCCCATCCATGAGGCACTCGGCTACGGAAAAGGTCTGCACGATGTGCTTTCTGAGATGCACAAGCGCGCCCTTGCCGGAGACGTGCCGACGAAGTCTGAGATCGAATCACTCGTCGACCGGCACCTGCACACCCCCTACGCCTACCCGACGCTGCGCGAACAGCTGCGGGAGTCAGCGATCAAGGCAATCGACCGATACTTCGACCGCCACGGCGACGACCTCACGCGCACAATCCACTCGGAGAAGGTGATCGAGGTCGAAATCTCCCCCGGAGTCACAGTGAACGGTCGCATCGACCTCATCAAGTCGCTGGAGACCGGCGAAACCGCGATCGTTGATTTCAAGTCGACACAGGCATCCCAGGCAGAGCTGGTCACGAAGGACCAGCTCTCCATCTACGCACTCGGGTACGAGCAACTCACCGGTGACAACGCCGACCGCATCCAGATCCTCAACCTCGACGACCAGGGCAAGAGCACAAACGATCCCGTTAATCCGGCGCTGGTCGCGGCGATCAAGGCGAAGGTCGACGCGGTCGCCGACGACATCCGCGCCAACCACTTCGTGTGCACACACGACCACGCGACGGAGTCCGCCTACGACGATCTCGCGTGGATGACGAGGGTCGGGCATGCCCACCCCTGAATCGCGCCGGATTGAGCCATGCAGCTAGAGGTGTCGACGAGCCCCAGGGCCACGTGGGTCTGGGCGGCCGATCAACGCCAAGCGGAAGCGCTGCGTGCGTCGCTCACCAGCGCCGGCCATGAGGCAACTGCCGCGCGCGGCGGCAACGCCGAGAGCCGCACGCTAGACCTCGACATTGGCGTGGTCGCGCTTGAGGGACTGCAGTTCCTTCTCGAGGCCGGGTATTCGTTCCGCTGGCACCCTGGGCAGCACCTGCTGAACCGGGCCGAGCGCCTGTTCGGGATCCCCGTCGCAGCAACGTAAGCCCGGTTGAGCGGCGGCGGGAAGAGGCGGTTCGGTTTCCCCCCCGCCCCCCGCGAGCGTTCAGTGCCTCGTGTCGCGTTTGGGCGATTCGTTGCCTGGCTTGACGGTGTCGGCGTCGCGGATGACGCCCTTCGGCGTCCGGATGTAGACCTGCCCGCCGCCGGCATCGGAGACCTGCTTTTTCGCGATCTTCTCGGCGCCGCTCTGAGTGGGTGCTTTCGCGGTGGGCGTCTTCGCACCTGGCCGGGTGACTTTCCATCCGTCGCCGCTATTGGGTGAGACGTCGCGGCGGTTGTTGTTGGGCATATTGGCTCCTTATCAGTCACAGCCTACCCCGTGTTTATCAAAATGTTCATTGTTGTGTGTATCAATGTGGTAATCTTTTCGGGATAGAGGAGGCGCTATGGCGACCACGCTTCAACCCCGCACCCTCCGGCCAGCACCGGAGCCACTCGGCAATTTCATTCGTCCGGGATACAACGACCACACCGTGCTCGCGCAGGCGTTGACTGAGGGGCGAGGGAGCGGGTCGGGCCTGATCATCAATCCTGTTCACTCCGAGCGCCAGATGCCTCTGGTCGTCGAGGCGAATACCGCGGGCGTCGAGACCATCCTTGATTCGAAGAGTCTGGAGCTGTCCAGCCCGAGCGGGTACGTGCTCCGGGGAATCTCGGACCTGCCGTGGGCGGCGGAGGGCGGCATGCATTCGCCGTTGAACCTCGCCAACGCGGCAGGAGCGCGGTCGGTGCGAAGCCTGGCCGAGTACGCAGCCGAGGCGCAGATGAGCGCGGTGCTGGCCCCGACCCATTTCCTGAACAGTCCGACGTCGCCGTGGTGGGACATCGACGCCACGCTCACCCGGTCCTTACGGGGGATGTTGGATGAGCTCGAACTGACGCAGGCGCCCATCTACTACCCGGTCATGGTGAAGGCGTCGTCGCTGACGAATCCGGCGATGATGACCCGGCTGATGTCGCAGTTGCAGAGCGTCCCGGTTGACGCGGTGTGGCTGCGGCTGCACCCCTTCGGCACAGGGAACAGCGGGCCGCTGGTCCTAAAGCGCTATCTGCAGCTGGCTCGCCAGTTGCACGCGCTGGGCATTCCAGTGGTCGCCGAGCACAGTGGAAGCGTCGGGGTCGCGCTGCTCGCCTTCGGTGCAGTAGGCGGCATCGAGTCAGGCGTCACCTTCACGGATACCGTCAACCTCGACGGGCTGCTGCGGCAGCCCCGCCCGGACAACAAGCCGTTTTCACCGCCGCCACGGGTCTACCTGCACCAGCTGGGCGCGTTCGTTGAGGCGTCTGTGGCGCGCGAGTTCTTCGCCAAGCGAGGCATGAAGGCGCTGCACGGCTGCCAAGACACGAACTGCTGCCCGCGGGGATGGTCGGACATGGTGGGAAACCCGCGCCGGCACTTCCTGCGCCAGCGGGCCCGCGAGGTGGCCGAGCTGACCGCCATGCCGGAGTCGTTGCGACCGGGGCACTACATGGAGAACTTCTTGCGTCCCGCGTCGGATCGCGCGATGCGCTCGGCGGACCAGGAGCCCTCGCTGGCGCGCGTGCGAAAACGGCTCGACTCCTGGCGCGGGACGCTGGGGGCCGATCTCGAGGAGCATTCCAGCTTCACGATCAGCCCGCCGGCGGCCGGCCGCCGCATCCGAGTGCGTCCGAGCGCCTGAACGAAGATGGAAGGAACAAGGAGAGAAGGAAATCATGGCTAGCGCAGTCGCGGCACGCCTGGACTCGATCAAGGCCAATGCCGGTGTGCAGAGCAGGGAAATCGCGCAGCTGCTGGATACCACTCCGCAGACGATTTCACGGTGGCAACAGGGGAAGGTCGATCCACACTCGGCGAAGCTGCAGCAGCTGCTGACGTTGGAGTGGCTCACCGATCAGTTGGGAGAGTTTTACGGTCCCGAGGAGGCACGGTTGTGGTTGTTCAGTCGGCACCGTCTGTTGAATGGTGAGTCGCCGGCCGACCGTATCCAGTCCGGTAATGCTGACGATGTGTTGGCGCTGATCGATCAGCTTCGAGATGGGGCCTTCGTCTAATCATGGCCACGTTCGACCCTGCTTTCCTCGATGCCGTCGAGGCTCTGCCTGTGCGGAGTTGGCAGGGTCACGTGTGGCGGCACATGTTCAACGAGTACGCCCCGGAACGGATCAACACCGGGGGAGCGAGGTGGAACCCGCCCGGGGTGGGCGCCATCTATACGGCACTGGACCGAGAAACGGCGATCGCGGAGGGGCAGCACGCGATCGACGTTCAGCCGAGGCGAATCTTCCGACGGCGGGTGCTGTACGAACTCGCGGTCGACGTCGACGACCTGGTCGACCTGACCGCGCCCGAAGCGCTGTCGGCTGCAGGGCTGACCATGGCGGACGTCGACGCTGACGACCATTCGGCGTGCCGGAAGGTCGGCGGCGCGATCGCGTGGATCGGCCGCGGCGGGATCCTCGTGCCCAGCGCACGACACGCCGGCGCAAACATGGTCATCCTGATCGGTCCAGGCGGTGAGGCGGAGATCGAGCGCGTCTCGTTCGAGGTTCTCTTCGATACGGACAATGGGTAATACAGCCCGCTCGGAACTGACCGCCAGCCTGCTTCGCCAGCCGCAGCGATCCACGTACGCGCGTCATCGGCGAGGGCCTGCCGAGCGACACTGAGCAGGCGGAGCCGTCCCGAGTTCCGGCGGAAGTTCCGCGGCAGGGTCCATGCCCTGATGACGTCGGTCTCGACGGACTCAAGTTGCGACAGAGGCAGCGCCGCCGGCATTGGCCACACGGCCAGGGTGAGAGTGCTGTGCATCCACGCGGTGAGCCGGGCATCACCGTCCGGCTCTAGTCCGTAGTTCGCCGGCCGCTCTGGCCGGTCCTGCCCTGCGCGCTTCCAAAGTGCAGCAAACGTGGGCCACTTTGCCCCTCTTGGCCGACCCAAAATGATCGCCGATAACCGCCGTTATGGTTGAGAACGCACGAAACTGTCTACCCTGATGGGGATCGGAACGGTCAAAACGCCGCATCCGAGCAGTTGGATGTCGAATCGCTCATGGTGCTATAAAGTGCTTCTGACCAGCACTTTTTGTTCACCGATAATGTAGCTTATGTCAAGTACTAGTCTGCGTATTGCATCAGATGAATCACCACGGTCCCCCGGGCGACATGGTGCTGCGAGACGTCTGGCGAGGGCTCTGACCTGCGCAGATGCCTCTCCGTACACGATGTCGAGCAGCGGTAAGGCGCCCGGGGCTGTGCGTGGACGCGTTTGAGCCGGTTACGCAGACAGGCTCTGTTGCAAAAATCGTGAAGCTTGAGCATGCTTGGCGGAGATTGGACGGACGGAACGATGACGGATTTCAAGT
>JAIUPO010000018.1 GCA_020160805.1 Actinomycetota bacterium | reverse complement strand
CGGCCAGGCCGGCGAGCACCGACGCGGGGGGCAACGTGCCCACCAGCGCCAGGCAGCCGATCAATCCGATGAGCTGCCGAGCGAGGCACGAGCGAGCGCAGCGACGAATCTCCTGCCCTCTGGGCTTCACCCAGGAAGGGCAGCGGGCGCCAAGCGAGCCACTACCGGACCTTGCCGTGGCACATCTTGTACTTCTTGCCGGACATGCAGGGGCAGGGCTCGTTGCGGCGGGCGACGGCCAGTTGATCGGCCGTGAGGGGGCGGGACTCGGGGTCGGACGAGCCTTCGTCGTGTTCCTCGACGCCGCCATCGGCGCTCGGGGCGGAGTAGTGCAGGCGGCTCGGCCGCTGCGGCTCGTCCAAGCCCTTGGCGTGGATCTCCGGACGCGCCTGGTCTTGCGGCGTCTCGGGCCCATCCGCCACGGCGGTTGCTGCACTGGCCGGTGCGTCCTGCTCGCTGGCCGCGTCCATGCCGCGAAGCATGTCGCCGATCGCGACCGGCTGGAGGGCGGGGGCTGGCTCCTCGACCTGGACCTCGGCATTGAAGAGGAAGCCGACAGCCTCTTCCTTGATCGCCTCGTTCATGGCCTCGAAGAGGTTGAAGCCTTCGCGCTGGTACTCCACGAGCGGGTCGCGCTGGGCCATCGCGCGTAGGCCGATGCCCTCCTTGAGGTAGTCCATTTCGTAGAGGTGCTCGCGCCACTTGCGGTCCAGGACCGAGAGGATGACGCGGCGCTCCAACTCGCGCGTGACGCCCTCGCCGAGGGTGGCCTCGCGGGCGTCATACGCGTGGTGCACATCGGAGACCAGCTCTTCGCGCAATAGCTCCGAGGTCAGGCCGGACTTGGACCCGACGGCCGTCTCCAATTCCTCCGGCGTGACGCCGACGGGATAGAGCGCCTTCAAGGCAGCCCACAGCTTGTCCAGATCCCAGTCCTCGGAGAAGCCCTCGGAAGTCTCGGTCGCGACATACCCATCAACGACATCGGTCATGAAGGTGCGGACCTGGTCTTCGAGGTTCTCGCCTTCCAGGACCCGGCGGCGCTCGTCATAGACCACCTGGCGCTGCCGGTTCAGGACATCGTCATACTTCAGGACGTTCTTGCGGATCTCGTAGTTCTGACCCTCGAGTTGGCTCTGCGCGGACTCAATGGAGCGCGACAGCAGCTTGCCCTCGATGGGGGTGTCATCGTCCATGCCGGTGCTCGTCATGACGCGATCGACGAAGCTGGCATTGAACAGGCGCATCAGGTTGTCCTGCAGAGAGAGGTAGAAACGCGACTCCCCCGGGTCGCCCTGACGACCGGACCGGCCCCGCAACTGGTTGTCGATGCGGCGCGACTCGTGGCGCTCGGTGCCGAGGACATAGAGCCCACCGAGTTCGGTGACCTCGTCATGCTCCTGCTCCACTTGGCGCTCGGCAGCAGCAAGCGCCTCGTCCCAGGCTGCTTCATACTCCTGCGGCGTCTCCTCCGGGTCGAGACCGCGCTGCTTCAGCGTCGCGACGGCGCGGAACTCGGGGTTGCCGCCGAGCATGATGTCGGTGCCTCGACCGGCCATATTGGTCGCGACGGTGACGGCGCCCTTGCGGCCCGCCTCGGCGACGATCGACGCCTCCCGTTCGTGGTGCTTGGCGTTGAGCACCTCGTGCGGGATTCCCTTGCGGCGCAACTGATCCGAGAGATATTCCGACTTCTCAACCGACACCGTGCCGACGAGGACGGGTTGGCCCTTGGCGTTGCGCGCGGCGATATCGTCGACGACCGCGCGGTACTTCGCCTCCTCAGTGCGATAGACGAGGTCGGCCTGGTCCTGGCGGATCATCGGCATATTGGTCGGAATCGGGACGACTCCGAGCTTGTAGATCGAGTGCAACTCGGCCGCCTCGGTCTGGGCGGTGCCGGTCATGCCCGAGAGCTTGTCGTACATGCGGAAGTAGTTCTGCAAGGTGATCGTCGCGAGGGTCTGGTTCTCGTTCTTGATCTCCACACCCTCCTTGGCCTCGATCGCCTGGTGCATGCCGTCGTTGTAACGGCGACCCGCGAGGATGCGGCCGGTGTGCTCGTCGACAATCATGACCTCGCCATTGATGACGACATAGTCCTTGTCGCGGTGGAAGAGCTCCTTGGCCTTGATGGCGTTGTTGAGATAGCCAATGAGCGGGGTGTTGACCGACTCATAGAGGTTGTCGATGCCGAGATAGTCCTCGACCTTGTCGATACCGGCCTCGAGAACGCCGACGGTCTTCTTCTTCTCGTCGACTTCGTAATCGCCCATGCCCGACTCGAATTCGCCGCGGCGCAGGCGGGTGACCATTTTGGCGAACTCCGAATACCACTTCGTCGGCTGATCCGCCGGGCCGGAGATGATCAGTGGGGTCCGCGCCTCGTCGATGAGGATCGAGTCGACCTCGTCGACGATGCAGAAGTAGTGGCCGCGCTGCACCAATTCCTCGGTGCTCCACGCCATATTGTCGCGGAGATAGTCGAAGCCGAACTCGTTGTTGGTGCCATAGGTGATGTCCTTGGCATACTCCGCGCGCCGCTGCTCCGGCGTCATGTGCGACAGGATGCAGCCGGTCTCCAGGCCGAGGGCGCGGTGAACGCGGCCCATCAGCTCCGATTGGTACTCCGCGAGGTAGTCATTGACGGTGATGACATGCACGCCGCGGCCGGTCAAGGCGTTGAGGTATGACGGCAGGGTCGCCACCAGCGTCTTGCCCTCACCGGTCTTCATCTCGGCGACATTGCCCTGATGCAGCGCGGCGCCACCCATGAGCTGGACGTCGAAGTGTCGCTTGCCGAGGGTGCGCTTGCTGGCCTCGCGCACGGCCGCGAAGGCCTCCGGCAGGAGGTCATCGAGGGTCGCCCCATCGGCGAGGCGGGCCTTGAACTTGGCCGTCTCCTCCCGCAGTTCGGCGTCGGTCAGCTTCTCGAAGTCCTCCTCGATGGCATTGACCTGCGCGGCAATGGACTCCAGCCGCTTGACGACCCGGCCCTCGCCGGCCCGCAGCAGCTTCTCCATGAACTTGGGCACGCGAACTCTCCTGACGTCGACCCGTGGAACCTGCCTAGCGTAATCGAGGCTCCGCCTCTGCCCCCAACGCCGCATCCTCGCCGGGGGTTCCCCGGTATGCCGGGTGGTCGCGGCATGGGTGCGGAAACTCGGGGGCGGGGACGGGCGGCATACGCAAGGATCGGCGGTATGCCGTTCCCCGACTGCGTTCCTGAACTCACCGACGGCGTGGTGAGGCTGCGCGCCCACCAGCCGGACGACGATCCGCGGATCGTCGAGCAGTCGACCGACCCGGACTCGATGCGGTGGACGACGGTGCCGCGGCCCTACGGCCTCGCGGACGCGGCGAGCTTCCGCGATCTGATCGAGCGCGAATGGAACACCCCGGGCGCGCAGCGGCACTGGGTCATCACGGACGCCCAGGACCCCGACGGGCGCTATCTCGGCACCATCGACCTGCGCGCCGGGAAGTCCGGGATGGCCGAGGTCGGCTTCGGCCTGCACCCGGACGGTCGCGGGCGAGGGTTGATGGCGGCCGCACTCCGGCTCGTCGCCGCCCACTTCTTCAACGACCTCGGCGGGCAACGCCTCTACTGGTGGGCCAGCCGCGGCAATTTCGCCTCGTGGCGAGTCGCCTGGGCCTGCGGTTTCACCTTCCACGCGACTCTCCCGGCGCGCCTACAGCCGGCGCAGCCTGCTGCGCGGCCCGAAGATGGCTGGGTTGCCAGCCTCGGGCCGCACGACGACCGGAGGATCCCGGCCGCTCCGTGGCGCGAAGCTGTCGAGTTGGCGGGCGACGGCATACGGCTGCGGCCGTGGCGAGATGAGGACGTCGCGGCGATCGAAGCGTGGTCCGGGGGTGCGCACTTCATGCCGCCCGGCGCGGAGCCGACAGTTGCCGGCTTCGGCGAGTGGCTGCTTCGGCGCCGGGAACGGATGTCGCGCGGCGAATCGACGCACTGGTGCATCGCCGACGCCGCGACCGACCGCGCCCTCGGCGATGCCGTCCTCATCGATCGCGACCAGGAAGAGGGCAGCGCCGAACTCGGCTATCTGCTGCTGCCGTCGGCCCGCGGGCGCGGCGCCGCAAGCATCGCGGCGAGGCTGATGATCGAGCACGCCTTCGCCGCGACCGAGGACGGCGGGCGCGGACTGCGCCGGCTCACTGCCCTGACGGTCGGCGACAACGCTCCGAGCGCCGCCGTCTTAACCCGGACCGGCTTCACCGAATGGGGCCGCGAACCACAGTTCTGCGCCCGCGAGGACGGCACCTATGACGAGGCGCGCCACTGGGTCTTGCTCAGGCCGTGACCTGATCCAGACCGAGCCAGCCCGCCATCAGGGCTAGTTCGGCGTCGAGTTCGGCGCGGTCCTGCGCGCCACCGCGCCCGGGCTCCCAGGTCACGCGTTGGACCCGCAAGGCACCCGCCCCTCGATCGGCTTTCAGGTCAACGCGACCGATCAGGTCCTCGCCGAGCAGGAACGGCAGGACGTAATAGCCGTGCACGCGTTGGGGCGCGGGCACATAGATCTCCAGCCGATAGTCGAAACCCCAGATCGCCGCGACCCGATCGCGCGTCCAGATCAGGGAGTCAAAGGGGCTGAGCAGCGCCCGCGCCTCGACGCGTCGGGGCCGGCGCGCGTCGCGGTGCAGATATGCCGGACGTCGCCACCCGTCGATGGCGGCCTCGAGCAGCACCCCTTGTGCCACTAGGGATTCCACCGCCCGCTGAGCAGGCGCGGGCCCGATCCGGAAGTAGTCGCGCAGACATTGCACGGTCCCCACCCCGTGGGCGCGGGCAGCGATCTCGACGAGCCTTTCGTATGCCGTCTCCTCCCCCGCCCGCAGGGCCGGATCTACCGCCGCCGCCCGCGCGGCGGGCGGGAAGACACGGTGGAGGGCGTCATACCGACGCTCGAATTGCGGTGTGCGACCGGATGATCCGATCTGTCCTCCCCAGAAGAGGTGCTCCAGGGCGTTCTTCACCAGCGACCAGTTCCAGCCCCAGTCGTCGCGTGATCGCGGCACATCGTGCTCCAGCGCGGCCTCGACCTGGCGCGAGGTCAACGGGCCCCGAGCCTCCACCTCGGCGCGAACCGCACTCACCAGCTCGGGGTGGTTGCGCGCGACGCTCTGCATGCCGCCCCATGCGTCACTGAGGGCCCGCTGCATGCGGAAGTCCAGCAGCGGCCAGGTCGTCGGCGGGATCAGGCTCGCCTCGTGCGCCCAGTACTCGACGAGCCGGCGCGGCGCCCGGTCCCGCGCGCGGTCCAGCAGGGTCACGTCATACGGCCCAAGGCGGGAGAAGAAGGGGAGGTACTGACTGCGTGTCAAGACATTGACGCTATCGATCTGGACGATGCCGACCGTGTCAATGACCCGCTGAACGTCGCGCATAGTGACCGGCCCGGCGGATCGCGGGCGCCCAAACCCTTGGGCGGATAAGGCGATTCGCCGGGCCTGGGCACGGCTGAGGTGGATCGTCAGGAGGCGGCCTCGGCCGGCGTGCCGTCGACATCGAGGTGGATGACGCCATAAGCCCACCCACGACGCCGATAAACGACGGACGGCTTGTCGGTGTCGCTGTCGTGGAAGAGGTAGAAATCGTGACCGACGAGTTCCATCTCGGCGAGCGCTTCGCCGAGCGTCATGGGCCGGCTGGAGTGCACCTTTTCGCGGACCTCGATCGGCGAGTCGCCGACGGCCCCGAAGAGGTCAGGCTCGTCCGCGCTGTCCTCGGGCTCCGGCGTCTGCGCGTCGACGGGGGCCGGCATCGCCTCGATGGGCGCGGAATCAACGCGCCCGCCGCGGGTTCGGGCCACCCGGCGCCGATCGTTGGAGCGACGCAGTCGCTCAATGAGTTTGTCCATCGCCATCTCGAAGGCGGCATAGCGGTCTTCGTGGGCGGCTTCTGCCCGGACCACGGGTCCGCGAATGTGGCAGGTGATCTCTACGCGCTCTGAGGCCTTGGCCTTCCCGCGCTTGGGCTCGTGACTGACAAGCACCTCGGTCCGCAGCGCGCGGGGAGCAAGTTGCTCGACCCGGGCCATGCGCTCCGCGACGTGCTCGCGGAATCGATCGCTGACGTTCTGATGACGGCCGGAAATGACGACATCCATGAAGTTCTCCTCGAACCGGTTTCGATGCGCGCTCCCGATCGACGATGATCGGCGCCTGCGCGAAGAGCGTTGCGGTAGCTAGATTTTCAAGACCCGACCGATCGCCTCACCCCCAGATCCCCCGTAGCGGATGTGGATATGGCCTCCATGGGATGACGCTAGCCCAACTGCCTGGGAAATGGCAGGGACTCCGGCATCACAGTTCGCGCGGCGCTCGCCACAACCACGCGCCCGACAACGATTCCGCCTGCTGATCGCACGGCGCGTTGGGCCTCGGCCATCGACGCTCCGGTCGTCATGATGTCGTCGGCGAGCACCACCTGCTGCCCCGTGAGCAGCCGCGCATCCCCCGCCATCGCGTCGGCGATATTGCTCATGCGTTCCGCGCTGCGCAGGCCGACGGCATCGCGCACCCGGCGTCGCATCCGCAGGCCCCGCACGGTGCTCAGCCCGACCCGCCCGGCCGCATCCGCCACGAGCGCCTCCACCGGCCGATCCCCCCGAAACCGATTGGCGCGAACCGAACTCGGGAGCGGAACGACGATGGACCCAGCCGGCACGCCGCGCACGAGGATCAGCGCGGTCAGCGACTGCTCGAGCAGGGCGCTCAACCATGGCAGTAGGTCGCGCCGGCCATCGTCCTTATAGGCGCGCAAAACGGTGGTGAGGGTTCCGTCGTAGGCAGCTGCCGCCCAGACCGACTGCAGTCGCAAGGGCGGCGGGTAGGGCAGCGCGGGCACCGGTCCACCGTCGAAGCAGGCGCCGATCAGGTCGTCGACACACTCGGGGCACAGGCTCTGCGACGGCCCGGCGCAGCCCGCACAGGCGCGCGGCAAAACCAGGTCGACCAGACCCGATAGGTCAATGCGTCGGCGCCGGTCCGTCCGCGGGAGCGAGCCGGTCGCGGCGACATCGCTGGGGCTTTCGAGCGCCGGCCCAGCGCGGCGAGCGGATCGGGCGAGGCGAGGGGGCGGCATACGCCCAAATCTGGCAGGAGGCGCGACCAGCCGCTAGGGCCTCCGAACGGGGCTGTGGACAACCCGGCGCGTCAGCGGCCCGCGACGACGATGTCTTCGCCCACACCGACGCGCTGCCAGGTGCCGCCGGCGCGCAGGAAGACTCCATCGGGCGCCGTGACGACCAGCCGCCGCTCTCCGCCGAGCGTCGAGATGTGTCGGGCGTCGGCGACTTCGGGCAAGGCCTGGACCTGCTGCCCGAGCGTGACGAGTTGCGGCACGACCGGATCTTTCGCGGTGGTCGCGGCGAGCACGGCCAGCTCCGTGCTGTCGATCCACACGACATCCCTGATCCGCTGCAGGCTCGGCGCCAACCGAATCGGCATGGCGGACAGGCCAGTTGGAGCACCGGCATCGTCGCGCACCACCCCAACGACGTCGAGGCGCACATGAGCGTCTTCGGCATCAGTGGACACGACGGCGGCCCGTGCCCCGTCGGCGGAGATGGCGACCGCCACCGGACGCCGGTCCGCCAGCCAGGGCACGGAGATGCGCCGTGCCTGTCCCCCAGCAGCGGTGGGCGGCCAGACGCCCGTGTCGACGGCCCAGATCGCTCCGGTGTCTTCCTTCTCCCCGGCGCGGCCCCCGACAAAGAGCCAGCCGCGCTGGTCGTATGCCGGCCCGGTCAGGTGGGTACCGAAGTTGGGGACACTGGCCACCTCGCTAGCGCGAAAGCGCGCCAACTCGCCTTGAGCGACCGCGGCGAGTTCCTTACCGGTGGCGGCGAGGGCGAGGTCGGTGAACTGCTCGGTGATCGGTGGGAAGACCGGCGATTGCTCCACGACGAGGTCCAGGCCTGGTTGACCGAAGCGTGCCGGATCCACGCTATAGATGCCCTGCCCGACCCGCAGCAGGGGCTGTGTGACGATCGGATCGAGCGCCTCGCGGAAGCCCAATTCCGAGGAGCGAGCCACGGGCGGCGAGACGCCGTCGACATCGAGCGCCGCACCTTCGACGGTGACGTCCACGGCCGTGATATTGGGAGCGGCGGTCAAGGTGGCGACCAATTGGCCCCACATCCCCCGGCGCGCGCGGGGATCGGGGCTGACGCGGGCTGCGGCGAAGTCCACGCTGGCCACCCCGGCGCGCACCGGAACCGCGTCGACGACCAGGTGCAGGTTCGCGAGATCGGTGCGGACGGAGCCGACCAGATAGGACGGAATGGGGCCGAGTTGAGCCCGCGTCAGGCGCGAGGCGAGTTGGTCGCGCACGAACCAGCGCACATCCGGGATGAGCACATCGGGGTCGGCAAGCGAGGCATAGTGCAGCGGCACCGCCGACATCAGCTGGTTGAAGGCGCCACGAGAAAGCCAGCGGCCGACCCCTTCCGGCAGCGAACTGATGCGCCACTGCCCACCCTCAGAGGTCACCTCCAGCCGCAGCGTGGACGTCTTGCCCACGGTGGCCGGGACATAGCGACCATCGTCGCCGACCTGACCGAGCAGGGTCGAGGTCAACTCGAAGACTCCGGGCTTGACCTGGCGCAATTCGCCATCGGTGGTGCTCACGACATCGATGCGGGCGTCGGGATTCCACGAGGCCGCCAGGGTGCGGGTGAGGTAGCTGCGGGCCACGGTGATGCCCTCGCCCGAGGAGGCATTGGCCCGGACGAAGCCACGGATGATTGCCTCCGCCGTGGAGTTCTCTTGCGGTCCGGGCGGCACATAGACCACGCGGTCCTGGCTGTCGGCACCGACGGTCAGGCCCGGGCTGATCGCGGGATCGGGATGCAAGCCGACGCAGCCGCCCAGCGCGAGGGAGCTGCCGGCCATAAGTGCCGCCCAGCGCCGGCGGCTCACGGCTGCTCCACCAAGCGAACCGGCCGCAACCGGGTCGTCGCGTCGGCATCGGCCGGGGGGCGCGGGGCGAGCGGGAGCGGGGACTCCGCGATCGGCATACCGGCGCTGCGCGGGAGGGTGAGGCGGAAGACCGAGCCCTTGCCCGGCTCGCCCCAGGCCTGCAACCAGCCATCGTGCAGTCGGGCATCTTCGAGCGAGATGGCCAGGCCAAGACCCGTGCCGCCGGTGGTGCGGGCGCGGGCGGGATCGGCCCGCCAGAAGCGGTTGAAAACCAGCGCCGACTCGCCGGGTCGCAGGCCGACGCCTTGGTCGCGAACGGCGATCGCGGCCGCGCTCTCGTTGGCGGCGACGCTGACCACGACCGGTCGGCCTTCGCCGTGTTCGATGGCATTGACGACGAGATTTCGCACGATGCGCTCGACGCGGCGCGCGTCCGCCTCGGCGGTGACGCCTTCGGCCGGGGCCTCGACGGTCACCTCGCTGCCCCTTCGCTGCGCGAGGCTCTCGACGCCGCTCACAACTCGCGTCGCGAGGGCCGCGAGATCGACCTGGTCAACTTCGAGGGACATGGCGCCAGCGTCATACCGGCTGATCTCGAGCAGGTCGGCGAGCAGCGCCTCGAAGCGGTCCAGTTGATCGTGCAGCAATTCGACGCTGCGACCGAGCGAGGGGGCGAGGTCGGCGCGCTGGTCATACATCAGATCCGCCGCCATGCGGATTGTTGTCAGCGGCGTGCGCAGTTCATGGGAGACATCGGAGACGAAAACCTGCTGGACGCGGGAGAGATCCTCCAACTGCCGAATCTGGCTCTGCAAGTGATCGGCCATGTCGTTGAACGACTTGCCCAGCAGGGCGAGGTCGTCGGCGCCGCGCGCGCTCATCCGCTCGTTGAGGTGCCCGGCGGCCAGGCGCTCCGCGACACCCGCGGCGCGCCGCACCGGACTGACGACTTGCCGGGTGACCAGCCACGAGAGGGCGCCGAGCAGCGAGACGAGGAGCAGGCCGCCGATGACGAACAAGCGCTGGACCAAGTCCAAGGTGGCCTGTTCACGATCGAGCGGATAGATGAAGTACAAGTCGTAGGGCCCCGCTGTCGACGCCTGTACCTGGGAGCCGATGACGACCGCGGGCAAGTCGGGCCGCGTCCAGGAAGCCGAGGATGGCTCGGTGACCAGGGTCGATCGCTGCAACTGGATGATCGTCACTTGTTGGCGATCCGGATCGGCGCGCACTGCTTCCTTCAGGGCGGTCGGCACCGGAGAGGTGCGCAAGCCGCCGGTCAGCACGGTGTCGAGCCGGATGGCCGCGGTGTTGTCCAGGGCCCGGGTGAAGACGACATAGCGGGTCGTGTCGGTCGGCGGTGGAGCCAGTGCGACGACCGCGCCGACGGCGACGTTATTGAACTCCGCCGTGTCCGCTCCCGCTGAGGTGGAGTCGAAGGTTGACTGGGCGCGCGCTGCGAGCACCTGCGCCTCCGCGCGCGCCGTGCGCACCCGGTCATCGGTCAGGCCGTCGGCGAGTTGTTGGAAGAGGTAGGCCCCGAGGATCGAGATCGCGAGCATGCCGAGGACCACGGTGGAGGTGACGACCCGCAACTGCAGGGATCGTCGCCACGGCCGGATGATCCGGCTCAGCACACCCGCCACCGCCTCGGCAGGCTCAAGCGCCGGTGCCGGCCTTGTAGCCGACGCCGCGGACCGTCACCACGATCTTGGGGTCCTCGGGGTCGTGCTCGATCTTGCTGCGCAACCGTTGGACGTGAACGTTGACCAGGCGCGTGTCGCCGGCGTGGCGATAACCCCAGACTTGCTCGAGCAAGACTTCGCGGGTGTAGACCTGCCACGGCTTGCGTGCCAGCGCCACGAGCAGGTCGAACTCCAAGGGCGTCAGGGGTATGGACGTGCCATCGCGCGTCACCGAGTGGCCCGCCACGTCGATGGCCAGGTCGCCGATCTCGAGGCGCTCCGGCTCGTTCTCATCGCCACGGCGCAGCCGCGCGCGAACCCGGGCGATCAGCTCGGCGGGTTTGAAGGGCTTGAGGACATAGTCGTCCGCCCCGGACTCCAGGCCGACGACGACATCGACGGTGTCGGTGCGTGCGGTGAGCATAACGATCGGGACCCCGGACTCGGCCCGAATCCGCTTGCACACCGAGATCCCGTCCAGCCCCGGCAGCATGACGTCGAGCAGGATCAAATCGGGCCGGTGGTCGCGGAACGCCGGCACTGCGGCCGCCCCGTCCGCGACATGGATGACATCGAGGCCTTCGCCTCGAAGGACAATCCCCAGCATCTCCGCCAGGGCCAAGTCGTCATCGACGATCAGGACTCGACCCTTCACACGCAAACCCTTCTGTTCCCCGGACTCCGGACGTTCCCCGGATAACGATTCGAACAATCATCACACGGGCGGCCGACAATCGGCTCGCACCCCGCCCCGTGCGGCGGGTCGGGGAGCGAGCCGGTCGGCATACTCACGGGATGTGGGCCCCGTTGCTCAAGGGTCCGACGGGGCCCCCGCGAAGTACCGGAGCAGGGTCCCAGGCTCCGCGTGGGCGCTTGCGAGCGAGGAAACGTCGTGGGGTGTCGTTAGTAGCGGTAGTGCTCCGGCTTGAACGGGCCGGCGACATCGACCCCGAGGTACTCGGCCTGGTCCTTGCGCAGCTCGGTCAGCTCGGCGCCGAGGGCGTCGAGGTGCAGGCGCGCAACCTTCTCGTCCAGGTGCTTGGGCAAGGTGGTGACGGTTGGCTTGCCGTGCTCATCGACATACGCATCGGGGTGGGCGAAGAGCTCCATCTGCGCGATCGTCTGGTTGGAGAAGGAGTTCGACATCACGAAGCTCGGGTGGCCGGTGGCATTGCCGAGGTTCATCAAACGGCCCTCGGACAGCACGATGATCGAGGTGCCGTCCGCGAAGGTCCACTCGTGAACCTGCGGCTTGATCTCGGTCTTGGTGATGCCATCGACGCGGCCGAGACCGGCCATGTCGATCTCATTGTCGAAGTGGCCGATGTTCGCGACGATGGCCTTGTTCTTCATCGCCTGCATGTGCTCCGCGGTGACGACATCGAAGCAGCCAGTGGCCGTGATGACGATATCCGCCTGGCCGATGACGTCGTCCATCCGCGCGACCTGGTAGCCGTCCATCGCGGCCTGCAGGGCGCAGATCGGGTCGATCTCGGTGACGATGACGCGGGCGCCCTGGCCGCGCAGCGACTCGGCGCAGCCCTTGCCCACATCGCCATAGCCAGCGACGACGGCGACCTTGCCGCCGATGAGGACATCGGTGGCGCGGTTGAGGCCGTCGATGAGCGAGTGGCGGCAGCCGTACTTGTTGTCGAACTTGGACTTGGTGACCGAGTCGTTGACATTGATCGCCGGGAAGAGCAGTTCGCCGGCCTCGGCGAGCTGGTAGAGGCGGTGCACGCCGGTCGTCGTCTCCTCCGTGACGCCCTTGATGCCCTCGCTGATCCGCGTCCACTTCTGCGGGTCCTGCGCTAGGGTCGTGCGCACGAGCGCCTTGAAGACGCCGAACTCCTCGGAGTCCTGCTCGTCGGTCGGCGGAACCTGACCGGCGGCCTCCCACTCGCGGCCCTTGTGGACCAGCATCGTGGCGTCGCCGCCATCGTCGAGGATCATGTTGGGGCCCTCGGCGCCGGGCCAGGTGAGGATCGCGTCCGTGCACTCCCAGTATTCCGGCAGGCTCTCGCCCTTCCACGCGAAGACCGGGACGCCCTGCGGATTCTCGATGGTGCCATCGGGGCCGACGACGACGGCAGCGGCTGCCTCGTCCTGCGTGGAGAAGATATTGCAGCTCGCCCACCGGACCTGCGCGCCGAGCGCGACAAGCGTCTCGATGAGGACCGCGGTCTGAACCGTCATATGCAGCGAGCCGGCGATGCGGGCGCCCTTGAGTGGCTGCGCGGCGCCATATTCGGCGCGCAGCGCCATCAGGCCGGGCATCTCGTGTTCGGCCAGGCGGATCTGGTGGCGGCCGGCCTCGGCCAGGGCGAGGTCTTTAACCTGGAAGTCGAAGGACATGTGGGTGCCTTTGGTGTCGGGGTATGCGGAGTAGGTGCGCGCGGCGCTCCGTGCGGTGTGCTCTCGCCCTGGGGCGAGCCGGTTGCCGACGGATTGCTATGCCGTGCCACCGGCGCCGCCGCTCTCGGCGCGCGGGTCATCACCCACGCCGGACACCCGCCATTCTATCGGCCCCACCAGCCACCGCTGCCCCGTTCCCCGTCCCACCCGTCACTCATTTTTCTCCGGATGCCGAAAGTGTGCGCTTCGGGCTGCTACTTAGCTGGGTGGAAGCGCAGACTTCCCCGGGTCAAGGCCGGGGCGAGTGTCAGCGGCCAGGCGCGAACCAGGCAGAATCGCGGCGCATAGCCGAGGCGACGACGTCGACCGATCAACCCGTCAGGTCGCGCAGGTCCGCCAGCGCCGGGGCGGTCGCGGGGTCAAGCCCGTGCGCCAGCGCGAGATAGGTCGCGGCGAAGTCCAGGGTCGCCATCAGCTCCGCGAGGCGCACCAGATCCCCGCCCGGGCCGGGCGAGAGTTGCTGCACGCGGGCGCCCCGGCGCTCGGCGAGGTCGACGATGCCTTGGGCCAAGTTGATCCGCGCCGCATCCTGCGGCCCGATCTCCACCCGCGGGGCATCCGCGTCGTATGCCGCAGCCTCACCGCCGCGCACGCGCCCGCCTTCCTCCCCCGCCCGCGGGTCCCGGTCGCGCAGCAGGAGCAGCCCGACTTCCGCGCCGGGAGGCCCGTCGAGGTAGGGGTCGGCGAAGATATCGCGACCGCCCTCGGGGGCGGGCGCGGCGGCGTACGGGCCATCGAGACAGGCGAGCAACTGCGACGCGGCATCGGGAAGTTCGCCGACCATGACCGGCAGGCGAGCCGTGCGGGCGAGCATCGTCCCGGCCCGGCGGGCCGCCACGCCGGTGAGCGGACCGTCGGCGAGGACGAGGGGGATGGTGGCGCCGAGACCGGTCGCGAGGATCTTGGCGGGGCTGACGAAGGCCTCCGCCGTCGGCCGGTTGGCCTCGGCGATCTCATCAAGCCGGTCCGCGACCGCGTCCAGATCGGTGGCGTCGACAGGTAGAACGCCAAGCGCGCCGAGCGCCAGGATGGCCGGGGTCAGCATCGACCACGCCGCGCTGCGCGAAGTCGCACCGGTCCCCTCGGCCGGCACGTGCACGCCCCGGCCTCGGGCGGCGGCCTCCGCGAGCGGGCTGTCCGGCGCGCCGATGGTCAGCACACTCGCCCCGCGCCGACCAGCCTCCAGCGCGAGCCGGACCGGCCCCGGCGCCCGGCCCGACAGCGAGACGGCAACCACGAGGTCCAAGGACCCCACCCAGCCGGGCAGCGGGCTGTCGTGGCACGGCCATACCCCGATCGGCGAATGCCGGGCGGCGAGCGCGGCGAGCAGGTCCGCGACGACATCATCGGCGCCCATCGCGGCGACGACGATGGCGCGGGGCCGCTCTATGCGCAGGTCGAGCGCGCCGGCTTCGCGCGTGGTGGTTAGGGCGCGGCGGACCTGTGCTCCCGCCGTCGCGAGTGCCCGCAACATCTGGCTCGGGTCGCCCTCGAGCAGGCGGTCCGGCTCGCCGAGCAGATCGGGATCGAAGGCAGCCACCGCAGCGGCCTCAGGCGCGCGGGCGGGCTTTGTCGATGAGGAGGACGGGGATGCCGTCCTCGATGGGGTATGCCAGCCCGCAGTCGGCGCCGGTGCACACCAGTTCCGGGCCTGCGGGGCCGGTCTCGTCGCGCAGGTCGGCGAGGCACTTCGGGCAGCGCAGGATCTCGCGAACCCAGGGGGCGATCGTCGGGTTGGACATCGAGAACTCCTTCGAGAGAGGCCGGGCGGATCGTGGCCGGGCGGATCGTGGCCGGTCAGGCGCGAATCATGCCGAGGACAGTGTCGCGCACGCGCTCCATTGTCGGGACATCAGCGGCTTCGACATTGAGGCGCAGCAGCGGTTCAGTGTTGGACGAGCGCAGATTGATCCACCACATCGGGGAGTCGCCATCGCCGCGGTGCCAGGCCGTCAACCCGTCCAGGGTGTCAGTCGGCAGGCCTTGCTCGGCGCACCAGGCCGCCACGCGCTCGGTGATCCCGGCGGCATCGGTGACGGTGGAGTTGATTTCGCCCGAGGCGGCATACGGGCTGTAGGCGGCGACCAGGTCAGAGAGCGGGCCGTCCTGCTCGCCGAGCGCCGCAAGAACGTGCATCGCGGCGAGCATGCCGGTGTCGGCGAACCAGAAGGCGCGGAAGTAATAGTGGGCGCTGTGCTCGCCGCCGAATATCGCGTTGTGGCGGGCCATTTCGGCCTTGATGTAGGAGTGCCCGACGCGGGTGCGGACCGGTTGTGCGCCGGCGCGAACGACGAACTCGGTGACTGCACGCGAGGAAATGACATTGTGAACGATGCGGATCTGATCGGCGTCCACACCGCGCGCGACCTCTTTAGCGATCTCGCGCTCGGCCACCAGGGCCGTGATCGCGCTCGCGCTGACCGGTTCGCCGCGCTCGTCCACGACAAAGACGCGATCGGCGTCCCCGTCGAAGGCCAGGCCGAGGTCCGCGCCGTGCTCGACGACGGCGTGCTGCAGGTCCACGAGGTTCTTCGGGTCGAGTGGGTTGGCCTCGTGGTTGGGGAAGGTGCCGTCGAGGTCGAAGTACATCGAGACGATGTCCAGGGGCAGCTCGGGCAATCCCGCGTCAGTGCCGAGAACTGCCGGAGCGGTCAGGCCGGCCATCCCATTGGCGGCATCGATGACGACCTTGAGGCGGCGGCTGGAGCGCAGGTCCACCAGGCCGCGGAGAAACTCGCCATAGGCCGCGAGCAGGTCGCGGCGGTGCGCCGTGCCGTCGCGGTCGGCCGGGCGCTCACTCGCCGGTTCGTCGAGGAGCTCCTGGGCCCGATCGCGCACCTGGGGCAGGCCAGAGTCGGTGCCCACCGGCCGGGCGCCGGCGCGGGTGAGCTTGATCCCGTTGTATGCCGCCGGGTTGTGGCTGGCCGTGAACATCGCCCCTGGCAGGGCGAGCGCGCCGCTGGCGAAGTACAGCTCATCGGTGCTGGCCAGCCCGATCTCCAGGGTGTCGATGCCGCGCGAACGAACGCCGGCCGCGAAGGCCGCCGAGAGCTCCGGTGAGGAGTCGCGCATGTCATGGCCGATGACGGCGGCCTTGGCCTGGTCGGGCCCCGCGATCACCTCAGCGAAGGCCGCGCCGAGCGCCCGAGCGATCGAGGCGTCGAACTGGCTCGGGACCAGCCCGCGAACGTCATACGCCTTGACGATGGAGGACAGATCGGGGGCAGCCACGAGCGTCAGATTAGCCCTGTGGCGCAGGGGGATCGAATCGAGCAGGTGAGCGCGCAGGTCAGTCTGTGGAGGATGCGCTGGGCACGGCGCGCAGGTGGCTGCGCCGGCTCCCGGGCGGGCTGGGAGGCGGCGACAAATTCGCCGGCGGAGCACTGGGGCGCTTCGCCTCGCGCACGACATTCGCCAGCGCCACGAGGTCATCGTGGGTCTGCGGCGGCGCCCCATCGGTGGCCAGGCGCACGACCTCCCAACCCCGCGGGGCGGTGAGTCGCTCGGCGTGCTGATCACACAGGTCATACGAGTGCGGCTCGGCGTAGGTCGCGAGCGGCCCGAGGACGGCGACCTGGTCGGCATACACATATGTGAGGGTCGCCGCGGCGGGCCGCGCACAGGCGGTGCGGGTGCATTGGCGGGCGAGGGTCACCCGCGAAGCGTAGGTCATCCCCGGGCAGGGCGGCACCCTCGGCGCGCCGTTACGATCGCACGCATGTCTTCTGCCGCTGCACACCGTGGCCGGGACCGGCACGGCCGCGGGCCCCGTGGGCCGCTTGCCTGGCCGCCCGTGCCGGCGATGTCGGCGCGGCGCGATCGCTTCGATCAAATCGTGTTGGAGGGCACGGAGCGCTTCGAGAAGCTGCTCTCCGGGAGGTATGCCGGGACAGAGTTCGCCGTCGAGGATGTGCCCCCGAGCGATCCCGCGCCCTGGGAGGAGCGCCGCATCGTCCTGGGCCGGCTCTTCCCGGCCGATGGCGGTATGCCGGCCCGCATCGTGGTGTATCGACGCCCGATCGAGGCGCGGGCAGGTGACGGCCGCGATCGCGCGGACCTGGTCCGAGAAGTCTTGGAAGAGCACGTCGCCGCCCTGCTCGGCGTCGCGCCCGAGGACCTCGACGCGGGCGACTGACCGCCCGAGCCGGGCGCGCGAACCTCAGGAGTCACTCTTTTCTCTCCGGATGCCGGAACCTTGTGCTTCACCCGGGTTAGAAAGTCGGGTGAAGCACAACTTTGCGGCATCCGGAGAGAAATGGGAGGTTTGGCCGACCCACCGGGCCCGGGTCAGCCCAGGCTGCCGACGGGGGTGACCTGGACTGCGGTGCGCGTCAGGCGGCTGGGGGTCAACGGGGTCGATGCGAGCACAAACTGGTCACCGGCCGGGCCGGTGATCAGCATGCCGGCGCGGACGGCTCCCCCGCCGTCGGCGGGCCGAACCCATACCGCGTCGGTGGCGGTGAGGTCGACCGTGGTCACGCAATCCGCTGCGAGCGAGACGGTTCGAGCAGTGGACACGCCATTGCGCATCGTCGTGACCTCGACGCTCGAGCCATCACCCGTGGGGGCCAGGGCCAGGGTGCGGGTGCGATTCTCGGGGTCCTCGAGGCGCTGATAGACCGCGCCGCTCAAGCCGGCCAAGGGGTCACTTGCCGTCACCCACGCGAAGTCCCGAGCATTTTTCGGCTGCACCAACGCGGCGCCCGTGACCGGCAGATCCGAGCGAACCTGCAGGCCGTTGGCGCCCTTCGGCAAGGCGCCGATAGCGATATCCGTCGCCGTGCCGGCGGAGATCCGGGCGACGCCGACCGCGCCGGGAAGCGCTCGGGGGCCGTCCGCGGTGAGCAGGCGGACTTCGACGATCGCCTGTTCCTCACCGGTATTCGCCAGCCGAACGGTTACGGGCTGACCGCCGGGGACGCCAGCAATGACCTGCTCCATGGCCGGCGCCGCGAGCGGCGCGACCGTCTCGATGCCGCGCGGGGTGATGCCATCCATCCAGGCATCGCCGATCTGTGCGGAGACGAAACCGCCGCGCATCGTCAGGTGGAAGAACGGCGACGTCTCTTGGGGCGCAAGAGCATCCAATAAAACGGCAGTCCGCGATCGGCCCTCAACGACGATCCCTCGCGCCGCAGGTGCCTCGATCGGGCCGCGCGATCCGAGAACGTCAATGTCGACGGTCACCGGATTTGCCCCGGCATTGACGAGAACGAGCCGTTCCTGACGGCCGGGTTGACCACCGCCAGCCGTCAACCACGCCTCGGCGACCGGGGCACCACAGCCGGCCGTGGCGAAGCCGGTTGCCAAGTCGCTGGCCACATCCGACTCCTGTCCGGCCAGCGCGCCCGGAGCCAACGAGCCGCTCCCGGTCACCACCGCCGGGGCCGCGCCCTCGAGATCCGCGGCGTCCGCGGCTCCGCGATCCCCGACGCCGCCCATCGCTCCAGATCGACCGGGATGGGGGAAGCTCTGACCGGCGCCGGTCATCACGATCAATTTTCCACGGGCGTAGGACGGGGACACCCCGCCGAGAGTGTCGGCCGGAGCCGTCGACGCGACCACCGCGGTCGGCACGGCAAGGTCGCCGACATCCTCGATTCCCGCGAAAATTCCTCCGGGACAAGCGATTTCCACGCGATCGAGAGCCTTCTGGCTCGCCTGGCCAATCTCGGCCGGTGGCCGGATATCGCGAGCGGCGAGGTTCGGCGCGCCGACAACAAGCGCTGCGCCGGCCGCGCCGACGCCGGCCAGCCGCAGGGCTGCGAGACCGATCCCCCGGGCGCCGGTCACGACGCTTCCTCCGTATGCCGTCCGCCGCGCCGCCGCGGTGGCGCACCGAGCGGGGTCGCGAGATAGACCAGCACCAACAAGGTCACCAGATAAGCCCAGCCGAGATAGCGGTGGTGTGGCGTGACGATGATGCGCACATCCTTTGCACCGGCGGGGACGGCATACGCCTGCTGCCCCAGGGGGCCGGGGCTGGCCGTGAGCCGGGTGCCGTCGACGCTGACGCGCGCGGCGCCCGCCCACGCATCGCTCTCGGCGACCAAGAGGGTGGTGCCCTCGCCGGCGAGCGCCGCCCGAGTCGCCGAATGCTGTCCGGACACCGGAACCGTTGTGCCCCAGTCATTTTCACCCGCAAGGCGAACGCGGGCCGGTTGCTGTCGACCATCCGGGCCCGTGGGTTCGACCCGCCAGACGGAACCCTCGGCATAGTCGCCAATACGCGTCAGGCCGGCCGATGAATCGAGAACGCGCAGCACCCCGGCGTCCACATCCGGCACCGCCACAATGAAGCCGACGGCCCAGGCGGCGAGTTCTCCGACCGGATCTGCGCTCGCCTGCCCCGGGTCGATCAGCGTCGCCACCGCCGCATCGAGCCGACCGTCGATCGCCCCCGCGGGCAGGTCGCGCGCGGGCAGGCCCGGCTCGCGCCCGATCAGGTCGTATGTCGTGTTCTCACCTCGTGCCGCCAGCACCAGGGTTCGCGTGGCGGCCAGACCCTCGGCCTGGTCGATCGCGACGGCCGGGCGCGGATCCGCGGCGGGCGAAAGACGTTGTCCGAGACCGGCATACGCAAGCTGCGCCGCCCCGGCGAGCGCGACGAGCGTGGTGACCGAGATGCCGGCGATGCGCCATGACGTCGTCTGCCGACTGCGCGTGGGGCTAGCGTCAGACTCCCCCGCTGGCGCGGCGGCCGCTGGGGTCGCCGGGAGATCTCCCTCCGCGGTGACCAGGGCGGCCCCGAGCAGTCCCGCGGTCATCAGGAGCAGGCCTGCACCGGCCCACGCAGTGATAACGCGGCCGGCGGAGTCGGAGCCGAGGTGCAGTGTGGGGGCGGCCACGGCATACGCGAGCCCGAGGATGGCCAGCAGGCCGGCGCCCGTCGCCAGCCCGCTGCGGCGGCGCGGGCGGGCTAGACCGAGCAGGCCGGCGAGCAGAATTCCGGCACCGAGCCAGGTGCGGTAGTCGGTGACCGTGCCGAGCGTGGCGCCATCGGCGGGACGGGCATCAGGCTGCCCGAGGACGATTTGCCACGCGGGCGGGGAGGCAGTGTCCGCGAGCATGCCCCAGCCCCCTAACAAGGAGGCCGGCGAGACGCGAAGGAGCAGCAGAATCGGCACGGCGGCGAGGGCGAGCACGGCGAGATAGCCGAGCGCGCGGCGTCGGGCGACACCGGTCCCGGCGAGCACGAGGGCGAGCGCGAGCACGACCCCGACCACCAGGACACCTGGCACTACGGCCGCCAGGCTCATCGTGAGTAGCGCTGCGAGAGAGAGCGATCCGGGTCGCGCGCTGCGCCGCGTCATGGACACGATGCTGGCCAGGACAAGAGGCAACAGGACCAGCACGGCGAGGGCACCGAGTCGACCGGAGGCCAGCGAGGCGGTCGCGACGGGCGAGAGCGCCCACGCGCCAGCCACCGCGGCGCGCGGCCAGCGACGCAGCGTGACGACCCGGCCCCCGAGGTATGCCGTCAGGAAGGCCAGCGGGAGCGCCGCGAACACGAGGGCGGCGATCACCCGGCCGGCCGGGCTGCCCCCCTGGTCACCGGGCAGCACTTGCGCGATCCACGACAAGACCGCGAGGCCGGGCAGAGCTGGGGATGCGGGGGCGCCGCTGCCGAGGCCGGCACCGGCCCAGCCGTCCCACCAGGCGTGCCAAAGCGCTGTCGAATCGGCGCGCATCGGACGCAGCTCGCCGCCGTGGATGCCGCTGGCTAGGCCGGTGCCGAGGGTTGCGCCGAGGGTTCGCGACCCCGCCAGAAGCAGCCCCACCACGGCCACGGTGCCCCAGATCGCTGGGCTGGCGATCAGCGAGCCGTGATCCGCGGTGGGCTGCGACGGGATGGCCGCCGCCGACCGGGTCTCGCGCCGCCGCGGCACGAGGACATCGTGCAGCCGATCGGAGGCGTGGGCGCGCGATTGTTCACGGGTGACAAAGAGCCCGGAGAGGGTGCGCGCCTGGCGGCGGCGGTGTTTGCGGGTGCGCCAGCGCGCGGCGATCGGCCGCCAGGGGTCGGCCAGGGCGGCGAGATCGGCAGCCGTGCGGCCGGCGGCGGCGGGCCTCTTCAACAGCAAGAGCCCGAGAGCCACCGCAAGGCTGGACAGGGCGATCCACAGCGCGAGGAAGGGCGTCAGCAGCAAAGGGCGACGTGCGAGAGCCACCCGCCGGGCATCGCGGCGGTCGGCACCCGTGGGACGCCCGATCTGGTTGGCGCGCACCGAAATCCGCGCGCGGGGCACGAGCAGGACGCGATGGCCGGCCAGTTGCGCACGCCAGCCATAGTCGAGGTCGTTGCCCAACGCCCCGAAGCTGCGCAGCGGGCCCCCGAGATCGGCATACGCCTCCCGGTCGAAGAGCGCACCGAGTGCGGGAGCGGCGAGGGCATCCATCCGGTCGTCATACTGCTGCTGATCGGGGACCCCGACGCGCGGACCGAGTTGAAGGCGCCCGGAGCGCGTCGTCTGAATCCCGAAGCGGCGCAAACGCCCTGGGCGATCCACGTCGAGGAGCTTGGGGGCGGCGAGGGCCGCCGTGGGGTCGTGCTCGAGCGCGCCGGCGAGTTGTTCCAGCGCATCCTGCGCGGGCACGGAGTCGCCGCTGAGCAGCCATACGGCTCCAGGTCCAGAATCTACGGCCATCGCCGTCCGCAGCGCATCGTGAACGGAGCAATCGGTCGCGACCCGCTCGATGCTCAGATTCGGAAGTTGGGCGGTGAACTGCGCCGACTCGGCCATCCGCTGCGGCAGTTCGCCGGTCGCGGTTGCATCGAGCAGGAGTATGCCGTCGGGCGCGCGGCTTTGGTCGGCGAGCGCGGTCATCGCATCGACCATGAGGTCGTCGATGCGCGCGACAAGCAGCGCCGCGGTGATCGGCGCTGGGGAGGCGGGCTCGGGGCCGGTGGTCATCGAGGGAGCGAGGTGGACGGCGTCCGCAGTGGCCCTGGGCGGGGCCGCTCCGGCGATGCTCAGATCGCGCGCCGCTTCAACTTGCGGCGCTCTCGCTCGGACAGCCCGCCCCAGATGCCGAAGCGCTCGTCATTGGCCAGGGCGTAGGCCAGGCATTCGGCGCGCACCTCGCAGCCGGTGCAGACCTTTTTGGCTTCGCGGGTCGAGCCGCCCTTTTCGGGGAAGAAGGCCTCGGGGTCGGTCTGGGCGCACAGCGAGCGCTCCTGCCACGACAGGTCTTCCTCGTCCAAGGCGTTCAGGTAGACGACATCCTGCACGGGCCACTCCTCGCGATCGATTTCGCTTGCTCTTCGGCGACGCGAGGCGGGGGGTGTCCCGCAACATCGCCTAACCACACCACTGGAATTACACGCGTGTCATGCCCCTTTCGTCAAGCCCACAGGAGGTAATGGGTCAGGATTGCCTCATGCGGATCACTGCCCTTGCCGGGGGCGTCGGCGGCGCGCGCTTCCTGCGCGGCCTGCGCGATGCCCTCGACGCCGACCCCGTTCTGGCACAGTCGGAAATCACGATCATCGCCAACACCGGCGACGACATCACCCTGTTCGGCCTGCGGGTTAGCCCCGATGTCGACACCCTGCTCTACACCCTCGGCGGCGGCATCAGTGAGCGCCAGGGGTGGGGCCGCGATGAGGACACCCGACAGGTGATGGGCGAGCTCGCGGCATATGGCGTGGGTCCGCAATGGTTTGGTCTGGGCGATAAGGATCTCGGCACTCACATCGCCCGATCCCTCTGGCTCGGTGAGGGGGCGACGCCGAGCGAGATCACCACGCGGCTGGCCCAGCGCTGGGGCTTGCCGGAGCGCGGCCTGCGCCTGTTGCCGATGAGCGACCAGCCGGTCGAGACGCATGTCATCGTCACTCGCCCCGAGGGTCCGGAGGCGATCCACTTCCAGCAGTGGTGGGTTGGGGAGGGCGCGGCGACGCCCGCCGAGCGGTTCGCCGCGGTCGGCCTGGACCGTGCGGTGGCCGCGCCGGGCGTGCTCGACGCCATCCGCGAGGCCGATATCGTCCTGCTGCCGCCGAGCAATCCAATCGTCTCGATCGGGATCATCCTCGGGGTCTCGGGGGTGCGTGATGCGCTCCGGGGGACGCCCGCGCCGGTGGTCGGGGTCTCGCCGATCATCTCGGGCAAGCCGGTACGCGGGCACGCGGATACCTGCCTGGAGGTTGTCGGGGTCGAGGCCAGTGCGCGCGGGGTCGCCGGGTTGTATGCCGATTTCCTCGACGGCTGGCTCGTCGACCCGCAGGACGCCGGGCAGCCGGCCCCCGCCGGAGTCCGCTGGACCCCGCGCGCGTATGACGCCCCGCTTCTGATGGGCGATCGCGCCGGCGCGGCGCGCCTGGCCCGGGCGGCGCTGGATCTCGCCCTGGAGGTGGGTTCCGCGACCCCTGCGGGAGTGGGCGGTGCCTGACCCCGCGGCGACGACCGAAGAGGCCCCCGAGGAGGCGAGCTGGTCGGGGCCCGTCGGCGAGGTGCGCATCATCCCCGTTCAGGGCATCCCGGAGATCGTGCGGGACTGCGACCTGGGCGCCGTGATCGGCGGGGCGATCGCAGCGGGCGGCGAGGCGCTCCGCGATGGCGACATCCTGGCGGTGACCAGCAAAATCGCGTCCAAGGCGCTTGGCCTGACTGCTGTGCGGACGGATAAACGGGCCGTCGTGCGGGAGCAGAGCGTGCGGGTTGTCGCAGAACGCATGACGAGCACCGGCGCAACACGGATCGTCGAGGGACGGCACGGGGTCGTGATGGCCGGAGCGGGAATCGACGCCTCGAATACCGGGCCGGCCGAGACCCTGCTTTTGCTGCCAGATGATCCCGATGAGGTAGCCCGAGAACTGCTGGAAAGCCTCACGGCATACCTGAGATTAACTCTTGGTCTGGCTCCTGACCTGGGGCTTGTCCTCACGGACACGGCCGGGCGGCCGTGGCGCGGCGGCCAGACCGACTTTGCGCTCGGGGCCGCGGGGCTTCGGGTGCTGGCTGACTATCGCGGTTGCTCCGATGTGGACGGGCGTCCGCTGGAGGTCACGGCGATCGCGGTAGCGGATGAGATCGCGGCGGCTGCCGACCTGGTCAAGGGCAAGCTCGCGCAGGTACCGGTGGCGATCCTGCGAGGGCTGGGTCATCTCGTGGAGCCCGGCACGGCGACGGGGGCGCGGCGGCTGGTGCGCACCGGGCCGGGCGACTTCTTCGCGATGGGGCATGTGGAAGCGGCGCGCGCGGCGCTCGGGGTGGACCCGGGCTCACAGCTGGCCGAGGCGGCCGGCATACGCTCCGTGAACGTCGAAAGCGTGCCCGACCGGCTGGCCCGCGCGGTGCGCGTCGCCCTCTTGGCCGACCCGCGCGGCTCGAGCGTCCGGGCCGAGACGCGCGAACTCCCGGACGGGCGGGTCGAGGTGCTCATGACCTGCCCTGATGCGTATGCCGTGGGCCGCGCCACCGCCCGCCTCGAGGTCGCCCTGTGGTCCGAGGGCCTGGGCGAGGAGATCGTGCTCCGCGACGCCTGACCCGCCCGGCCCGCCTGGCCGGCCCGAGCCGAGCGGGCTTTGTGAGTGGGAGCGGCCCTATAGCCCCGCTCGCACTCACAGACCCCGCTCCGCTCGACGGGAACCCCGCTCGCATGCACGAACCCCGCTCCGCTGCGGACCGGGAGTCCATCCCCACTCCGCCGCGTCGAGATCGGGAAACTCGCCCGGGATCCGGTGTCGCCGCCGGCGTGTTTCCCGATCTCGACCTCTGAGGTGCGGGCTGAAATGCTCAGAAGGAGCGGGTCGGCAGGTGCGTGGGGAGGGTGAAGCGTGGGCCGCGGCGGGGTCGGCCAGGGCCGCCGCCGAGCGCGAGCAGCGCCTGGACGCGGAAGCGGTGGCCGGCATAGGGCTCGAGCAGCTCCTCCAGGCCGTCGTCATCGATGTCGTGCCCGAGCAGTTGCCAGCCGATTTCCTTGGCTACGTGATAGTCCCCGAAGCTCGGGCTGTCGGGATCGCCCAGCGCGCGCTGCCCGACCTCCGCCATCGTCCACCGGCCGACGCCGGGGATCGCCTGGAGGCGGGCGCGAGCGGCCGGCAGCGGCATACGAGCGCACTCCTCGAGCCGTCCGGCGCGTTGCACGCAGCGCATCACGGTGTCGGCGCGTTGCGAGGTGACGCCCGCGCGCAGGAACTCCCAGGACGGGATGGCCGCCCATTGCGCCGCCGTGGGCGCCAGTCGCAGCCCGGGGTTCGGGCCGGGTGCGGAGGCACCAAAGCGCCACACCAGGGTGCGATAGGCCGCGAAGGCCTCCTTGCCCGTGACCTTCTGCTCGATCACCGCGGGCACGAGCGAATCGATGACGAGGCGCGAGCGCGGCACCCGCCAGCCGGGATTGGCCGCCCACGCCGCCGCGACTTGGGGATGGTGGGCGACGAACCCGGACCAGTCATCGGAGGCGCCGAGCAGGTCCGGGAGTCCGTCGAGGAGCCAGTCGCCGCCGCTCCCCCACGCCCTCGCGATGACCGCACCGTCGGCGGCCGACGAGCACACCACCATCGTGCCGGGCCCCTCAGGAGTATGCCGACCCAGCCAGATCCCCGCCTCGTCGCGCCGAAAGGTCGGGTCGCCCCCGCCGTGCCGATAGCAGCCCAGGATCGCCCCGACGGCGAGCGGATGCCCGGGCCGATAGGTCCGGGTTGCCTCGCTGGTCACCGCCGCCGGAAGCTCAAAAGAATAAAGGTGTAGTCGAGGTCGACCCGGTCCCAGTGGCACGGACGCTCGGGATGACGCAGCACCTCATCGGTCAACTCGCCCACCAGATCTAGCCCGACCGCGTCGGCATCGGCGACCAGGGCACGGATCTCTCGCGGGCTGAAAATGTGCACGGGCACGCCATATGCCGTCTTGCCCGCCGTGTCCGGTGGCTCGTGGTCGTAGTCGGTAGAGATCACGAGGATGCCACCGGGGCGCAGGATGCGCGCGGACTCGGCCAAGAAGGGCTGCAGGGGGACTCCGTGCTCGATGACCGACATGCACGTCACGGCGTCCAGGTGTCCATCGGGTAGCCCCGTCGCCGTGACATCGCCATACCGGAAGAGCACGCCATCTCGGCGCACCGGCGCATCGAACTCCAGGTTGATCCCGATGAGGGAGTCAGCGGCATCGCCGAGACCATAAAGCCGCAGCCCGGGCAGGATCGGCGAGTAACGCGCGCTGCCGGCATCCATGACCCGCTCCGGCAAACCGCCCTCACGGCCCGCGAGCGAGAGCACCGCCCCGAGCGCCCCGAGCGCGTCCCAGTTCTTGACCTTGTCGCGGTGCAAAGGCAGCCGCAGCGCTCGAGCCTCCCGCATGGCGGCCTGGGCCTCGGCGCGGGACTGCAGCACGCCGGTCGGTGCGACTGCGCGCGGCAGCGGACGCGACACGCCCCGTCGCGCCTCGAGCCGGCGCTGACCAGCGACCCGCGCCCAGAGGGCATGCTCGGCGGCACGTTTGGCCAGGGCCAGCGCCCGGCCACCGGGCGGGGCGGCGACCTGAGGTTGCGCGGAGGAGGTCATAGGGCGCAAGCCTACGGCGTGCTCGGCGACGGCAGGAGGTGGTGCGCACGCGCCCAGGCCCAGCCGGCTCCGGCCCATACGACATCGGCGACGACCGTGACGAACCGCGTCAGGACCACCACCGCCGTCGCCGCGCTCGCCGGCATCACTGTCACAAGCAGCAGGATGAGAACGCCCTCGCGCACCCCGACACCGGCGGGCAGCAGCACGCTCGCCATCCCGGCCGCTGCCGCCAGGCAGAAGCCGCTGACGCAGATCAGTGCCAACTCCCCCGCGCCCGTCCCCGGGTCGGCGAAGCCCGCAGCGAACGCCCAGGCAATCGCGCCGGTCGCCGCCCACGCGGCCAAGGTCCACAGTCCCGCGGCCAGGATCGCGCGACCACCCAGCCGATGTTCCAGGGGCTCTCGCCGTAGCAGGCGCAGACCCAGAGCCACGCCCCGGTTGAGCAGCGGCGGATAAAGCGCCAGCAGCAAGAGCACCCCAGCGACACCGGCGAGCGCCACGGTCAAGCCCGCGCCACGGCGCAGCAGGACCGGCACCGCTGGCAGACCGATGAGCACGCCAGTCACCAGCGCCAGCACCATTGCCACGAGCCCCACCACACCCGTACGTCGACGGGGTATGCCGAGCCGCGCGGCCATTTCCGCCTGGGCGACCACACTCCATACGGATCCGGGGAGGTATTTGCCGAGTTGGCCGACGAGGAAGACGCCGCTTGCGGGCGCGAGATGCAGCGGCGAGCCGAGGTCCGCCAGCAGCGCTCGCCACCCGAGCGCGGTCAGCAGCGGCGCCGCGAGTCCGGCGAGGCTGGCGAGCACCCAGGCCGTGGGCGATACTTCGGTCAGGTGGGCGGAGACCTGCGACCAATTTTTCGCCAGCGCCGCCGCGACGAAGACCAAAACGAGCGCAGCCAAGACGATCCGGGCGATGGCGAAGGCGCTGCGCCGAGTGGGCGCCGCAGCCGACACCGCGCAGCTGTCGTCGGGCTCGCTCACCGTCGGCGCCAGGTCAGCCGGGCCAGGCCGTATGCCGCGTCCGGGTCCCGGGCGCCGCGCGCGGCCCGTCGCATCCGGGCCGTCAGTTCCCCGTCGAGGTCCCCCACGAGCCGCAAGCCAGCATTGTCGGCATGGGCCAGGACACCGCGCACGTCGGCCGGGCCGAGAGTGCCCTTGGCACTTGCCGGGCCGAGCGCGACGGTCGTGATCAGCAGCCCGCCGGGCTTGAGCGCCCAGGTCGCCTGGCCGAACAGATCGCCCAGTTCGGCGGCATCGCAGTCGCGCGGATGCAGCCGGGTCAGCACATCAATTGACCCGGGGTCGACATCGAGTTCCTCATCGGCATCGATCTCGACGGGCGCGAAACCAATCGCCGTTGCCCAGGTCGCGAAGGGTGAGCGTGGCCCGGACCGATCGACGATTATCGCGCTGCGGTGGCCGTCATCCTTGACGCGCAGCACCGCGGCCAGCCCACCCAGGGCTGCCCAGCCACTTTCGCGATCGCCTCGCCGGGGCAGCCCGAGGTCGCGCACCACATCGCGCGCGTCCTGCGCCTGCGAGGTGATGCCGAGGATGTCGGTGGGCGTGACCCATTCCGGAAGGTCGGCCGCGCTCAGGTCGAGCCGGGGACGCAAGCCAGCCAACATGCCCCGTGCCCGATCACGCAGCGTCACCGACGAGCGCTCCTTCGGCGGCAGGTCCATCGCGGCCAGGGTCTCGATCGCCGCGAGGTAGTTGGCCCACGGCCCACTCAAGTCCGGCTCCTCGACACCGGCGCGCAGCCGAGCGAGCTGATCCGGGTCAGCCAGCGCGCGCAAGGCGGCCACGAGCGCCTCGTGGTCACGCGGCGGCACCAAACTTCCGTCGACGCCATCGCGGATATCGCCGGGGAAACTCCCGACCGCCGTCGCCAAGACCGGCAGGCCGTGCTTGTGCGCCAGCAGCGCATTCTGCGAGGCCGTGGCCGTGCGATAGGTCAGCGCCAGGACATCGTGATCGGCCAGCAGGGTGGCGAGTTCCTCGGCCGGGACGTAGCCGGGCCGGATCGTGACGCGGCCAGCCACCCCGGGCGCTCGCGCCGCCGCCGCAACCTGCTCCCCCGCCTCACCCCACGCCTCCCCGGCGACGGTCAGCGTCGGCCCGGGCACCTCGGCCAGCGCCGCGATCAAGTCGGTGATGCCCTTGTATGGCCGCACCAAGCCGAGGGCGAGGAGGCGGGCCGGACCGGCATACGCATCCCGGTGCACGGGATCGCCGCCGGGCAGGTGCGGGGGCAGGGCCGCCTGCCGCACCAGGCCCGCTCCCAGCGAGCGCGCGAGCGAGGCCTGCTGGGGGGTATGCACGAGCACCGCGTCAGCGGCCGCGAACAGCCGACGCACCAGCGCCTCGTCGCCGGGCTTGGGCTCGTGCGGCAGCACATTGTGGGCGAGAACGACGACTCTGGGCCGACGCTCGTCGCGTGGCAGGGCGGCGATCATCGCGAGATAGGCGGGGATGATCTGCGGCACGACGTGCACGAGGATCAGCACATCCTGACCGGCCACCGAGCGCCCGACGCGCACCCACGAATCGGGCCGGTTCCAGGCCAGCGGCCGCCGGGTGCCGGGGAAGGGCGGCGTTTCGGGCCGCCCCGGATCGACCTGCTGCTCGCCGGGATAGAGCAGCGAGGGGTACATCCGGGTCCACGAGATCAGGTCGACGCGATGCCCGGTTGCGGTCAGTTGGTGCGCGAGCTCAGTCGTATGCACGGCGACCCCGCCCTTGAAGGGGTGCGTTGGACCGACGATCGCCACGGCGAGCGCGGCGGGGTCCCCGGGCGTCATACCCCGTCTCGGGATCGCACGACCAGGTCGGCCAGCAGGGCCACCGCCCCAATCAACAGCCCGCTGACCAGCAACAACAGAGTGTTCGCCGGGAAGTAGAAGGGGTGGCGAACCATATCGACGATGCCCTTGACGAAGCCGATGCCGACCAGCCACAGAGCGAGCGGCATGAGCACCTTCAGCGGATCGAAGTACATCACCATGCGCAGCACCTGGAGGATGTAGCGGTAGGCGTCGTTGACGAAGTGGAACTTGCTCGTGCCGGCGCGCTTGGCATAGGACGTCGGGACGTACAGGATGTCGTGCTGGTTGGACAAGAAGGCGATGGTGATCGTCGTGACGCACGAGAAGCCGGCCGGCAACAGTCGCAGATAGGGCAGCGCGACGCTGCGCCGGAAGGCCCGCAGCCCCGAGTTCAGGTCCGGGATTTTCTGGTTGGTCAGGCGCTCGGCGACTTTGCGGATCAACCACTTGGCGGGCACCCGGGCCCACTTGTGGGTGCCCTCTTCCGTCGTGCGGGCACCGACGACCTGGTCGTATGACGGGTCGTCCAGCAGGTAGCGCACGAGCTCGGGGATGCGCTCGTTCTCGTAGGTCATGTCGGCGTCGGTCCAGACGACGATCTCGCCATATGCCTGCTGGGTGCCGATCCGGCGCGCGGTGCCGGAGCCGCCATTGCGGCGGAAGGGCAGCAGCCGGATGTTCGGGTAGTCCCGCTGGGCCGCTTTCAGGACTTCGAGCGTGTTGTCGGTCGAGGCATCGTCGATGCACAGCAGTTCGTAGGTGAGGGCGCTCCCGAGCATCGCCTCCGTGATGCGCTCGATCTCGAGCAGGACGTGTTCGCCCTCGTTGTAACAGGGCAGCACGATGGTGACGAGCGGCTTGGCCGGGGCGTCGGGAACGGTTGCCGGGTCGGGCTGGCCGGCCGGAAGGGCGACGGTTGCGCTGGGCGAGGGCGGGGCGACGAGCTCGGTCATTGTGCTCTCGAGGGTACCTGGCGCAGCCCGCCCCACCTATCCACGCGGCGCCCGTGGCGGAGGTCGGTTGCCGAGCCGATCTGGCCAACTGGGCGGCCGCGGCCGGCTGGCGGCTGCGGGCCAGCGGCTACTCCCACAACTGGAGCCCCCTGGCCATCGATCCGGTCCGCAGCGACCCGGCGCGAGTCCTCCTGGTGGACCTGCGCGCGGGGATGTCGTCGGTCCAGGTCGACGCCGCGTCCCGGCAGGTGAGCGCTGGCGCGGCCGCGACCGCGCCGGTGCCCGGGCGCCCGGAACTCGACACGGTCGTCTGGCTCTCGATCCTCACCAAGCCGGGCACGCCCGGGGCCTGGACCTTTTTCGACGAAACCGAGCAGTGGATCTTCGGCAACTACTCCGCCTATGCCGTCCCGCGGGTGGAGTGGTCGAAGGGCTGGGCGTATACCGGATCGGGCCCGTACACCGATGCCGCGATGCTCGGCTCGACCCTGCCCAGCGCGTATGGGTCGGGTTTCGCCACAGCCCGCGCGACGCTCAATGCCCTCGACCCGCGCCGGATCTATTCGTCCCCGTTGCTGGACCACTTGCTGCCGTAGGTCACTCCCCCGCCGGTCTCGGGTATGCCGCGAGCCACACGTCCAGGGTCAGTGGCACCAGGGTGTCGGGTCGCCGGACCAGGAGCCGGTCATCCTCCTGCACCGTGACGGCCGACGCCTGCGGTGGGTTCGTGATGCCGAGCGCCGTGATGGCGGCCGGAGAGTCAGCGGCGAGGAGGACCAGGCGAGCGCCGGACTCTTTCGCCACGCCCGTGGCGATGGCATCCAGGGCGGAGCGCAAAGCCACGGGATCGCCCCGCAAGCCGCCGGTCGTGGACAGCGCGGGGTGCCCGCACATACCTCGCACAACTTGCGGCCATTCGTTGGCAGCCCGCGAGTCAATCGCGATCACGACATCGCCCGGCGAGAGCGCATGACAGACGGCCCCCGTCGCGGACAACGAGCCGCGCTCGACCCGCTCGGACCGGTGCGGCCAGGTGGCAAGGGTCGCCGGCACGACCAAGGCCCCGACGCACATCAGCGCCGCGATCCGGCCAAGGGCCGTGGGTGTGCCACCTTGTCGAGCCTCGGCCAAGCCCGCTTGCTGGCGGGCAGCATCTTCGGTCCGCGTCACCGCACGGAAGCCGCGCGCCCACAATCGGGCCGCCGCGACGACGACGAGCACCGCCACGAAAGGCAGCGCGATGATCAGCCGCCGATCCGCCCATGGATGATCCGGAGTGATGCCCGGACGCCACAGCGTCAGCGCGGTCGAGCCGGCCGCCACGACAAAGGGGCCGGTCCACGCGGGCAGCGCGTCCCCGCTCGTCCATCGCCGTCCAAGATGCGCAAGCCCGAGCCCCAACGCGAACAGCGCGACCACCAGGGCGACCGGCCCGACATACCAGGACAGCCACGCGACGGACTGCTCGGCATACGTCCGGCCACCATCTATCGGCAGGCCTTGGCGCTGCTGCAGACCGGCCACCACCCGCGACCCGGGATCCGCGGGATCCTGGCGCACCGTCATGAAGAGCGGACGTGCCGCGAGCGACAAGCCGACAAGCAGGGTCCCGAGCCCCAAAACTCCAGGCAGCAGCCGCCCCAGGCCGCCCGGCATCCGCATACCCCGCCGGTGGGCAACGACGAGAGCCAGCGCGAGCAGGCCAAAGAGCACGCCGAGCACCCCCAACGGGATCAGGCTCGGGCCGATCTGGCCGACATACTGATTAGACAGAGCCAGCGCCGCCCCGAAGGACAGCACCACCCCAAGGCCGGTGCCGAGCAGCAGCGGGCGCGGCCAGGCCCGACCCTGCATGATCCCGAGCGCGGCCACCGGCAGCAGCAGGATGGCCTCGCGCAGCCCATCGATCCGGACCAGGCAGGTCGCGCCAATCAACAGGCCGGCGAGCACGCCCGCCCGGCGATCCTCAAAGCGCGCCGCCAGCAGCCACGCCAGGAAGCCGGCTCCGAGGGTCAGCAGCGCCAGGGGCTCGGAATAGGTCGCACGGGAGGTATGCAGCACCGGGAAGATCAGCGCGCAACTGCCCCCCGCCACCGGACCCCACCACCCGCCCGCCATGAGGGAGACGAGCAGCCCGATCGCGAGGATGCCGAGGGCGGCGAACCAGGGCGGCATCACCAGGGCCCCGCCGACCCCCTCGATCCAGTGGCCCAGTGAATAGAGCGCCGCCGGACCGATGACGAATTGCGGTTGGATCGCCGGCGCAGCGCTCGAACCCACCTCGAAGAAGGCCGGGCTGGCCAATGTCACCCCGGGAATCTCAAGGATGGAAGGACCGCCGATGCTCGCCGCGGGAACCGACACCAGGCGGTGACCCGTGTCGGCCAGGGCGATGGCCGCCTGCAGATTGCTGCCCGCATCCCGGCGCGGCAGCACTTGGGAGCTATGCGTCGCCGCGGCCCACCAGCCGGCCGCCAGCCCGACCCCGACGAGCGCCAGCGACGGTCCCCTCGCAATCCGCCCGGCGGGCACCCGCGCGACGACGACGCCGAGCCCGACACCTGCCAACACCACCAGCGGCCAGACGAGCGTTGGACGCCACCACCCCAGGCCACCTAGCGGCACGGCCAGCAGCGCAACCGCCAGGACCCACAGCCCCGCGCCGATGACACCGCGCTGCAACCAGGCTCCAAGGCCGGTGCCGCGGTCGATGCCGTCAGCCGGCTGCTCGATCCTTGCGTTCACGAGCACCAAACCTAATCGGGAGGTCCGACAGCCCCCGTAAGGTGACCGGCATGCGTGTCGATGACCTCCTGCCCGCCCTCCTGCGCAGCGACCCGGCCCGCCCGCGGATCACTTGCTACGACGACGAGACCGGCGAGCGCATCGAGCTCTCGGGCAAGGTCTTGGCCAATTGGGTCGCCAAGGCGGCCAACCTGCTCATTGAGGAGTATGACGCCGGCCCCGGGACCGTCATACGGCTGGACCTGCCCCCGCACTGGCGGACGGCATACTGGCTGCTCGCGGCCCTCGCGGCCGGGGCGACTGTCGACCAAACGACGGGCGCACCAGACGTCCTCGTGACGACGGATCCGAGCACCGGCCCAGCGCCCGCGACGATCGTCGTCACCCTCGCCGCCCTGGCTCGATCCGCGAGCACCCCGCTCCTGCCGGGCGCGATCGATGAAGCCAAGGAACTGGCCGACTATGGCGATCGCTTCGAGCCCTGGGAGCGCGCGGACGACGACGCTGCAGCCCTGATCACCGATCCAGGCCCCACCGGCGCACCCGACCAGCTCACCTACGCCGGCCTCCCAGACGCCCCCGGCGACCTCCCGGCCGGGGCACGCGTGCATACGACCGACAGCGTCCCCGCAAACTTCCTGCACCTGCTCCTGTCGGCCTATGCCGCGGACGGTTCCCTGGTCCTCAGCCGCAACGCGGACCCGCAGAAGCTTCCGGATCGCCTCGCGGCTGAAGGAGTCACCGAACAGCGATAGGAGCGCGAGTCAGCGTCCGGCGCGGGCCGCCACCGCGATCGCGTCTACCTCGGCCGAGAACTGCGCGAACCGCATCCGCGAGCGCAACTCCTCATCGAGGGCGGCCCAGGTCAGGTCGCGGATCACGCCGGTCTGGGCGAGGCGGTATTTGCCCTGAACTCGCTTGACCGCCGTTTCGGTCCCCGAGCCGAAGACGCCATCCTGCGTCAGCCGCAGCGCGCGCTGGGCGTCCTTGACCGCCTGACCGCTCATGCCTTTGCGCAGCACAGTCGTCGTGCGGTACTTGATCAGGGGATACTGCAGCCGCTCCATCTGGTTCCAGACGCCCCGGTTGACCCGGCCCGTGACGTCGAGCTTCCACTTCTTCTGGAAGGCCAGGACCGCATTGCGCGTGATCGGGCCGAACTCCCCGTCGGCGCCCACCCCGAGATTCTGCTGGGCGAGCACGACCGCGTCGCCGGCCGAGCCGAGCTTGAGCAGCGTGTCTTTGTATTGCGTGAACTCGGTCTCCACGCTGACCAGCGGACCATTGCTCGTCCCGCATTTGGTGGTGCTCGTCGCCGTCAGCGCCTTGCCGGTCCACCAACTCGTGCGCTTGCACGCACCATCCCAGCCGAAGCTGAAGTGGATGTGGTCGGTATGCGGTACGGCGCCGGTGTAGGTCGTCCACGTCTCGGGATTGCGATAGGACTTCCAGGACTTGCCATTCCAGATGATGTACATCAGCCCGAGCCGGCGGGCGTTCGCCCCGTAGACGCCGTTGACCGGCATCGTCAGCCATTTCGTGACGGCGTCAGCAATCTCCTTGTCGGCGGGGTCGTATGCCGACAGCATCCAGTCCAGCGCGCGCCCGTCATAGTGTTCGGAGACATCGCCGAGGCAGGTCCGGACCGTGTGGTAGTCGGTGCGGTTGTAGTGGGTGGAGACCAGTTTCGCGAAGTCCGCGACCCCGGGCCGGGTCACAAGTTCGCAGAAGCTCTGTCCGACATACGGCTGCGACGCATCGACGGCACTCGGCAGGGTCACCGGCGGCTTCGGCGGCGCGGGCACGGTGGCCTGGGCGGCCGTGGGGATCGCGACAGCTGCCGCCGCGAGCGCGGCGAGGACGAGGGAGGGACGGGGGTGGGTCATGCGTGAACTCCTGCGGTGCGGCCGGGCCGGGGCTCCGGGACGTATGCCGTGTGGGCGGGCACCCGTGTCGGTGCCGACCGCGCTACCGGGCGCCTCATTTGTCCCACGAGTCACAGCACCTGTGCAAGCACCCCGGCGCGTCGCCGCCGGTGTCGCGCCCGGTGTCTGGCGCGGTGTGGCGCCGGTGGGTCACCGCAACTCAGCACAGGTTGGTCGAATCTGCACACCGTGCAAGCTCTGCGGATTTGACTACCTTCTGTTAGCCGAAGTTGCACGAGGGGGCCCGCGGGCACACGCGCCGAGGCACGCGGGCGGGGGTCCTATGGTGGACGCATGGACAAAGTCGTCTCCTCAGCCGCCGACGCGGTGGCCGACATCCGCAGCGGCGCCACCCTGGCCGTCGGCGGGTTCGGGCTCTGTGGCATTCCCTCGGTCCTCATCGCGGCCCTGCACGACGCGGGTGTCGATGGCCTGACCGCCGTCTCCAATAACTGCGGGGTCGACGACTGGGGCCTCGGGATCCTGTTGCGCGACAAGCGAATTGCCACGATGGTGGGCTCGTATGTCGGGGAGAACAAGGAGTTCGAGCGCCAGTTCCTCTCGGGCGAACTTGAGGTCCGCCTGACCCCCCAGGGCACCCTGGCCGAGAAGCTGCGCGCCGGCGGCGCCGGCATCCCGGCCTTCTATACCGCCACCGGCGTCGGCACCCAGATCGCCGATGGCGGCCTGCCCTGGAGGTATGCCGACGACGGCTCGGTCGCGCTCGCCTCGCCGCCGAAGGAGACCAAGCAGTTCACCGTCGGCGGCATCGAGCGCACCTTCGTCCTCGAGGAGTCGATCGTCACCGACTACGCGCTGGTGCGGGCCTGGAAGGGCGACCGGCACGGCAACCTGATCTTCCGCGCCTCAGCACGCAACTTCAATCCGCTGGCGGCCATGGCGGGCCGCGTCACCATCGCCGAGGTCGAAGAACTCTACGAACCGGGCGAACTCGATCCCAACCAGATCCACCTGCCCGGCATCTATGTTCAACGGGTCGTGCCCCTGAGCGCCGAGCAGGCCGCCACCAAGCGCATCGAGCGCCGCACCACCCGTCCCCGACCGCAGACCGACACACCCCAGGAGGCGTGAGTCATGGCCCTGACCCGTGAGCAGATGGCGGCCCGCGCCGCGGCGGAACTGGGGGATGGCGACTACGTCAACCTCGGCATCGGCCTGCCGACCCTGGTCCCCAACTATGTCGCCGACGACATCGAGATCGTCCTGCAGTCCGAGAACGGCATCCTCGGCGTCGGCGCCTATCCGATCGAGGGCGAAGAGGACGCTGACCTGATCAACGCCGGCAAGGAGACCGTCACGCTGCGCAAAGGTGCCAGCATCTTCGACTCAGCAACCAGTTTCGGGATGATCCGCGGCGGCAAGGTCGATGCCGCGATCCTCGGCGCCATGCAGGTCTCGACTGTCGGCGATATCGCCAACTGGATGATCCCCGGCAAGATGGTCAAGGGCATGGGCGGCGCGATGGACCTGGTCCATGGCGCCAAGAAGGTCATCGTCCTCATGGAGCATGTCGCCAAGGACGGCAGCCACAAGATCGTCGACGAATGCACCCTCCCGTTGACCGGTCAGCGCGTCGTCCAGCGCATCATCACCGACCTGTGCGTCATGGACGTAACCGACGCCGGGCTGGTCTTGCGCGAACTCGCCCCCGGCGTCACGCAGGAGCAGGTCCGCGCCGCCACCGGCCCGGACTTCACCACCGACCTCGCCTGAGCGGGAGCGGGCTGGCGCCAGAACGTCCCCGCCCGCCGGCCCCCCAGCGCCTCAGGACTCCAGGACGGCAGTCCAGGTGGCGTCGTTGATGTGCGCCGGGCCGCCGATGCCGGTCACGGTGCCGATCCACCCGAGGCTTTGCAGATAGGCCGCCGAGTTCCCAGGCAACCGGTCGGTGTCGATGAGCAAGGTCGGGCGAGCGAAGGCCGCGCCCAGCACGCCATCCTGCAGCATCGCGTTGTCACCCGATGCCACGACCAGCCGCGTCCCGGGGATCCGCGGAACGAAGTAGGCGGACACGGCGACGGACACGCCATACCGATCGGCGCCAGAAAGCCGGACGGTCGTGATCTTGCGTGCCTGAAGCTGCGACACGACGGCGCCGGACACCGATGCGGACCCGCCGACAACCTGCGCGGTCTTCGGCTTGGCCGCCTGCAGGAAGCCCGCTGCCGGAGCACTGAGCGACGCCGGCGCCGTGAAGAGGATCGCCGAGCCCGTGCCCGCCGCCGGGCCACCGACGGTGATGGCGTCCGGAAGCGCATTGCCCCCCACGACGATGACATTCCTCACCGGCTTGAGCTGGTGGAGGCGGGTCGCGATATTGGCCGAGACCTCGAAGCGGTCCGCGCCGGCGATGCGCACCACCGTCATGCCGCGGGCCTTGAGCTGGTCGACGACCCGCTCGATGATCGTGGCCTCCCCGCCGATCACGTATGCCGTCTTCAGGGCCGAAACGCGCCGATTGAGTTCGCCGACGGTGGGCAGGGGTATGGCGTACTGATCGGTCAGCAGGACCGGCGCCCCGAGCGCCTTGGCCAGCGGCGGGACGGCCACCGCGTCGGCGAGTTTGTTCGGATCTGCGCTGGTCAGGACCACCGTCGACGCCGTAGCGGGCACCGAGCGCGCGATGCTCACCGCCAAGCTCGCTTGATCAGGGGCGCTCAGGCGTTCGCCGCGGTGCCGGACCCACGGCGAGTTCAGCCCGAGCCGGCCAGCGAACAGCGCGCCGGGAGTCAGCGTCGCGGCGCCCGCGCGGTCATACGTCTTGACGGTGCCCAGCGCGTGGCTGGGCGCGCGGGTCGCGAGGTTCAGCCGGGCCACCTCGCGGCTGCCGGTGGCCGCCTGAAGGTCCGCCGCGGAGACTGTCTTGGACCAGAAGAGGTAGGGATTGCCCGGCTTGCTGGACCACGGGTCGGCCTTCGCCACGAGATAGGGCAGCGCCGTCCCCCACGCATCCGCCGAGGCTTGGGTGTAGCCACCATTGCTTGCAGAGTAGTAGGCGCGCACAACCGCCCCGGCATACCTCGGCACGACCCCGGCCGTCGCGGTTCCGCCGGCGCGCACAGCGTTCTTCCACGCCGTCCAGTACGGCAGGTTGCCCGTCGCGGGATAGCCATAAAAGACCTGGTCATAGGTGCTGTCATAGACATGGCATGAGCAGTCCGGCCGCAAGCCGTCCTTGACCTTGGAGAGGGCGTATGCCCGCGCCGCCGCCGCCTGCGCCTGCAGAGCCGCTGACGGCCACCCCCAGGGCATCTCCGCGATCCGGTCGAGGTACTCATCGTGCAGACGCACCCGGAGCCCCACCTCCAAGGTCCCCGTGTTGTCGCGTGAGGGGACGATCGTGAGGATGCCCACGTCATAGCGCCCGCCGCCGACATTGGCGAGTGTCTTGCCATCCGCAAAGCGCATTGTGACCTGGCTGCTGCTCAGGCTAGCGCCGCCCGTGCACGACGGGCACGAGACAGTCACGCCCGCCGACGTGCGGCTCAACGTCACCGTATTGCCCGCGACGCCTTTGATCGTCTTCCCGCCGGCGCTGAGGCTGAACGCGCCGCCACCGCTGGCCAGCGCACTCGTTGTGACGACGGAGGAGGAGACATCCGATTGCAGATTGACCACCAGCGTCATGGCATCGGCAGCAGGGCTCACGGTCGTGCCCGAGTAGTAGAACTTCAAGATCTGCGCCGCGCTCCACCCGGCCTGCGCCTGGGCGAGAGCGCCGTACTGGCTCATCCCGACCCCGTGCCCCGCGCCCGCACCCTGCAGCGTCCACGTCGCCGGCACTCCCGCGCTCAGCGCGGCACCACGAGCGTCCCCCGCCTCAGGAGTATGCGGACCGCTTGGGTCCTGGTCCATCGTCCCGCTTTCGAGACCCACCCCCCAGCCGCCCGCGCGCAGGGCCGCCGCATCACTGATGACCCGCGCCGTGTCCGTGCCCGGCGAGGAGGAGGCGGGCGGAGCGGGCGCGGCGTTGGCCGCGGGGGTCGTCATACCCAGGCATACCATGGCCAGGCCGAGGGCAAGGTGGCGCATTCGGCGCGCGGTCATAGGGATCCTCCCGTTCGCGGGTCGGCCATCCGACCCTCGGCGAGGGAGGGGGGCGAGGTGAGGTAGCCCAGACCCCACGACCAGTGCATGACGGCGAGTGCCGCCGGAGTCAGGGCACGAACCGCTGGCGGTTCGCCCTTGCCGGCCAAGATCCCTCCCAGGGTGACGGCCCCGGCGTAGGCCGCCGGAATCATCAAGGCCGGACGCCACACTAACCCCAACAACCCCATCGTGGTAGTCCCGAGAACCATCGCCGGCGGCGCGAGATAGCGCAGGTTGATCGAGCCCTCGTGATGGCGCGCAATGACATGCCGCCACCGTCCGTACTGGAAGTATTGCCTGGCCAGCGCCTTGGGCGTGCTCCGCGGGCGATAGGTCACGACGAGGTCGGGCGTGAACCAGATGCGTCCGCCGCGAGCGCGGATGCGGTGGTTCATCTCCCAGTCCTGAGCGCGCGCATAGTGCTCATCGAAACCGCCGACCGCCTGGAGCATCTCCCGCCGGAAGACCCCGAGATAGACCGTTTCGGCCTCCCCCGCGGCTCCCCCGACGTGGAAGGCGGCATTGCCGACGCCGATCTTGCTGCGCATGGCCGTCGCGACAGCGCGCTCAAAGGCGGTCCGACCCGTCGCCAGCATGACGCCGCCGACATTGTCGGCGTCCTGCTCTTGCAGAACCCGGACGGCCGTGCGCAGATAGTCGACCGGAATCTCCGCGTGCCCGTCGACCCGCGCAATGATTTCGCCGCGCGAGGCACCGATCGCGGCATTCAAGCCGTTTGGGGTCCGGCCTGTCGGGTTCGGGACCAGCCGCACCCGTTCGTCCCACGCGGCGAGGCCTGCTGCGACCTCGTCGGTCCGATCGCTGGATGGCCCCAGGGCGAGCACAATCTCGAACTCACCCGGGTAGTCCTGAGCCCCGATCATCGCCACGGCATCGGCGAGATGACGCTCTTCATTCAGCACCGGCACGATGACCGAGACAAAGGGCCACGAGGGTGCGGACGCGGTCGAGTCATCTGCTGGCACGCCCCAAGTATCACCGCCGCCCTCGGATTCGGCGTCTACCCTTGCTCCCCATGACCACTCCTCCGGGCGGGCGCGACACCTCGGGTGACGCCCAGGCGATCCCTCAGCGCCGCCGCCCCCGCCCGGCGCAGAACCCGCGTCCGGGAGCCTCGCCCGCCGAGCCCACCCGCGTCATACCCTCGCGCACCAGCGACCCCTTCCACGGCTGGCACGAGGAACACGAGGTCGACGAACGCGAGCAGTGGACGCGCCCGATCAGCACCTCTGACCAGCGCCCGCAGGCGTATGCCGATCGCACCGCCCCCCTCCCCGTCACCGAACCGGCCCCGCGCCGGGTCGCCCCCGCCCCGCGCCCGCAGCGCGTCGCCGCCGACCCCTATGCCGAGGATCCGTATGCCGCCCCCGCCGGCCCTCCGCCTCGTGGCCCGCGTATGCCCCCAGCCCCGCGGCCCGGGCGACGGCGCCACCCGGTGCGCCGGGCGGTCTCGCTCCTCGTGCTGGTCGCCTTGATGTGGACGATCGGCACGGCCTGGGCGCTTCGCTCGACCTGGTCTGCCGTCGGGCGGGTCGCCTCGACGCCAGCGGGCGGGCATATCGCCGACACGGCGGGGAGCAACTACCTCATGGTGGGCTCCGACGGGCGCACCGACCTGAGCCCGGCAGAGCGCAAGCGGCTCGGCACGGGCTGGGCGGAGGGTGCGCGCACCGACTCGATCATGTTGCTGCACACGGGCACTGGCGAGCCGACGCTGCTCTCGATTCCCCGCGACTCCTATGTCGAGATCCCGGGGCACGGCATGAACAAGATCAATGCCGCCTTCGCGATCGGCGGGCCGCCGCTGCTCTCGGCGACGGTCGAGAAGGCGACGGGCCTGCGAATCGACGGCTATGTCGAGATCGGCTTCGGCGGCTTCGCCAAGCTCGTCGATTCGGTCGGCGGGGTGCGCATGTGCCTACCCAACGCGATCAATGACGAGAAGGCCCACATCAACCTGCCCGCCGGCTGCCAGGTGCTCGATGGCAAGAATGCGCTCGGCTATGTGCGGATGCGTTATTCAGACCCGGAGGGCGATCTCGGTCGGGTGAAGCGCCAGCGCGCCTTCCTCGGCGCGCTCATGGGCAAGCTCGCGACGCCGACCAATGTCCTGTTGCCCTGGAAGTTGCACTCCGTCGGCACCTCCGGCGCCTCGGCGGTGACCGTTGGCAAGGATGACGGCCTGATGTCCACGGCTGGCGCCTTCCGCGGCCTGCGCGCCGTGGCCGGCGGCTCGGGCTACTCGGTGACGGTCCCGATCTCCAATCCCGGCCTGCAAACTCCGGCCGGCGAGGCCGTCGAGTGGGACGCCACCAAGTCCGCCGCCCTCTTCGCCGCACTCCGCGACGGCCACGACCTGCCCGCCGACCTCCTCCCCGCGACGAAGTAAGTGCCCCCGGCGTAGCTTCCTAACATCTGAGCGCCGGCGGGAGTTCGTAACCTCAGCTAGCACCAGTTAGTTGACTGTGCACACGTTGCAACCTGTGCACAGTCGACTAACTCGTGCTAGCAGAGGTTGCACACCCCCATCCGGCCTAACCCTGTGGTGGAGGTCGACGTTCAGCGCAGGAGCTGGCGGGCCATGACGACGCGCTGGATCTGGTTGGTGCCTTCATAGATCTGGGTGATCTTGGCGTCGCGCATCATCCGCTCAGCCGGGAAGTCCTTGACATAGCCCGCGCCGCCCAGCAGTTGCACGGCATCGGTCGTGACCTGCATCGCCACATCGGAGGCATAGCACTTGGCCGCCGCGCCAAAGAAGCTCAAGTCGCCCTCGTGGCGCTCGGACTTCGCGGCCGCGACATAGACCAGCTGCCGGGCGGCTTCGAGGTGCATCGCCATATCGGCGAGCATGAACTGCACGCCCTGGAATTGCGCGATCGCCTGCCCGAACTGCTTGCGCTCCTTGACATATGCCGTGGCGAGGTCGAGCGCCCCCTGCGCGATCCCAACGGCCTGGGCGCCGATCGTCACCCGCGTGTGGTCCAAGGTCCGCAGCGCGATCTTCAACCCCTCGCCGCGCGCTCCGACCATCCGGTCTTCGGGGATGACGCAGTTCTCGAAGATCAACTCGCGCGTCGGCGAGCCCTTGATCCCGAGTTTGCGCTCCGGCTCACCAAAAGTGAACCCGGCATCCGACTTCTCCACGACAAAGGCCGTCACATTGCCGCCTCGCGGGCCGTCGGGGTCGGTGACCGCCATGACCGTATAGAACTGCGAGACACCGGCATTGGTGATCCACGCCTTCTGCCCGTTGAGGGTGAAGGTGCCATCGCCATTGTCGGTCGCGCGACATTTCATCGACGCCGTGTCGGAGCCCGCCTCCCGCTCCGACAGGCCATAGGAGAAGGTCGACTCCCCGGCCGCGAGCGGGGTCAGATAGCGCTTCTTCACCGCCTCGCCGCCGCCGAGGATGATCGGCATACTCCCAAGCTTGTTCACCGCGGGGATCAGCGAGGACGAGGCGCAGCCGCGGGCGACCTCCTCGATGACGATGCAGGTCGCGAGCGCGTCGGCGCCCACGCCGCCATACTCCTCCGGCACGTGGGGGGCGAAGAAGTCGCTCGCCACGAGAGCGTCGTGCGCCTCCTGCGGGTAGCGCGCCTCCTCATCCACGGCGGCGGCGTATGGCGTGATGCGGGCCGCCGTGATCTCGCGCACCGCCTCCCGGATGGCCTCGTGGTCCTCGGACAGGCGGTAGGTGTCGAAGTCTGCGGTCACGCAGCCCACCCTAGAGCCGTCTGACCTCACGCCAAGCCACCTCGGCCGGACGTCTCAGCCGCGGCCAGGCAGGTGCCAGCGCCGGTGGTGGTCCTCAGGTCGCGCATCGAGCAGGGCCGGCATGACCTCGCGCTCGAAGAGTTCGATCCCGGACAGGTCGTATGCCGCCTCGGCGAAGTAGGTGATCGCATACGCCAAGCCCTGCGCCTTCAGCCCCGAGAGCCGCTCCACGATCTGCTCCGGCGTCCCAACCGCCGGCTGAGTCGCTGCGCTCTGGACGATGCCCTCGACCCGGTCGGCGTCCAGCCCGGCACTGCGCAGGTGGTCGCCATACCAGGCGAGGCGGTCGGCAACCTCTTTCTCGCTCTCGCCGATGACCACATTGAAGTTCGCGCTGCGCGTGATCGTGTCGAAGTCCCGGCCGAGGTCGCGGCAGTGCTCGGCGAGCAGTTCGCTCTTGCGCGCGAAGACCTCCGGGGTCCCGTCGAAGTTGGTGTAGTCCGCATACTCCGCCGCGATCCGCAGCGTCTTGCGCTCACCCCCGCCGGCGATCCACATGGGTATGCCGTTCTTCGCCGACCCCGGCACCGACGTCCCCTGGAGCGGCCGCGGCCATACCTGCGCCTCCGTGACCTGGTAGAACTCGCCATCCAGCGTCGCCGATCCGGTCATCCACGCCTGCCGGAAGATCTCGACGCCCTCGCGGAGGCGGGCCAGCCGCTCCCCCGCGGAGGGGAAGCCGTAGCCATAGGCCCGCCACTCCGCTTCGTACCAGCCCGCGCCGATGCCCATCTCCAGTCGACCTTCGCTGACGATGTCGACGGTCGCCGCGACCTTCGCGAGGTAGGCAGGGTCGCGGTAGCTCATGCACGAGCACATCTGCCCGAGCCGCACCCGGCCAGTTACGCCGGCGAAGGCCGCCATCAGTGACCATGCCTCGTGGGTCGCCTCCTGCGTCGGCCCGGGGAAGGTGTGGAAGTGGTCATAGACCCAAATCGACTCCCACTCGGGGTTCGCGTCGGCGCGCCGCGCCAGCCCGGCCATCACCCCCCAATGCTGCGAGGGGTCGATGCCGACCAGGTCGAGACGCCAGCCTTGCGGGACGAAGATGCCGAATCTCATGGCACGAACCTACTTCCCCGTCGGGACACCCCACGAAGTTCTCCGCTCGTCCCTCGCTCCAATACTTCGCGGGGACCCCGTCACGACTTCCCCGTCGGGACACCCCACGAAGTTCTCCGCTCGTCCCTCGCTCCAATACTTCGCGGGGACCCCGTCACGACTTCCCCGTCGGGACACCCCACGAAGTTCTCCGCTCGTCCCTCGCTCCAATACTTCGCGGGGACCCCGTCACGACTTCCCCATCGGCGGCCGCAGCGCCCGGGCGCACCGTCCCACCCCAGCCGCGGACATAGACTCAGCCCTCGTGTCCACCAGCGCACCCGCCACCATCGCCGTCGTCGGCACGTCATATGTCGGCCTCTCCCTCGCGATGTTGCTGGCGCGCCACAATCCGGTGCGAGCCCATGACATCGATGCCCACAAGATCGGGATGCTCCGCGAGGGCCGCAGCCCCATCTCCGATCCCGATATCGAACGCTTCCTGCGCGATGAGAAGCTCGACATCGCCTACACCACCTCCCCCGAGGAGGCGTATGCCGGCGCCGAGTTCGTCATCATCGCCACCCCGACCAACTACGACGAGGTGACGAACTACTTCGACACCCGCTCCGTCGAGTCGGTGATCCGTGATGTTGCCCGGATCAACCCGGACGCCGTCATGGTCATCAAATCGACCATCCCTGTCGGCTTCACGAACTCCGTGCGCGCGCCCCTCGGCACCGAGAATGTCCTCTTCTCGCCGGAGTTCCTGCGCGAGGGCCGGGCCCTGCACGACAACCTGCATCCGAGCCGGATCGTCGTCGGCGAGGTGAGCGAGCGCGGCCAGCGCTTCGCCGACCTGCTGCGCGACGCGTGCGAAGACCCCGGCGTGCCGGTCCTGTTGACCGGCAGCACCGAGGCCGAGGCGATCAAGCTCTTCGCCAACACCTATCTCGCGATGCGTGTGGCCTATTTCAACGAACTCGACACCTTCGCCTCGACGCACGGCCTGGACTCCCGGCAGATCATCGACGGCGTCGGCCTCGATCCGCGGATCGGGACGCACTACAACAACCCGAGCTTTGGTTATGGCGGGTACTGCCTGCCTAAGGACACCAAGCAATTGCTCGCGAACTATCGCGATGTCCCGCAGACGCTGATCAGCGCGATCGTCGAGGCCAACACCACGCGCAAGGACTTCGTCGCGATGGATATCGTCGCGCGTCGCCCGCGCGTCGTCGGGATCTACCGGCTCATCATGAAGGCCGGCTCCGACAACTTCCGCTCCTCCTCGGTGCAGGGGATCATGAAGCGGATCAAGGCCAAGGGCATCGAGGTCGTCGTCTACGAGCCGGAGTATGCCGAGGACCACTTCTATGGTTCACGCGTGGTCTCCCTTGAGGAGTTGAAGGAGATCTCCGACCTCATCGTCGCCAATCGGCATACCGATGATCTGGCCGATGTGGCCGACAAGGTCTATACCCGCGACCTCTTCGGCAGCGACTGAGCCGCGAGTCCCTGCCCCGCCGGGTGGGTCAGGAGCGGGCAGGGGTATGCCGTCCCAGCCGGGCGGCCAGCCCGGACGGCACATCGTGGGTCAGGCCTGCTGAGCCAGTGGCTGGTTGAAGCGCACCATATTGCCGACCGGGTCGCGGAAGGCGCAGTCGCGCACGCCATAGAACTGATCCTGCGGCTCCTGCAGCACCTCCGCGCCGGAGGCGACGACATGCTCAAAGAGTGCATCGACATTGTCGACCCGCAGGATCAGCGCCGAGAGCAGGCCCTTGGCGAGCAGATCGTGCAGCGCGTCGGCATCGGAAGAGCTCATCGGCATACCCCCGCCGGTGTAGTTGTGCAGGACGATCTCCAGCTCCGGCTGGCTCGGCGGGGTGAGGGTGACCCAACGGAAATCGCCATTGGTGACATCGGTGGCCGTGGTGCAGCCGAGGACGTCGCGGTAAAAGGCGAGGGAGGCGTCGGTGTCATTGGTGAAGACGAAGACGTTGACGATGGCCAGGCTGGCCGTTGCGGGATGGGGCGTGGTGGGTGCTGTGGTGTTCATGTCTCGACGTATGGCGCCCGCGCACCCCCGCGCTTCTTCGATCCTGATCGATGCGGGCGCCGTCAGCGCCGGGGCCGGGTGACCTGTTTGGCGATGCAGCCCGGCACGCCGCGCAACTCCTCATGCGGCCGGGCGCGGTAGGCGCTCGGGGTCTCACCAACCAACTCCGTGAAGCGCGAACTGAACGATCCGAGCGAGGTGCAGCCAACCGCCATACACACCTGCGTCACGGACATCGATCCATTGCGCAGCAGCGACATGGCGCGCTCGACCCGGCGAGTCATCAACCAGGAGTAGGGCGTTTCGCCGAAGGCCTCTTTGAAGGATCGCTGGAAGTGGCCCACCGACATCAGCGCTTCGCGGGCCAGCAGTGGGACATCCAGCGGTTCGGCATAGTCGCGGTCGATCCGGTCGCGGGCCTGCCGCAGCCGGATCAGGTCATCGCGTTCCACGCGGCTCAGTCTGCCGCAGCGGCCGCTCCTGCGCCCCCCGCGCGGCTGCTCGTGTCAGACTGGCCAGGTGGCAATGACGCACCAGAACGATCCCGATCTGATTCGTGACCTGCTCGTCGATCCGGGCATTTGGGTGATCGTCGGCCTGTCCGACAATCGCGACCGTGATGCGTGGAAGATCAGCCGCTATCTGAAGATGGAACAGGGCAAGGGGATCATCCCCGTGCACCCCTCGGCGGCCACCGTCCACGGTGAAAAGGGCTATGCCTCCCTGTCCGATATCCCGGATGGCACCGACGTCAAGGTTGTCGACTGCTTCGTCAACTCCGATCTCGTCGGGGCCGTCGTCGATGAGGCCATCGCCAACAAAGACCGACTACAGATCGACGCCGTCTGGATGCAGCGTGGCGTCGCGGATGTCGCTGCCGCCGAGCGCGCCCGCAAGGCCGGTCTCGGCGTCGTCATGGACACCTGCCCCAAGATCGAGTACCCCAAGCTGCGCCCCCACGGCATCTGACGGCGCAGCGCGTCGCACCCTTAGGCCTCGCGGACTCGCTCGCGTAGCGCCGCGCCCTTGTCGTATGCCGTCTGCCGCAGCTGGGTCTGGAAGCTCGCCATCGCGTCCCGCAGGCGCTCGGCCTCGGCGCCCTCGCCGCTGGCCAGGATGCGGGCCGCGAGCAGGCCGGCATTGCGAGCGCCGCCGATCGAGACCGTCGCCACCGGCACGCCGGCGGGCATTTGGACGATCGAGAGCAGCGAGTCCATGCCATCGAGGTATGTCAGCGGCACGGGCACCCCGATGACCGGCAGGGTCGTCACGGAGGCGAGCATGCCCGGCAGGTGGGCCGCTCCCCCGGCCCCGGCGATGATCACGCGCAGCCCGCGGCCGGCGGCGGCACGGCCATACGCGATCATGTCCTCCGGCATCCGATGCGCGGACACAACATCGGCTTCGTAGCCAATCCCGAACTCCTGCAAGGCAATCGCAGCCGCCTCTAGCACCGGCCAATCACTGTCACTGCCCATGACGACGCCGACGACCGGTTTCATTCGGTGATCACTCCCTGGAGATAGTCGGCCGCATGCCGAGCCCGCTCGTGCGCCTCGGCATAGGTCGACGCGCAGATATTGACGTGCCCAATCTTGCGGCCGGGACGCACGCCCTTGCCATAGAGGTGGACTTTCAGGCCAGGATCGCGGGCCATCAGGTGCCGGTATGCCGGATAAAGCTCGGCATAGTCCCCCCCGAGAACATTCGCCATGACGGTCACCGCGGAGCGGGCTCGCGGATCACCAAGCGGCAGGTCGAGCACAGCGCGCAGGTGCTGCTCGAACTGGCCCGTCACCGACCCGTCCATGCTCCAGTGCCCGCTGTTGTGCGGACGCATCGCCAACTCGTTGACGACGAAGCCATCAGCGGTCTGGAAAATCTCGACAGCCAGCACCCCCGTGACCCCCAACTCCCCGGCGATCCGCAGACCCGCTGCGGTCGCCTCCGCGGCCAGGCCCGGGTCGAGATGAGCCGCAGGCGCGTGCACCTCGACGCAGATCCCGTCCTCCTGAACGGTCTCGACCACCGGCCACGCGGCGGCTTGCCCGGACGGTGAGCGGGCAACGAGCACGGCCAGTTCGCGCTCGAAGTCGACCCGCTCTTCGAGCAGCACCGGGCCGCGCGCGAGCCAGTCCGCCACCTCGTGCACCGAACGCGCGAGCAAGACGCCCTTGCCGTCATACCCCCCGACGGGGACCTTGGCGATGAGCGGCCAGCCGACCTCGGCGCCGAAGTCTTCGACCTGTGCTACGGAGGTCGCGGCCCGCCAGCGCGGACACGGAATGCCCATGTCGGACAAGCGTTCTCGCATAGAGAGCTTGTTCTGGGCGTATGCCAGCGCGGCCGGGCTGGGGTGCATCGGCACCCCCAACTCTTCGAGGGCAGCCAGCACCGGAGCAGGCACGTGTTCGTGGTCGAAGGTGATGACATCACAGTGCTGAGCGAACGCCACGACGGTCGCCGGATCGGTGTAATCCCCGACCGGTGCGGACCGGAAAACCTGCGCGGCGGCACCATCGGCTTCCTCGGCGAGGACGGTCACGGTGATGCCCAATTCGGCGGCCGGGCCGGCGCACATCCGCGCCAATTGGCCGCCACCGATGATGCCGACGACCGGGAATCCACCCGGCGCACGAAGGGGTACTGGTGCGCTCAGGTCCACCCCGGGAGGATAGCCGTCGCAGCCTCCACGCCACGACCGGCGCCGAGCTGAGAATGGACTGCCGCGCCCCGTTGACTCAGTTAGGGTTTTCCGGTGACCCCGCCGCATACGAGCCTCCTCGGATGGGCTCGCGGCACGCTCAGTTCGCTGTGGCGCGAAGTCGTGAAGTTCGGCATCATCGGGGCGCTCGCCTTCGTCGTCGATGTCGGCGTAATGAATCTGCTGCGTCACACGATCTTGGACGACAAGCCGACGACCGCGAAGATCATCTCCGCCTCCCTCGCCACTGTCTTTTCGTGGATCGGAAACCGGCAGTGGACCTTCCGGCACCGGCGCAATCGCGCAGCCGCCCATGAGTTCTCGCTCTTCGTCATCACCAATCTCGTCGCACTCGTCATCGGTGTGGCCGCCATCGCGTTCTCGCACTATGGCCTGCAGTTCACGAGCCTGTTCGCCGACAATGTCGCCAATATCGTCGGGATCGGCCTCGGAACCCTCTTCCGGTTCTGGGCCTATCGCAAGTTCGTCTTCGCCAAGGAACTCGACGAGGCGTCGGACAAGAAGAGCGCAAAGACCGCGGGCTGAGCCCGCAACAACTCCAGCCGACCGAAGTTCTTCTCCGCCAGATCCCGCGCCAACGCCAAGCCCAGCCCGGAGCCGGTGGAAGATACCGAACGCTCGAAGATGTGCCGCGCCAGCCCTGGGGGCACGCCGTCGCCGTCATCGCTCACTTCCAAGACGACGGTCGGGCCGCTATGCCGCACAAGCACCGAGACGGTCCCTCGCCCGTGCGCGAGCGCATTCTCGATGAGCGTGGAGACGATCTGCGACAGGGCCGAGCGCACGATGAAGACTTCGAGATCCCGCTCGCCGTGGATGCGCATCGAGCGTCGCGCGGCCGCAAAAGCGGGCTGCCACTCCCGCTGCAGCGCCGCGAGCACCGAGTCCACCGAAACAGCACCCGCCTCCGCCGGACGCCGCTTGGCTCGGTTCATCAGATCGTCGACAACGCCGGTCAAACGCGCTACCTGGTCGATGGCCACCCCGGCCTCGGCGCGCGCCACCTCAGGGTCGGCGGTCGCCTCGATCTCTTCCAGGCGCAGCAGGAGCGCCGCCAGCGGCGTGCGCAACTGGTGACTCGCGTCGGCGGCAAAATCCCGCTCGGCCGCAAGGGCTTTCGCCATGTCCTGGGAGTTGGCAGCCAGCACCTCGCTGACCCGGTCAACCTCGGGTATGCCGGTCGCCAGCGGCGCGACGCTCGCGTCGCCCGCGCCGAGCCGCTCCGCCTGCACGGCGAGCGCCGAGAGCGGGGCTCCCAGGTGACGCGCTTGCCGACGCGCGACGACGAGACTCATCGTGAGGCCGACCAGGGCGACCGTGAGGCAGGCGCTGAACGCGATGAGAAAGAAGGCCGGAATCCCGACGCGATTGATGATCCGCTCATCGGGACTACGTGTCGCGGCAAAGGTCAGCATGCCGAGCAAGGGCACGAATGTCGCGAGGAGACCCGCCCCCACGACGAGCATCGTCGACCGCAGGAACAGTCGGTGCATCTCAGTCGTCCAGGTCGAGACGGAACCCGACACCGCGCACGGTGGCGATCATCTTTCCCGCGTCCGCGGACTCATCGAGCTTGCGGCGCAGCACCGAGATGTGGACATCGAGGGTCTTGGTCGAGCCGTACCACTCGGTGTCCCAGATTTCGTGCATCAATTGTTCGCGCGAGACGACCTTCCCACGCTCGCGGTACAGCACGCCGAGCAGGGCATATTCCTTGCCGGTCAAGGCCAGTTCCTGGCCGCGCAAGAAAACCCGGCGAGACTCCTGGTCGATGAGCAGCGAGGACGTGACCTCCGGCTCCATCAGGCCGCGCCGCAGCAAGGCCCGGGCGCGCGCGAGCAGTTCGGCCAGCCGGAAGGGCTTGCGCACATAGTCATCGGCCCCGGCGTCCAGCCCGACAACCGTGTCAACTTCGTCGGTGCGCGCGGTCAAGATCAGCACCGGGACGGCGGACCCAGCGGCCCGGAGCCGGCGGCATACATCGAGCCCGTCCATCGTCGGCAGACCCAGGTCGAGCACCACGAGGTCGACGCCTTGGAGTGCGACTTCCAGCGCCTCCTGCCCGTCGCCGCGGACCTCGACGTCATAGCCCTCCCGGCGCAGCGCGCGCGCCAAGGGATCGGCGATCGCCTCGTCGTCCTCGGCGAGCAGAACCCGGGTCATGGCGTCATCGTATGCGGGCCCGAACCCGCCGACCCGCGATCCCCGGCGCTGCGGCGCACCTCCGACGGCGTGACCGGGCCGATCCCGCGAAGTTGCCTGCGGCGTGTCGAGCGCAGGCTGAAGCCCGAATGCTGGGCGAGCCGCGTCGAGAGGGCTTCGTCGGCGAGCACGCGTCCCTCGCCCGCCACCGCTGTCAGCCGCGAGGCACGGTTGACCGTGGTCCCGAAAACATCGCCCAGCCGGCTCAGGACGGGGCCGAAGGCCAACCCGACTCGCACCTGCGGCAGCATCTCCTCCTCGGCCATGGCATCGATCAGGTCGAGCGCGGTGGCTGTCCCGGCCAAGGCATCCCGGTTGACGAAGAGCGCCTCATCCCCGACGGTCTTGATGACCCGGCCGCCATGGGCGGTCACGACATCGGAGGCCAGTCGCTCGAAGCGTTGGACCATGATGGCCAGATCGCGTTCGGACGCCCGCCGCACGATCGAGGTGAAGTTCACGAGATCGGCGAACCCCACCAGCCGCAATTGGCCGGCCTCGGCCTCCTGCGGATCGGCATCGCTGACCATCCTGGTCAGTGCGCCGAAGAGGTGGCGGCGCCAGGCATACGTCATCAGCGGCTCAAAGACATCGGCAGCCGCTGTGAGTTGCCGCGCCACCTCCATCGCCGTTTCCAGGTCAACGCCAGCATCGAGGGTGGAGGAGGGATCGGCGAGCGTTTCGGCAACGAGCTGCGTCTGCCAGACGGTGAGCCGATCGGCCGTGCGAGCAACCGCGCGAGTCATGCCGAGGAGCAGCTGCTCATCAAGCCGTCCGGCCTCGATCAGGTCCAAAATCTGACGCAACGCATCCAGATCTGCCTGCGCGAAGGACCCCGAATCCGGTTGCGAGACCGGGAATCCCAGAGCGTGCCAGAAGTTCGTGACCATGGGGAGGGACAGATCGGCGCGGCGCGACATTTCCTGACGGCCGGTGGCGATGTGGTCGCCGAGCAATCGCACCCGGATGTCCTCCAGGAACGCTTGGACGTCCGCTTCCTCGTGCGTCAACGCCTTCTCCCACGTGCCGGTCGAAGGCCTACTCTGCCACGCGCACGTGATGCACGTCACCTGCGGTGACGTGCTCCGGCCGCCCGCTGGCATCGCGCACCACCAGCCGCCCGTCGTCGTCGACGGCCTCAACCTCGACCCGGCGGGCGCGCCCGGTGCCGTCGGACAGTTCCACTCTCGCCCCGATCGTCGTGCAGGCCCGGCGGTATGCCGCCCGCTCCCCCGCCGCGTCGGCTCCCCCCGCGTGCTGGGCGTTGAGGACGGCGCTGAGCGCACCGGCATACGCGATGACCAGGTCGGTGCGGTCCGGCGCCGCGCCGGGGCCGAGCTCAAGGGCCAGCGAGGTGGCGGTCGGGACCGGCAGCTCATCTCGGCTGTGCAGCACGTTCAGGCCGGCCCCGATGACGATCCCGGCTGGCGTCAGTTCGCAGAGAATCCCCGCGAGCTTCGCGCCGGATTGAGCCAGCAGATCGTTCGGCCACTTGATCGCCGTGTCCAGACCCGTGACGGCTCGCACCGCCTGGTGCAGGGCCAGTCCCGTCAGCAGCGGCACCCACCCGAGGGCGCCCGGCGGAGTCGGGACCAGCACGGACATCGCCAGCCCGGCGCGGGGCGCCTCGCTCCACCGGCGCCCGAGCCGGCCCTTCCCACCCACCTGATGCTCGGCGAGGACCAGGGCCCACGGCATACCCAGGCGGGCGGCTTCGGTGTTCGTCGAGGCGAGTTGTTCGTGCAGGTGGACCTGCGTGACGGAACTCTCCTTCACACCGGCCCGGATGCGGTCGAGATCGAGTGGGGGACGCACGGGCACAAGGCTAGGCTCGGATCTATGACCGCCGATGCCATGCCGCAGGAGATCGACCTCCACACGACCGCGGGCAAACTGGCCGATTTGAAGCGCCGCGTCGCCGAGGTCGCCAATGCCGGTTCTGCCCGCGCGGTGGAAAAGCAGCACGCCAAGGGCAAGATGACCGCCCGTGAACGGATCGAGATGCTCCTCGACGAGGGCACCTTCATCGAGATGGACAAGTACGCCCGGCACCGCAGCAATGCCTTTGGCCAGGAGAAGCACCGGCCGTATGGCGATGGCGTCGTCACCGGCTATGGCCAGGTCGATGGGCGCACGGTGGCCGTCTTCGCGCAGGACTTCACGGTCTTTGGCGGATCGCTCGGCGAGGTCTTCGGCGAAAAGATCGTCAAGGTCATGGACTTCGCGATGAAGATCGGCTGCCCCGTCGTCGGCCTCAACGACTCCGGCGGGGCCCGCATCCAAGAGGGTGTGGTCTCGCTCGGGCTGTATGGCGAGATCTTCCTGCGCAATGTCCACGCCTCCGGGGTGATCCCGCAGATCTCGTTGATCATGGGCCCCTGCGCTGGCGGCGCGGTCTATTCACCGGCCATCACCGACTTCACCGTCATGGTCGACCAGACCTCGCACATGTTCATCACCGGCCCGGACGTCATCAAGACCGTCACCGGCGAAGAGGTCGGCTTCGAAGAGCTCGGCGGCGCGCGGACCCACAACACCAAGTCGGGCAATGCGCACTATCTCGGGGCGGACGAGGCCGACGCCATCGAGTACGTCAAGGCGCTGCTGTCCTATTTGCCGTCGAACAATCTGGACGAGCCGCCCTCCTACGACATCGAGAACGATCTGAGCGTCACCGATCTCGACCTCGAACTCGACACGATCATCCCCGACTCAGCCAATCAGCCCTATGACATGAAGACCGTCATCGAGCACCTGGTCGACGATGGCGAATTCCTTGAGGTGCAAGCGCTTTTCGCGCCGAACATCCTCATTGGGTATGCCCGGATCGACGGCCGCAGTGTCGGTATCGTCGCCAACCAGCCGATGCAATTCGCCGGCACCTTGGATATCGATGCCTCCGAGAAGGCCGCGCGCTTCGTCCGGACCTGCGATGCCTTCAACATCCCGATCCTCACCCTTGTCGACGTGCCCGGCTTCCTGCCCGGCACCTCGCAGGAGTGGAATGGCATCATCCGCCGCGGCGCGAAGCTGATCTATGCGTATGCCGAGGCGACCGTCCCCAAGGTCACCGTCATCACCCGCAAGGCCTATGGCGGGGCGTATGACGTCATGGGCTCGAAGCACCTCGGCGCCGACATCAACCTGTCCTGGCCGACCGGTCAGATCGCGGTCATGGGCGCGCAGGGTGCGGTGAACATCCTCTACCGCAAGGAGCTTGGCGCCGCCCAGGAGGCCGGAGAGGATGTCACGGCGCTGCGGGCGCAGTTCGTGACGGACTATGAGGACACGCTGGCGAATCCGTATATCGCCGCCGAACGCGGCTATATCGACACCGTCATCTCACCGTCCAACACCCGGATGAATGTCAGCCGGGCGCTGCGGGCGCTGCGCAACAAGCGCGAGAGCCTGCCGCCGAAGAAGCACGGAAATATCCCGCTGTGATGTCGTCGCCTGACTCAGCAGCAGCCGCGCCCGTGCTGCGGATCGTGCGCGGCAATCCGAGCGCCGAGGAGATTGCCGCGCTCGTCGCGGTCCTCAGCGCCGCCGGAGGGGAGGTCGAGGGCGGGACCACTCCGCATACCCCCGGCTGGGTGGACCATGCCGCCGCGGTGCACGCACCCACCCACAACGGCCCCGGCGGCTGGCGCACCTCCGTCCGCCGCGCCTGACGCCCTAGCTCCGCGCGAGCATCTCGGCCAGTTCTTCGCGCAGCAGCGCCGAGCCGGCGCCGAGGTCGAGGATGCGGCGAGCTTCATCGCGGTCGCCCATCCACGCCCGGAAGGTCATCGGCACGGTGATTCCGTGATCTGGCACATCACGCACGGTGATCGCGTCACCCCGGCTGATCGTGCCTGGCGCCACCACCGCGAAATAGGCCCCGGTGCGGCCGCGCTCGGCGAAGCGTTTGACCCAGCGCGGCTGTTGCATATGGGTCGAGAAGGTGCTGCACGGGATGCGCGGACCGGTGACAGCCAGGATCGCCGACCCCACCTGCCAGGTCGACCCGATGATCGCGGCATCGACATCGATCCCGGTGGTCGTGAGGTTCTCCCCGAAGTGCCCGTTAGGCAGCTCGAGCCCCAATTCCGTTGCCCACCAGTCAAGTTCCTCCCGCGCCACGGCATACACAGCCTGGTCGTCGCCGCCATGATGACGGCCGTTGCCGATGAAATCACCGGCCACGCCGCTCGGACCCTTGCGCCGCCCTGGCGCGGCGACGTCGAGGGCGTCCACGGGCAACTTCTGGATTCCCGTCGGGGTGGCCTTGCTGCCATTGGGTCTCGGGGAGCCGACATTGGTCGACAGAATCGCGGCGGGCATGGGCCAACGGTATGTCGGTTCGCTCGTCACCGATGTCCCTTCGCCCGCGAGTGGCGGGCGCGCCACAGCACCAGGCCCTGGGTGTGCGCGGACAGCCGCAGGCAGGCGACCGCAACGGGCAACTCAATGAGCACGGCCATCGCCACCGCGAGCCACCGATCGCTCGGTCCCGACGTGACCACATCGAACCAGGCGTCCACGATCAACATCGTCGCTGTCGCGGCAGCAAGAGCCGGCAGCCACCGGTTGGCGCGGAAGGCGGCCCACGCACCTGCCGCCAGCAGCAGGATCAGGCCCACATCGAAGCCACCCCACGCCAAGTCGTAGTTCACGGCGACGGCGTGTTCCGGCAACTCCCACGCCAGGTAGGCCGTCCACGGAATGAGGACGGCGGCCCCCGCACCGAGAACCCAGCCCGCGCGCCGCACCCGGCGGGCCGTCAGCGCCGCGTCGGCGGGCGACTCGGGCTGGCCGGGCGCTGGCATACCGAGAAGGGTAGGCGAGGAATCCCTGCGGTGCGGCCGCACTTCTCGGGTAACGTCGCACACCGTGACCGACCGCCTCCCGACCTCTGTCGACGCCATCGCCGAGGAGCACTTCGCCGCCGAAGTCGCCCTCTCCCCCATCACCGCCACCCACCTGGGGATCCCCGGGTATGACGACCGGCTCGACGACTTCTCACCGGCGGGCTATGCCGCCGCGTCCGCGCTTCGCCAGCAGACCTTGGCCCGGCTTGCCGAGGCCGAGCCAGCGGACGATATCGACAAGGTCACCATCGCCGCGATGCAGGAGCGGTTGGGGCTGGCCGAGGAGATCTACGCGGCCGGGCTGGAGGACAGCGCGGTCAATGTCATCGCGTCGCCGCTGCAGAGCATCCGCGGCGTCTTCGATCTCATGCCGACCAATACGGATCAGGAGTGGGCGACCTTCGGTCGCCGGCTCGCCGCTGTGGGCTCCGCGCTCGATCAGTGGGCGCAGTCCCTGGCTGGGGCGCGCGATCGCGGCCAGGTCGCACCGAAGCGCCAGGTCGAAGCGTGCGCCCAGCAGTGCGCGGACTTCGCGGCCGAGGGTGGCTACTTCGCCGGCCTGCGGCAGAACGCCGCTGCGGCGACGATGAGCGAGTCGGTACGCGACGAGGTCCTCGCGGGGATCGATGCCGCGTCCGCCGCCTATGCCGCCTTTGGTCCCCGCCTCACCGATTTGCTCGGTGCCCACGCCCCCGAGGCCGATGCCTGTGGGGCACAGGCCTATTCGCTGTATTCACGCTATTTCCTCGGCAGCACGGTGGATCTCGCGGAGACCTATGCGTGGGGTCAGGAGGAGGTTGCCCGGATCGAGGCCGAGCGCGCGGCGATCGCTGAGTCTCTCCGCCCAGGCGCGGGTTTGGACGAGGTTCTCGCGGCCTTGGACGCCGATCCGGCATACCAATTGCACGGCACCGAGGCACTGCAGGCATGGATGCAGGCAAAGGCCGACGAGGCGATCGACGCGCTCGCGGATGTGCATTTCGACATCCCGGGGCCGGTGCGGACGATCGAGGGCTGCATCGCGCCGACCCAACTCGGCGGGATCTATTACACCGGCCCGAGCGACGACTTCTCCCGCCCGGGTCGGATGTGGTGGTCGGTGCCCAAGGGCGACACCGAGTTCACCACGTGGCGCGAGCTGACGACGGTCTATCACGAGGGCGTGCCGGGGCATCACCTCCAGGTGGCGCAGACGGTCTACCGCAAGGACTTGCTCAATAGTTGGCGCCGCTTGGCCGCGTGGACCTCCGGTCATGGCGAGGGGTGGGCGTTGTATGCGGAGCGGCTGATGGCCGAGTTGGGCTTCATGGACGACCCGGGCAACCGGCTTGGCCTGCTCGACGGTCAGTCGCTGCGCGCGGCGCGCGTGGTCATCGACATCGGCGTGCACTGCGGCTTCGAGGCGCCGGCCGAGGTCGGTGGTGGTGCGTGGGATTACGACAAGGCGTGGCGCTATCTGACGGCGCATTCGCGGATGACCGAATCGGTGCTGCGATTTGAATTGGATCGCTATCTGGGCTGGCCGGGCCAGGCGCCGTCCTACAAGATCGGCGAGCGGCTCTGGCTGGACCTGCGCGCGGAGTCCGAGCGTCGCGCCGGCGAGGATTTCGATCTCAAGGACTTCCACCGCCGCGCCCTCGACATCGGCAGCGTCGGCCTCGACACCCTTCGCGCCGCCGTCCTCGGCACCCTGTAAGGCTTGCGATAGGGCGCTAACCAAGCCACGTAGGGCGCGTCTCCTAAGTGGTGCTAGCACCAGGTAGGTGACTGTGAACACGTTGCTCCGTATACACAGTCACCCAACTAGTGCTGGGACGTTTCCCGGCGCGAGCGCAGCTCGCTCAATGCTTTACAGGGTCCAACAGTTTGACCACTGAGGCAGGCCGGCGAACCGGGCTTCGAAGAAGGAGTACATCTCGGCGGAGTTGTTGAGCATGCCGCCGATGTGGGCGGGGGTGGCGTTGGGCGAGAAGTACACATTGGCGCCCTTGGTGCACCAGCTCTTGGCCATCGTCTTGCCGACGGTGAAGGGGATGACGTCGTCGAGGACGGAGTGCGTGACAAGGACCGGCATGGCGGGCTTGAGGTTGCCGATCTTCTGCTCGGCAACGATGGCGGCGAAGGGTGCCTTGCCCAGCATCTGCGCGAAGGTCGAGCCGTCGGCGGACAGGGTGCTGGACTTGACGAAGGAGTGGTTGAACAGGTCGGTCACGCACTCTCCTTCGACCTCGTCCATCACGCGTCGCCCGGTGGCGTTGAGGTATGGCGTGAGGTCGAGGTTGTAGCCGGCGGCAAGCCCGCGCACCCCATAGAGCGCGAATTCGGCATACAGCCCGCCGTCGAGATTGCTCGCCACGGCGCCGAGGTCGGCCGGAACGGCACCGGCGACGGCGCCCTTAACTTTCAGGTCGGGGGCGTATGACGCGGCGAGCTCGGCCGCTGACGCGGAAGCCCCGCCGCCTTGCGAATAGCCCATCAGGCCAACGGGATTCAGCGACGACAGGCCCGAGCCGCTGAGTCGCTGGGCGGCACGGACGGCGTCGAGGACGGCGCGTCCTTGCACGACCCGGTTCATGTAGGTGTGCACTCCGGCGGTGCCGAGCCCCTGATAGTCGGTGAGGGCGACGGCATACCCCCGCTCGATGAGGCCCTTGATGAAGAGTGATTCGTATTCCAGGCCTTCGGACTGCATGCGCGACGGGGCGCAGCGGTCGGCGAGGCCTTGGGTGCCCGCGGCATAGCCGATGATCGGGCGCTTGCCGACACCGATCCACGGCGTCTTGGGCACCAGGACGGTCCCGGACACGGCGATCTTGGCGCCGGTGCGATCGGTGGAGACATAGAGCACTCGGGTCGAGGTCATGACCAGATTGCTCAGGCCGGCCGGGTCGACGGCGAAGGTCATCAGCTCGCTGCGAAGCACATCGCCGGCAGCGCCGGCGACATACGCGGGGGCTTCGTAGAAGGCCGGGCGCGGCGGCTCAACGGCGGCGCCCGCAGCGGTGGCGGGCAGGACGGCCGCGCAGGCGGCGACAGCGGTCAGGGCAGCGGTCATACGGGTGCGGGACACGGGAAATCTCCTGGCTACCGGCGAGTAAGTTGAGAGAACGGTAGCGGAACTGCCGCACCGAGGCGGCGTCAATGGCGGCGTTCGGTGTGTGTCACCGCTCACCCCTGCGGCCCACACGGGCCAGAATCGACCCGTGGATCTCGCCCTGACCCTTGTCGCCATCGCCGCCACGGTCATCCTCATCGCCCGCCTCTGCGAACCGATCGGGGTGCCCGCGCCGCTGGCCTTGCTTGGCGTCGGGGTCGCGGCCTCCTATGTCCCGGGCCTGCCCGAGGTGTCGATGTCGCCCGAGGTGGTGCTTTTTGGGCTGCTCCCGCCACTGCTGTATGCCGCGGCGCTCAACACCTCGCTCATCGACCTTCGGCGCCTGCTGACGCCGATCCTCGGGCTCTCGGTGGGGCTGGTGCTCTTCACCGCGCTCGGCGTGGCGATCGTCGCAAGCTGGCTCTTGCCAATCAACTTCGCCGTTGCCTTCGCTCTCGGCGCGATCGCGCTCCCCCGGACGCGGTCGCGGCTACCGCCGTCGCCCGCAGCATCGGCCTGCCCCGCCGGACGACGACCGTCCTCGAAGGCGAGTCCTTGCTCAATGATGCGACGGCCCTGGTCTCGCTGCGCACGGCCGTCGCGGCGGCGGGTCTCGCCGTTGGTGCCGGACACGCGGGCGAGGTGACGACGATGAGCGTGGCGCTGGACTTCGGGCGGGCAGTCCTCGGCGGATTGGTCGTCGGCTGGCTGGTTTTCCTCGTCGTCGCCGCCGTCCGCCGCCACCTCACCGAGACCGCCGCGGACACCGCGCTCTCCTTTGCGGTCCCCTTCCTCGCCTATGTCCCCGCCGAGAAGATCCACGGCTCCGGCGTGCTGGCGGTCGTGACCGCGGGCCTGCTGCTGGCCCACAAGGCACCGGTCCTGCAGAGTGCGTCCTCGCGGCTCTCGGAGCGCATCAACTGGGCGAGCATCACCTTCCTGCTGGAGAATGCCGTCTTCTTGCTGATCGGCCTGCAGATGCAGTCGATCATCGCCCGGGTCGACGAGAGCGAGTTGACTCTCGCCCGCGGAGTCGGGGTGGGACTGGTGGTGCTGCTCGTATGCCTGGTGCTCCGGCCGGTCTGGATCTTCCCCTTCACCCTCCTGGCCTTCCGCCGCCAGGGTGGTCAGAGCGCCGAGGCCGCCAAAGTCGCTGCCGTCAGTTCCTGGGCAGGTATGCGCGGCGTGGTCACCCTCGCCGCCGCCCTCACCTTGCCGGAGGACACGCCCCTGCGGCCGGTTCTTGTCCTCATCGCCCTCATCGTCACGGTGGGAACTCTTCTGCTGCAGGGCTTTACGCTGCCAGCGTTGGCACGTTCACTCGACGTCCGGGGTCCCGATCCGCGTGAGGATGCCCTCGTCGCGGCGACCGTCGTCGCCTCGGCGGTCGGTGCGGGCCTGCGCTCGATCGAGGCCGATCCGAACGCCGACCCGAGCGCCCTCGCGGCGATCAAGGAGCAGTCGACGGCCCGGGTCAACCGGATCTGGGAGCAGCTCGGCGATGCCGGCAGCGAGACCCCAAGCGAGGCCTATCGGCGCCTGCGCCTACAGATGATCGGCGCCGAGCGAGCCCAGTTGTTGAAGATCCGCGCTGCCGGGGAGGTTGACCAGCATGTGCTCGGACAGGTCCTCAATGCCATGGACGCCGAGGAGGCGGCTCTGACCGTCAGCGCCCGGCGCAGCGAGCGGCTCCGGGAGACGCCTTTGCGCGCGCCCGACCAGATCGCGGCCGCCTGCGAGCACTTATCCGTCGAGCCGCGGTGCGTCGTCCCCGACAGCCCCGAGGGCTGCCACGAATGCCTGGAAACCGGAATGACCTGGGTGCACTTGCGGCTATGCACCGAGTGCGGCCAGGTCGGCTGCTGCGACTCCTCACCCGGCAAGCACGCGACCGCCCATTTCCACGCCTCCGGTCATCCGGTCATGCGCTCCCTGGAGCCCGGCGAAGCCTGGCGCTGGTGCTTCGTCGACGAAGCTCTCGGTTGACGGCCGACCCTCACTCGCGCCGTAGATTGGTCGCCATGCCCACTCCCCGATTCATCCTGGCGTCCGCCTCCCCCGCTCGCCGAATCCTGTTGCAGCAGGTCGGGATCGAGGCGGACGTGCAGCCAAGCACGGTGGACGAGGACGCGTTGCTTCGCGACCTGGCCACCCGGTATGGCGACCTGGAACCCGCCGATCTCGTCCTCGCCCTTGCCCGCGCGAAGGCCGAGGACGTCGCCCATAACACCGACGCCCTCGTGCTCGGCTGCGACTCGATGCTCGAACTCGATGGCGAGGTGCACGGCAAGCCGGCCGACGCGGCCGAGGCAACGCAGCGGTGGCGGCGGATGCGCGGGCGCTCGGGCACCCTGCATACGGGTCATTGGCTGATCGACGACCGCGACGACGGCAGCGGCGGACTCATCGGGGCGACCGCGTCCACCGTCGTGCATTTCGCCGATCTCACCGACGCCGAGATCGAGGCCTATGTCGCGACCGGCGAACCGCTGCGGGTCGCCGGCGCCTTCACCGTCGACGGTCTCGGCGGCGCCTTCGTCACCGGCATCGAGGGCGACCACCACAATGTCGTTGGCCTCTCCCTCCCCCTCCTGCGCGACCTCCTCGCCGACCTCGGCCTCCCCTGGTTCGCCCTCACCTGAGCCCCCTGTAGGTTTCCCGCCCGATGCCGGAAACCCTTGCTTTGTGCCGGAAAGCTTCTGGCACAAAGCAAGGGTTTCCCTCCCAAACATCGGGCGGCGTCTCGATCAGGTGGGGGGAATGTCGCGGCGTTTCGTCGCGAAGTGCCGGTCTCGGCCCGCCGCAAACGACAGTCGGGCAATCAGCTCGTCGCGCAGCAGACCGGGCTCGATGACCTGATCCAGCACCAGGTCAGCGGCCAGCCGTTCGATGTCGACATCTTCTTCGTATGCCGTGCGCCGCTCGGCGACGAAGGCCGCCCGCTCGTCGGGGTCGGTGATCTCGGCAATCTTGTTGGCGTACACCGCATTCACGGCGGCCTCCGGACCCATCACGGCGATCCGCGCGGTCGGCAAGGCAATCGTGGCATCCGGCGCAAAGCCGGGCCCGCCCATCGCATAGAGCCCCGCGCCATACGCCTTGCGCACGACGACACAGATCTGCGGCACGGTTGCCGACGCCACCGCGGACACCATCTTCGCCCCATGCCGGATGATGCCGCCGCGCTCCACCTCGGAGCCGATCATGAATCCCGGGACATCGGCGAGGTAGACGAGCGGGATCGAGTAGGCATCGCATAGCCAGATGAAGCGCGCCGCTTTGTCCGCGCTGTCGGTGAACAGCACGCCCCCCTTGACTGCGGAATTGTTCGCCAGGATGCCGACCGACTCACCATTCATCCGCCCGAAACCGACAACCAATTCGGCGGCAAAGAGCGGCTTGATCTCGAAGAAGGAGTCATCGTCCACGAGCCCGTCGATCACCTCATGGACATCGAAGGGCTGCGACTCCTTCTCCGGAACCGATTGCGGTGTCAGGGGATTCGCCGGCGCCTCCGGCTGATAGGTCGGCGGCGGCGCCTGCCAGTTGAGCGGCAGATAGGAGAAGTAGAGCTTCGCCAATTCGATCGCTTCGGTGTCGTCATGGGCCAGCAGGTCCCCGACTCCGGAGATGGTGCAGTGCATCCGCGCGCCGCCCATCTCCTCCAGCGTGACCTTCTCCCCCACGACCATCTCGGCCATCCGCGGCGACCCGAGATACATCGAGGCATTGCCCTCGACCATGATGATCAGATCGCAAAAGCTGGGGATGTATGCCCCGCCCGCCGCGCTGGGCCCGAAGAGGCAGCAGATCTGGGGCACCTTGCCCGAGAGCGCGACCTGGTTGTGGAAGATCCGGCCGGCGCCTCGTCGACCGGGGAACATCTCGACCTGGTCGGTGATGCGCGCACCCGCGCTGTCGACAAACCAGAAAACCGGAAGCTCTTCGCGCAGAGCCATTTCGGTCGCGCGCACGATCTTCTCGACAGTCCGCGCACCCCACGACCCGGCCTTGACGGTGGGATCGTTGGCGATGACGATGACCGGTCGCCCGTCGACGCGCCCGCGACCGGTGACGACGCCATCGGCCGGCAGGTGTCCGGCCCGCGCATTGGCATAGCGCCCGTCTTCGACGAAGCTGCCCGCATCCAGCAGCAACGCGATGCGGTCACGGACATATAGCTTGTTCTGCTTCGCCAGTTTCGCCGCCGCGGCCTCACTCGGACGCTCGGAGGCGGCATATGACGCGCTCAGGCGGCCCCGCAGGTCGGCGACATCGCTCACGAGGACAACCCTAGGTTGCGGGCGATGACCATGCGCTGAACCTCGGAGGTTCCTTCCCCGATCTCCAGGATCTTCGCGTCCCGGTAGAACCGGGCGACGGGGTACTCCTCCATGAAGCCATTGCCGCCGAAGATTTGCGTCGCCAGCCGGGTCGCCGTCACGGCCGCCTCGGAGGTGTAGAGCTTGGCGATCGCCGCCGCCTGCTTGACCTCGGCGACGCTGTGCTTGCCCAACTCCTGCTGGTCCTTCAGCCACGCGGCCTTGTAGGTCAGCAGCCGCGCCGTCTCCTCCATGACGGCCAGGTCGGCGACCTTGAACGAGACGCCCTGGTTGACCCCGATCGGTCGCCCGAAGGCCGTGCGTGCCTGGGCGTATGCCGTGGCCTCCTCCCGCATCCGCACCAGCAGTCCGAGGGCGAGCGCGCTGATGGCGATGCGCCCATCGTCGAGGGTCTTAAGGAACTGCTTGAACCCCTGCCCACGGTCCCCGAGGAGGTTCTCCTGCGGCACGCGCACATCGGAAAAGGTCAGTCCGTGCGTGTCGGAGATATTCCACCCGAGCTTGTCGTATGCCGGGGCAACCTCGAATCCCGTTGTGCCGGAAGGAATCATGATGGCCGAGATCTCCGGCCGCCCATCCGCGCTCTCGCCGGTGCGCGCGGTCACGGTGACGACCGATGTGATCTCGGTGCCGGAGTTCGTGATGAAGGCCTTCGCCCCGTTGACCACCCAGCTATCGCCGTCGAGACTCGCCTTCGTCCGCGTTGCTCCGGCGTCGGAGCCGGCGTCCGGCTCGGTCAACCCGAAGGCTGCCAGCGCCCGGCCGGACACGAGATCCGGCAGCCAGCGCTCCTTCTGGGCTGGGCTGCCATACGTCAGGATCGGGTTGATTCCCAGACCCACACCGGCCGAGAGCGTGATGCCGATCGACTGGTCGATGCGGCCGAGTTCTTCGATGGCGACGCAGAGTGCCGTGAACGGCCCGCCCTCCGGGTCGGCGCTACCGCCGAACTCCTCCGGCACCACGAGGCCAAAGAGTCCGAGATCGCCCATCTTCGGCGCGAGGTCGGTCGGGAAGTGGTGCGCGCGGTCCCACTCGGCGACGTGCGGCGCAACCTCGCGTTCGGCAAAGTCGCGCACCATCGCCCGGAAGTCCTCGTGATCTTGGCTCAGTTCGAACATGCGCGGCGACACTCCCCATTGCTGACTTCGTTAGTGCTTGACGTTTACGTTAACGTAAAGCAGGATACTGGCCCATGGCAAGCCGGACGGTGCTCGAGCGCGAGCAGACGTGGACCATCGCGCAGATCGCCGAAGAGTTCGCGATCACCCATCGCGCGGTGCGCCATTACGAAGAGTTGGGCCTGATCTCCCCCGAGCGGCGCGGCACCGTCCGCGTCTATCACCGCCGCGATCGCACCCGCCTGGCCCTGATCCTGCGCGGCAAGCGCCTCGGCTTCCCCCTCGAGGAGATCCGGACGATCATCGATCTGTATGACGCCCCCCGCGGCCGCCGCAGCCAACTCGAGTATGTGCTGACCCAGATCGACGAGCGCCGCGCTGACCTCGAAGCCCGCCGCCGCGACCTCGACGAGGCCCTCGCTGAGCTAACGACCTTCGAGGCCCGCTGCCGCGCCGACCTCGCGCGCTGACCCGGGCCGGGTTCACGCCCGCGGGCCGCGATATAGCCAGGCCCCACGGCGAGAACCTGGCCCGTCTCGCAAACCGCCTGGCCCCTCAGGTCCCGGCGGCCTCGGCGACGCCGAGGAGGGCGTTCTCGATCAGCTCCATGGCGGCGGGGTGGATCCACATCTGGGTTGTCGCGACATCGCGCGCGCTCAGCCCGCGCGCGGTCGCGTCGATCAGCGGCTGGATGAGCGAGGACGCCTGCGGTGCCATGAGTTGGGCCCCGAGCACGACGCCGGTGCCCCGCTCGGCGACGACGGTGCAGACGGAGGTGGTGTCTTCCAGCGCCCAGCCGTATGCCGTGTCCCCCAGCTTCTGCGTGAACGCCACCGCATCACAGCCCGCCGCGAGCACCTGCGGCAGGGTCTCACCCACGATCGCCAGCTGCGGATCGGAGAACACCGCGGACGGAATTGCCTTGGCGCGCAGCGGCTTCGGCGCGTCCGGGTGCAGCACGTTGTGGCGCACGGTCCGGGCCTGATCATTGGCCAGGTGCTTGAGCTGGTGCACGCTGGAGACATCGCCGAGCGCCCATACGCCCTCGGCGCTCGTGCGCCCGAACTCGTCGACGAGAACACGACCACTGTCCGAGTCCACCTCGACGCCGGCCAGATCGAGGCCGATGTCGCCGGTGTTCGGACGCCGCCCAACCGCCACGAGCAATAGGTCGGTCACCAAAGTTGTCCCATCCGCCAACCCCACATGTATGCCGTCGCCGCGCTCCGCCACGGAGGTCACCTCGGCGTTCAGGTGCAGCGCCCACCGCTGCCCCATCAACTCGGTGAAGCGCCGGCCGATGTCCTCGCCAACACCTTTCACGAGGTGCGGGCCCTTGGTCACCATCGTGATCTCGACACCCAAACCCCAGAACAATTGCGCCATCTCGGTGCCGATCACTCCGCCCCCAAGGACGAGCATCCGCTTCGGCAACTCCTCGATCCGCATGACGGTGTCAGAGGTGTGGAATGGCACCCCGCTGTCGTGAATCACCTGGGGCACGACGGGACTCGCACCCTGCGCGAGCACGACCTGCGCGGCCGTCACCTCGACGTCGCCACCCGGCTCGGCCACCACCAGCCTTCGCGGACCGACGAAGCGGGCGGCACCGACATACGCATCAATGCCAGCGGAGCGGGCACCCTCTGGACCGGAGGCCGCGAACGTGTCGATGCGGTCGAAGATGCGATCGCGGATCTCGCGCCACCGCACCTGGTCCACACGTGCGTCCACACCGAGCCGGGACAACTCAGGCAGGCTGCCGGCGACCTCGGCCACGTGGAGGAACATCTTGGTCGGGATGCACCCGCGATTGAGACAGGTGCCGCCATACGGCCCGCAGTCGATGATTGCCGTGCGCAGGTGCGCCAGTTCTTCCGAAAGCACCGAGCGCCCCGAGCCCGCCCCGAGCACCACCACGTCATAGTCCCGCTCTGTCGTCACGCTGCTCACAGTAGGCGCCTGGGTCGTCTTGCGAACTGCCGGACGGGGTCCTCGCGAAGTATCGGAGCTGGGTCCCACGCTCTGCGTGGGCGGTACGAGCGGTGGCCCCTACTGGAACTTCGAGCGCGAGCTCGCGCGCGCCGCTTAGTCCGCCGTGCCGAACCAACCCCACGGGGACATCCTCCGCACCGATATCGCGATCTACCCCAAGCGCACTGGGCTGCACGTCGCCATTCAGCAGGGGGCGGCATACGCCAGCGCCCTCGGCACCGTCGAGTTCGACATCCCCTGGGACCGCCTCATCGCCCCCAAGGCCGACATGAGCTTCATCCCCAACCAGTGGGGCCACTGACCCGAGCAGCAGGTATGCCCGACCGCTCACCCGAGCGGTCGGGCATACCCCTGCCCTTGGGGCCACAGCGCAGCGGAACGTGGGACGATCTGCCCATGGCTGCGTCGAACCCACCGACCACGACCCTGCTCATCCTCGGTGCGGGCGGTGACCTCACGCACCGGCTGTTGTTGCCGGGCATCGCGACCCTGCTGATGGCCGAGCGAGACCGCACCTTGCGCATTGTCGGCTCCGACCGCGTGGACATGACCGCCGCCGACTGGAGGGCGCGCATCAAGGAGTCCTTCGCCACCGTCAAGGCGCCCGCCACGGTGACGCGCACGGGGAGCCGGGACACGGCATACATCAAGGCAGACATCCTCGACCCAAACTCGCTACAGGACCTGATTTCCTCCTGCGGCGACGGCCCGCTCGTCATCTTCTTCGCGCTCCCGCCGTCGGTGACGATGAAGTGCTGCGAGCTGCTCCAGAAGATCCACCTGCCCCATGAGACCCGGCTCGCCCTCGAGAAGCCCTTCGGCACCGACTTCGCGAGCGCCCGCAAGTTCAACGACTTGCTCTCCCGCGTGGTCCCCGAGGACTCGATCTACCGGATCGACCACTTCCTCGGCGTCAACACCGTCCTGAACCTGATCGGCCTGCGCTTCGCCAACCGGCTCTTCCAGCCGATGTGGAGCAATGAGCACATCGAGAAGGTGGAGGTGCTGTATGACGAGGCGCTCGCCTTGGAGGGCCGGGCGGGCTATTACGACACGGCCGGCGCGCTGCGCGACATGATCCAAAGTCACCTGATCCAGGTGCTCGCGCTCTTCGCCATGGAGTCGATCGCGACCCTGGATGCGCGCGAACTGCAGGACCAGAAAGCGCAAGTCATGCGCGCCATGCGCCTGTGGAATGGCGACCCGGTGACCGCCTCCCGGCGAGCCCGCTACACCAAGGGCACCTCCGATGGGCGACGCATCCCCGACTACATCAAAGAGCCGGGTGTCGACGCTAGCCGCTTGACGGAGACCCTGGCGGAGATCACCGTCGAGGTCGCTAATAACCGTTGGGCCGGAGTGCCTTTCACGATGCGCAGCGGCAAGGCGCTCGGCGAAGTTCGGAAGATGATCGTCGTCACCTTCAAGGATGTCGCGCACCTGCCGCACGGCTTCGCCGGCCCGTCCGGGTCGGACACCTTGGTCATCGGACTCAAGCCCGGAACCGTCTCCTTGACGCTGACGATGAACGCCGAAGGCGATCCGCTCGACCTGGAGCAGAAGACCCTCGAAGCAGTGCTCGCCCCGCCGCGTATGCAGGCCTATGGCGAGGTGCTTGGACAGATCCTCGACGGCTCGCAGCTGCTGACCGTGCGTGGCGATTCCGCCGAGGAGTGCTGGCGGATCGTCGAGCCGGTGCTGAAGGCATGGGCCGCGGACAAGGTGCCGATGGAGACCTATGCCGCTGGCTCTCGTGGCCCGCGGAACTGGGCCACGAGCCGGGAGCACGTGTGACGCAACGCTTTTCGTCGGTTGATGAGGTTGCCACACGCCTCGCCGCTGTCGGCTATCTCGCCTCCGATGCCATCGCGACGACGGTCTTCCTCGCGGACCGCCTCGGCAAGCCGCTGCTGATCGAGGGGCCCGCCGGCGTCGGCAAGACCGAACTGGCGAAGGCCGTCACCAAAGCCGTTGGCGGAGAACTCATTCGGCTCCAGTGCTATGAAGGCGTGGACGAGGCTCGCGCGCTCTACGAGTGGAATCACGCCAAGCAACTGCTCCGGATCACCGCGGAGCAGGGCCATGCCTGGGATGAGTTGCGCAGCGACATTTTCACCGAGGAGTTCCTTCTTCCGCGGCCGCTGCTCAAGGCGATCCGGGCCGAGGGCGAGACGGTGCTCCTTGTCGACGAACTGGACAAGGCAGACCAGGAGATCGAGGGCCTCCTGCTCGAGGTGCTCGGCGACTTCCAGGTCACCGTCCCCGAGCTCGGCACGATCCGCGCCACCCGGCCGCCCTTCGTCGTGGTCACGTCCAATGCCACGCGCGAGCTTTCCGAGGCGCTGCGCCGCCGCTGCCTGTTCCTCCACATCGACTACCCGAGCCCGGAGTTGGAGCAGCGCATTGTTCTCCAGCACGTGCCCGAGATCACCGAGTCACTCGCGGAATCCGTTGTCCGGCTTGTGGATCGGCTGCGCAAGCTGAAGCTGCGCAAGTCACCCTCGGTGGCCGAGACCATCGACTGGGCCCGCACGCTGGTGGCGCTCGGCGCCGACGACCTGGCCGCCGAGCATGTGCGCGACAACCTTGGCGTCCTGTTGAAGCACCAGGACGATATCGAGCGCGCCCGGCACGCCCTCGACCTGTAATCCCCTCCCCCGACAGCCACCCACCGTGACGATCCCAGCCCACGAGACCACAGTCGACGAGACCGCAGCCGCCATCCCCCGCCGGTTGGTTGCGTTCGGCGCAGCGCTGCGGGGGCACGGCATACGCACCGGCACCTCCGACCTCATCGATGCGGCCGCCGCCGCCACGGCCCTGGGGTATGACGACCGCGACCGTCTGCGCGCCGCCCTCGCCGCGACGCTGTTGCGCCGCAGCACCGAGCAGCGGGTCTTCGACGACCTTTTCGATGTCTACTTCCCTGCCGCCCTCGGTTCGAGATCCTCTGTGCCAGAAGCTGATCCGCTGCCACCGCCGACCGACCCGGCTGGCCGGCGAGCCCTGGCCACCCGCCTGCGCGACGAGCTCGCGGCGGTGATCGCAACCCGGGATGCGCGCGACCTGGACCGCCTCGCGGCGCGGGTCGTGGCCACCCTGGGGCGCCTGCCCAACGACTCGACCCTCGGCACTTTCTCTGCCGCCCAAGCGCTTGACCTGCTTGCTCCGCAAACGGCCATCGCCGCCGCTTTGCAACGACTCCAGGACGCCGGCCTCGACGCACCCGGCGGCTCGGGCGATGGTTCCGGGGGTAGCGGAGGCGGCGGGCAGGGCGCGGGCGGTAGACCCGGAAGCGGCCTGTCCAGCCGGTTCACGCGGGACGAACTGCGGGACGAGGTGGCCGAATTCCGGCGACGCGTCGAGCGCGAGACCCGGCGGCGCAATGCCGAAGTCCGTGGTGCCGAACGGATTTCGCGCTATGCCGTGCGAGCCCCCATAGATCAGACCAGCTTCATCCTCGCCGGACCCGACGAGCTCGCCGAATTGCGCCGCGCCATCACGCCGCTGGCACGCAAACTCGCGACCCGCCTGGCCGCGAAGCGCCGCTCCGGTCGCGGTGCGCCGATCGACATCCGACGCACCCTGCGCCGCGCCATGGCGACCGGCGGGGTGCCCATGCGACCGGCATACCGCAAACGCCCACCGTCCCGGGTCGACCTGGTCCTGCTGTGCGATATGTCGAGCTCGGTCGCCGGCTTCTCGCGATTCACCATTCTGCTCATGCAAGCCTTGGCCGGGCAGTTCCGGCGGGTGCGGATCTTCGGCTTCGTCAATGTCGTCGACGAGCTGACGGACGTGATCGCCGATGCACCTCCCGGCGCCGAGATCAGCGGCACGTTTGATGACACCAGCCGAATGACCAAGTGGCACAACAATTCCGACTATGGCGCCGCGCTGGAAGACTTTGTCGATAACCACCTCGATGCCGTCGGCCACCGGAGCATCGTGATGATTCTCGGCGACGCCCGCACCAACAACACCGACCCAGGTCTAGACGCCCTGCACGCGATCAACGAGCGCGCCCGCTCCGTCTTCTTCCTCAACCCCGAGCCCGCGCGGCAATGGTCGTCTGGCGATTCGGTCGCCCACCGCTATGCCGAGGTAGTCGACATGCACGAGTGCCGCAACCTCGCCCAACTACGCCACTTCGTCGCGCGCGTCCTGATCTCCTGACGCCAGCCCTGACACTCCAGCCGTCTCAGGTCAGCGCGAGGTAGATCAGCCAGGCCACGACGACAAAAGCAACAAAGGACGACGCCGCGATCGTCGCCGCGACATAGGGCGGATACTTTCGCCGATCCGCCCCACGACGCGAAGGCCGAGGCGGCGGGGGCGGCACCTGGTCAGTCATCGTCGCCGCTCCAGAACTGATCGGGGTCCGGGCCGGTCCGCATACCCCGGTCCAGGCTCTCAATGGCCGCCAGGTCGTCGCCGTCCAGCACCACATCGACGGAGCCGAAATTCTCCGCGATGCGAGAGGGCGTAACCGACTTGGGAATGACGACATTGCCGAGCGCGAGATGCCAGCCGAGGATCGCCTGCGCCGGCGTGACCTGGTGCTTGTCCGCGATGGTCGCGATGACCGGGTCCTCGAGGACATCCTTGCCGGACGCGAGCGGACTCCAGGCCTCGGTGACGATCCCATGCTCAGCATGGAAGGCGCGCAACTCGCGCTGCTGCAGATAGGGGTGCAACTCGATCTGGTTGATCGCCGGCCACTCCCCCGTCCGGTCATAGGCATCCTGCAGGTGCGAGGCATGGAAGTTCGACACCCCGACCGCTCGCACGCGCCCGGTGCCGCGCAACTCCAGCAGCGTCTCCCACGTCTCGGCATACTGCCGACGGCCCGGCGCGGCCCAGTGGATGAGGAAGAGGTCGAGATAGTCCAGCCCCAGCCGCGCCATCGACGCATCGAAAGCCGCCAGCGTCCGCTCGCGCCCCTGGTCGTCATTCCACACCTTGGTGGTGACGAAGATGTCCTCCCGGGGTATGCCGCTCGCCGCGATCGCCTCGCCCGTCCCGCTCTCGTTGTCATAGATGCGCGCGGTGTCGATGTGCCGGTAGCCCACCCGCAGCGCCTCGGCGACCGCGTCGCGAACCCCGTCTTCCGGCACCTGCCACACCCCGAACCCGAGCTGGGGTATGGGGACTGGGCCGCCCGGCGCGCGGAGGTCGATCGTCGAAACAGTCATGCCTGGCAGCCTATGACGCGATGCCCTGGACCGAGCCGCCCCGGCTATGACCGAGTTCACCTCGCAACCGGCGGTGACGGGTTCGAGCCGTTCGAGCCGTTCGCTAGGCTCGGAAGTATGCCGATTACCAAGGTCCTTATCGCCAACCGGGGCGAGATTGCCGTCCGGATCGCCCGCGCGTGCAAGGACCACGGGCTGGGGTCCGTGGCCGTCTATGCCGAGCCGGACCGGGATGCGCTGCACGTCAAGGTCGCGGACGAGGCATACGCCCTCGGCGGCTCGACCCCCGCGGATTCGTATCTGTTGCAGGACAAGCTGATTCAGATCGCCAAGGACTCCGGCGCGGACGCGATTCACCCCGGTTATGGCTTCCTTGCCGAGAACGGCCCGTTTGCCCAGAAGGTCCTCGACGCTGGCTTGGTGTGGATCGGTCCCGGACCCGAGGCCATCGACTCCCTCGGCGACAAGGTCAAGGCGCGGCATATCGCGCTGAAGGCCAATGCGCCCCTGGTGCCGGGCACCAAGGACCCCGTCTCGGGCCCGGACGAGGTCGTCGCCTTCGCGGAGGAGCACGGCCTGCCGGTCGCGATCAAGGCGGCCTATGGCGGTGGCGGGCGCGGACTGAAGGTCGCGCGCACCCTTGAGGAGATCCCCGAGCTGTATGACAGTGCGGTCCGCGAAGCCGTCACGGCCTTCGGCCGCGGCGAGTGCTTCGTCGAGCGCTTCCTCGACCACCCGCGCCATGTCGAGACCCAGTGCCTCGCCGACCAGCACGGCAATGTCGTCATCGTCTCGACGCGCGACTGCTCGCTGCAGCGCCGCAACCAAAAGCTCGTCGAGGAGGCGCCGGCGCCCTTCCTCACCGAAGAGCAGCACACCGAGTTGCTCCGTGCGAGCAAGGAAATCCTCAAGCAGGCCGGCTATGTCGGCGCCGGCACGTGTGAGTTCCTCGTCGGCCCAGCGGGCGATATCTCCTTCTTGGAAGTCAACACCCGGCTTCAGGTCGAGCACCCCGTCTCCGAGGAAGTCACGGGCATCGACCTGGTCCGCGAACAGTTCCGCATCGCGGACGGCGAGGTTTTGAGCTTCACCGATCCCGAGCCGCACGCGCACTCGATCGAGTTCCGCATCAATGGTGAGGACGCTGGTCGCGGCTTCCTGCCCGCACCCGGCACCGTCACCAAACTCGTTGTGCCCCAAGGCCCTGGCGTTCGTTGGGACGCCGGAATGGTCGAAGGCGACACGATCGCCGGCGCCTTCGACTCGATGATTGCCAAGCTCATCGTCACCGGCGCCACGCGCCAGCAGGCGATGGAGCGGGCTCGCCGGGCACTCGACGAACTCGTCATCGAGGGCATGGCGACGGTCACGCCCTTCCACCGCAAGATTGTGCGTGACACCGACTTCGCTCCCGCCAACGCGGATGAGAAGTTCACGGTCCACACCCGCTGGATCGAGACGGATTTCGTCAACGACATCGAGGCCTATGCCGGTCCCTCCGGTGACGCGCCAGAGGCCGAGGATCGTCAGCAGATCGTCGTCGAAGTCGGCGGCAAGCGCGTGGAAGTGTCGATGCCCGGTGGCCTCTCGCTCGGCGGTGGAGGCGGCGCGGCCAAGAAGAAGGCGCCCCGGCGCGCCTCCGGCGGCAAGGCCGGCGCTGCAGCCTCCGGCGACTCCCTCACGGCGCCCATGCAGGGCACGATCGTCAAGGTCGCCGTCGAGGAGGGCCAGAGTGTCGAAGCCGGCGAACTGATCCTCGTCCTCGAGGCGATGAAGATGGAGCAGCCGATCAACGCCCACAAGGCCGGCACCGTCACGGGTCTGTCCGCGGAAGTCGGCGCCACCGTCACCAACGGCCAGGTGCTCGCCGAAATCAAGGACTGAACGGCTCGCTAGGGTGGCCTGACCGCACCGGGAGTGCCACCATGTCGACACGTCTTCGCACCATTGCGCTCGTGGCCGCTGCCACCGCGGCGAGCGTCACAGCGCCAGCGTCCGGGGTCGCCGGCCCGACCGGTCCCGTCGTCGTGGGCGGCTCGGCGCAGCCGGTCTTCTCATCCAAAGCCGCCGACTGGACGGTCCGTGAGGCGTGGGTCGAGGTGCCCGTCGACTCCGACGGCGACGGCCGCCGCGACCGCGTGCACATCCGGTATGCCCGAGCCACCGCCGCCACCGACCGGCTGCCGGTGATCATGGAGGCCAGCCCCTATTTCACCGGCGTCAACGACGTGCCGAACCACAATGTCGACCACGACCTCTATGACCCCACCTCGCGCCGGACGTATGCCGATCGCCCCGCCACCCGCGCCGGCTCGCCCACTCTCCTAGACCCCTGGTGGGCCAGGAATTGGATCACCCGCGGCTTCGCCTGGGTCGAGGTGGAATCCCTCGGCACGGGCGGGTCGACGGGCTGCCCGACGACGGGCGGCGTCAACGAGACCCTCGGCCCCAAGGCCGTCATCGACTGGCTGAACGGGCGGGCGACGGCATACGACCGCAACGGCCGGGCGGTGCGCGCCGACTTCACCAATGGCCGGGTCGGCATGCTGGGGGTATCCTATGACGGCACGCTGCCCAATGCCGTGGCGAGCACAGGCGTCGACGGGCTGAAAGCGATCATCCCGATGTCCGCCATCTCGGACTGGTACGGCTACTACCGCGCCAGCGGGGCCGTCGTCGCCCCGGACGGCTACCAGGGCGAAGACACCGACGTCCTCGCGAAGTTCGTTCTCACCCGGGCTAATCCGAGTATCTGCGATCGGGTGATCGCCGGGCTGGCAGCCCGCCAGGATCGGGTCACCGGGGATATGTCGAGCTTCTGGGCGCAACGCAGCTACCTGGCGGATGTCGCCAAGGTCAAAGCAGCCGTCTATGTCTCCCACGGCCTAAGCGACTGGAATGTCAAACCCGGCCAGGCCGGCCTGTGGTACCGCGCGCTGCGCGCCCAGGGCACGCCTGCGAAGATCTTCTGGCATCAGGGCGCGCATGGTGGGCAGCCGCCGCTCTATGAGCAGAACCGGTGGTTCACGCGCTATGTCATTGGCGCAGCAAATGGCGTGGAGCGCGAGCCGCGCGCGATCGTCGAGAATCCTGCGGGCGAGCCCATTCGGTATGCCGATTGGCCGATCCCAAGCGCGAAGCCGACGTCGATTCCCCTCTCGCAGTTGACCCTTCGCGCTGGCTCTGCCGGCCGCCTGTTGACCTTCACTGACGATCCGCGCAACAGCCTCGTCCCGTTCACCACCAACCCGAAGCGGGCCAACGGCCTCGCCTTCGCTACGGCACCCTTGACCGCCAACACCCGGCTATCCGGCTTCGCTCGCGCCGACCTGCGGGCCGCCTTCGGTCAGGTCAACGCGAACGTGAGCATCGGCATACTCGACCTCGATGCGCGCGGTCGCGCCACCCTCGTGACGCAAGGCTGGACCGACCCGCAGAACCGGAACTCGTTGTGGCACAGCGATGCTCTGGTTCCGGGTCAGTTCGTGAACCTCCGCGTTGACCTCGAAGCAACGGACCACGTCTTCGCCGCGGGCCACCGGATCGCCATCACGCTGCTGCAAAGCGACCACGAGTTCACGATCCGCCCGCCGGCCGGCAAGACGATGACCCTCGACACGTCGCGATCCACGATCACCCTGCCGCTCACCGCTTCCCTGCCCTGAGACCGAACGAAAGCCGTGTGAGCGACCCCACCTGACGTGGCCCTCGCATCCCCGCGACGGCCCGGCGAGGATGGAGCCGACCACCCAGATGCGAAGGAGTTCGGTATGCAGTTCGGGCGCAGCTATGAGGAGTTCGAGGTCGGCGCGACCTACAAGCACTGGCCCGGCAAGACCGTCACCGAGTATGACGACCACCTCTTCTGCCTGCTGACGATGAACCATCACCCGCTGCACCTGGATGTCCATTACGCCGGGGAGACAACGCAATTCGGCAAGAATGTCGTCGTCGGCAATTACGTCTACTCGATCCTGCTGGGCATGTCGGTCCCCGACATCAGCGGCAAGGCGATCGCCAATCTCGAGATCGAGTCGCTGCGCCATGTCGCGCCGACCTTCCACGGCGACACGCTCTACGGCGAGACCACGGTGCTCGACAAGTGGGAGTCGACGTCCAAGGACGACCGCGGCGTCGTCTACGTCGAAACCATCGGCTACAACCAGGACGGCAAGGTCGTGTGCATCTTCCGCCGCAAGGTCATGGTCCCTAAGCAGAACTACCTCGACGCTCGCGGCGGCGAGCAGCCGGGCCGCCCCGTCCCGCAGCCTGACAAGAACTGGAGCGGCTCGCCGGCGTAGCCCGAACCCTGCCCTGGCCGCTCCCCTGTCCAGGCCTGCCCACCCACCACGCTCGCCTTAACGACTGGGCTACCGCCTGGTATTGGCCATGATCATGGCCAGTACCAGGCGGTAGCCCAGTCGTTAGGGGCCGGCCGGCGCGGGCGTGACAGCATACGAGGATGAGCGAAGAGCAAAAGCAGGCCGACAATCGGGCCCGGGCCACCACCGAGGAGTTCCGGGCCTTCGTCCAGACCGGCTGGGCCCCGCGCTCTGCGACCTTGCCGGAGCGCTCCCCCGCCGCGGAGTATGCCGCCCGCCGCCGGGACGCCCTCTCCACTCGCTTCCCCGGCGACCGGCTGGTCGTCCCCGCCGGCGGATTAAAAGTCCGCAGTAACGACACGGACTATGTCTTCCGGCCGCATACAGCCTTCGCCTACCTCACCGGGCTCGGCGCGGACCGCGAGCCAGACGCCGTGCTCGTCCTCGAACCCACCGACAGCGGCCACGACGCGATCCTCTACTTCCGCCCACTCGCTGGCCGAGATAGCGACGAATTCTTCGGCGACGCCCGCTATGGCGAGTTCTGGGTCGGCCCCCGTCCGACGCTCGCCGATATCAAAGCCGAACTCGGCATCGGCGCCGCGCACATCGACGACTTCCTCGACGCCGCAACCAAGGATGCCGGGACCGTCACGGTGCGGGTGGTCCGCGACGCCGACCGCGAACTCGTCACGCAACTCGACGCGCGCCGGGCATCCGAAGGCCGCGAGCACACCGCAACCGAGGAAGCCGACGACGAGCTGGCCCACGCGATCTCGCTCGCCCGGATCACCAAGGACGACTTCGAGGTCGAGCGGATGCGCGAGGCGGTCGCCGCGACCAAGGCCGGCTTTGAGGCCGTCATCGCCGACCTGCCCTCACTGAAGGAGCGCGGCCGCGGCGAGCGCTGGGTCGAAGGCACCTTCGGCCTCCATGCTCGGCACCTGGGCAATGGCGTCGGTTATGACTCCATCTGCGCCGCCGGCGATCACGCCAACACGCTGCACTGGATCAAGAACACTGGCGATATTGCCGCCGACGACCTCATCCTGCTCGATGCCGGCGTCGAGGTCGAGGAGCTCTACACCGCCGATATCACCCGGACGCTGCCGGTCGCCGGCACCTTCACCGACGCGCAACGCGAGATCTACGAGGCTGTGTATGCCGCCCAGGAGGCCGGCCTGGCCGCGGTCAAGCCCGGCAACAAGTTCAGCGATATCCACGCTGCCGCCATCCGCGTCATCGCCGAGCACCTCCACGGCTGGGGCCTGCTGCCCGACGGCATCGACGTGGACGCCACCCTCGACACCGAGCATGGGCAGTACCACCGCCGCTGGATGGTCCACGGCACGAGCCATCATCTCGGCCTGGACGTGCACGACTGCGCGCTGGCTACGCGGGAGGAATATATGGACGCCGAACTTGTGCCGGGGATGGTCCTCACGGTCGAGCCCGGCCTTTACTTCAAGGCCGATGACGAGCTCGCGCCGGAGCGCTTCCGCGGCATCGGGGTGCGCATCGAGGATGACGTCCTCGTGACCGCCGACGGCCACGAAAACCTCTCCGCGGGTATGCCGCGTGCCGCCGCCGATGTCGAGGCCTGGATCGCCGAGGTGCAGTCCCGCTGACCTGCCCGGCGGCCCGGCATACACGTCCTCAATGACCAGAATGTAAGCGTTTCCATAACGGTTTGGACACGGCACGGCAGCAATCCCGAGAGGATGTGCCGTGGCTCCTTGACGACCGTCCCAATTAGGAGCAATGTTCACCCGTCACCCGCCCGGTCCGGGCGGAACCGCGGATTGCACAGTTGCTCCCTCTGACGGCTGCGCGTCCACGCACAGAAGTCAAGGAGACGACATACATGGGCGCAAGACGCTTCATCACGGCCGGTGTGGCCTTCAGCGCGGTGGCGATGACCGCCGGCTGTCTCGGCGGCGGCGGCACCTCGACCGGGACCGCGACCACGGCCGCTGAGGGACCGGGCAAGGCCGAGGTCGAGGTGATGTACGGCTTCGGCAACGAGCAGGAAGTCGCGTTCAAGAAGGACCTCGATGCCTTCGCGAGCAAGAACGGCTTCAAGGTCAAGTACACCAAGGCCGGTTCCTGGGACACCGAGATCAAGACCCGCGTCGCTGGCGGCACGCCCCCGGACGTGGGCCTGTTCCCGCAGCCCGGCGTTATGTGCGACCTCGCCAAGCAGGGCAAGGTGCTCGCGTATGACGATGCGACCGTCACCACGACGAAGGAGACCGTGGTCCCCGGCTTCGTCGAGTCCGGCACCTGCGATGGCAAGGTCTACGGCCTGCCGTCCGCCGTCTCCGTCAAGTCGCTGCTGTGGTACGACCAGGCCGCCTGGAAGGAGACCGGCCAGACCTTCCCGACCACGATGGACGAGCTGCTGAAGGTCACCGACGCCCTCCGCACCGCCGGGAAGACCCCGTGGTGCATCGCGGCCGAATCCGGACAGGCGACCGGCTGGCCGATCACCGACTGGATCGAGGACCTCGTCCTGCGCACCGCCGGCCCCGAGGGCTACGACCAGTGGGTCAAGGGGACCATGAAGTTCTCCGACCCCAAGGTCAAGGAAGCCTTCGACTACTTCCAAACCATCGCCTTCACGGAGGGCAATGTCCTCGGCGGCACCAAGGCCATCACCGCGACAAACTTCCAGACCGGTGGCAACGCCCTCTTCAAGTCCCCGCCCGGCTGCTACCTCTTCAAGCAGGCAACCTTCATCGCCGGCAAGGGTGGCTTCCCGGACGACGTCCTGGCGCAGCTCGACACCAAGGTCGGCGTCGCAGCGTTCCCGCCCAAGGAGGCCGGAAACAACCCGGTTCTCGTCGGTGGCGACCTCGCGGCCGCCTTCAACAACGACAAGAACACTCTCGCCCTGCGCAACTTCATCGCCAGCAAGGACAATGGCGTCGAGGTCGGCAAGGCGGGCTACTTCTCCCCGCACAAGAGCTTCGATGTCACGCTCTACCCGAGCAAGACCCTGCAGACGATCGCTGCCGACGTTCTCTACAAGTCGTCCGCCGCGCGCTTCGACGGCTCCGACCTGATGCCCGCCAAGGTGGGTGCCGGAACCTTCTGGACTGAGCCCGTCAAGTGGCTCAACGGCCAGGTGGACGAGGCGACCATGCTCGCGAACATCGACAAGAGCTTCCCGGCCGCTAGCTGATCTTGCAGGGCGCCGGGGTCGGGCACGGATTCAGCCCGGCCTCGGCGCCCTCGTGGTTAGCCCCCTCAACGCAAGGAAAGGAGCACGGGCGTGGCACTGAAGATTCTCAACGCAGTCATCGCGATCATCGGCGGCATCGGTGGCGCCATGATCATCTTTTACATCCTCAACAAGCTCGTCGAATCGGTCGGCGGCAAGTGGGAGGACCGGCTTAAGCCGTGGGCCTTCGCCGGCCCGGCGATCCTCGCGATCGGTGTCTATCTGATCTATCCGGCCGTCGTGACCATTCAATACTCGTTCGCGAACGAGACCTCGACGGCATATGTCGGGTTCAAGAACTACACAGACATCCTGACCGACTCGAGCTTCCTACAGGTCCTCTTCAACAACCTGCTGTGGATCATCATCGTGCCGGCAATGTGCGTGATCCTCGGTCTCGGGGTCGCCACGTTGGCAGACCGGCTCAAGCCGCGCGGCGAGAAGCTGTCCAAGACGATCATCTTCTTGCCGATGGCGATCTCCATGGTCGGCGCGGCAACCATCTGGCGGGCGATCTACGAGTACCAACCGGTCGGCACCCCGCAGACCGGTCTTTTCAACGCGATGCGCGAGTGGTTCGGCCGCGATCCGGTCTTTTGGTATGGCGTCGAAAAGCTGCATTTCAACTCGATCCTGCTGATGATCATCTTCATCTGGACCCAGGTCGGCTACTCCATGGTCCTGCTCTCCGCCGCCATCAAGGCCGTGCCGGAGGACACCGTCGAGGCCGGCCGCATCGACGGCGCGGGCGAGAAGCGGATCTTCTTCAGCATCATCTTGCCGCAGGTGTGGGGCACCGTCCTGACGGTCTTCATCACGGTCCTCATCGGTGTCATGAAGATCTTCGACATCGTTTATGTGACGACCAATGGTGGCTTCAATACCGATGTCATCGGCCGCCGCTTCTACAACGAGCTGTTCACAAACGGCAACGCCGGCTACGCGTCAGCCATCGTCGTGCTGCTGATGATCGCCATCATCCCGGTCCTGGTCTACCAGGTCCGCCACTTCCGGGCTGAGGAGGCCAACCGATGACCACCGCGATTCAGCCGGGCACCGGCACCCCTGCCGAAGACCCGCAGATCCTCAAGGTCAGCAAGGAAGGTGAAGCCAGCGGCAAGGCAAGCTGGGCCGTCAAGATCGGCCTGAGCGTCTTGTGCTTCCTGTGGCTGATGCCGGTCCTCGGCCTGCTCATCAACTCTTTCCGCTCCCGCGACGCGCAATTCAGTTCGGGCTGGTGGAGCATCATCAAGAATCCGTTCGACTCCACTGTGTGGACGTTGAACAACTACACCCAGGTGCTCGGCGACAACGCCTCGGGCACCAATATGGGCAAGGCCTTCATCAACTCCTTCATCGTCACGGTGCCGGCGACGGTCATCCCGATCCTCATCGCCGCCTTCGCGGCCTATGCCTTCACCTTCATGGAGTGGCGCGGCCGGGACATCATGTTCATCATCATCGTGGCGCTGCTCGTCGTGCCGAACCAGGTGGCCCTGGTGCCGCTGCTGAAGCTCTACGGCACGCTGGGGATGAACAACACCTTCGCGGCCGTCTGGCTGGCACATATCGGCTTCGGTATGCCGCTGGCCGTGTACATCTTGCGCAACTACATGGCGGGCCTGCCCAAGGCCGTCATCGAGTCGGCGAAGATCGACGGCGCGAGCCACTTCACGACCTTCTGGAAGCTCATCATCCCGATGAGCACACCGGCACTGGCGTCCTTCGCGATCTTCCAGTTCCTGTGGGTGTGGAACGACCTGCTGGTCGCCCTGATCTTCCTCGGTCGCGGCGACAACACCATCCTCACCGTCGCCCTTCAGGGTCTGCAGGGCCAGACCGGCCAGGGCCGGGAGCTCATCCCGGCGGCCGGTTTCGTGACGATCATCGTCCCGATCCTGGTCTTCCTCTCCTTGCAGCGCTTCTTCATCCGGGGGATGACCTCGGGTGCTGTCAAGGGCTGATCCAGCCCAGCGCTCCTCCAGCGGCCCGCCTCCACCCCGGAGGCGGGCCGCTGTGCGTATGCCGCCCCTCTCCGTGCAGTAGCGTTCGGCTGTGGTGACCCTCCTTCCGTGCCGCGCGTGGTATGCCGCCCACTCCCCCGTCGAGATCGAGGTCCGAGGGCTCGAGGAGACCCGCCCTGACGGGCTGGTGCTGCGCAGCCACCGTCTCGCGCGGCTCTCCGGATCGGTGAGAGTCGAGGGCGAGGGCGTCGTCACACTCTCCCCTGCCGGAGCAGATGGCCTCGGTCTCGGTGGCCATGCGGTGGAGCTGTGCGCAGCCGACGGCCAGGTCTTGGCGCGCACGGCGGTTGAGGTTCGCGACGCTGGCCCGAGCGCGACCCGCTATGGCTTCGTGGCGGCATACGAGCGCGGGCGCGATCTGTCCGGGGTCCTCGACTGGGCGCGTGCGCAGCACCTGACGACAATCCAGTTCTACGACTGGGCCTTTCGCCACGCCGACCTCATGGGCGCTGGGGAGTCGTATGCCGATCCGCTCGGCAATCCCGTCGACCTCGCCACCGTGCGCGCGCTGATCGAGGCCCTGCACGAGATCCGGGTCGACGCCATCGGCTACGCCGCGGTCTATGGCATCGGCGTCGAAGACTGGCCCGCCTGGGAGCACCGCGCGCTCCTGGACGCGGAGGGCACGGCATACGGCCTCGGCGACTTCCTCCAGGTGATCGACCCGGCGGCGCCCGATTGGCTGGTTCACCTGGGGTCCATGCTGCGAGCGGCGCGAGAGAGCGTCGGCTTCGACGGCTTCCATCTCGACCAGTACGGCTGGCCCAAGCTCGCCGTGACACCCGACGGCAGGCGGGTCGATGTCGCGGAATCCTTCGTCACGATGCTGAACGGCGTTCGGGATGCGGTTCCCGACGCGACGCTGATCTTCAATAACGTCAACGACTTTCCCACGCGTGCGACGGCAACGCAGGCGCCGGTGGACACGACCTATATCGAGGTCTGGTCGCCGCACGACCGGCTGGGCGATCTGGCCCGGCTCGCAACGAGCGCCCGTGATCTCGCGCCAGACCGGCCGGTGGTGCTCGCGGCATACCCCAGCGCGGTGGCTGGAGCCGACGAGGCCGAGGCTGCGGAGGGGGTGCGGCTGGAGCTCGCTGCCGCCTACAGTCATGGCGCGACCGTGCTCCTCGCCGGCGAAGATGGGCGGGTTCTCGTCGATCCGTACTACCCGCGCAACCAGCCCGCCGGGCCGGCGCTGCGCGAAGTCCTCACGCGCTATGCCGACTTCCAGCTTGCGCACGCCGACCTGCTGACCGGCGCCGATGTGGCCGACGTGACCGGTGCCTATGCCGGCGCCTACAACGACGACGTCGAGGTGCGGGGCTCGCAAACGCCCATCGGTGGGCAGGCTGACGAGGGGACGATCTGGCGGCGCGTGGTCGAGACTCCGGCCGGCCTGGTCGTGCACCTGATCAATCTCTTGGCCGTCACCGATCCGCTGCGGGACAGCGCGCATCCGGCGCCAGCCGATCCTGGCCCCCTGACCCTGCGCGTGCGCCGGGTCGGGCCGGAACCGGTTCGGGTATGGAGTGCCGACCCCGACGCCGCCGGTTGCCTTGAGCGGCTGGAAGGGGTCGTCTCCGTCGGCTCCCATGCCGAAATCGCCCTGCCGCCGCTGCGCACCTGGCAGTTGGTGTGGATCGAAAGCCGTTGAACTTCAGCGCCGTTCGACGACGTCCAGTAGCAGCGCGTGCTCGACTCCGGCCTGTTGCCCACCGCCGCCAAGGATCCACCCGAGCAGCTCGGGCGGCTTGGGGAAGCTGTCGGGCAGCGCATCGTTGTAGGCCCGATGCTCCTCCAGCGAGGCGACCGCGGCACCGAAGTGGCCCGTGACGTCTACGAACTGCGTGGGCTCCGCGGCGCCGGCGAAAGCCAAGAGGCCAACATGGTGCGGGTCCAAGCCTTCGTCGAGGAGTTCAGGGAAGATCCACCGGTTGCCGGCGTCGGCCACGGCATCCTGGCAGGCCAATCCCACGGCCCGGTGATCGGCCTGGTTGATCATGCCGCCGACGAAGCGATGGCCATATGACCCGGTGATCACCAGCTCCGGCCGGCGGCGCCGGATCTCGCGCGCGATATCGCGGCGCAGGTCCAGGCCATATTCCACGACACCATCGCGGTGGTCCCCAAAGATCACCGTGTCGACGCCGACGACTGCCGCGGAGGCGATCTCCTCAGCCTCGCGCAGCGGACCGGCCTGCGCCGGTGCGAGCGTGTCGATGCCCGCCTCTCCGCGCGTGGCGAGCCAGTAGGTGACCGACTTGCCAGCGGCCGTCCATTTGGCCACCGCGGCACAGGTGCCGTACTCGATGTCGTCGGGGTGGGCGACGACGCACAAGACGGTGGCGAAGTCCTCGGCGAGTTCGGACAGTTGCGGGGTCGGCTGCTGCGGCATGGCGTGAATCTACGCCGACGGGCCAGCCGGCGGAACGCTATGCGAAGTTTCCGACGGCTGATTCGGGGACGGCGGCATCGGTGCGGGCGGAACCGGCGAAGGGGCCGGGGCACCCGTCGGGCGGAGCTGCGCGGCCTGCGCCTCGGCATACGCCCGGGCCTGGGCCTCAGCGACGGCCGCCTGAGCGGCCTTCATGGGGTCCATCTTCGCCAGCAACTCGCGGCCCTGCTGCACGAACTTGTGCTCGGTGAGCACCTCATAGCGGGTCGCGACGACTTGGCTGACGGAGGTGAAATCGCGCTGCCCCTTGGTCAGGGCATAGCCCACCAGTGACCAGACCAGGCCGAAGATCGCACCGAAGACGACGGTCGACAGGATCCGCAGCAGCGTCTCGCCCTCCTCGAAGAGCGAGAAAATCAAGCCAACGAAGGCACCCAACCACGCTCCGGACAGAGCGCCGCCCATCATCACCCGGCTGCGCGTCAATCGCCCCGTGACCCGCTCGACCTGCTTGAGGTCGGTGCCGACGATGAGGACGTTCTGGACGGGAAAACCGTTGTCAGAGAGGTAATCCACCGCCTTCTGCGCCTCGGGATAGGTCTCGAAGACCCCGAGCGACATGGGGTAGTCCAACTTGAAAGCACCTTGGCCCAAGGGGCTGCGGGCACCCAGCGGTTGCGTCGTCATACCGACAGTGTCTCAATCCCCGCTGGACGTTTGCTGGATGCGGCTCAGAAGCGAACCTGGGCTCCCATCACCACGGTGCGCCCGATCGGGAGGCGGAAGTACTCCACCGGGGTGGCCGCATTGTGCGCGAGGCCAACGAAGAGGCGCTTGCGCCACTGCGCCATACCCGGCCGATCGGAGCGGTGCACGGTGATCCGCGAGACGAAATAGACCGCATCGTCCAAGCTCGCGTCGAGCCCCTGCTCAACGGCGAGCGCCAGGCCTGCGGGGACGTCCTGGTCGTCCTGGAAGCCGAAATGCAAGGTGACATGCGTGATGTGGTCGTAGGGATCGCCGAGGTCGTCCATCGTGACCCGACGCTCCGGCGCCACATGCGGGACATTGCTTACCTTGGTCGAGACGATGACGACGCTGGAGTGGATGACCCGGTTAAAGTCGGCGTTCTCGCGCAGGGCGAGCGGGGTGGTTTCAGCGTTGGGGTGCAAGAAGATCGCCGTGCCGGGGACATGCGCAAGTTCGGCCGAGTGCAGGACGTCGAGGTAGGGCAGCAGGGGGCCCTCGAGTTTCGTGCGCCGCTCCGTGACCAGGTGCTGCCCGCGGCGCCACGTGAGCATGACAGTGCATAGGGCCCCGGCGACGAGCAGGGGCAACCAGCCGCCGTGTAGAACCTTCGCGACGTTGCCGGCGAAGAAGTTGAACTCGATCAGGCCGAAGACCAGCGCGAACGCGAGGGTCTGCCAGCGTGCCCATTTCAGCTTCGCGCCGGCATACACGCAAAAGAGCGTCGTCGTGAGCATCAGGTCCATGGTCACGGCGACGCCATAGGCCGTGGCGAGTTTTTCGGAGGCCTGGAAAAAGACCATCAACCCGATGACCCCGGCGAAGAGCAACCAGTTCACGACAGGGATATAGATCTGTCCGCTCTCGTGCTCGGAGGTATGCCGCACCGTCAGGCGGGGCAGGTAGCCGAGCCGTTCCGCCTGGCGCGCAACGGAATACGCGCCAGAGATGACGGCCTGGCTGGCGATGATCGTCGCCAGGGTAGCCAGGATGACGAGCGGGATGCTCAGCCAATCCGGGGCGAGGTGGAAGAAGGGCGAGGTGGCGGTTTCGGGGTGGTGCAGGATCTGCTGGGCCTGCCCGAGGTAGTTGATCGTCAGGCACGGAAAGACGAGGAAGAACCAGGCGCGCACGATCGGGACCCGCCCGAAGTGGCCCATGTCCGCATACAACGCCTCGGCGCCGGTCACGGCGAGCACGACGGCGCCCATCGCAATGAAGGCGATGAAGGGGTGGCGGAAGGCGAAGTCGACGGCGTGGTGCGGTGACAGGGCGCCGAGGACGTGCGGGTCAGCGATGATGTGCGGGATGCCGAGGGCGGCCAGGGTGAGGAACCACACGATCATGACCGGGCCGAAGAAGCGACCAACCAGGTGAGTGCCGAAGCGCTGCACCGCAAACAGGCCCACGATGATCGCCACGCCGATCGGCAGGACGTATTCGGCCAGGCCCGGCGCCGGCACCTTCAGCCCTTCGACCGCCGACAGGACCGAGATGGCCGGGGTGATGAGGGAGTCGCCGAAGAAAAGCGAGGCCCCGAAGACGCCGAGCAGCATGACGAGCGAGAACCGGCGGCTGCCCGGTTTGACGGCCCCGCGCGTGAGATAGGCAAGCGACAGGATGCCGCCTTCGCCGTCATTGTCCGCGCGCAGGATGAACATCAGTTGCTTCAGGGAGACGATCAGCAGGATCGCCCAGAAGGTCATCGAGATGACGCCATAGACGTTCTCGGATGTCGGCTTCACCAGGCCGTCGTCGATCGTGAAGACGGTTTGCATCGCATAGAGCGGGCTGGTGCCGATATCCCCAAAGACAACGCCCAGGGCCGCGAGCACGAGGGTCCACCCGGGACCGTGGGGGTGTGTCGAATCGGGTTCGCCGGCAGGGACGGCGGGGGCAGGCTGCACGCTGGCGACCTCAGTCACAAGCGCACATCGTATGCCTGTGCGGCCGGTGCCGCCGCACCATCCCGGGGCCCCTAACAGATGGCCCGGTCAGCCCTTGAGCTTGTAGTCCTCTAGCAGTCGTCGGCCAATGATCATCTTCTGGATTTCGGCCGTGCCTTCGCCGATGAGCAGCATCGGCGCCTCGCGGTAGAGGCGCTCGATCTCGTACTCCTTGGAGTAGCCATAGCCGCCGTGGATGCGGAAGGACTGCTCGACGACATCGGCGCAGTTCTCGGCGGCGAGATATTTCGCCATCCCGGCCTCAAGGTCGTTGCGCTGACCCGAGTCCTTCAGGCGGGCCGCCTTGACCATCATCTGGTGGCTCGCCTCGACCTTGGTCGCCATATCGGCGAGGCGGAACAGGATGCCCTGGTGCTCGGCGATCTTCTTGCCGAAGGTCGAGCGCTGCTGGGCATAGGCGATGCCCAGCTCGAACGCGCGGCGGGAGAGGCCGCACGCGCGGGCGGCGACATTGACCCGACCCACCTCGACGCCGTCCATCATCTGGTAAAAGCCCTTACCGGGCTCTCCCCCAAGGATTTTCGCGGTGCTCGTCCGGTGCCCGTCGAAGATCAACTCGGTCGTGTCGACGCCCTTGTAGCCCATCTTCTCGATCTTCCCGGGCACCGTGACGCCCTGGGCCGTCTCGCCGAAGCCGGACTCCTTGTCGATGAGGAAGGTCGTCATATTGCGATAGACCGAGTCGGCGCCGAGGTCGGTCTTGACGAGCACGGCGACGAGATTGGCCGACCCGCCATTGGTCAGCCACATCTTTTGGCCGGTGATGACCCATTCGTCGCTCTCACCCTGACGCACGGCCTTGGTCGTGATCGCGCTGACATCGGAACCGAGCGCCGGTTCGCTCATCGAAAAGGCGCCGCGGATCTCACCGGTCGCCATCCTCGGCAGGTAGTGGTCCTTCTGCTCCTGGGTGCCGTGCTGCAGGATCATGTAGGCGACGATGAAGTGGGTGTTGATGATGCCCGAGACCGACATCCAGCCGCGCGCGATCTCCTCGACGCACAGCGCATAGGTCAGCAGGGACTCGCCGAGCCCGCCATACTCCTCCGGGATCATCAGCCCGAAGATCCCCATCTCCTTCATACCCTCGACGATCTGCGTCGGGTATTCGTCCTTGTGCTCCAACTCGGTCGCGACCGGGATGATCTGCTCGTCGACGAACTGCCTCACCAGCTTCAGCAGCTCCTGCTGCTCCTCGGTCAGGTTTTCCGTGGTCTGGAGCCGGGACATGCGCGAATCGCCACCTTGCGGTCGGGGGATGAGGGCCTTCCGGCAGTATGCCGCCCGCCTCCGCGCCGCCCCACCCCCTGGCCATGTGAGTCCTCCCACGCGCTAGGCGGTCCGCTGGCGCCGCCGCGTCCGTCTGACTCCTCCGTTCGGTTCTAACCCGAGGCTTTGGTCGTGGATCCCCCGTCCGGCGGTGTGATCCACGACGAAACGCGTGGGTTATGCCCGAATGTGGGAGTCACGCGGCGCTCGCGAAACGGATTCGACGTAGGACCCTGCGGGGCTGGACAATTGACCATCGTGCGTCGCCTTTTCGCTCCCTACCGCGTCCTGCGGGTCATGCCCTCGGCGACCCACTTTTTCGCCACCGCCTATATCGCCCGCCTCGGCACCTCGATGATCGGCGTCTCGATCGTGGTGATGGTCGCGGCGCGCTATGACTCCTACGCTCTCGCCGGCCTAGTCTCCTTCGTCGGCCTGATGTCGATGGCCCTCGGCGGGCCGCTCGTCGCGCGTGCCGTGGACCGTTACGGCCAACGCCGCGTCGCTCTGCCCTGCGGGATCATTTCGATCGGCTGCCTCGCCGCCCTCGCCGTGGAGGCGTATGTCGGCGCCCCCGCCTGGGTGCTCGTCGTGACGAATCTCGGGCAGGCCTTCGCGCCCGCCGTCGGCACGCTGGTCCGCACCCGCTGGAGCCATCTGCTCCAGGATCGGCCGGCCGACTTGCACGTCGCGAACTCCTTCGAGCAGGTGGCCGAGGAATCTTGCTTCGTCATGGGCCCGGCGCTCGGGGCCGGCCTCGCGTCGTGGCTTTTTCCTGAAGCGGGGCTGCTGGTCTCGGTCGTGCTTTTCGCGGCCGGGCTGCTCGGCCTGCTCGCGCACACGGTCAGCGAACCGCCCGTCCATGTCTCGGATGAGGCGCATGACATCTTCGGCGCCTTCCGCACCCCAGGCCTGATCCAACTTGCTCTGACGCTGACCCTGACCGGCGCCGTCTTCGGCGGCATGGATGTCGTCGTGCTCGCGTATGCCGAGGACCAGGGCGTCGAGGCCCTCGGCGGCGTCATCGTCGGCTTCTTCGCCGCCGGCTCGCTGGTCGGAGGGCTGGTCTATGGCGTGCTGCCCGTCGACGGACCCATCGCCAGGCGCATGCTGGTGTGGACCTTCGCGATGTTTGCGCTGATGTTTCCGCTGCTGTGGGTGCCGAATATCCCGGTGTTGGCCCTCAATGGCTTCCTGGGCGGCCTGGCCGTGGCGCCGACGCTCATCACCGCCATGACCCTCTGCCCGCGCCTAGTGCCCGCGGGCCAGCTCAACGAGGGCATGACGATCGTCGTCACCGGCCTGCTGGTGGGCGTAGGCGTGGGCAGCGCGGTCGCCGGTCAGGTGATCGAGTCGTATGGCGCCCACCGCGCCTTCATCGTCCCCATCGCCGCCGCCGCCATCGCCTTCGTCATCGCGGCCCTCGGCCGCGGCTGGCTCACCGGCGCCGAGCGCCGCGCCCTGGACACGCCGGTCGCCGCCGCCTGACGGCATACCCCTGCCCTGTTCCGTCACACGGCCCGGGGCTGAGCGCCGGGTGCTTTCGATGATCGCGAGGACTTCCTCGCTCACGATGTGTTCGCGCGGGGAAAGGCACTGCGCGACATACCCATCCGGATCGACTGCGGCATCACCGATCCCTTCGCGGACGCCAACCGCGCCTTCGTCGACCAGGTTGTGCCCCACGCTACGGCGACCTTCGACAGTGGCGGCCACACGGGCGACTACTGGCGCGAGCATGCCGGAGTCCAGATGGACTGGCTCGCGGGGCTGCTGAAACCGGCCACCACATAGCCCGCGGCCGACCCTTCGCCGAGCGCCCACGACATAAATCACTTGCGCGCCGCCCAGCAGGTGCGCTTTCCTAGCCTCTCCAACGAGTGAAGGAGGAATGACATGGCTGTTTCGGGCCTGCTGCTGCCCCGCCCCCTTTCCTTCTGCACCCTGGAGTTCTTCACCCATGAATCCGGATCCGTCCGTCTTCGCTACTGACACCTTTCCCGACACCCCGCCCGAGGGCGAGCGCTGGTCCACCTGGGACGGCGCCACACACGGGCCAAAACCGCGACCCGACTGGGTCATCACCGAACTCGGCGCCGTCGACGCCGACCTCGGAGTTCTCAAAACCGGCAAGGAAGCCGACGTGCACCTCGTGCGCCGGTGGATTCCCGACGGCACCGAACACCCCGAACGCGAGATCGTCATGGCAGCCAAGCGATTCCGCACCGCCGACCACCGGCTCTTCCACCGCGACGCGGGCTACCTCGAGGGCCGGCGCGTGCGCCGCTCCCGCGAGATGCGCGCCATGACCCGACGCACCGACTTCGGCAAGGAGGTGCTCGCCGGCCAGTGGTCTGGCGCGGAGTTCGAGGCGCTCAAGGCCCTGTGGGCACTGAACTTGCCGGTGCCCTATCCGGTGCAACTAACCGGCGCCGAGATGCTCATGGAGTTCATCGGCACCGATGGCGTCGCAGCCCCGCGCCTCGCCGCCGCTCGACTCGAAAGCGACGCCCTGCCAGCGCTTTTCGAGCAGGCCCGGGATGTCCTCACCCGACTTGCCCTGCACGGCTGGGCGCACGGTGACCTATCCGCATACAACATCCTCCTCGACGGTGACCGGCTGGTCTTCATCGACTGGCCGCAGATCGTCGACATCATCGGCAACCCGCAAGGCTTCGACTTCTTGCACCGCGATGTGCACAACATCTGCACGTGGTTCGCGAGCAAGGGGTATGCCGTGGACGAGGAGCAGCTCTTCGGCGACCTCGTCTCCGCGGCTACCTCGCGCTGGTGACCGTCCCGCGCCCCGGCGCCAGCTGCGGGACCCGGCACATCGACACTAGATCCGCGCCTTGACACCCGGTGCACCGGGTGTCAAGGCGCGGATCGAGTGTCGACGCCGTCAGGCCAGGGTGTAGTCGCCCGCCTCGGCGAGCGCGTCGCTGATGGCGCTCTCGGCGATGGGCGCGTCACTCGTGACGGTCACGGTCGAGACGCCGCCGGCGACGAGGTCGACATCGACGGCAGTGACGCCGTCGAGGGCCGAGAGTTCTTGGCGCACCGCATTGGCGCAGTGACCACACGTCATACCGGCGACGGCATAGGTCCCGACGACCCCCGCCGCCGGGTCCACCGCGGACAGATCCGCCGTCCCGTCCGCGGAGGCGCTGCCGCACCCGCAGCCGCCGCATCCGCAGCCACCGGCCTGCTCGGACGGCGCATCGACAAGGGGCAAGTCACGGTTTGTCATGTCTCCCAGCATACCCCCTGGGGGTACGTCGGTCAGGCGGAAACGGCCTTGTGAATCGCGAGCACGCGCTCGGCGATGTCGACATGCAGGCGCTCGATCATCTTGCCGTTGAAGGTCACGACGCCGGATCCGGCGCCATCGCGCCAGGCGGCGACGATGCCATCGGCTTCCTCGACCTCGGCCTGGCTCGGCGAAAAGGCGGCATTGCACGGCTCGACCTGACCGGGATGAATCAACGTTTTGCCGTCGAAGCCGAATTCGCGGCCTTGCCGGCACTCGGCCGCAAAACCGTCGGCATCCTGGACGTTGTTGAAGACGCCGTCGAGAATCGCGATCCCGGCCCGACGAGCAGCGAGCAGGGCCTGGGCCAAGGCTGGCAGCAATGGTCCCCGCCCGGGCACATGCTGGGCCTGCAACTCCTTGACCAGGTCGTTGGTCCCGATGACGAAGCACGCCAAGCGGTCGTCGGCCCGCGCGATCTTGTCGGCCTTGAGGATCGCCTCGGGCGTCTCGATCATTGCCCACAGGCGGGTGCGGTCGGGCGCGCCATAGCGCTCCATTGCCGCCACGAGTCGGTGCACTTCCTTGGGCGTGTTGACCTTCGGCACGACGATGCCATCGGGGCCGGCGGCGCAGGCGGCTTCAAGGTCGGCGTCATGCCACCCCGTGCCGATGCCGTTGACGCGGATCGTGAGTTCGCGGCGGCCATACTCCCCCGAACTCGCTGCGGCGCAAACGTTCTCGCGCGCGGCGGGTTTCGCGTCGGGGGCCACTGCGTCCTCGAGATCGAGGATCAGCCCATCGCACGGAATCGACTTCGCCTTCTCTAGTGCCCGCTCGTTGGAGCCGGGCATATAGAGGACCGAACGGCGGGGGCGGTATGCCGTGCTCACGCCGACACCCCTGCGCTCGCTTCGTCCGTGCCCTCCGGGGCTTCGGCATACAACGAGGCCAAGTCCGGATCGGAGGCGGACAATTGCTCGGCGAGCGCGAGGATGACCAGGCACTGCTTGAGGGAGGCGTCGTCCTCCATCTTGCCGTCGAGCATCACGGCCCCGGTGCCGTCACCCATGGCGGCCTTGACCCGGCGGGCGTGCGCGACATCGGCGGCGGATGGGCTGAAGACCTTCTTGGCGATCGCGATCTGCGCCGGATGCAGCGACCAGGCGCCGACGCAGCCGAGCAGGAAAGCATTGCGGAACTGGTCCTCGCACGCAACGACATCCTTGATATCGCCGAAGGGGCCATAGAACGGGAAGATCCCGTGCATCGCGCACGCGTCGACCATCCGCGCGATCGTGTAGTGCCACAGGTCCTGCTGGAAAATCCCCCGCGGCCCGTTGATGCCCTCAATGCCCGGATCCTCGCGCACGAGATAACCGGGGTGGCCACCACCGACCCGGGTGGTCTTCATACGGCGGTCCGCGGCGAGGTCAGCGGGACCGAGCGACATGCCTTGCATCCGCGGCGAGGCGCCCGCGATGGCCTCGATATTGGCCACTCCGCGCGCAGTTTCCAAGATGGCGTGGACGAGGATCGGCCGGGTGAGACCGGCGCGCGCCTCCAACTGGGCGAGCAGCCGGTCGACATAGTGAATGTCTTCTGGCCCTTGGACTTTCGGGACCATGATGACATCGAGCTTGTCGCCGATCTCGGTGACGAGAGTCGTGAAGTCGTCGAGCACCCAGGGGCTGTCGAGGCTGTTGACCCGCGTCCACAGTTGGGTCGCGTCACCGAAGTCCGTGGCCTTCGCTATGGCAACCAAGCCGAGCCGGGCGGCCTCCTTGTTCTCGGCCTTGACGGCATCTTCGAGATTGCCGAGCAGAACATCGACCGTCCCGACCATCGCCGGGATCTTCGCCGCCATCTTCTCGTTGCTTGGATCGAAGAAGTGGATCATCCGGCTCGGCCGGGCGGGCACTTCGCGCGCCGGCGCGGGGGCGCCGACGGCGAGGGGGGCGAAGAAGTCCTTGGCGCTACGCATGCCTCGCAAGCTAGCAGCGCCCACCGCCAACGGGTATGTGTCACAGTGGCGATGTGACCGACCCCGCATCGACCGTCGAGGCCGAGCCCGCCCCGATCAACATCAGTGCCCTGCTCGGGGAGGCCCTCTCGAAGTCCGATATGTGCTGGATCCGCACCCCCGAGTTCACCCGCTTGGTCTGGCATGCGTATGACCGGGACGCCATCCTCCTCGTCACCGGCCCGGGCGAGCAGCAGATTCCGCCCTTGCCCGAGAATGTGGAGGTCGTGCTGCGCAGCAAGGACGCGGGGACCCGCCTGCTGACGGTGGAAGCCAAGGCTGTTGTCCTGCCGCCCGAGCACGAGATGTGGCCGGTCGCCGCCGCCGCCCTCGCCGCCGAACGCCTCAACGCCACGGACGATCAGATCGCCCGATGGCGCGAGACGGGCACCATTTATGTGCTGCATCCCTTCGGTATGCCGATCGAACGGCCCGGCTCGTATGCCGTCGAACCCGCCACGACTCCTCTGGTCGCGAGCCGCGAAACCACCGGCGGCCGCCTCCCCGCCCATGTGGGCGGCCGCTTTGCCGGCCGGGCACGCCGCCGGGGCTGAACTGAACAGCCGAGCGCGCGGCATACCCCGGAACCGGAGGCCGCCGCCGCTCGAGCGGAGCGGTTCGTGCACGCGAGCGGGGTTCGCGCCGAGCCGAGCGGGGGTTCTGAACGCGAGCGGCCCTATAGCCCCGCTCCCACTCACAAAGGCCGCTCCGCTCGCCCGCCCACCGCCGCCCACCCGCCGCAAGCCCCCCGCCCGCCGGTGCATGCCGAGGCGGACGACGGGCGGACCTCCCACGCCGAGCGACCGGGGGTGGATAGCCTTGCTCATCGTGAGTGCACCCGTCCGCGTCTTCGTCGCCCGGCTCTCGGGACTGGACGTCTTCGACCCCCTAGGCGATCGGGTCGGGCGGGTGCGGGATGTCGTCGTTACCTTCGCGACCGGGCGCCGACCCCGCGTGCTCGGGATGGTCGTCGAGGTGGCCGGCAAGCGCCGGGTATTCGTGCCGATGACCCGCGTCACGTCCGTCGAGGGCGGTCAGGTCATCACCACCGGGCTGGTCAATATGCGCCGCTTCGAGCAGCGCTCCAATGAGACGCTCGTGCTCGCCGAACTCATCGAACGCTCCGTCACGGCACGCACCGACAAGGGAACCGTCGAGGCCACCGTCGAGGACATCGCGATCGAAAAGGACCGCACCCGCGATTGGAGCGTCACGAAGGTTTTCTGCCGCGAGGGCGGCCCACAAACCGCCCTGGCCCGCCTGAGCCGCCGCCGGGCGACAACTTTCGTCGTCCCCGTCGAAGATGTCACCGGACTGCATGTGCACACCGAACAACAGTCGGCCGCAAGGCTTTTGGAGGCTTACGAGGACTTCAAGCCCGCCGACCTCGCCGAGGCGATCACCGACCTGACCCCCAAACGGCGCCTCGAGGTCGCCGCCGCCCTCGACGACGAGCGCCTCGCCGATGTCATCGAGGAACTGCCCGAGGACGCCCAGATCGAGATCCTCGCCTCCCTCGAAACCGATCGGGCCGCCGACGTGCTCGAGGCGATGCAACCCGATGACGCCGCCGACCTGCTCTCCGAATTGCCCGAGGAGCAGCAGGAGCAATTGCTCATGCTGATGGAGCCGGACGAGGCGGCCGACCTGCGGCGGCTACTGGCATACGACGAGAACACCGCCGGCGGTCTGATGACCACCGAGCCGGTCATCCTGGGCCCGGAGGCCTCGATCGCCGAGGCCCTCGCCGTCGTGCGGCGTGAAGAACTCCCGACGGCACTGGCCACCACGGTCTTCGTCACCCGCGGCCCGCACGAGACGCCGACCGGCCGCTATCTCGGTATGGTGCACATCCAGCGGCTCTTGCGTGAGCCTCCGCACGCCAGCATCGGCGGCATCCTCGACCGCGACGTCGATCCCCTCGAGCCGACGGCGCAACTCGGCGAGGTTGCGCGCCGCCTCGCGAACTACAACATGATCGCCCTGCCCGTCGTCGACGAGGGCGGGCATCTGCTCGGCGCGGTCACCGTCGATGACGTGCTCGACCACATCCTCCCCGACCACTGGCGCACCGACCGGCACGAGATCCTTCCGGGGGTCAGCCATGGCTGAGCGCCGCTCCCGCCTCGACCAGCCGCGCGAGCAGAGCACACCGTGGGTGCGCCGCCCCCGCGGCATGAACCGCGAAGCCTTCGGCGTGCTGTCGGAGAAGTTCGCCCGCTTCATGGGCACCCCCCAGTTCATCCTCTGGATGACGGTTTTCGTCGCCGCCTGGCTGATCTGGAACACCTGGGGCCCGAAGGGTATGCAGTTCGACCCCCGGGATCTGAACTACACCTTGCTCACCCTCATCCTGAGCCTGCAGGCGTCATATGCCGCCCCCCTCATCCTGCTCGCCCAGAACCGCCAGGCTGACCGCGATCGCGTTGCGCTGGAACAGGATCGGGGCCGCGACGAGCGCAATCTCGCGGACACCGAGTTCCTAACGCGCGAGGTCGCCTCGCTGCGTCTGGCCATGCGCGAGACCGCCACCCGTGACTTCGTGCGCTCCGAATTGCGTGACCTGCTGGAGGATCTCGCGACCGAGGTGGATGCCCGGGAGGCGAAGGCGCGGCGCAAGGCCAAGCAGAAGGCGAAGGCCAAAGCCAAGGCCAAGCGCGCCTCGCGGGCGACCGCGCCGCGACCCGCGACGACGGCACCCCCGTCAGCGGCCGAGACAGCGCCTCCCAGCACTACTTAGGTGACTGTGCACAGGTTGCAACCTGTGCACCGTCACCTAAGTAGTGCTAGGCCGTGTTCTAAAGTCGTGGACGGGGTCCCCGCGAAGTATCGGAGCTGGGTCCCACGCTCTGCGTGGGCGGTACGAGCGTGGGTCCCA